>NZ_CP019985.1:3600000-4200000 GCF_002250115.1 Shouchella clausii | reverse complement strand
TTGTACACCTTGCCAAGAAAATGCATACCAAGGGTTTGCGCCACAAGCAAATATGTACCAACAGTCTTACGCACCAAACCAACAACTTTACAGCCAGCAAATGAATCAACCGCAGTCATTCGAGCCACAAGCAAATCAACCACAGTCATACCAGCCACAAGCAAATCAACCGCAGTCCTATCAGCCACAGTCATACCAGCCACAAGCAAATCAACCGCAGTCCTATCAGCCACAGTCATACCAGCCACAAGCAAACCAATCGCAGTTATATCAGTCACAGTCATACCAGCCACAAGCAAACCAACCGCAGTTATATCAGTCACAGTCATACCAGCCACAAGCAAACCAACCGCAGCCGTACCAGCCACAGACATATCAGCCACAAGCAAACCAACCACAAGCGTATGGAGAAAATGCACAGCTCCAAGCTCAGTTGCATGGGTCTAAGCAGCAAGAAACTGCGGGCAAACAACAGCCGTTGCAACAGGATAAAAAGGACAACGAGATTGGCGAATGGAATGGGGTACAGCCACAAGCACATGCGGGAAGCTCAAAAAGCGGCTCTTATGGTCAGCAGTCTCCTTGGGGAAGCAACGCCCCGTTTATTCAGCAAGGCGGGGGACCGAATCAACAAAGCTATCCAACTCAAGAAAATCAAAACAAAGGTTTTCAAGGGCAACAAAAAACAAACTTTACCCCTTGGCCACAGCAGGAAAATAAAGGCTTGAAGCAAGAACAAGCGTATGCCCACCAAGTAGAAATGAACTGGGGACAAAACAACGGGCCGCAACCATTTTCTCAGCAAATGGACATTAATTGGGGACAGTACCGCTACTCTCCTTATCAAGGAGAAATTGGCGATGCTACGCCAATCCAGAGCTACCCAGGGTGGCAGCCGGCCGCTTTGCCGCAAATGCCAGTAGCAAACATCTATTCGCCACCGCAAATACCTTTTGTTGCCCCAGGACCGTTAAACCAACAGGCAGGGCCTTATAGGCAGCCGCCTACCGGCCAGCTAGATGACCAAACATACCAGCAGCCCCATTACATGAACCAAGCTCCAACCTTTTTAACGGGGCCTTATGCAGCCCAGCCACAGCAATGGGCACATCCACAAAGCCCGTATTCGCAAGAGCAGGAATACGAGCCGGAGGAACAAGTAAACGCATACGAAGAAGAAGACCAACAAGATTAACGGCTTTTTGCCAGCCATAATCTAACAGCGTAGTTCCCCCTTTTTGGTACATACTAAGACCGAAAGGGGGAATTTCCATTGAAAAAAACAGCTTTATCGTTTATTTGCGCGAGCGTGCTTCTTACAGGGCTTGCAGGCTGCGGAACACAAGACAACGACCGCGCCGGAATGCAGCCAAACACGTACCGCAATCAAGAAGCCAATATGAATGGGGACAACAACTTCAACAACCGCAACTATCCGTATTATGGGCCGAATGCGTACAACACGAATGATAAAACATTCTTTGACGACAATCGCTTTTCAAATAAAAACCAACGCATGAACCGGACTAATCAGTATAATAACCAGTATAATCAAGGACGCAATGGCTACGTTCGTGGTATAACTGGGAACAACCGTCCAGGAATGGTTGATGAAAATGGTTTTCTTAACCGAAGAGCAGACTACGGCAACCGCGGCATGAATTTCCAACGGGCTACGACGAACCAAGATGGAAACCGCGGCATGAATGGACAGCGTTCTACGAACCAAGACGGAAATATGCGGCAGGGGATGGAAACAGAAGAAGTTCGTTACCATCGCAATTATGACGGCGACCGGGCAGAACAAATCCGCGAAGAAGTTGAAAAAATTGACGGTGTTCGGGAAGCGCGCGTTATTGTCAATCGCGACGACGTTGTTGTAGGCTATGAGCAAGACGAAAAAGCAGACGATGTGAAACAGCGTGTCGAAAACCGTGTCCGCAAATTGGCCGGCGAAGGCAAAAATGTTGTTGTGAGTACAGACAACGACATTTTTACGAATATGCAACGAATGGACGACAGGCTACGCTCAGGCGCTGCTTTTGATGATGTCCAAGACACGTTTACAGACATGATGCGCGATTTAGGCAATGCAGCAAGACGTCCGTTCCAAAATAAGTAAAAAAACTCCCCAGTAATGGGGAGCTACATAGCAATTAGGAAACAACCAGAGTAGAGACCATTTCTTCGTGGCCAGGACCGCATGGAATGTTGCATTGAATTTCATACTCCCCTGGTTCAAGTGTGACGGTTTTTGAGCCCGAACCGCTAATGACAAGATCTGAGCCGTTATCAGCGCCGACAATAACGATGCCGTGGTTGCCCTCTTCATTTTTAAGTTCCACCGTCACGTCGCCAGCGCCAGCCTCATATTCTTCTTTATCAAATTGCCAGTTCATCGCTTTAATGACAACGGTTTCACTTGATTCCGCAGTGCTGTTATCTTCTTGTCCACTATCTTCTTGCGCCCCGCATGCTGTCAAAATAAAAAAAAGCAAACAGGCCGTAATCACTCCAGCTAATTTTTTCAATATGTTTCCCCCCTTATGACTTCTCTTTTCATTCTATCAATAACCATGCGCTTTTATTGGCAATTTTTATGAAAATCCTGTGTCATTTTTGTATAGTTTACAAGCTAAATGCCGAGGATAAAGCAGTAGTATGATTGGAAAGGGATGTTTATCCATGTTAAAACAAGTTGTCCACAAACATTGGCTTCCGTTTTCTCTCGGAGCTGCCTCATTCGCTTTGCTGCTGGGAACATTTGTCATTCTTAGCGAAGACGAATCCTATGATTCTCCCCAAGTAGCAAATCCGCCTAATGCAACGGAAGTATTACTTGAAACGGTTTTCGCTGATGGAAATATACGAACAGAACGTGTTTACGAAACCATTTGGGCGATTGACGACTTTTGGGCTGAATACGAAGAATGGCAGCTTGTTGACCAAAGCAACCACTTTGTCCACTTTCGGAAAACGATTCTTGACCTTTCACCCGAAGTCAAAGAGGATGGCTATTTAGGCATAGATGCCGATAGGGGGATCGTGCTTTACACAGGGCAACGAGAAGCTGGACAGATTGTCACACGTTATAGCGAAATTGAAGCAGTGAAGCTAAGCGATTCGGATGTTGCGGCGCTTGAACAAGGCATCCGGATTGAAAGCCTTGATCATTTGCAAAATCTGTTAGCACAATGGCAATAACAGGCAACTGAGGCACTGGCTATCGTATTACCCACTTGGCGGCCTAGTATCAACTTAATGACGGAAAGCTATCTGCTATGCTAAAATAGAAATAAATGTTCGCTTTTTGGCCATGCAGAGGAGAATGCTTGTGATTGATTATATTAAAGGGAATTTGGTTGCAGTTGAACCTGCTTATCTCGTGGTCGAGACCAACGGGATTGGGTTCCAAATTTACTGTGCAAACCCTTACCGTTTTATAAGCGATTTAAATCGGGAGGTAGTGATCCCGACACACCACTATGTTCGCGAAGACAGCCAACGCCTATTTGGCTTTACAACAAGGACAGAACGCTTGTTGTTTGAAAAGCTTTTGAATGTCTCTGGCATTGGCCCAAAAGGAGCGCTCGCCATTCTTGCTTCGGGAGAACCAGAAGATATTATCCATGCAATTGAACAAGAAGATGAGGCACTGCTTGTCCGTTTCCCTGGAGTCGGCAAAAAAACAGCAAGACAAATCATTCTTGACTTAAAAGGGAAGCTTGATGAGATGGCACCAATGCTAGAATCTGCTGCTGGCGCTGACAAACAGCAAAAAAATCCACAGCTTGAGGATGCTTTAGAAGCGTTGCGTGCTTTGGGCTATGTCGAAAAAGAGCTGAAAAAAGTTGAAAAACAGTTAAAAGCGGAAACGCTGGAAACAGATGAATATATTAGGCGTGCGCTTGCGCTTATGTTAAAACGTCCTTAAGTAAGGGGGATGACAATGGAAGAACGAATTGTTTCCGCTGAAGCAACGGAGTTGGAAGAACAGAGCGAGCAAGGGTTACGGCCAAAAAGATTGGCCGATTATATCGGGCAAGAAACGGTTAAGCACAACCTTGCTGTGTTTATGGAGGCTGCAAAAATGCGCGAAGAAGCGCTTGACCATGTCCTACTTTACGGACCGCCAGGCCTTGGGAAAACGACGCTAGCGGCGATCATTGCGGCAGAAATGGGCGGCGAGTTGCGGACTACTTCTGGCCCGGCAATTGAGCGGTCTGGCGATTTGGCAGCGATTTTAACCGCCCTTGAGCCAGGAGACGTCTTGTTTATTGATGAGATCCACCGCTTGAACCGTACAGTTGAAGAAGTGCTCTATCCGGCCATGGAAGATTTTTGTCTAGATATCGTCATTGGCAAAGGCCCAACTGCTAGATCGGTTCGATTAGATTTGCCGCCGTTTACGTTAGTGGGCGCGACAACGCGTGCAGGAATGCTCTCATCCCCATTACGCGACCGTTTTGGCGTAATGGCAAGGCTTGAGTATTACAAACCTGAAGAACTGGCTCAAATTGTGGAACGTTCCGCCACCGTTTTCCAAGCGACGCTCGAGCCGTCCGCAGCGCTTGAATTGGCGCGGCGGTCCAGAGGGACTCCACGGATTGCAAACCGCCTGCTCCGTCGCGTTCGCGATTTTGCCCAAGTAGGAGGGGAGGCGGCTATTTCGTTGGAAAGGGCATGCTCAGCCCTTGAACAGCTCCATGTCGATCCGTTAGGGCTAGACCATATTGACGATAAATTGTTAAAAGGCATGATTGAAAAATTTAATGGAGGCCCAGTTGGATTAGAAACGATTGCGGCGACAATTGGCGAAGAAGCAGCAACGATTGAGGAAGTATATGAGCCCTATTTGCTGCAAATTGGCTTTATCCAGCGGACGCCTCGGGGGCGGATAGCGACGCCAGCTTGTTATGCTCATTATGGAGTGGAAAAGCGAAATGGGTAAAACATTAATGGTGATTGGCGCCGTGTTGCTCATTGTCGGTTTTCTATGGCAAGTGGTGGGCCGCTTTTTGCCAATCGGGAAATTGCCAGGGGATTTTTTGTTTAAAAGCGGGCAAACGACCGTTTATTTTCCGATCATGACTTGCATTATTATTAGCATTGTTCTTTCCCTGCTTTTCTCGCTCTTCCGCCGTTAGAAGTGCTTGCGCTAAATGAAAAACGCATGTATGCTAGGAAAAGTTTCATTGGAATGCGTAAGATAGATAGGTGATGACATGGACGTAAATGAATTTGATTTTGATTTACCTGAAGAATTGATTGCCCAAACACCTTTGGCGACACGGACCAATTCCCGTTTGCTTGTGGTTGACAAAAAAACAAAAGCGATAAGCGACCGAATGTTTCCTGATTTAATTGAAGAGCTTTCGCCGGGAGATTGCCTTGTCTTAAATGATACGAAAGTGATGCCTGCCCGCCTTTTAGGCGAAAAGGTGGAGACGAAAGCAGTCATCGAGCTGTTGCTTCTAAAACAGCTTGAAGGCGACTGTTGGGAAACGCTTGTAAAGCCAGCAAAGCGGGTAAAAGTAGGGACAGAGCTTAGCTTTGGCGACGGGAAGTTAAAAGCGATATGCACGGCAGTCCAACCCCAAGGGGGAAGGGTATTCCAATTCCACTACAGTGGTGTATTTTATGAATTGTTGGAGGAACTAGGGACGATGCCGTTGCCTCCTTATATTAAAGAACGGCTAGAAGATGCCGATCGTTACCAGACTGTGTATGCGAAACAGATTGGCTCGGCCGCTGCGCCGACGGCTGGCCTTCACTTTAGCGAACAATTGCTTTCGGAGATCGAAGCAAAAGGCGTAAAAATTGTTTATATTACCCTTCATGTCGGTTTGGGGACATTTCGCCCAGTGAGCGCTAGTTCTGTTGAAGACCACCAAATGCATGCCGAGTATTACCAGGTGACAGAAGAAGCGGCCCGCACGCTAGCGTCTGCCCGGGAGAATGGCGGCAACATTATCGCAGTTGGCACAACCTCAGCAAGAACGCTTGAAACGATATATAGCGATCATGGCGCCTTTGTAGCGGCATCTGGCTGGACGTCGATCTTTATTTATCCTGGCTATAGATACCAGGCAATTGACGGCTTGCTGACGAATTTCCATTTGCCAAAATCAACGCTTGTTATGCTTGTTAGCGCATTGATAGGCAAAGAAGCATTAATGGATGCCTATGCACACGCCATAAAAAAACGCTACCGATTTTTTAGCTTCGGCGACGCAATGTTTATACAACCGTAAGGGGAGACAAATAGTGACAGCAGCAATCACCTATGAACACATAAAAACATGTAAGCAATCTGGCGCTCGGCTCGGTCGTGTCCATACGCCTCATGGCACGATTGAAACGCCGATGTTTATGCCGGTAGGTACGTTGGCGACTGTGAAAACGATGAGTCCAGAAGACTTAAAAGCCATGGATGCGCAAATTATTTTGAGCAACACCTACCACCTATGGCTTCGCCCTGGAGAAGAGATTATTAAGGAAGCTGGTGGCCTTCATAAGTTTATGAATTGGGATAAGCCGATCTTAACGGATTCTGGGGGTTTTCAAGTCTTTTCCCTTAGTGATTTACGCAAGATCACGGAAGAAGGTGTCCATTTCCGCAATCATTTGAGCGGTGAAAAGCTGTTTCTTTCGCCAGAGAAAGCGATGCAAATCCAACATGTGCTTGGATCGGACATTATGATGGCATTCGATGAATGCCCGCCTTACCCTGCTGATCATAGCTACATGAAAGCTTCGGTCGAACGGACAAGCCGCTGGGCAGAGCGGTGTCTTGCCGAACACGAGCGTTCAGGCAAAGATAGCGTTCAAGGGTTATTTGGCATCATTCAAGGCGGTGAATACGAAGATCTGCGCAAACAGAGTGCAAATGATTTGACAGCGCTTGATTTTCCAGGTTACGCTGTAGGTGGACTGTCTGTCGGAGAACCGAAAGATGTCATGAATCATGTGCTTGAGTTCACAACGCCATTGATGCCGGAAGATAAACCTAGGTATTTAATGGGAGTCGGCTCGCCAGATTCACTCATTGACGGGGCGATAAGGGGCATTGATATGTTTGACTGCGTCTTGCCGACCCGAATAGCGAGAAACGGTACTTGCATGACAAGTGCGGGAAGATTGGTTGTCCGTAATGCTAAGTACGCGCGTGATTTCAGTCCCCTCGATGAAAAGTGTGACTGCCATGTGTGCCGTACGTACTCGCGGGCGTATATTCGTCATCTCATTAAATGCGAAGAAACATTTGGGTTCCGTTTAACGACGTACCACAATCTTTATTTTCTTTTAAATTTAATGAAGCAAGTTCGCCAAGCGATTATGGATGACTGCCTTCTTGATTTTCGCGAGCAGTTTTTTGAGGAATACGGCTTTAACCAAGAAAACGCACGCAACTTCTAGTTCTCTAGAAAGGTGGCGTTAAAGCAAGGAAAGGGGGGTGTTTCATGGAATTACTTGTCAGTATGCTTCCATTTATCGCGATTATCGTGCTGTTTTATTTTTTGCTGATCCGTCCTCAGCAAAAGCAACAAAAACGTGTGCGTGAAATGCACGCAAATTTACAGCGCGGCGATAAAATCATTACAATCGGCGGGTTGCACGGTGTCATTGACTCGATTGACGAGTCTGTTGTGGTATTGTTGGTGAACGACAACCGCAAACTTACGTATGATCGTACCGCGATCCGCGAAGTGGTGCAATCAGACTAATACAAAAAAGCGCCTAGCTTAAGTAGCGGGAGGCGCCATTTTAAGCAAAAGCTCACGCCCTCAAATAAAGGGATGGGCTTTTTTGTGTGTGAATGAGCAGGAGTTCCTTATGAATTCCCACCTGAAAAATTGACACCAAAAACACCACCTAAAGAAGCAATCGCACAATAGCCTGCAAAGAGAAGCAGCTGGCTGGAGGTGATGGATTCATTATAGCCTAAGTAACTGATTGCCAGCATAATGCCGACAAACAAGAGTGCTGTAAACGCACCGGCTAACCAGCCTTTGTTTTTTGCTTTAGCTCCTGAAAAAAAGCCACCTACAAACAAGGCTAAAAAACCGCAGCCTACCATTACCCAACGAACAGACTGTTCAGTCAGTGAAGTCAAATAAAGCAATGTAGCCATGAGTATACTGAATGCGACGGCAATGCTGATGCTCACGAATGTGCCAATACATACCGCCGGAAAAAAACGTCTGCTTTCCATTCTATGTCCTCCTCGTACTGTTTTTCTATTCGTATGCTTGCCAACCCGGGAACATGTCTATGACAAAGGATAAAAGCAACCCCTTAGGGCATAGTAGCAAATAAGGAATGTAAGGAGAGGGGGAGACCTATGCATGGATGCCATGATTGTGCGCGCTGCAGCTACTTACGCGGCACTTGTGCTGATGAAGCAATACAAAAAAGAAACAACGCAAACACAGCAAGGCCCTTTCGAATTGGCACTCGCCTTGTTTGCTGGTGAAGCGGTTGCTGCATTTTGGCCGTTATGGGTGCTTTTTCCGCTCTTTCTGCTGTTAATAGCAGCCATGTTGAAACGAAAGAAAGGCGAGTCGGGCAAACTACAGCACACAAGCAAGTCCCCTACAGCAGCGCCTCCTCTACAGAAAGAACGACCAGCATTGGCCATGCCTTTACCATTAATCATTGATGGGATGATCCAGCATGACCATTTGCGAGAACTGCGCCAAACAGAGCTATGGCTTCGCCAGCAATTGCGCAAACTTGGCTACCGCGATATTAAAAAAATTGCTTATTGCTCGCTTAAAGGCAAGGAATCGTTTTTTATCGACTCTTTTTAAAAAACGCGGTGATAACATGTCCGCCCGTTTGCTTTGTCTAAGAAAAATAGGTATTTGCATTCGTGACAGGCGTGGACACGGCTATTGTTCCTTCTCATATGCTATTGTGTACGGATTTTTAAGAGGGGGACAATACCATGGCAGAGAATTATTACAACATTTGCCGGCAGCATATTGGCAAATGTGTTGTCATTACAGAACACAATGGCAAACGCCATTATGGCCGGATCACGCGAGTGGACAATAAACACGTCTACTTACAGCCTCTCGGCAACCGCGGCTTTGGCTACGGCTGGGGTTGGGGCTGGGGCTGGGGTTATCCGGTTGCCCTTGGCGCTATTGCCGGTCTTGCCTTAGCGGGCTTATTCTTCTGGTAGCACAAAGAAGGAGCGCTTTTGTTTGGAAAGCGCTTCTTACATAAACTTTTTGATGAATGGAAGGCGTTTTAGTTCCTCTTTGCTAAGGAGCTTAAAGGCAAGAATGCCAAATACATAGATCATGCAAGTTATGGCGATGCTTACGAGCGCTTTTGCTGCGTAAGGCAATCCGTTGAATAAATAGGTGTCTATTTGCATGCCTGCATAGCCAGTTACGACGATGAGCAGCGCTAGTTTCAACATTGGCACAGCGTGGATCACAAATCCTGTCGTCTTGGCGAGTGTAGCGATGTGGAGCAATGTTACGAGTACAAAACCAGTTACAATAGCCAAAGCTGCTCCCATTATGCCAAAGCTCGGACTAGAAGCTAAAGCGAAAATCGCAAGCGTTTTAACGATGGCGCCAATAAAACTATTAACCATGGAAGCTTTGGCGTAATCCAATGCTTGCAGAGCAGCAGCAAGGGGGCCTTGCAAGTACAAAAAGAGAGCAAACGGTGCCATTACTTGCAATAGCGAGGCTGCGTGTGGCGCGTTGTACATGAGCACTGTCAATTCACTAGCGAATACATAAAGAACGACAACGCAAATGCCTCCTGACAAAAGCCCCATTCGTAAAGCTTGTTCTAAACGGTGGTGAATAAGGACTTTTTGTCTATTTGCTGCTGCTTCACTTAAACTCGGCAATAGCGAAACGGAAAGGGAATACGTAATAAAGGTCGGTAATGTGAGCAGCGGCATGACATAGCCGACAAGCAAGCCGTACTGCTCCGTGGCGACAATCGTCGCTACTCCAGCCAAAGCGAGGCTCTGGGCAACGACAATCGGTTCGAAAAACAACGCGACTGTACCAATTAGACGGCTGCCTGTGGTAGGTAAGGCAATGGCAAGGAGCTGGGAAGCTGTTTTCCGGCCCGATTTCACAGTCGCAAAAAACTGGCGGCGAAGTCGGAACGGTTTGTGTGATTTAAACAAATACAGCATATACAAGAGGGAAGCAAGTTCCCCACAACCAGCAGAAATCATCGCTCCAGCGGCGGCATACTCCAGTCCGTAAGGCATAAAGGCAGCTGTAAAGACAGCAATTAAACTAATGCGTACAACTTGTTCAAGTACTTGGGAATATGCAGTTGGCTTCATGTTTTGGCGCCCTTGGAAATAGCCGCGCAACACAGAAGAAACAGCAATAATCGGCACAATTGGCGCTACGGCCAAGAGCGGATACAAGGCACGGGCGTCCGTCAATAACGTTTGGGCAACGAGTGGAGCGAGCGCGAGAATTGCCGTTGTGAAAACAATGCTCAAGGAACCTGTTATGGCAAGGGCAACAGCGAGAATTTTCTTCGTTTTGCCGACTTCGCCTTTTGCTTCTGCTTCTGCAACGAGCTTTGCAATCGCCACTGGAAGGCCAAGTTGTGTTAACGTTAAGAGCAGCAACATCGTCGGCACTGCCATCATATAAAGGCCTACGCCTTCAGCACCAATCATTCTTGCCATGACAATTCTGTTAATGAAACCAAGTAACTTTGTGATAAAGCCTGCTGCAATTAAAATAAAAGTGCCTTTTAGAAAGGTTTGCTTGTTCATGGCAATCCCGCCTTCTTTGCTGATCTACCGCGTTTTATACATGTCTATGCGGCAATGGACAGGACATGACAAGCCTTTCCCAAAATGAAGTTCATTCGATTTCATAGCCGTAATAGCAATAATTTGTTAGTATATGTATACTTACAGTTATAAAGAGAGGGTATGCATATGGGCATGAAACAGCAGTTTGATGGTTGGCGGGAAGACGTCGAGCCACTTCTTTCCATTAAACGGGAAGAGTTCCACGAACTTGGCTACAACCGGGTCACAGAAGATGATTTGTGGAATTATGCAGTGGACAAGCTTCGTCGTAAAAAAGAATTTACGCCTTTCTACGCATTTGTTGATGAACTTCTGTCGATTCAGCCCCAAGGGTACATGACATGGTTGACAGTCCATGCGTATAAGGAGCCGATTGACTGGTTCAAAACATTTGAGCAAGCAACAGCCGAAAAGTAACAGATTCGAGATTGCGTAGGAGGAAAAACAGATTATGGTTAAAAAAGGCAAAATTGTGCTTTTCTTTCTCATTATTGCGTTGTTTGCTTCTGGAATTGCCTATTTTGCAAAGCCTGTTGTAAACGACGTCAGCCTTGGGCTTGACTTGCAAGGCGGCTTTGAAGTGCTCTACGAAGTGGAGCCAATGAATGAGGGCGATGAAATTAATCAGGATTCGCTTTTAGCAACAACGACTGCATTGAATGAAAGGGTAAATACAATTGGCGTTTCAGAACCGAACATCCAAATTGAAGGAGAAAATCGCATCCGTGTCCAGTTAGCTGGCGTTGAAGACCAAGAAACAGCACGTGACATTTTAGCGACTGGCGCAGAATTGACGATCCGTGACGTCGATGACAACGTGCTACTTGATGGCAGCGATTTAACCCAAAATGGCGCCAGCGCATCGGTACATCCAGAAAAAAATCAGCCGATTGTGACGTTGACGCTAAATGATGCAGACAAATTTGGCGAAATCACACGTGAAATTTCTGAACGTCCACTAGGAGAGAATTTGCTCGTCATCTGGCTTGACTTTGAGGAAGGCGACAGCTTTGCAGAAGAATCAAAAAAACAAGACCCTAAATACATGTCAGCAGCGTCCGTTAATGCCCCTTTACATACACGAGACGTGATGATTGAAGGGAACTTTACAACTGAGGAAACACGCTTTCTTGCTGAAATATTAAATGCAGGCGCTTTGCCTGTTGAGTTAAATGAAATCTACTCTACATCTGTCGGTGCATCGCTAGGGGAAAAAGCGATGAACCAAACGATTTTTGCTGGCTCCCTTGGGGTTGGGCTGATCTTTTTGTATATGGTTGTTTACTATCGCTTTCCAGGAATCATCGCTGTCATAACACTAAGCATTTATACATTTTTGGTGCTTGTCGTCTTTAATGCCATGAATGCTGTGTTAACTTTGCCAGGCATTGCCGCGCTCGTGCTTGGGGTGGGCATGGCTGTCGATGCGAATATCATTACTTATGAACGGATTAAGGAAGAGATTAAATCAGGGAAATCGATTTTATCTGCCTTTAAAGTCGGCAGCAGACGCTCGTTTGCAACGATTTTTGATGCCAATATTACGACGTTGATTGCGGCTGGCGTCATGTTTTATTTTGGGACGAGCTCTGTGCAAGGCTTTGCAGTCATGCTCATTATTAGCATTCTTGTCAGCTTTTTAACGGCTGTCTATGGTTCCAGGGTGTTGCTAGGCCTCTGGGTAAACAGCAAATTTTTAAATAAACGGCCTGGCTGGTTTGGCGTGAAAAGAGGTGAAATTGATGAGCTTTAATCCGGAAAAGTGGAATGTCGATTTGACAAAACACCGAAAACGTTTTTTTATCGGCTCGGGCTTGTCAATAGTCCTTGGAATTGTGTTGTTGCTGACATTTGGTTTAAATTTAGGCGTTGATTTTGAAAGTGGTTCAAATGTGGAAATCCAAGCGGATCAGACATTGACGCAAGAACAATTACTGGACGACTTTGCAGCAATCAATGAATCGTACACGCCGAATATTACACTTGGAGGCGAGCAAAGCCAAAGTGCGACTGCCCGGTTTACAGTCGAACTTTCCAAAGATGAAATTACCACGATCCAGACGTATTTCCAAGACAAATACGGGCATTCGCCTAACGTCAGTACAGTGTCGCCCCTTGTCGGCCAGGAACTCGCTCGCAATGCGATTTTGTCTGTATTGATCGCTTCGATCGGAATCGTTATTTACATCGGTCTCCGCTTTCACTACCTTTATGGCGTTTCAGCGGTTATTGGCTTGCTCCACGATGCCTTTATCATTATTGCGTTGTTTAGCTTGTTCCAAGTTGAAATTAATGTTCCTTTTATAGCAGCAGTGCTCACTGTTGTCGGATACTCAATCAATGACACCATTGTTACGTTTGACCGCATGCGGGAAAATATTAACAAGGAGAAGGAAATTAACAGCTTTGAGCACTTGGCGCAAATTGTAAACAAAAGCTTGCTGCAAGTGTTAACACGCTCGATCAATACGGTATTGACCGTACTATTTGCCGCTGTGGCATTGCTGATATTCGGCGGCGAAGCGATCCGCTCGTTTTCATTGGCTTTAGTCATTGGTTTGATTGCAGGTACTTATTCTTCGATGTTCCTTTGTGCGCAAATGTGGCTTGTCTGGGAATGGAAACGGCAAAAGAAACTAAAAAACAAACCAAAGAAAACGGAAGAAGAGTACATTTGAGCGGAGGGGGAATTGAAATGAAGGCACAGACTGCGTTTATTATCGGCATTATTGCCGCGATTATCATTGCTGTGTTTGCGGTGTTAAATGTGGAGAGTGTACCAGTTAATCTGTTAGTGGTAAAAGCACAGTGGCCATTGATTCTAGTCATTTTAGGGTCGGTGCTTCTAGGAGCGATTGTCGCAGGGATGATGTCGTTAATGAAAGTACTGCAATTAAATGCTGAAATAAAGCGGCTGCGTACAGCGAAACAGGCAAATGCAGACCAACCACATGAAGGCAGCCGTCAAAAAAAAGAAGTGAAAAAACAGAGTCATTGAAATGCGTTGTCACCCCTTAGCCCCTCCTGTATAATAGGATGGTCGAGGGGTGTTTTTACATATGTTGCAAGCAAAAACAAGATGGCGCATTTTAGAACAGAACGAGCTGTTGGCGCAAGAGCTCGCAGACGAGCTGCGTGTATCGATGTTAACGGCCCGTCTGCTTGTACGCCGGGGAATCCAAACAGTCCAGGCGGCCAAGCGCTTTTTACACTACGAAGAGCCGACGTTTTACGATCCCTTCTTGTTGAAAGGGATGGAAGAAACGATTGAACGAATCGCCCTCGCAGTCAAACGGAACGAACGCATTCTTGTTTTTGGTGACTATGATGCTGATGGTGTCAGTTCTACTTCCGTGATGCTAACAGCGTTACAAACGTATGGCGCCGACTGTGATTACTATATACCAAACCGTTTTACAGAAGGATACGGGCCCAATTGCCCAGCGCTTGACTTTGCAAAAAGGCAAGGTTATCACTTAGTGATAACAGTCGATACAGGCATTTCTGCTTTGAATGAAGCTGCTCATGCCAAAGACATCGGCCTGGATTTTATTATCACTGACCACCACGAGCCGCCGCCGGTTTTGCCAGAGGCATTGGCGATCATTAATCCTAAGCAGCCTGGTTGCCCGTATCCATTTAAAGAGCTTGCCGGTGTAGGCGTTGCCTTTAAAGTTGCACACGCTTTGCTCGGGCGCCTGCCTGAAGAGTTGCTCGATTATGCTGTGATCGGTACGATCGCCGATTTGGTCCCACTCGTCGATGAAAATCGGCTGTTGGCCAAAAAGGGGCTTCGCGCAATTGAATCAAGCGGCCGCCCTGGGATCCGTGCCTTAAAGGAAGTATGCAGCATAAAGCAGGAAGCAATGGACGCCGACCATATCGGCTTTGCGATTGGGCCTCGTCTAAATGCGGCAGGGCGGCTTGATTCTGCTAATCCAGCCGTTGAGCTGCTCCTAGCTGATGAAGATGAAGAAGCAAAAGCGCTAGCCACAGAAATCGATAGCCTCAATAAAGAACGGCAAGCAATTGTTAGCAAAATGACAGAAGAAGCGATTCGCCTTGTTGAAACAACTTATGGCACAAAGATCCCTCATGCCATCGTTGTAGCGAAGGAAGGCTGGAATCCAGGGGTCATCGGAATTGTTGCTTCTCGCCTTGTAGAACAGTTTTACCGTCCGACAATTGTCATGAGCATTGACGAATCTTCAGGACTTGCCAAAGGCTCGGCCAGAAGCATTGAAGGGTTTGACATGTACCGGGAATTAGCGAATAATCGGGACATACTCCCTCATTTTGGTGGACACCCGATGGCAGCAGGGATGACACTTAAAACAAACGACATTGGCGACTTACGTTCTCGTTTAATCGAGCAAGCCAAGCAGACACTTACTGACGACATGCTTACACCTGCCACGGATATAGACCTCGTTGCAGAGGTGGAGGATGTCACCGTTCAAGTGATTGGCGAGTTGCAGGCACTTGCTCCGTTTGGCGTTGCCAACCGTAAACCGATTGTACTTGTTGAGGATGCGCACATTTCCGATATGCGTCGGATTGGCAGCAACCAAAACCATTTGAAAATCCAGTTTGCTGGCGCCCAAAAGCCGCTTGACGGAATAGCTTTTAGAATGGGGCATCTGTATGAAGAGATCACGCCACATGCAAAGTTATCAGCAATCGGAACGGTATCGTTGAATGAATGGAACGGAAAAGTAAAACCACAGCTTATTATTGACGATCTCGCCGTATTGGAGTGGCAACTATTTGATTGGCGTAGCATCCAGCCAAACCGCTTAAACAGTCGGTTGCTTGACTTGCCTCGTGAAAAACTCGTCGCTATTTCCTTTCAAGAAGGGACAAAGGAAAGACTTGGGTTGGATGTACCGGTATATGATTACCAACAAGCGCCTTCCTTTTTTGAAGCTTATGTCGTATTGCTCGATTTGCCTAGCAACCGGGTTGAATTGGAAACTCTTTTTTCTAAGAAAGGGAAACCAAGCCGTGTTTATGTTGTGTTCTCGGAGGAGGAAGAATCGTTTTTTCAAACGAATCCAAACCGTGAGCAGTTCAAATGGTATTACGGATTTATTAAGAAAAAACAACGCTTTTCACTGAATCAACTCGGCGCTAAGCTTGAAAAGCACAAAGGCTGGTCAGCCCGCACGGTCGAATTTATGACCACTGTATTTTTAGAACTTGGTTTTATTAAGCTTGACGCCGGCATCGTTGAAGCCGTAGAAAACCCTGAAAAAAAAGCGTTGACTGCATCGCCGACTTACCAAGCCAAGCAGGAAAAAGCATGGCTTGAAAATGAATTTGTTTTTGCTTCTTATCAACAGTTAAAAGAATGGTTCCAGGCTGCCATCGAAGGGAGCGCTGAAACAAAAGAGGAGTCGATCCTAAATGGATTATAAACAATATATTACGATTGTCGAAGATTGGCCGCAAGAAGGCATACGCTTTAAAGACATTACGACGCTGATGCAAAACGGCACAGCCTACAAGCGCGCCGTTGAAGAACTTGCCGCTTACGCAAAAGAAAAACAAGCAGACGTCATTGTCGGCCCTGAAGCACGGGGCTTTGTAGTAGGTTGCCCAATCGCGACTGAACTTGAAATCGGCTTTGTCCCTGTCAGGAAAAAAGGCAAATTGCCTCGGGAAGTGATTGAAGCCAATTATGGTCTTGAATACGGAAAAGACTGCTTAACCATCCATAAAGATAGCATCCAGCCAGGCCAACGCGTCGTCATTACCGATGACCTTCTCGCAACAGGAGGAACGATTGAAGCAACGGCCAAAATGGTAGAGCAACTCGGTGGGAAAGTGGTCGGGATTGCCTTCCTGATTGAATTGGCTTATATAGGCGGCCGCGATAAACTAAAGCAGTATGACTTGTTTTCATTAATGTCTTACGAATAAACCGCTTACAGACTGGTGTGCGAATTGGCACAGCAGTCTTTTTGCAATTTCTAAGCCGCTCTCCCTTTACAACACTGAACGAGTAGCGGATAATAGAAAGAAAACTTGTCGAATGAGTAAAGGTGATTTCATGACAATTGATCAGGTGCTCGAAAAAGCGCGTGCGTATTTGACAAAAGACGATGTTGTCTTTTTGGAAAAAGCGTACGAGTTTGCTGAAAAGGCACACAGTGGTCAGTACCGTAAATCGGGAGAGCCCTATATTTTACACCCAGTCCAAGTAGCTGGCATTATTGTCGGGCTTGAATTAGATCCGAATACGATTGCCGCCGCTTTTCTTCATGATGTCGTTGAAGATACCGAAGCAACAGTCGACGATTTGGAAGAAGCGTTTAACGAGGAAGTCGCTATGCTAGTTGACGGCGTAACAAAATTAAAGAAGTTTAAATATAAATCCAAAGAGGAGCAGCAAGCCGAAAACCACCGGAAAATGCTTATGGCCATGGCTAAAGATATCCGCGTCCTCTTGATTAAACTGGCAGACCGTCTCCATAACATGCGGACACTTAAATTCATGCCACCGCAGAAGCAGCGGATTACTTCAAACGAAACGTTAGAGATCTTTGCTCCATTGGCACATCGTCTTGGAATTTCAACGATTAAATGGGAACTGGAAGATACAGCGCTTCGTTATTTGGATCCACAGCAGTATTACCGTATTGTCAATTTAATGAAACGGAAACGTGCTGAACGGGAAGAATATTTGACAGAAGTGATGGACAAAATCAAAGTCCAACTTAAAGAAGTAAACGTACAAGCAGAATTGTCAGGCCGGCCAAAGCATATATACAGCATTTACCGGAAAATGGTGATTCAGCACAAACAATTTAATGAAATTTATGATTTGCTAGCTGTCCGAATTATTGTTAAAAACATTAAAGACTGTTATGCGGTTCTTGGCGTCATTCATACGTGCTGGCGCCCCATGCCAGGACGCTTTAAAGATTACATTGCCATGCCAAAAGCAAATATGTATCAGTCGCTGCATACAACCGTAGTCGGACCGAACGGAGACCCGCTGGAAGTGCAGATCCGCACAGAGGACATGCACCGGGTAGCCGAATATGGTGTTGCCGCCCATTGGGCGTATAAAGAAGGGAAAACACTCTCAAGCAACCGCTATTCGTTTGAAGATAAATTAACGTGGTTCCGCGATGTGATTGAATCGCAGACAGACACAAATGACGCCCAAGAGTTTATGGAATCTATGAAAATGGACCTGTTTTCCGATATGGTGTTTGTGTTTACACCAAAAGGCGACGTCATTGAATTGCCCCGGGGATCGGTTCCGCTTGACTTTGCTTATCGGATCCATAGTGAGATCGGCAACCGATGCATCGGTGCGAAAGTGAACAGCAAAATGGTCCCCCTTGACCATGAACTAAAAACGGGTGACATTGTCGAAGTGATGACGTCGAAACACTCATATGGGCCAAGCCATGACTGGTTGAAAATTACTAAGTCGTCACATGCTAAAAACAAAATCAAACAGTGGTTTAAAAAAGAGAAACGCGAAGAAAATGTCCTCAAAGGGAAAGAAGCAATCGAGAAAGAAATACGGGCGCTTGATTTTGATGTAAAAGACATTTTAACGCACGAAAATTTACAAGAAGCGATTAGCAAGTTCAGTTTTGCTGGCGAAGAAGATATGTACGCAGCAGTTGGTTATGGCGGGATTAGCGCTAAACAAATTGTCAATCGCCTAACTGAAAAACAACGCAAAGCAAAAGACAGCGAGCAGGAGCAACAATCCCTTGACGCTGTGCTAAACGAAATCCAAACGGTTTCGCCAAACAAGCGGACAAATTCAATTGGCGTGCATGTAAAAGGTGTCGACAATATGCTTATCCGCCTAGCACGATGTTGCACGCCAGTGCCAGGAGATGAGATTGTCGGCTACATTACAAAAGGCCGTGGCGTTTCCATTCATCGCAAAGATTGCCCGAATGTCATAGCCGATTCAGATTCGTCCCGTTTGCTTGAAGTGGAATGGGAAGGAAATGAGCAGCAGGGCAAGTCGTATAATGTCGACATTGAGATTACTGGATTTGATCGCAACGGTTTGTTAAATGAAGTGTTGCACACATTGACAGAAACGCGCACGCAAATTAATACGATTTCTGGCCGTTCTGACCATAAGCATAAACTGGCGACAATTGAAATGAGCATTTCTATTTCCAATATCGCTCATTTGCAAAAAGTGGTAGACAAAATTAAACAGTTAAAAGACATTTACTCTGTACGGAGGGTAACCCATTAGCGTCGAAGCAGGTGAAAAAAATGCGAGTTCTAGTCCAGCGAGCGAAACGGGGCAGTGTTCGAGTCGACCAAAAAACAGTTGGCGACATTGGGCCAGGCCTCGTCCTCTTAGTTGGAATTTCTCAAGAAGATACGGAAGCGGACGTACGTTTTTGCGCAGAAAAAGTAGCCCATTTGCGCATTTTTGAAGACAGCTCTGCCAAAATGAACGAATCGGTACTCGATCAAGGCGGTTCCGTCTTATCGATTTCGCAATTTACGCTTTATGGAGACTGTAAAAAAGGACGTCGTCCTAATTTCATGCGTGCTGCTAAGCCTGAAAAGGCAAAGCAGCTTTATGAACTTTTTAACAGCTATTTGCGAGAACTCGGCCTTGTTGTGGAAACAGGCGAGTTTGGGGCTATGATGGAAGTAGAGTTAATTAATGATGGTCCGGTAACGATATTAGTTGAAAGTGAGTAAGAGCTTGTCGTCTTAATCGAGTCGCCATCTTCACTTAAGGGAGATCCGAATAGACGAGTGTTAACGAGCCTATACTTGCACAAACGAAGATGTATACAAGCGTTTAATTGACAGTCTGGAGCTTGCCAGTTGGCAGGCTCTTTTTATAAGACGAATTGTAATATGAAGTGCAACACCTAAAGAAAGACAGCTCATGGAACCCTCGTGTAAGATGTTCGTAACCACACAAACCATCAAGGAGGGCAACATGAGCTGCTACCACCATCTTACCACATTTGATCGCGCACGTATGGAAACGATGACTCATCTTGGGATGTCGCTTCGGCAGATCGCTAAGAACCTTGGGCGCAGTCCGTCCACGATTTCTCGGGAACGACGCCGAAATGCGAACGGGAAGACGTCTTATCAATCGGAGAAAGCCCATGAGATAGCTCAGAGAAGAAGAAAGGCATCGAAACCAAAGGGGAAATGGTCGCCTGAGCTCGCTGCGTTCATCACAGAAAAACTCGATCGAACGTGGTCGCCTGAGCAAATTGTTGGACGGTGCTTCTCTGGGACGCTTTCCTTTAAAACGCTTTATCGGTGGGTCTATCAAGGGCGTTTACAACGGACAGCCGCTGTACTGCGTCGTAAAGGGAAAAGCCAAAAACCCTATGAAACCCGTGGGCGCTTCACCGTTGGGACATCTATCAAGCAGAGACCTAAAGAAATCCGAACACGAGAGACCTTTGGCCATTGGGAACTGGACACGGTCGTATCGGGTCGTGGGAAAAGCAAAGGCTGCCTAGCGACCTTTATTGAACGAAAAACCCGTTGGTATTGTGCGATCCCCATGCCAGACC
Organism: Shouchella clausii; assembly: GCF_002250115.1. Classification (GTDB taxonomy): domain Bacteria; phylum Bacillota; class Bacilli; order Bacillales; family Bacillaceae_D; genus Shouchella; species Shouchella clausii. The sequence continues at coordinate 4,179,636 of NZ_CP019985.1, read as the reverse complement.
GAACGGCCGCCTCTATGGAGAAAGCCATCCGAAAGCTGGAAACCTCTTTGCCTAAAAACGCCATTCAAACAGCCACCGTAGACCGTGGAAAAGAGTTTGCCTGTTATGGTCCGATCGAAGAAACAGGAGCGATTTCCTTTTATTTTGCGGATCCTTATTCTTCTTGGCAAAGAGGCAGTAACGAAAACGGGAATGGCCTCCTCCGAGAGTTTTACCCGAAGGGAACGGATTTTGCTTGTATCGATCCATTTGAATTAGCTAAGAATTTAGCTCTTATCAATGAACGACCAAGGAAATGTTTACAATGGCGAACTGCCCACGAGGCATTTACCTATGAACTGTTGCACTTGAATTGACAATTTATCATAAATTAAAGGTTGACATGAAGGGAGAAACAAGTACAATAAAGTTGAAATGAGAACGTTTTCAATAAAGGAGTGGATCAATGCCCACAATTAAAGATGTGGCCCTTCGTGCTGGTGTGTCACGGTCAACGGTTTCCCGTGTAATGAACAATCAGCCTTATGTGGATGAGGAAAAACGGAAAGCCGTCAAACAAGCAATGAAGGAGCTGGGCTATTTACCGAATTCATCGGCTCAACGCCTTAGGGGAACAGAAACACGGACAATTGCTGTCCTTGTTTCACGAATCGTAAACCCTTTTTTTAGTGCAATTGTAGACGCGATGGACGAGGTCGCTGCTGAACAGTCGTATAGGCTTATTTTATGCAACACAAGAGGTTCTGCAAACCAAGAGCTCCATTTCTTGCAGCTTTTGCGAACCAAACAAGTCGATGGCCTTATTCTTGCTTCGCTCGTTAATGATTGGGAAACGATTGCCCCCTATACGGATTATGGGCCCATTGTCATTTGCAATGAATATCCACGGCAGTCTGATGGAGTACCAGTCGTGACAATTGACCAGAGTAAAGCGATGTACGAAGCAACTGTCCATTTGTTAAAAAAAGGTTATAAGCAAATTGCTTATTGCAATCCGATCACAAAAACGGAATCCGATGCCGTTATTTCGCCACTTGCCCAAGATCGTTATTTAGGGTTTTGCCAGGCAATGGAAGAAGCCGGGATGCACATGTATGGCGAATGTTTGTTTTTGGGACATTCCCTTGAGGACGGCAGAAATATATTCAAACAAATGGTGTGCTTAGCTAACCGGCCTGATGCCATTTTGACAGGAAGCGATGAAGTGGCAGCTGGAATAATCGCTGAGGCAAAAGCTGCTGGCTGGAAAATCCCTGATGACTTAGCGATTGTCGGCTTTGACAATCAACCGCATGCTACTTTGATTGAACCCGAGTTGACGACGATTCACCAGCCTGTGCAGGAAATGGGCAGGGCAGCAATGGAACGTATGCTCGCTTTGTTGCGAAAAGAGAGTCCACCACCGTTAGCGACATATTTGGAGGCGCCGCTGTTGGCGCGGAAATCAACTTAACGATTACTGGGAACGATTCCAGGAAGGGGAAATACAATGAATGTAACCATTTGGAATGAATTTAGGCATGAACAAAAAGATGAAGCTGTGCGCAGCGTTTATCCAGACGGGATTCACCAAGTCATTGCTGATTTTTTAGGCAAAGAACATCAAGTTTCAACGGCAACACTAGACGAGCCTGAACATGGTTTGACAGAAGAGGTGTTAAACCAAACCGATGTCCTTGTTTGGTGGGGGCATATTGCTCACCACGAAGTAGATGATGAAGTAGTCGAGCGCGTTCATAAAAGGGTGCTTGAGGGAATGGGCTTGATTGTCCTTCATTCAGGCCATTTTTCGAAAATATTCAAGAAATTGATGGGGACGGGATGCGATTTAAAATGGCGTGAGGCGGATGAAAAAGAGCGCCTTTGGGTTGTGAGTCCAAGCCATCCAATTGCAGAAGGCATTGATGAATACTTTGAACTAGAGAAGGAAGAAATGTATGGTGAGCACTTTGATATTCCGAATCCAGATGAGATCGTTTTTCTTAGCTGGTTTCAGGGTGGCGAAGTGTTCCGTAGCGGCTGTACGTACACGAGAGGAAACGGCAAAATCTTTTATTTTCGTCCAGGGCATGAAACGTATCCAACGTTTAAAAATCAACATGTCCAACGGGTCATCGAAAATGCCGTTCGCTGGGCAGCACCGACGAAACGGGCATATCCTGCTTACGGAAACGCCAAGCCCCTTGAGCCGGTTCAAGGGGGAAGCAAATGATACAATTAAAACTAGGGTTTATTGGCGTCGGCGGCATTGCATCAGGCAGGCATATCCCTGCATTTTCGAAAATTGAGGGAGTCGAACTGGCTGGCGTTTATGATGTTAATGAGAACAGAGCGAAAGAAGTTGCCGACCAATTTGCGATTCCTTTTGTCGCAAAAGAGGCAGCGGAACTGTTCAAACGTGTCGATGCTGTTATTATTTGTACGCCTAACAAGTTCCACCATGAGATGTCCGTTGCTGCACTTGAAGCTGGTGTCCATGTATTTTGTGAAAAACCGATGGCCATTACGGATGCAGCGTGTGAGGACATGGTCAACGCAGCCGAGAAAGCAAAGCGTGTATTGCAAGTCGGTTACCATTACCGTTTTAAAAAGGAATCGCAAGCCGCCAAACGCCTAATTGCTTCTGGAGGAATCGGCGACCCTCTAGTCGTGCGTGTCGAAGCGATGCGGCGGAGAAAAGTCCCTGGATGGGGCGTGTTCACCAATAAATCCCTTCAAGGCGGAGGGTGTCTAATGGATTACGGTTGTCATTTGTTAGATTTAGCACTTTGGCTCCTTGACTTCCCAGAAATAGAAAGTGTTCACGGCCAAACGTACGAAATGGTCAGCCGTGATCCTGACCAAGTCAATCAATGGGGATTGTACGATGCAACGACCATTGATGTCGAAGACCACGCCACTGCGTATATTAAATTTAAAAACGGCGCGACGATGCTATTTGAAACGTCATGGGCTGCCAATGTTCCTGAAGACAAAGAAACATTAAGCATCTCTGGCACGCAAGGTGGCGTAAACGTGTTTCCTTATGCTGTCAACCATGCTTCTCAAGGAATGATGACGACTACTGTGGCGGACTGGATTTCCGGAGAAAGTGACGAAGGGCTAGCACAAGCACGGCATTTTGTCGCTGCCTGCACGAGTGGAACAGAACTGATCGTGAAACCGAATGAAGCCCGTCTCGTTTCAAGCATCATCGAACAAATTTATAAACAGAGTAAGTAAGCTTCGATCATTGGCGATGGTTCATTCCGATTGAACGAAACCAGCCCCAACTTTCTGAAGTCTCCTCCTTTCATCCTTGGATGAAGAGAAGGAGACTTCTTTTCGCTTTACGGAGATGCTTCTTTTTGTGGTAATCTAAAGCAAAAAGGGGGAGAAACGGTGGAGCTAGGCAGCACCATGTTCACATTTTTGCAAGAGCAAATTGACAAAGAACGCCTTCCTGGGGCCGTCATTAGCGTGATTCACCGAAACCGCCTGCTTTTCCGGGGTGCGATCGGTTATCGCCAGTTATGGCCAGAAAGGCAGCCGATGAGCGTCAATACCGTTTTTGATTTAGCTTCTTTAACGAAAGTTGTTTGCACGTTGCCGCTCATTTTACAGTTATGGCAAAGTAAGCGACTCTCCCTTCATATGCCCGTAGCAGAGGTGCTTCCTCCTTTCGGCGCTAATGGGAAGGAAAATGTAACGCTTTTCCAGTTGCTGACCCATTCAGCAGGGCTTCCTGCCAGCGTCCCCTTTTATAAGGAGAGGCTTAATTATAACGAAACGATTGCCCGTGTGTGTCATCAAGCGCCTACGTACACACCTGGAAGCCGTGTTGTTTACAGCGATTTAGGTTTTATTGCCCTTGGAGCAATCATCGAACAAGTAACTGGAAAGAGTTTGCAACAAGTTGCAAACGAATGGATATATACACCTCTTGGCATGCAGGAAACACAGTTTTGCCCGCGATTTCCTGCTATTCGTTACGCAGCAACGGAATGGGATCATTGGTTAGGACGTCCTAAATGCGGTGAAGTCCATGATGAGAATGCTTTTGCCATGGGGGGCGTCAGTGGCCATGCAGGGCTTTTTTCGACAGTGAGTGACATTGAAAAATTTGCTTGTGAAATGCAAGCAGCAACTCCTTTGCTATTTGACCCAGACATTCTCCGCTATGCTCGGCAACATTTTAGCGCTGGTATGGAAGAACCCCGTGGACTCGGCTGGATTGTAAAAGGGGCACAGACCAACTCGTCTTGCGGCCGCTTTTTTTCCCCGTTTTCCTATGGCCATCTTGGTTTTACAGGCACTAGTATATGGTTTGACCCTGTTGCTGAGCTTGCGGTCATCTTTTTAACGAACCGTGTCCATTTAGGAAGAGACAATCATGCGATTCGCCGTATTCGCCCCGCACTCCATGACTTAATCTATCAATGCCTCTTTTCTTGAAAATACGTTTAAAACGCCCTTGGAATGGCTATCCTAACAAAAACGTTGGGAAAAGGGGCGGTTACATGCGGACTAGTAGCAACTATCCAGTGCCGTTTTACACGCAATGGGAAAAAGAGATTCCTACCCCAATAGGAGCCTGGGATCCGGTAAAACCTTTGGAAACAGGTATCGAGCAACATTCTTTACCGATTTATAAAAAACAGCAAAATCGCAATTAACGGTTGACACCGGTCTGTGTAATTCGTATAGTTATAAACATCTTAGAGTTATTGTTGAAGCATATAAGTGCACAAAAAGGGCGGCACTAAACGGCTGCTGTTTTGTTAACATCACAATTGAAAAATGGGTTAAAACCAATGATAAGGCATAGTAGTTAAGGGCAATAGATGCAAAGAGAGGGCCGCCTAGGCTGAAAGCGGCCTCTTCTACCGTAACGAATGAACACCTTTGAGGATCCTTTCTGAACAACCACTGGTTTAGTAGGAAAGGGCGTAGCTGGCGTTAACAGACAAAAGTGGGGGCTTTATGCCTCAATTTGGGTGGTACCACGGGATATGCTCCCGTCCCAGATGATCGGATCATCTGGGACGGGAGTTTTTTTATGGAAAAGGAGAGATGAGATATGTCGATTCAGCTGCCGCGGGGGACGCAAGATATTTTGCCAGAAGACGCAGCAATTTGGCAGTACATTGAACAAGTTGCTAAGGAAACATGCGAAACATACCATTATCAAGAAATCCGTACACCGATCTTTGAACATACCGAAATTTTTTCAAGGGGTGTAGGCGATACGACTGATATTGTTCAAAAAGAAATGTATACCTTTTCGGACCGAGGCGGTCGCAGCTTAACACTAAGGCCTGAGGGAACGGCGGCAGTCGTTCGTTCTTATGTCAACCATAAACTGTATGCATCCCCAGCACAGCCAACGAAGTTGTACTACACAGGCCCAATGTTTCGTTATGAGCGCCCACAAGCAGGGCGTATGCGTCAGTTTGTCCAATTTGGCGTAGAGGCACTTGGCAGCGCTAGCCCCCAACTAGATGCGGAAGTGCTAGCATTGCTCATCGCCATCTGCAAAAAACTTGGCCTTGTCAACTTGAAACTGGTCATCAATTCACTTGGCGATTCGGAAAGCCGTAAGGCGCATCGGGAAGCATTAATCGCCCACTTTAAACCATCAATTGATGAATTTTGTAGCGATTGCCAAATGCGACTTGAAAAAAATCCATTACGTATTCTCGATTGCAAAAAGGATAGAGAGCATCCGCTTATGGCGACAGCACCGTCGATTTTAGATTATTTAAATGAAGAGTCCCGTGCTTATTTTCAGTCGCTAAAGGAAACGCTCGACTTGCTGAACATTCCTTATGTAGTCGACCCAACGCTTGTACGTGGGTTGGATTATTACAACCATACCGCATTTGAATTGCTTAGTACGGCTCCAGGATTCGGAGCAATTACAACGCTATGCGGAGGCGGTCGCTACAATGGACTTGTCCAGGAATTTGGCGGCCCAGAGACGCCAGGCATCGGATTTGCCTTCAGCATCGAACGCTTTATATTAGCGATGAAAGCGGAGAATGTCGACTTGCCAGTACCGCAAAGCCTCGATGCGTATTTAGTTACTCTCGGCGATGAAGCGAGCCACCTAGGGCCGCAACTGTTGCAACGTTTGCGCGATGGAGGCATTCGTGCCGATAAAGACTACTTAGGCAAAAAAATGAAAGCACAGCTTAAAGCGGCTGACCGTTATCAAGCGTCTTATACAATTATTATTGGCGAAGACGAAATGGCGAAGCAACAAGCGCTCGTTAAACAAATGGCAACTGGAGAACAAACGGTAGTCGCCTTTAACGATTTGACATCATTTCTACAAGAACAGATACGAGGAGGAAACTAGGAGATGAAACGTACACATCATTGTGGCCAACTTGACAAAACACTAGCAGGCCAACAGGTACAACTAAAAGGGTGGGTGCAGCGGCGCCGTGATTTAGGCCAGGTGGTTTTTTTAGATCTTCGTGATCGCTCTGGTATCGTCCAAGTTGTGTGCAGTCCGGAAGTCAGTGAAGAAGCGTTGAAAGCAGCTGACCGTGTCCGCAATGAGTACCTTGTCGCCGTTTCAGGCACTGTGGTGGAACGGAATGAACAGGCAGTTAATGACAAGCTGGCGACTGGCGCTATCGAAGTTCACGTTCGTGAGCTCGAAATCATGAATGTCTCGAAATCTTTGCCATTCCAAATTGAAGCAGACACGGATGCAGCTGAAGACGTCCGCTTGAAATACCGTTATTTGGATTTGCGTCGCCCTGATATGCAAGAAGCGTTCGCGATGCGTCACAAAATCATGAAAAGCGTTCGTGATTTTCTTGATGCAGATGGCTATTTGGAGATTGAGACGCCGATGCTCACAAAAAGCACGCCAGAAGGGGCGCGCGATTATTTGGTGCCGAGCCGCGTCCACCATGGCCAGTTTTATGCGCTGCCACAATCACCGCAAATTTTCAAGCAACTGTTGATGGTGTCCGGTTTTGAAAAGTACTTCCAAATTGTCCGCTGTTTCCGTGATGAAGATTTGCGCGCAGACAGGCAGCCTGAATTTACGCAAATCGATATTGAAACAAGCTTTCTTGATACAGAGGATATCTTGGCGATGGCTGAAGCCATGATGGAGAAATTGTTGAAAGAAACACACGGGCTTGACCTAAAGCGGCCTTTCCCGCGGATGACGTACGACGAAGCGATGAACCGCTACGGTTCTGACAAGCCTGACACTCGTTTTGGCATGGAACTGATCGAACTCTCTGACGTGCTCAAAGACACGGAGTTTAAAGTGTTTAAAGGTGCGTTAGAAGCGGGCGGCATTATTAAAGGCCTTACACTAAAAGGCGGAGCCGATAAGCTTTCACGAAAAGATATTGATGCGCTAGCTGATTTTGTTAAGCCTTATGGGGCAAAAGGGTTGGCTTGGCTCAAAGTTGATGACGAAGGGATAAAGGGCCCGATTGCCAAATTCTTTAATGAAGCACAAACGGCTGCATTGCTTGCGGCAATGGACGCTGAAGCAGGCGATTTGCTCTTTTTCGGAGCGGATAAGAAGCAAGTTGTGTTTCATGCACTGGGCGCGCTGCGCTTAAAGTTTGGAAAGGACTTTCAGCTAATTGACGAAAACGCGTTTCACTTCCTCTGGGTAACCGATTTTCCACTTGTCGAATATGACGAACAAGCAAAACGGTTTGTTGCGCTCCATCATCCGTTTACACGCCCGAAAGCGGAAGACTTGGACCTTATGGAAACCCATCCAGAGCAAGTGCGTGCCGAAGCATATGACCTTGTCTTAAACGGCTTTGAGCTTGGCGGCGGTTCACAGCGCATCTATGAACGGGAACTGCAAGAAAAAATGTTCAAGCTCCTTGGTTTTAGTTCAGAAGCGGCTAAAGAAGAGTTTGGCTTTTTACTTGAAGCATTTGATTATGGAACGCCTCCACATGGCGGCATTGCCTTAGGTCTTGACCGAATCGTCATGCTTCTTGCACGCAAAAGCAATTTACGTGAGGTGATTGCTTTTCCAAAAACGGCAAGCGCTAGCGACCTTCTAACCGAAGCGCCAAACAAAGTGAGCGTTGAACAGCTAATTGATTTAAACTTGTCCATTATTAACAAGCGCAGTTGACAAATACGTTGCCGCTGCTTATAATGTGCCTAATATAAAAATGAATAAGAACTTATCAAGAGTGGCGGAGGGACCTGACCCAATGAAGCCCGGCAACCAGTTTATTTGTAAACCACGGTGCTACATTCAGCAGAGCAGCTTTTGTTCTGAAAGATAAGTGAGGCGAACCCCTTTTCTTATCTGAAAAGGGGTTTTTTCAATGGAGAAAGGGTGAAGACGGTGAAAATAGGCATTATTGGATTTGGGACAGTAGGGACTGGCATTTACGAGCGCATCACCAGTACACAAAGAGCCCTCCAACAAATGGTAAGTGATCGGATTGAACTTGTGTCCATTTTAGTAAAAGATCAGTCTAAGCATAGGCAAAGCGAAGGGGCCAAACTCGTTACGTCATCATGGGATCTTTTCCGGGAGGCTGCTACATATGATGTTGTGTTTGAAGTAACAAATGTTGTCGAACCGGCCAGAACATATACGGAAAGCTTGCTAGCAGAAGGCGTATCTGTAGTGACAGCCAATAAGAAGCTTGTCGCCTTACACGGTAAAGAACTAGAGGGGGTTGCCCTTTCATCTGGTGCCTATTACGGCTACGACGCTGCCGTTTGTGGAGCGATCCCGATTGTGAATGTGCTGCAAAGCGTATTGGCAACAACGGTGATTGAGGGAGTATCAGGCATTTTAAACGGCACAACCAACTTTATTCTCACTGAAATGGACAGTGGCAAAACCTATCAACAAGCTCTAGATGAAGCGCAGCGGCTTGGCTATGCAGAAACAGACCCGACGTCCGATGTAGAAGGCTATGACGCCCTTTATAAGTTAACTTTGCTGGCGCGTCTTTGTTTTGGTCAATGGGTCGACATATCGGCATTTGAACGCCAAGGAATTAGCGGGATTGAACCATGGCATATACGGGTGGCAAAAGAAAACCAGTTTGCCTTAAAGCTTGTTGGCACCTCTTTTTTACAACAAGACGGCAGCATAACTGGTACTGTGAAGCCTGCTTTTGTGAAGGAAACGCATCTATTAGCGGGCGTAAACGGTGTGGCCAATGGCGTTCTATTACAAGGAAAAGACATTCAGCAACTGTTTTTTGCTGGCCCAGGTGCAGGGCAAGAGGCAACAGCTAATAGCGCTGTCGAAGACTTTATTCTACACGAGAAAGGCAACCGTCTGCGTAGGACCGTCCTTTCCCAGCCTGCATCGAATATGCCTCAGCTGCAAAAGCAGCTTTGGTTTGTACCTACTGGAGCTGATGTCAGTGACGTTTCCAGCAATATTCATGTGTGGCAACGCCGCCGCGAAAAAGAGGGCGATGTCCTTTTAGTGACGGCACCACATGTAGAAATTCCTTATCAGTCGTATCAAGTAATCGGTGCGGAGCATGTATTTAAACAGGAACAGGCACATGCTTTATGAGCGGAATTTTGTTTCAGGGACAAGTTTTTTGAACGCTTTAATAAAGGATTCGGGATTTTGCTTAATTTTATAAGTAACAACGCCTTGGCTTGTATGCAAATAAAGAAAACCAAGCTGGCTCTCTCCACTCGGCAGCCGGTAGGAAATGTCGAAAACAGAACCAATAGGGAACGAAGCGTTTTCTGTTTCAATCCGGTCAGGATAAAGAGCTAAATCAAACGACGTTTCGACAATTTGTTTTTTGAGTAAACCAATCTCCTGGCGAACTTCGATACAGCGGTGTGTTGCCAGCTTTGACATGGGCGATCCCTCCTTTGGTTAAACTGCTTAAACCTTGCCCAGTAAAGAAGGGCAAGCAAAAAGACAATGTACAATTACCATACCACATCTAAAAACAATTCTCGAATCTCACAATCACTGAAAAAGCCGTAGGAAAAACGTTTTAATTTTCCGTGAATACTTGAGAAGCGTTTAGAAAAAGAGTATAATGGCTATATAAACATTATCCTGAGATGTTCGTAAGAATTGTTTACTTTGAGCCAACACCTTAAAAAAGGGAGCTTGCCGTTATTGGCTCGCTTACATGCCCCGCAAGCTGGGGACGTAAAAAGGCCAATGCGAAGCACCCACCTGCCTTGCAGGTTCAAAGCACCAAGTTCTTACGGCATAGTCGGGATAATTGTGACGATGAAGCACCCTGGTGGGTGCTTTTTTGTTTTGGTCTTATAACGGCGAAAGAAATCAAAATCTCAAGGGTGATTGGCTAGTGTATTCCAGAGAAGGTCGGTCTTGAGCTTATAGGGAATATCACGGCTTCTCTAGAAAAATTCAAAGTTGGCTACCGGCAAAATTGAGCCAAGTTGGTGACTATGTGCTCAAGCTATATAAAGACGATAGCCGAAAAGGGAGTCCCCTCTCAGACTGATAGAAAGGGCATCTTCCCTCGGCCTCAAAAGCCCGGACTAGGCCGGGCTTGTATAAGATGTGGACTTTCTGAAAGGAACGCTGTCTAAGTAAAAAAAACAGGGAAAGCGTGAAAATGGGAGAAATTCCGATCAGGCTTGATTGAAACACGTCCTTATCCCCAAACTTCTTTGGCAATATCAACGATATATTTTAATTTTGCCCACTGTTGTTCCTCGGTTAAAAGGTTTCCATGATGAGTGGAAGCAAAGCCACATTGAGGGCTTAAACACAGTTGTTCTAGCGGTACATATTGGGTTGCTTCTTTAATGCGGGCAATGATTGATTCTTTATCTTCTAATTCCCCATTTTTAGAGGTAAGAAGTCCAAGAACAACGCGGGCCCCGCCGTTCGGAATATGCTCCAGCGGTTTAAAGTCTCCAGAACGATCGTCATCGTACTCTAAAAAGAAACCATTCACTTTTTCTTTAGCAAATAAAGTCGGAGCAATAAGGGCGTAACTGCCTTCAAAAGCCCAGTTAGACCGGTAGTTCCCACGGCAAAGGTGAGTCGTCACAACGAGATCGTCTGGTTTTTCTTCCAAAACGCCATTTACGACACGGAGTGCTAAATCGATTAAATATTCTCTTGAGTATGCTCCATCATTAAATGGAATGTCAGGTGACGAAAGGCCTGCAATATAGACATCATCAAATTGCAAATAACGACAACCTGCCTCGTAGAAAGCGTTCACGGCATCACGGTAGGCTTGAATAATATCTTTTGCGTATTCCTCAATATCAGGGTAGATCGTTTCATCACGAATGCCAATATTAAACAATTGATTTGGGCTCGGAATGGTTTGCTTAGCGACTGCACGCCCTCCGACAATCTCATTAAATTCAATAAAGTCTTTTACATGGGGATGATCATGGTTAAATGAAATTTTTCCTACGTTTCGGACGTTGTATCTTTCCGTTTCTTCATTGCCTTGGAAAATATAGCCAACATCAGGGACATATCCTTCTACGCCGTTCAAATGTTCGAGGAAATCAGTATGCCAAAAACGGCGTCTAAATTCTCCGTCCGTCACCAACTCCAAGCCAATTTCAATTTGCTTATCGACGATTCGTTTGATTTCTTGCGTCTCCATTTCATGCAATTGCGCCGCAGTAATGGTGCCTTCCTTACATTCATTTCTCGCTTGGTGGATACGTTCGGGCCGCAGTAAACTGCCAACGTGGTCTGCCCTAAATGGTGGTTTTACAGCAATGCTTGTCATCCTCGTTTCTCTCCTTTTGATTTAAGAATGGTTACCCACAGTGATACTTGCCACTTCTCCTCTCGGCTGTACCGGCCAAATAATAAAGGACCTTCTAGAATAAAGAAGGTCCTCGTACTATAGACAACGAACTTCTTATCTCCTAGGTACATTACCTATTGGAATTAGCACCATTGCCAAAGGCCGGTTGCTGAGACTTCAAAGGGCCAAATCCCTCCATCTCTCTGGATAAGAAAAAACATATTTATTTTTTTAAAGGGTTAATGGTTAATACTCTAGTATATCTTTTAAAAAAATGCAAGGAAAATTTAGATTTTAGGCAGTTTAATTAGAAAACGGCTTGTATTAAAGAAATGATTTAAACGCATTTAGTAATTTGCGCAATCGTTAATCTCTTCCAGTATCGATTTTTGCTTTTCTCTTAATGCGATGAAAAAAATCACGTACGAGCAGGCGGATTGCGTTCATTTTATGGTATGATCATTCAGTCAGTACAAAGGCACAAAAGGAGTGGACATCGATGTTGCACCAGTTTTCAAGAAATGAGTTAGCGATCGGCCATGATGGGCTGGAGCGCCTAAAAGGCAGTACAGTTGCTGTGCTAGGGGTAGGAGGAGTCGGATCCTTTTCGGCAGAAGCGCTAGCCCGTTCTGGCGTCGGTAAAATTGTGCTCGTTGATAAAGACGATGTCGATATTACGAATGTAAATCGCCAGATCCATGCATTGCTATCAACAGTTGGCAAGCCGAAAGTTGATTTGATGGCTGCGCGGATAAGTGACATCAACCCAAATTGTGAAGTAATTACAAGAAAGATGTTTTATACCGAGGAAACGTATGAATCGTTTTTTTCACATAAACTTGACTTCGTCATTGATGCCAGCGACACCATTTCTTATAAAATCCATTTGATTAAACAATGTAAGCTGCGGGGCATTCCGATTATATCCAGCATGGGAGTCGCCAATAAAATGGATCCAACTCGCTTAAGGATTGCGGATATTTCCGAAACAAGCTATGACCCCATTGCAAAAGTAATTCGTACGAGGTTACGAAAAGAGGGGATTCATAAAGGCGTCAATGTTGTTTTTTCAGATGAGGAACCGATCCAAATTAGGGAAGACATCCGTAAGGAAATTGTACCTGAAACGGCTGAACAAGGAAACATCCGCAAAGCGAAACTACCGCCGTCTTCAAATGCATTCGTGCCGTCTGTATCAGGCTTGATCATGGCAGGACATGTCATCACTCGTTTACTAGAAGGCATAGAAATTAACCGACGCTCTTAACTAGTAAGCTCCTACGCTAAAAAACGTAGGAGCTTTCGTCCTTTATAACAAGAACATAGACAAAAACTGAATTTATTTTGATAGTTTCTCTAAGTTTCCGTTAGCATCCATCCGAAAAGCAGGATGGTCCTGTTCGTCTTCTTCCAAGATCGCAAGGCGGCGTGCCCTGTTCATAATCGAAATCAACGACTGGTAATCTTCTTCAATCATACTATGTTCTTGTTTATTTCGTTGTAGCTTTGTTTCTAGCTCGTTTAATTTAGCGGTCTTTTCTTCCAATTGAGCACGCAACTGTTTGTTCTCTAATTCTAAGCGTGATGACGCAGGTTCGGTTTGCGCTAACTGTTTGAGTTGGCCAATAATAGATTCAAGCGTCACTGCGCCACCATCTCCTGTTGCTGTTTGGTAAAACGCTCTAGACGGGCTTTCTGTTTTTCCAATACGAGCTTGAGAGAAATAACTGGCTGAAAGCGCTCGTTTCCGTTCTTTTCGTTCCCGTTTGGCGGAATCGATTTGCTTTAAGTATTTTTGCCGTACAACAGCATTCCATCTAAACCCACATGCTGCAGAGGTGCGGTTTAAAGCATCCCCAACCTCGTCAAATGCCTTTAGCTGTGTACTTCCTTCTTTAATATGAGTTAATACAGTCTCAGCAAGAAGCACATCATCTTCATGGGACCATGCATCTTGTCTCGTTTTCATTTGTCCATCTCCTTCATGCAGTGCTTATGGCTTTACTTTTGCCAGAGTTTCGCCATTTTATACTAGCCTGCTAAAAAAGATCTTGTTTGCGAGAATGGACAATCACGTTATCGTAAATAGGTCATGGATGTTCGCAAAAAAAACAAGATGATATTTGGCATCTTTAGCTTCGTCTTTTGTACATTTCGCTAAGCGCTTGTTCGAATTTCCCTGTTTGCTTTGGCTCATAATAACGGTGATGGGCAATTTTGTCTGGCAAATACTGTTGTTTGACCCAACCATCTGCATAGTTATGAGGGTATTTATAGTCGCTGCCTCTACCTAATTGTTGCGCTCCTTTATAATGCGCATCTTTTAAATGGCGAGGAACTTCGCCACTGCCACCTTTTCGCACCGCGTCAATTGCGGCATCAAGTGCTTTATAGGCACTGTTGCTTTTTGGAGAAAGGGCAAGTTCAACTACAGCGTTGGCAAGAGGAATGCGTGCTTCAGGCAGTCCGAGCCTTTCTGATGCTTCAATGGCTGCAAGCGTTCGCGGCCCAGCTTGGGGATTGGCAAGGCTAATGTCTTCATAGGCGATGACGAGCAGACGGCGATGGATGCTAATAAGGTCGCCTGCTTCTAACAAGCGTGCCAAGTAGTGAAGACTCGCGTTCACGTCGCTTCCGCGGATGGACTTTTGAAAAGCAGACAGCACGTCATAATGGGCATCGCCATCTTTGTCATGTTGAATGCTTTTTTTCTGGATACTCTGTTCGGCGGAACGGAGTGTGACAGAGCGTGTGCCATCTGACTGTTTAGGCGTGGAGAGGACAGCGAGCTCAAGCGCATTAAGGGCAGCGCGGACATCACCGCCGCAAGCCAATGCCAAATGGCGGAGTGCTTCAGGCGCGATATCGATTTTTTCATGGCCTAAGCCTCTTTCTTCGTCTGCGAGGGCACGGCGCAGCGCTTTTTCGATATCATCAGGTTCAAGCTGTTCCAATTCAAAAATATGGCAGCGGCTACGAATCGCTGGGTTGATCGAATGGTAAGGATTGGCCGTAGTGGCGCCGATTAAAAGCAATAGACCGCTCTCTAAATGGGGGAGCAAAAAGTCTTGCTTTGCTTTATCAAGTCGATGCACTTCATCTAATATTAAAAGGAGCGAGCCATACATCTTGGCTTCCTCGACAGCCGTCTCCATATCTTTTTTATGATGGACAGTTGCGTTCAACATGCGGAAATGCATGCCGCTCGACCCTGCAATCGCTCGGGCAATTGACGTTTTTCCTGTACCTGGCGGACCATAAAGCACCATGGAAGAAAGCTGGTTCGCTTTAATCATTCTCGATAACATCATGCCTTCGCCAAGCAAGGAATGCTGGCCAATCACTTCTTCGACAGAAGTAGGGCGCATGCGATAGGCCAACGGTTGTCTTTTCATGAGTGTCCCTCCTCTTTTTCCTCGTCTTACGTAGTGTAGCTCAGACTAGCAGAACTTGTCCATGAACGAAATGCCTGTGCCTTCTCGATTCTGCGAACTTCTATCAATCCAGTATGAAAACATGCTATAATGTCAAGGGTATAAAGGAAAATTTATCGCTTGGCAAGTAGGAATAGCCAACATTCGAGAGGGAAAAGCGGATCACGAGATCGAATTGTCAAATACATGGAGTGAAAGACGAAGTATTGGCCAGATATTACAGCATTTATTTTGATGAAAGAGGGATTGACGTGAAAATTTCGACAAAGGGACGTTATGGATTGACGATTATGATGGCACTCGCTAAGAAATCAGGAGAAGGGCCTGTTTCCTTGAAATCTATTGCTAAGGAATATAAACTATCAGAGCATTATTTGGAGCAATTGATTGCGCCGCTCCGCAATGCGATGCTCGTTAAAAGCGTTCGCGGTGCCTATGGTGGCTATATGCTGGCCAAAGATGCCGAGGATATTACAGCAGGCGATATTATTCGTGTGTTAGAAGGACCGATTAGTCCGGTTGAAGTGCTTGAAGACGAGGAGCCTGCCAAGCGCGATTTATGGATAAAAATACGGGACGCAGTCAAGGATGTGCTCGATAAAACCACTCTTGCCGATTTAGCCAATTTTAAGGAAGATGGAGAACAAGAGTATTATATGTTTTATATTTAACACAACGGAGCAAGGGGACGGAAGGTGCCACTCATGAAGCAAATTTATTTAGACCATGCAGCCACATCAGTGTTGCATCCCCAAGCGTTGGAAGCGATGATGCCTTATTTTTCTACGGTTTTTGGTAATCCATCAAGCATCCATCAGTTTGGACGCCAAGCGAAACAAGCGTTAATGGAAGCCCGTGAATCGATTGCGTCATTGCTAAGCGCCAACAACAATGAGGTGCTATTTACGAGCGGCGGTACAGAAGCGAACAATTTGGCGCTTATTGGCTTTGCCCGTGCCAACCGTGAGAAAGGCACGCATATCATCACCTCAGAAATTGAACATCATGCTGTCCTGCATACGCTTGAGGAATTGGCAAAGGAAGGGTTTTCGATAACAAAGCTGCCTGTCAATGAAAATGGACAAATTTCGCTTGCGCAATTGAAAAATGCGTTAACCGAAGAAACGATCCTTGTCTCCATCATGTTTGCGAACAATGAAGTTGGCACAGTCCAACCGATTAAAGAAATTGGCGAGCTGCTAAAAGGGCATCAAGCAGCCCTTCATTCCGATGCTGTTCAAGCAGCTGGGCTATATGAACTCAATACAGACGAGCTCGGCGTAGATTTGATGACCATTGCAAGCCATAAGCTAAACGGGCCAAAAGGGATTGGCTGTTTGTTTGTACGAGAAGGCATCGAATTAGAACCGCTGTTGCATGGGGGCGAGCAAGAACGGAAACGCAGGGCAGGCACAGAAAATGTCGCTGGCGCTGTTGGTTTTGCTCAAGCTTTCAACCAAGCATACGCTGAACGTGAGCAGCGTCGCCAAAGCTACAAATTATACAGGACGATGTTTTTTGAAACGATGGAGCGGCGCGGCGTAGCAGTGCTGGAAAATGGCGAGAGCGGAGAACGGCTTGATCACATTTTAAACGTTTGTTTTCCAGGTGCGTCTACAGAACCGCTTTTGATGAAATTAGACTTGCAAGGCATTGCTGCGTCTGGAGGTTCTGCTTGCACGGCAGGGACGCTTCAACCTTCCCATGTCATTCAAGCGATGTATGGAAAAGATAGCCATCGTGTTAAAGAAGCGATCCGCTTTAGTTTTGGCATTACCAATTCAAAGGAAGAGTTGGCTTATGCGTTTGAGCAAATTGCAGATTGCGTCTTGTCTGAGCAAGGGAAAAAGGCGTTCATTGAATAGCGGCGAGCAATAGAAAGTGGGGAACCAACATGAAAAAACGAGAAGATACACGTGTCGTTGTCGGCATGTCTGGAGGTGTGGACTCTTCTGTAACGGCTTTGCTTTTGAAAGAACAAGGCTATGATGTCATTGGCATTTTTATGAAAAACTGGGATGATAGCAATGATTCAGGCTTTTGTTCGGCAACAGAAGATTATGAAGACGTTGAGCGAGTAGCGCAACAGCTAGGCATTCCATACTACGCAGTTAATTTTGAGAAACAATACTGGGATAAAGTGTTTACGTATTTTCTAGATGAATATAAAGCGGGCCGAACGCCAAATCCTGACGTCATGTGCAACAAAGAAATTAAGTTTAAAGCATTCTTAAACCATGCGATTTCCCTTGGCGCTGATTATGTCGCGACTGGCCATTATGCCCAGTTGCAGGAAATGGACGGGGAATATAGGTTAATAAAAGGCGCAGACGCTAATAAAGACCAGACGTATTTTTTAAATGCACTTAGCCAAAAACAACTGTCAAAAGTGATGTTCCCTCTTGGCCATTTGCAAAAAGCAGAAGTGCGAAAAATCGCTGCTGAGGCAGAGCTTGCAACAGCAACGAAAAAAGACAGCACAGGCATTTGTTTTATTGGCGAGCGGGATTTTAAAGAATTTCTGCAAACCTTTCTCCCAGCACAACCAGGGCGGATGGAAACAATGGACGGCATTGATAAAGGGCAGCACGATGGGCTTATGTACTATACGCTCGGCCAGCGTCAAGGGCTTGGCATTGGTGGGGCTGGTGAGCCGTGGTTTGTCATTGACAAAGACTTGGAACGAAATGTACTCATTGTTGGTCAAGGCTATCATCATCCAGGACTATACTCGGATGGACTATGGGCTACTGACATGAACTGGATTGCCAAGGAAGAAAGAACGAGCCCATTTACATGCAAAGCAAAATTTCGGTATCGTCAAGAAGACCAAGGCGTTACCGTATTTCCGAAGGAAGATGGCCGTGCGTTTATTCAGTTTGACCAGCCACAACGCGCGATTACGCCAGGACAAGCAGTTGTGTTGTATGAAGGAGATCGTTGCATTGGTGGCGGCGTGATTGACAAAATTCACCGGGAAAATGCGTAAACCGCGTTTTCCTTTTTAGCTTTCGGAGGGGGAATGACGATGGATAATCAAGCAGGAATTGAGCTCATGCGAAAAGGGAACTATGAAGAAGCGGCAAAACAGTTTGCTGCCTACATTGAAGAAAATCCAAAAGAACCGACAGGGTATATCAACATGGGGAACTTGCTGGCAGCACTCAAAGATTTTGAGCGTGCGCTCGTTTTTTATGAGCGAGCACTGGAGCTCGACCGCGATGCGACTGTTGCCTATTACGGGATAGGCTGTGTCCATTATCAGCAGGAAAACCACCAGCAAGCGATTAAAGCGTTTACTGAAGCGCTTACTGGTGGCATGAATGAGGCAGACTTGTTTTACATGCTAGGCATGAGCTATTACAGCGATGGGAAGCTTGCTCATGCACAGGCTAACCTAAGCAGAGCTTATGAATTAAGTGGTGAAGACAGCGAAATTGTTTTTCAATATGGGCTATGCTTAGCCCAGCTTGAGCTGCTGGACGAAGCCCGCCCTTTGTTTGAAAAAACAATTGCCCTTGATCCTAGTCATGCTGATGCTTATTACAATTTAGGGGTTGTCCAGGCAGCGTCCGATGAAGCTGAAGCGGCACTTGCATCTTTTAACCAAGCGCTTGCACACCAACCGGACCATCTTCTTGCTGGCAACGGCAAAAGGCTTATTGAAGCGACACTTGAAAAAGGGTGAAGCTATGGGTATTGTTGGCGAAAAAACGCTGGAGAAAGGTTTTGTTAAAGGAAAAGTCGTTCATGTGTTGTTTCGCAATGAAGAAAACGACTATACAGTGGCGATGACGCGGATTGAAAAGACGAATGAACAAATTGAAGGACACAAAATAACAGTTGTCGGCCACTTGCCTGAACTGGAAGTAGAGGAGACCTATTTATTTTTCGGGCAAGTCGCTGAACATCCACGCTTTGGCCTCCAATACAAAGTGGAAACGTTTAGGCGTGATTTGCCACAGACGAAAAGCGGAATTATTCGGTTTTTGTCAAGCGATCGTTTTCCTGGCGTTGGCAAAAAGACAGCAGAAGCGATTGTCGACGCACTCGGTGAAAGGGCGATTTCAGCTATTATTGAAGACCGAACGGTATTAAACAACATTCCGAAGCTAAAAGAAGATACAGCGACGATGCTTTATAACCAACTTCTTGAGCAACAAGGTGCAGAGCAAGTCATTATCCAGCTGTCCCAATACGGGTTTGGCACAGAGTTGTCAATGAGTGTTTACCGAACGTACAAATTGCAAGCACTTGATATCATCCGTACCAACCCGTATTTGCTCATTCAGGATGTGGAAGGAGTCGGCTTTCGCCGCGCAGACCAATTAGGGGCGGCGATTGGCTTAACTGGGAACCATCCAGAGCGTTTGCGGGCGGGGCTGCTTTATTTGCTCCGGGAATGTTGTATGCAACAAGGCCATTTATACTTGCACAAAGAAGCGCTCATTACAGAAGGGGCTGCATTATTATCGAGCCCCAACGTCCAAATTGAAGCTTCCGAGCTTGATGCCATCCTCATCGAAATGAATGAAGAGGGCATGCTCGTTCGTGAAGAAGATCGCGTCTACATGAAGTCATTGTATTATGCAGAAAAAGGAATTGCCACCAACATCCGCCGAATTTTAAGTCAAGAACTGACACAAGAATTCACTGAAGCAGAAATCGAAAAAACACTCGGGCATATTGAGGAAACACATGCTGTTACCTATTCAAACACGCAAAAAGAAGCGATTGCTACTGCTCTTCGATCTCCGCTGTTGTTGCTGACAGGTGGGCCAGGAACAGGAAAGACTACGGTCATTAAAGGAATTGTTGAAGCTTATGCTGCGCTTCATGGGCTTTCTCTTGAAGTGTCTGCTTACAAAAATAAATCTTTGCCCCTTAAGTTGACAGCGCCCACTGGTCGAGCCAGCAAACGGATGGCTGAAGCAACGGAACTGCCTGCAAGCACGATACACAGCTTGCTCGGCTGGAAAGGCAGTGCGACCGGCTTTGAAAAAGGCGACCATGAACAGCTTGAAGGGGAACTGTTAATTGTCGATGAGATGTCGATGGTCGATGCCTGGGTTGCAAACCAGTTATTTAAAGCGATCCCCAAAGGCATGCAAGTCGTGTTAGTTGGGGATGAAAACCAGTTGCCTTCTGTAGGGCCTGGCCAAGTATTAAAAGATCTTTTAGAAGCAGACGTTATTCCAACGATCCAATTAAAGGACATTTACAGGCAAGCTGAAGGCTCTTCCATCATTGAGCTTGCCCATTCGATGAAGGATGGCGTGCTTCCAAGTGATTTTTTAACGAAAAAGGCAGACCGCGTCTTTTTTCCTTGCCAGCCGAACCAAGTGCAACAAGCAGTTTGGCAAATTTGTGAAAACGCCATGAAGAAAGGCTACAGTGCTAAAGAGATCCAAGTACTGGCACCCATGTACCGAGGGCAGGCAGGGATCAATGAATTAAACACGATGCTTCAGTCCTTATTTAATCCGGCAAAAGAAGGCCGTCGAGAGCTGCCATTTGGGGATGTTGTTTTTCGCAAAGGCGATATGGTGCTCCAGCTAGTCAACAATCCAGAGGAAGGCGTATACAACGGCGATAGAGGGGAAATTGTTGCTGTTTTTTATGCTAAAGAGACGACGGAAAAAAAAGATCAGTTAGTGGTTTCCTTTGACGGACTGGAAGTCACCTATGAGAAAAAAGACTTTTCACAGCTAACCCATGCCTATTGCTGTTCTATCCATAAAGCACAAGGAAGCGAATTTCCGATTGTGGTGATGCCAGTCGTGTCGAGCTACATGCGCATGCTGAGGCGGAACTTGCTTTATACAGGCATTACCAGGGCCAAGCAGTATTTGCTCTTATGTGGCGATCGGAAAACGATGGAACAGGCGATTAAACATGCAGACGAGCACCGCCATTCCAAATTAAAGGAGCGCCTTCAACAATTGCTTTCACGTACTGGTAACGTTCACCGGGGATAGAGGAAGCTACATATGCATAACTTAAGACTGTTCGGAAAGGCGGTGTTTCTTTGCGAACAGTTCAAGCGCTTATAGGGCTTCCTGTTATCAGCAATACAACTGGCATTGAACATGGCCGGGTCGTGGATGCTCTGTTTGATGGCAAAGAAGTCGTTGGCTTAACAGTGAAACGAACACATTTGTTTGCACAGCATGCTTTTTTGCCGATTGGTGAAATTGCTCATGCTGGTCAGGAAGCGGTTATGATCGCTGGTGAACAGGCTTTAAAGCCGTTCAACCGCGAGCAAAAAATGCTCCACCCTATTCACACAGGGCGACGCCGTTTTAAAGGGAAGCCGCTTCTTTCCGAGGAAGGGGAAACGCTCGGATTGGTAGAAGATGTATATTTTAACGTCGAATTGGGCACGATCATAGGGTATGAAGTGACAGATGGCTGGCTGTCTGATATAAAGGAAGGCCGGAAAGTCGTTAAAGGCCAACATTTAGTGATCAGTAAGGAACGGGCCATACTGTCTCTGTAAAGGAGGCCCTCTATGCGTTGCCCTAACTGCCACCGAAAAGACATCGGAAAGATTGGCACAAACCAATACTATTGTTGGAATTGTTTCATCGAGATGAGTTTAGTGAAAGACACGTTGCTCCTTCACCAAGTAGAGGAGGACGGTTCGCTCAGCTCACTTGACGATTTGTTTGAAACGGAAGAACGTCGTCTAAACATGTAAGCTAAGCGGAGGTGAGCCTTTTGCGGAAGTCAATCGCTCCATTAATGGCCATCGGCGTTGGCGCTGCATGGTATTCATTAAATGACCGGAAAACAAAGCGGAGAATCCGGCAATTTATAGAGCCAGTGATGCAAGCTAACCTGATGAATGCCCGTACTTGGAAAAAAGCGAGAAAGAGATTCAAACGCATGTTTGCTTAGACAGAAAAAAGCGGCCGCAATAGGCCGCTTTTTTTGATTACGAAGCCACTGTTTTGCGCAAGCTAGGAGGAGAGGCAAAAGGAGTTGGAGTCATGAAGCGGGAACGGCTGCAAACAGACGTGTTGAAATGGACGAAATATTTACTGATCGTGCTATTGTTGTTGCTCGTAGGCCAAGTAGTGTTATTTTTACGGCCAGTGTGGGACATATTGGCGACATTGCTCGGACCGCTTTGTGTGGCTTTTGTATCGGCCTATTTGCTTCACCCTATTGTTGAGTGTCTTGTTCGCCTTGGATTGCCGCGGGCACTTGCCACGTTTATGTTGTTCTTAGCATTTATTCTTGCAATTGCCGCTATGCTTTTTTGGGGATTGCCCGCGCTTGCAGCACAGGTAAAAGAAGCCATGGATGTACTGCCAAGGCAATTGGCTGAAGTGAAAAAGTCACTGTTGAACTTACAACGTACAGCGGAAAACCTACCAAACCCACTCGACGACCATGTCGGTGAATGGAGCATGAAAATCGAAACATTCGCGAAAGCGGGGCTAGACCAGATAGAACAAGTGATTATCCGGATGTTACAGTCCTTTATGACATGGATTGTCGTTCCTTTTTTAGTGTTTTACCTTTTAAAAGACTACGAGCTCCTTAAACGGGTTGCTTTTTACTTAACGCCAAGAAAATGGCGAAAAGGGTTGACAGCCTATGCAACCGATGTTGATCGGACATTTGGGTCCTATGTTCGTGGTCAGCTGCTGGTCGCTTTTTGTGTTGGCGTGCTTTCGACTGTTGCTCTGTGGTTTCTTGGCGTACCTTATCCAATTGTGCTCGGTTTTTTTGTTGGGGCGACCGATTTTATCCCTTATTTTGGAGCGATTATTGGCGCGATTCCAGCGGTCGGTGCAGCTCTTCTTGAATCAACGACACTCGGTCTTTATACAGTGATTGCTTTAGTCATTATTCAGCAAATTGAAGGGAATCTGCTATCCCCGGTCATTGTCGGGCGGACGGTTCATTTGCATCCAATGATCATTATTATTGCGCTGTTAATTGGCGTGGAGGCTGGTGGCATTGTTGGTTTGCTCATTGCGGTGCCAGTTGCTGCGATTTTAAAGGTGACGGTCGTCCATATTCGTCAGTCCATTAAAGGCGATATCCAGCACGATTGACATTTGTATCCTTGAACGCTATAATCGTGCTGAAAAAGATATACCGGAAAACGGTTATTGCGTTGATAGAACGAGTACGTGTCAGCCCGTCTAAAGAGAAGCGCTTTCTTGGCTGAAAAAAGCGCTGGCGAAGAGATGCGGAACGCTATTCTGGAGCTGTGGGCAAAACCCACCGTATTTTCCTGCGTTAAAGGTATGAAAGTGGTGGCGCTAAAATCGCGCCATAATGAGGGTGGTACCGCGTGAACAGACATCTCGTCCCTTCTTTCTAGGGAGGAGTTTTTTTATGTGCTGATAAATACATAAGGAGTGATTCATATTGCAACGGTTAAGTTCGGCAAGTGTTCGCCAAATGTTCATTGACTTTTTTAAGGAGAAAGGCCATTCTGTAGAACCGAGTGCTTCGCTTGTGCCTTTTGAAGATCCGTCATTGCTATGGATTAACAGTGGCGTTGCCACATTAAAAAAGTATTTTGACGGACGGGTGATTCCCGAAAACCCGCGTATTGTCAACGCGCAAAAGTCGATTCGGACGAACGATATCGAGAACGTCGGAAAAACGGCACGACACCATACATTTTTTGAAATGCTTGGCAATTTTTCGATTGGCGATTATTTTAAAGAGCAAGCGATTGAATGGGCGTGGGAATTTTTGACCGATAAAAAATGGATCGGATTTCCACAAGAACGCCTTTCTGTCACCGTTCATCCTGAAGATGAAGAGGCTTACCACTATTGGCATCAACATATTGGTCTTCCTGAAGAACGGATTATCCGTTTAGAAGGGAACTTCTGGGACATTGGCGAAGGCCCAAGTGGTCCAAACTCAGAAATTTTCTATGACCGGGGGCCAGAGTATGGCGATGACCCGAATGACCCAGAATTGTATCCAGGTGGTGAAAATGAACGCTACCTTGAGATTTGGAATTTGGTTTTTTCCCAGTTCAACCATAACGCAGACGGCACATACACGCCATTGCCAAAGAAAAACATTGATACAGGCATGGGCTTAGAGCGAATGGTGTCTGTGATCCAAGGGACGCCGACTAACTTTGAGACAGATTTGTTTATGCCAATCATTGAGGCAACGGAAGCACTGGCTAGTAAAACATACAAGGAAGCAGATACTGCTTTTAAAGTGATTGCCGACCATATTCGAACGGTTGCTTTTGCAGTTGGTGACGGGGCGTTGCCGTCTAATGAAGGTCGCGGTTATGTGTTGCGCCGCTTGTTGCGCCGCGCTGTCCGCTTTGCAAAATCAATTGGCATTGACCGCCCGTTTATGTATGAGCTTGTGCCCGTTGTTGGTGCGATCATGAAAGACTTTTATCCTGAAGTTGCAGATAAGCAAGACTTTATTGCACGGGTCATTCGCACCGAAGAAGAGCGTTTCCATGAAACATTGAACGAAGGCCTTGCGATTTTAAGCGACATCATCGAAAAAGCAAAGGCCACCAACAATGAAACCATTGCAGGTGAGGACGCATTTCGCCTTTATGACACGTATGGCTTTCCAATTGATTTAACGGAAGAGTATGTCCATGATGAAGGATTGACGGTTGACCGTGCTGGCTTTGAGCAGGAAATGGAACAACAGCGGCAGAGAGCACGTGCGGCTCGCCAGGAAAGCGCATCGATGTCCGTTCAGGAAGATGTCTTTGGGGAAGTGAAAACGCCAAGTGTGTTTGTCGGCTATGAACATACGGAGACAGACGCAGTCATTACGACGCTCGTCCGCGGCAAAGAGAACGTCGAACAAGCCGTCAAGGGGGATGTCATCCAATTCTTTCTTGACGAAACGCCTTTTTATGCTGAGAGCGGCGGGCAAGTGGCAGATAGAGGGATGATTGTAACCGACACGGGACAAGCTGTAGTTAAAGATGTGAAAAAAGCGCCAAATGGCCAACATCTGCACACGGCTGAAGTGACAAATGGCGAAATCTCCGCTGGCCAACAGGCGAGTGCCCGTATAGAAGTAAGGGAACGACTCGATATTGTCAAAAATCATACAGCTACCCATTTGCTCCACCAAGCGTTAAAAGACGTTTTAGGCGAACATGTCAATCAAGCAGGTTCGCTTGTGTCGAGTGAACGGTTGCGCTTTGACTTTTCCCATTTTGGGCAAGTGACGCCGAATGAGCTTCAACAAATTGAAGAAATTGTTAACGAAAAAGTGTGGCAGGCGTTGCCAGTTGACATTTCGATTCAACGTTTAGAGGAAGCAAAAGCGGCTGGCGCCATGGCATTGTTTGGTGAGAAATACGGCAGCGAAGTCCGGGTTGTCCGTGTTGGCGATTACAGCCTTGAATTGTGTGGCGGTTGCCATGTACGCAACACAGCTGAGATCGGATTGTTTAAAATTACAAGCGAATCCGGTATTGGCGCAGGTGTACGCCGCATTGAAGCAGTGACGTCAAAAGGCGCCTATCAGTTTTTGGCAGAGCAAACAGCGATTTTAAAAGATGCAGCGGAACGTGTAAAAGCAAAGCGGTTATCTGATGTGCCGCAGCGAATTGAAAGCTTGCAAGAAGATTTGCGTAAAGCACAAAGGGAGAACGAATCATTGACCGCTAAGCTTGGGCAAGCTGAAGCTGGAAATTTAAATGACCAAGTCAAGGAAATTGGCGGTGTTGCCGTTATCGCCGCCCAAGTTGATGCAAAAGATACGGAAGCGCTCCGTTCTATGGTGGATACACTTAAACAAGCACACGAAAAAGCCGTAATCGTTCTTGGAGCAAAAACAGGCAACAAGCTTGCCTTTGTCGCTGGCGTTACAAAGCCAGCTATTGCGGAAGGCTTCCATGCCGGCAAATTGATTAAAGAAGTTGCCGCTCGTACAGGCGGGGGTGGCGGCGGCCGTCCTGATATGGCGCAAGCTGGTGGAAAAGATCCTGCCAAGTTGGACGAAGCCCTTGCCTATGTGCATGAATACGTGAAATCAATTTCCTAAATGGTCGATTCTGTTGTACAATAGGACAGACGACAGAACGACGCGCATTTCGTCTAAAGAACGCTAAAAGAGGTGAGAGCTAGTTGAGTTCAATGGATAATACGATGCAATTCAATTTCAATGATGATTCCTTTGACGCAGATGTCCAAGAAGTGCTCTTGTCTGTTTATGATGCGCTTGAAGAAAAAGGGTACAACCCGATTAACCAAATCGTCGGCTATCTGTTGTCTGGTGATCCAGCTTACATTCCTAGGCATAAAGATGCCCGTACGCTAATCCGCAAATTAGAACGAGACGAGCTAATTGAAACGCTTGTGAAGTCGTATTTGCGTGCCCATGGCAAGGAAAACAAATGAAAACAATCGGCTTAGACGTAGGGACAAAGACAATTGGTGTCGCCATTAGTGATGCGTTCGGGTGGACAGCGCAAGGACTGCCGACGATCCAACGATCTGAAGACGACCCAAACCGTGATTTTGAAGCACTAGCTGAGCTGATCAAAGAGAATGACGTCCAAAAAGTGGTGATTGGTTATCCTAAAAACATGAACGGCACGGTTGGGGAAAGCGCCACACGGAGTGAGGCATTCGCACGGACGCTTGAACAACGGTGCAATGTGCAGGCCGTTTTATGGGATGAACGTCTTACAACGGCTGCAGCTCAGCGCGTTTTAATTGATGCAGATGTAAGTCGAAAAAAACGCAAAAAAGCTGTAGACAAAATGGCTGCTGTTTTCATTTTACAAGGATATTTAGACCGCCAAAGCCACACACTGACATAGAACAAACCATTTAGCAAAGCGAGGGAAAGAGAATGGCCCAAGAAGAAAAAGAGCGTTTTGTCATTCCAGACGAGAATGGCACAGAACATCTGTTTGATGAATTGTTCCGTTTTACAGTTGACGAAACAGAAAAGTCTTATATGGTACTCGTTCCAGTCGGGGAAGAAGAGGATGAGGAAGAAGAAGTCGAAGTGTTTGCGTTCCGCTATGAAGAACAGCAAAACGAAGACAATGATATTTCCTTTTATCCCGTCGAGACAGACGAAGAATGGGACATGATCGAAGAGATGCTTAATACTTTCTCTGAAGAGGAAGAGTAAAACCACAAACCCGTGCTGAATGTGGCACGGGTTTGCTTTAGAATAAAGGGCGAATGCTGTAAAAATGAAGGCGATAAAGGATGACTTTAGCATTTTTTGTAGTATAATGGGACGGGTAAGGAGGCAATAAATGACAAAGCAACCGAAACAGCATTCAGAGCTTTATCAGGAACGTGCATCCCAAGCCAAAACCGTCCGTAAGATCGTGTTTATTTGCGTTTTAATTCTGTTTGCCGTGATATTGGCAGCCGGCATATTTAGTTATTTTTACTTAACAACTGCTTTAAAACCAATGGACGAAGAAGGGGAAGGCACCGATATAGAAGTAACGATTCCTGTCGGAACTTCGACAAGCGGTATTGCGGACATTCTAGAAGAAGAAGGATTAATCCGCAATGCAACGTTTTTCCGTTATTACGCCCGTTATAAAAATGAATCGGATTTCCAAGCAGGAACGTATACATTAAACACATCAATGGGCGTGGATGACCTTATTGCAAGTTTAAAAGATGGCCGAGTCGTGGCGGAGGCTGCTTCGACGATTACTATTCCTGAAGGTCTTAACTTAGCGAGCTTAAGCGAAAGGCTTGCCGAGTTTACTGGAACATCCCAAGAAGAAGTAATGGCCGTTATCGATGATGAAGAATATGTCAAAGAGCTTATCGACGACTATGACATGCTGACAGACGAAATTTTAAACGAAGAGATTCATCACCCACTGGAAGGCTACTTGTTTCCCGCCAGTTATCCATTTGAAGAGGAACAGCCTCCTGTCAAAGCAGTCATTGAAGCGATGCTTGACCAAATGGAACAAGTTTATCAAAACAATGCCGACTTGATTGAAAACAGCGCGTACACATTCCATGAGCTGCTGACGATTGGATCCATTATTGAACGGGAAGCAAAAGAGGCACCAGACCGCTTTGAAATTTCTGGCGTGCTTCATAACCGGTTAGAGCAAAATATGAAGCTGCAAGTCGACCCAACCGTTGCATACGCCCAAGGCGAGCATATTTATATGACAACCTATGATGACCTTGACATCGATTCACCGTATAATACGTATCGATATGAAGGGTTGCCGCCAGGACCGATTGCTACAGTCCGGGAACAATCACTTGTTGCTGCTGCTGACCCGAATGACACCGATTACCTGTATTTCTATGCCCGTTACAACGGTGAAATCATCTACAATGAAGATTACAACAAGCATTTAGAAGCACGTGATGCATACCGTCATGAATGGGAAGAAGCAGAAAATAACGAGTAGGGCGGGGAGTCTAGCCTCCCTTGCTTTTTTCATTGCAAAGGAATGGCTTACACATGATGAACGAAGAAATACATGATTATGTAACGTCGCTGCTGCCAAAACGTTCACCGCTTGTGCTGGAAATGGAGCAGTATGCAAAGGACAACAACGTGCCGATTATGGAACTAGTGGCACTGGAAGCTATGCTTTTGCTGCTTGTCGCCAAACAACCAAAAACCATCTTAGAAATTGGAACAGCAATTGGCTATTCGGCTATTCGAATGGCGGAAGCGCTTCCGCAAACACAGATTACGACAATCGAACGGGATGATGTTCGCTTCCATCAAGCACAGGATTACATACAGCGTGCTGGCTTGCAAGACCGAATTCACCTTATCCATGGGGATGCGACCAATGCAGTTGATCTCATTGTACATTCCACTCCATTTGATGTATTATTTATTGATGCTGCAAAAGGGCAATACCAAACCTTTTTTGAATTGTATACGCCGAAGTTAGCAGATTCGGGGCTTGTGATCAGTGACAATATTTTGTTTAGGGGCCTTGTCGCGAAAGACGACTTGTCTTCGCAACCAAAACGTTTGCACAAGCTTGCGATTAAAATCAAACGCTACAATGAATGGTTGTCCAACCATCCACATTTTACGACGCGCATTTTGCCGATCGGCGATGGAATTGCATGCAGCATGAAGATACGAACTTAACAGCAACATAGGAGAGGAAGACGAATGGAATCAAGCACGAGGCCTGTGATCATTGGCGTAGCGGGCGGCACTGGATCTGGGAAGACCACTGTCGCCAAAGAAATTTTTAAGCAGTTCAGCCAGTCATCCATTGTCTTGATTGAACAAGATGCATACTATAAAAATCAAGATCATCTCACATTTGAAGAGCGTTTAAAAACGAATTACGACCATCCGCTTTCATTTGACAATGAGCTTCTTTATGCCCATCTTATGCAACTGGCAGATCGGTCGCCGATTTTTAAGCCTTCCTACGATTATGCCAATCATACACGGGCAAAAACGGTTACAAAAATTGAGCCGAAAGATGTCATTATCCTAGAAGGAATTTTGATTCTTGAAGACGAACGTTTACGAAGCATGATGGATATAAAGGTGTTTGTCGACACGGACCCTGATATTCGCATCATTCGTAGGCTTGTTCGCGATACAAAGGAGCGCGGGCGGTCAATCGATTCCGTCATTGACCAATACACTTCGGTCGTGAGGCCTATGCATTTGCAGTTTGTGGAGCCGACAAAACGTTATGCGGATTTAATTATCCCAGAAGGCGGGCAAAACAAAGTCGCGATCGATTTGATGGCAACAAAAATTCGCACAATTATTGAACAAAAGAAGTTGGATGCTTAAACAAAGCCAGTCCCAACAGTCCTTTTGTATATATTAATGAGGAGTGAATAGCATGTCAGAAGAGAAAAAACATTACATGACCGCAGAAGGTAAGAAAAAACTTGAAGAAGAACTGCATTATTTGATTACAACACGACGTAAAGAAGTCGTTGAACGTATAAAAGTCGCCCGTAGCTTTGGCGACCTGTCGGAGAACTCCGAGTATGATTCTGCCAAAGAAGACCAGGCATTTGTTGAAGGCCGGATTGCCCAACTGGAAAAAATGATTCGCAATGCCGTCATGATTGAAAATGAAAAAGTAGATGGCAATGTTGTTTCATTAGGAAAAACAGTTCGCTTAATGGAACTACCTGATGGGGAAGAAGAAGAATATACGATTGTCGGTTCAGCAGAGTCAGATCCGTTTGAGGGAAAAATTTCAAATGACTCTCCGATGGCGCAAAGTTTGTTAGGTAAAACAGTTAATGACCGTGTTGTTGTGAATACGCCAGGCGGGGAAATGGAAGTCGAAATCCTTGAAATCCGCTAAATATAAGGAGTCCTCTTGTTGCAATTAGAGCAAGAGGACTATTTTTTTTCACATGATTTTTCGTCAATCTCCGACAAAAGGAAGGTTGAAGTTCAACTGAAACAAGCTATAATGGAAAAAGAACGTTGGAAAGAGGAGGTTATTTGATGGGACGGCGATCTGAATATCGCAGAAGTAAACGTATTAATCGAATCCTAAACATTGCTATTATCATTGTTACTGTGCTGATCCTCTTTCTTGGTGGCAATCTTGCAGTAAATTGGTTTAGTTCCGATCAAGCTGCTGTGGATGAACAAGAAAGCAGCTCAGGTCAATCAGGAGATGGCCAAACGATTGAAGAAGGCGATGAAGAAGGAAGTACAGCAGCCAATGATGACGGCGACAGCGACAACGATGCTTCCGAAGAAGAACATAATGAAGACGAAAATAGCAGTGAGGAAAACGACGAAGAAGAACAAACAGAAGACGAAGAAACGGAAGAAACAGAAGGCGATACTGTTCCGACGCAACAGGAAAATCCGTCACCAAATGACTTCACAAGAGGAAGTCAAAACTGGAACGAAATGGAGTCAGCCCTTTATTTGGCCACAGGTTTAAACGAATCGAATTCAACACTTATGTGGTTAGGAAATGGCGGTTCCACTACAAGTGCCCGGGGCGTGTTGCTTGATAAAAACACAGGCACCTATCACGACGTACGCCTTCAATGGGAAGACAATGTTGGTTGGACGGTTGTGTCATCGAGTGAATCAGCTACAGATCCTCGCTAAGCAAAAGGAGCGTCTACCTCAATGCGTAGACCGAATAAATAAGTGTACAGTCTGAAACGGATGCATCATGCATCCGTTTTTTGCTATACGCCAATTTCATCGAGCAATTTGAAAAAGCGTTCTTTGCTTACTCGTTTTTGTTCGTAGCCAGTAAACGGGTTCTCAAATTGTTGGATGCGCCTAAGCACATCAACGAGTGAAAATTGCTGAGGCGAAAGAGTGGGCGATGCTAATTCGTCTTCTCGCAAAGGAATGGCGGCAAAGCCGGTCTCTCTCATAGAGTATGGTGCAATGAGCGTTTTGTTATAAGCATGCTGAACGTAGTCGATATAGAGACGGTTACGTCGCTTTTTTTTGAGCCGTTCCGTCGTATACTTGCCTGGCTTTTGTTGGCAGAGAAAATCTGCGACAAATTTCATGAAGCGGCCTGTCTCCTCATAAGTAAGGGTCTGTTTTTCCAATGGAATGTGAACTTGCAATCCTTTTCCACCAGTCGTTTTGCAAAAAAAGGGGAGTTGAAACCGGTTGAAAATTTGTTTCATGTCAAGTGCTGCTTCCTGGGCAAGGCCAAACTGATCTTGGCTTGGAGGATCGAGATCAAAGACAATTTCGTCTGGTTTGCTTGAATCAATCGTTTGAAACGGAATGTGGAGTTCCAACGCCAGTTGGTTTCCAAGCCATATAAGCGTTTCTGGATTGTTGCATAGAATATAACAAATATCTTCTAACCAACCTGATTTGACATAAGCAGGCGCATAACTTGGAATATGTTTTTGGTAAAAACGCTCATTTGCAAACGTCCCATGGGGAAATCGAATGACAGTAAGCGCTCGTTGATATAAAAAAGGCAGCATAAAAGGCATAACAGCTTGCAAATAATGAAGGTAATCCGCTTTTGTGACCTGTTCCCATAACGGTTTATCCAAACTTGTCGTCTCTACAATGTCTGGCAATGGATACAAACCATGAAACAGTGTGGCCATGGTGATGTCGTCTGGATCAGCATGATGCAAAAAGCGGACAAAGGAGACTTCACGGAGTTGTCCACCAGAAAGGCCAATGCAAGCGAGCTCAACGACGATTGATGGAGCGAGGCGAAACCCATTTTTTTCAGCTGTTCCTTTTGTTCTAAAAAAATTGGCTAACGTTTTGGCATCGTCTGGCGAAAGGCCGTGCTTAAAAATAGCGACTTCGTTTAACTCCCTTTGTTGGTGATAAACGCTGCCGTGAAAATAGCCATTCGTCGCATCAAAAAAAGTAACAAGAACAGGCACAAACCGGTAATGTTTCAGTTTTAGCCAATCTTTTGAACGGATATTTTGATTGTATGGGCTTAGCTGTTTTTTAAGGACAATCCCTTCGCCATTATAACGTTTCACCGTCGTTAGGAGCGCTTGAATAGCGCTTGTCGACTCAACCACACCAAGTGTCGGGACATCGCCTAATGGAGTAACGATGGGAATGTCGGCCCGTTTGCAGAATGATAACAACTGTTTGCGCCTTTCTCGATAAGGAACATTAGGTTGGTTGAGTATGTCAAAGGCCATCCATTGGCAAGGCCTGCTTAACATTTCCTTTTCGATCACATGAACATTGCTCATGCGCGAACGGGTTTGTACAGCAGGAAAATGGCTTGCATAGCCATTCAGCAAACAAACAAGCTCTCCATCCAATACGATCGGCAACTGGCCTGAAAGCTTTGTTTGCCTTTCTTCAAAAGCACTTACAACTTCAGGGAAAGCATGGTTAAGCAATCGCCCGTTGCGGCTGATTAGCTCAACGCTCGTGTCTGTGATGGAAACTAGGCAACGATAGCCATCGTATTTAGGCTCTCCGACCCAGCCTGTTGACTGAGGAAATGCGGTCGTCTCCGTCAGTTTCATTGGTTTCATTTTTGCGCTACCTCCTAGCTATAGAGTAACCAAACCTTTCCTGTGATATTAATGGCGCTTGCGCCGTATAGTAAGAGTGAGGTGAAATCATGCATACAGTTTGGAAAGGCAGCATCCAGTTCGGGCTTGTTCATATTCCCGTTAAACTGCACACGGCAACCGAAAACAAAGACATCAAAATGCGTCAACTCCATAAAAAGTGCCATACGCCAATCTCTTATGAGAAAAGGTGTCGCCACTGCGAGGAAGCAGTAGAAGCAGATGATATTGTCAAAGCATACGAATACGTGAAAAACAAATTTGTTGTTGTCGAAGCGGAAGAGCTTGAGCAGTTTCGAAAAGACAACGAAGACAAAGCGGTGCAAATTCTTGATTTTGTCCAGTTGGAGGAAGTCGATCCGATTTATTTTGACCGTTCTTATTTCTTAGCGCCAGGTGATGGTGGCTCCAAAGCCTACGCACTGTTGCAAAGGGCGCTTGCTGATTCTAAAAAAATTGGCATTGGCAAAATTATCATTCGCGCGAAAGAACATTTGGCAATTGTCCGCACGTACGGCAACGCTTTAATGATGGAGACGATTTATTTTCCTGATGAGGTGCGGAAGCTTGCTGATGTCCCTAATTTGCCAGAAGCGCCTAAAGTAGAAGAAAAAGAACTAAAGACGGCGTTGCTTTTGATTGACCAGCTTACCAGTGAATTCGACCCAGAGTCATACACGGATGAATACCGGGAGCAGCTTTTTGATCTAATTGAACAAAAAAAGCAAGGAAACAAAATGGTTGTTTCGGAACCAAAAGAAGCGGAACGGGACACGAATGTGACCGATTTAATGTCAGCGCTAGAGGCGTCACTAGAGCGGACAAAGCCGAAGCGGAAAAAAGCGGCTGCATCAAAACGAAAAACAGCAACAAAGAAAAACGCATAACCAGACGGATCGAAAACGCTTTGTCAATGAAGATATTGAAAGCGATAGGTTGAACCAGCCGGCATTGCCAGCTGGTTTTTTCAGTTTTAAGTCGTGAAATCTTGCTTAAAGGTGTGTATACTGGAAAAGGAATTGTCCAACAGAAGGGAAGAGTGGATGTGAAAATCGGTATCATTGGTGCAATGGAAGAAGAAGTCAACTTTTTACGAGATAAAATGGAAAACCGCGTAGTGACAACGATTGCCAATTGTGAATTTACTGAAGGAAAAATTGGCGCTGTGCAAGTAGTGCTAACACGGTGTGGAATTGGAAAAGTGAACGCTGCACTGGCAACAACGCTATTGAATGATCGGTTTCAACCTGATGCTATTATCAACACTGGCGTAGCAGGAGGCCTCAACGCAAGTATGGCTGTTGGCGATCTTGTCATTTCAACGGAAGTACGTTACCACGATGTTGACGCAACTGTGTTTGGCTATGAATATGGACAAGTTCCTGGAATGGTGCCAGCGTATTTACCAGATGCAACCTTAATTGCAGCAGCGAAGACAGCCGCGCAAAAAGTAGGCTTCCATTCAGAAGAGGGGCTGATTGTGACAGGAGATTCCTTTATGGGGGAAGAAACGCGTGTAAACGAAGTCAAAACATTATTTCCTGCTGCTTATTGTGCAGAAATGGAAGCAGGCGCGATCGCTCAAGTATGCCACCAATTCCAAACCCCATTTGTCATTATCCGGGCTTTGTCTGACGTGGCTGGCCAAGACGCAAAGATGTCATACGATGCATTTTTAGAAAAATCAGCTGTCAATTCCGCTAAACAAGTGATATTGATGCTCGACCACTTATCAGCATAATTTTCCTCTATTAGCAAAAGTCTTCGCCTTTCGAACTTCTTTTGATCTGTTAACATAGAAAAGGAGAGCAGTAGGAGAGGAGGCAGTCTAATGGACGAAAAGACGATTCAACGTTTGAAACAGGATCAGCATGATTATCAGTTGTTCTGCTTGTTGTTTTTAGGGGCGGGTTTATTTTTGACAATTGGTTTTTGGCTGCCTGAGCCTTACCAAATACATGATGCAAGTGTACAAATATATTCAGGCATTATTGGAGCTGCTATTGTCTTTGCCGGTTGTTGCTTTGGCCTTTCTTACTTGGCTAAACAAAAATTAAAAAAACACGAATAAGACAAACAACCCACATAAAATAAAGCCCTAAGCAAAAAAGCTTAGGGCTTCATTTTGAAAAGGTTAGGTTTTGTGTACAAGTGTTGCATGGAGAATGGAGACGGTAAAAGTCCCATTTCCATTGATTTCGTTAAACACTTTCCAGTTTGGCGACAACATTGCTTTAAATTCAGCTAATTGTGGCGCTGTCAGTGTAAGATTGTCAAACCGGTCGTCTGCCATTTGGTAGTCGATGCCTTCCTCCAGTCCATATTTTAAACCGAGCAAGCGTTTAATCCCGAATTTCGACACAAACTTAATGGTGTAGCCTACTTGCACTGCTTGCGTAAGGTTGTCTAAAGCTGTTTCTGCAGCTGTAATCAGTTCATGATAATCGAAGGTGTCATCAAAGTTGTTCAGTGTTTCCGCATCTTTTGCTTTCAGCAAATTAATGAGTGTTTGTCGCTCCATGCCTTTGGCAAGCAACGTTTCCACCATAAAAGCTTCCCATTGCGATAAAGCTGGAAGGTCCATGAGTTTATTCTCCTTATGCCTTATTTGGCCAATTTGATTTCGTTTGCGTAATAGAGCTCATCAAGTCTTGGTTTGTAGTCCAAACGGTCACTCACCCCATAGCGGCCTTGAAGTTGGAATAAATAAACAGCGCCACGATCTTCAGCTAATTGTTGTTGAACTTGTTGATATTGGTCGGCACGTTCTTCCTCATCCATATTATAAGCAGCATCTTCAAGCAGCTGTTCAATCTCAGGGTCAGTATAAGGGGCGACCCCTTCTTCTTTAAAGAAGTCGAGCACGCTTGCATCAAACATGTCATTTCCCCAGCCGACAAAGATCGCTTCTTCTAATTCACCGTTAAATAATCGGTTGGCAAACTGGCTTTGTTCAATTAGTTCGATATTGGCTGTAATGCCGACATCAGCTAGCATGCCGCCAACCACTTCCGCCATTTCCGTATAGTAATTATTAACAGACATATTGATTGTCACGCCATCTTCATAGCCAGCATCAGCAAGAATTTCTTTTGCTCGTTCTGGGTCGTACTCGTACGTGTCATACAAAGACGGATCAGCGCCAAAGTTTCCGGGCGTAATATGAGTCCGTGTTGCTGTAGCGCTGCCTTGAAGAATTTCATCGATAATTACCTGATTGTCGATAGCCAAATCAATTGCTTCTCTTACTGCCGGGTCAGCTGTAGCTTCTCCTTCCTCATTAGAAAGCCAAATTTGGATCACACGTTGAATCGGTTCTAATGCCATATGGGTGCCATCATTGTTGTCAATCCGCTCCATGTCAGCGGTAGGAATATTGAAGGCGATATCGACGCCACCGGTAAGAAGTTCAGATACACGGGTTGAGTCTTCAGGCACCACACTAAAGCGAACAGTTTCCCAATTCGGCTCTCCTTCAAAATAGCCTTCATATTTGCTTAATACAACAGCTTCATCTTGTTGCCAAGATTCAAATTGAAATGGACCGGTTCCAACCGGGGCTTTGAAAAACTCATCAGCGCCTACTTCTTCAAAGTAGTCTTTTGGCAACATGCTTGCTGCTGGAGTAGAGAGGCGACTGAGCAATTGTGGGTCAGGTTCAGCAGTTGTAATTTGAATGGTATGGTCATCCACTACGTCCACATTTTCAATTTGGCTAAATGTGGCATATTGCTGGAGCGTCGTATCGTTGGCAACTCGTTCCAATGAGAATTTCACATCTTCCGCCGTAAATGGATCGCCGTTATGAAAAGTAACGTCATCACGTAATTGGAATTCCCAAGTTACATCATCTATCGTGTCCCAACTCTCCGCCAACTCAGGAATGATTTCTCCTGCTTCATCCCGTTTTAACAACTTACTGTATACATTTACGAGTACAGCCGAAGTCGTAATGACGCTATTATTATGAGGGTCAAACGTAGTGATGTCGGCAGGGTTGGCAATCGTCAGCTGGCCATTGCCAGACGCTGTATCGTCATTGGTTGTATCGTTTGCATCAGGATCTTCAAAACCGCAGGAAGCAAGGAGCGCCAGTGTAACAGCAGAAATAGTTATAAAAGAAACTGGTTTTTTCATGTTTTATCCTCCAATAGATGGTTTGTGCCTGTCTCTAGGATGAGAGGGCGGCACGGCTTTTAACAGTGATTTTGTATAAGTGTGTGTTGGGGACTGGAAAATGTCGTTTGTTTCTCCGATCTCGACAATCTTGCCTTTATGCATAATCGCGACACGGTTGCTAAGCTGTTTCACAGTCGGCAATCCATGGGCAATAAAAATATAAGAGAGCCCATATGATGTTTGCAGGGACTTGAGCAATTTTAAAATTTGCGCTTGGATCGAGACGTCAAGGGCAGAGACAGCCTCATCACATATAATGAGATCCGGTTTTAAGGCGATCGCTCTGGCAATGCTTAACCGTTGGCGCTGCCCACCGCTGAATTCGTGTGGAAACCGGTTCAAATGCTGTTCGCTTAAACCAACCTCGTGCAACAATTCTAGCGCTTTGTCGTCCCGGTTTTTCTTGTTTAATTGCTTATGGAGAATGAGCGGTTCTGTGACGATTTCCTTGGCCCTCATTCTCGGATTTAACGACGCATATGGGTCTTGGAACACTGCCTGCATACGCCTTTTAGTCGCTTTGCTTTCCGCTTTTGACTGGTTGGCAAGGTTTTGCCCTAAAAAATAAATTTCCCCGTTAGTTGGTTCTAAGAGCTGCAAAATCATTTTCGCCACTGTTGATTTTCCACTGCCTGACTCGCCGACAATGCCCAATGTTTCTCCTTTAAAAACTTGGAAACTGACGTCATCCACTGCTTTAAAGGAAGGTGCTTTGTTTGTTTTGCTCTTTTTCAATGGAAATGTTTTGCTTAGATGGCGTACATCCAGAAGCAATTCACTCGTCGGTTCCATTTTTTGTTTCCTCCTTTCCTGGCTACTGACAATCCATTGGCTAAGCCTGGGGGATTGCCAAGGATGGGCTAAGAACTAAAAACTTGTGTCCAATGTCGGCATTGCCTTTAACAGGCCAATTGTATAAGGGTGTTGCGGTTTGTCAAATAAATCAAACACAGTCGCTTCTTCGACAATTTTGCCGGTGCGCATTACAAGAACTCGGTCAGCGATATCAGCGACAACACTTAAATCATGAGTTATAAATACGATTCCAGCGCCGTTTTGTTTGTTCAACCGTTTCATAAGCGCTAAGATTTGCGCTTGCGTCGTGACATCGAGTGCTGTTGTCGGCTCATCTGCAATTAACAATTTTGGTTGACAGGCGATGGCGATGGCGATCATCACTCGTTGCCGCATGCCTCCAGACAATTGGTGTGGAAAGCGTTTCGCTGTTTCTTCAGGGTTTGGAATGTCCACTTGTTCGAGCAAATCAATGACTTTTTTAGCAATCGCTGCTTTACTCCAGCTATGGTTATGGATTTTAAGCACTTCGGCAATTTGCGTCTGAATGCGCAGCATTGGATTTAAAGAGGACATCGGCTCTTGGAAAATCATCGACATTTCTTTGCCACGCAACCGTCTGCGTTCAGTTGCCGACATAGTCAGTAACTCTTGTCCTTCATAAAGGATCGATCCGCCGATCGTGGCGTTTCGATTTAACAGCCCCATAATCGAAAGAGATGTCACACTTTTACCGCTACCTGATTCGCCGACAATGGCTACAATTTCACCCGGATAAACATGAAATGAAATGCCATTGACAACTGGTTTGAAGTCGCTGCCAGAAGCAAATGTTGCTACAAGGTCTTTTACACGAAGCAAAGGGCTATTTGTCATCCTTTATGCCTCCTCGTATGAAGCGTGGGTCTAATAAGTCCCGTAACCAATCTCCTAGAAAGGTAAAGGAAAGAACGGTGATTGTAATCGCTATACCAGGAAATGTCGCAACCCACCAGCTTGTGGCTAAATAGTTGCGCCCGTCGTTAAGCATTCCTCCCCAAGTAATGTCAGGGGGCTGGACGCCAAAGCCAAGAAAACTAAGAGAGGACTCTGTTAAAATGGCTGTGCCGATCCCAATGGTGGCGATCACAATAAAAGAAGATAAAACGTTTGGCAAAATATGTTTCCGAACAATATAAGTACGGCTTGCTCCAAGCGTGTTGGCAGACTGGACAAACTCCCTTTCCTTTACACTAAGCACTTCCCCACGGACAACGCGAGTATACTGAACCCAACTTGTCAGTCCAATGATCAAAATGAGTGTGGCAATTGACGGTTCAAGCATTACCATTGCTACAAGGACAAGCAACAACGTTGGAATGGCAAGCATAGCGTCAACAAAGCGCATGATGAGTGCATCGAGCCAACCGCCTAAATAGCCAGAGGCAAGGCCAAGTGTCAGGCCAATGAAACCAGCAATCACAACGGAGACGATGCCGACAAAAAGGGAAACACGTCCTCCGTAAATAAGACGGCTGAGCACATCTCGCCCTAAATGGTCGGTGCCGAGCCAGTGCAAGCTGGAGCCATTTTCCATCCATGCTGGCGGGATTAAGCGTTGTGTCGCATCAATTTGAAAAGGATCGTGAGGAACAATCCACGGTGCAAAGATAGCAAGTACGGCGATTAGGAAAACAGTGACCAACCCTGCCAAGCCTAAAGGAGAGAGGTGGGCAAAAAAACGAGCCCGGTTCGCTTTCTTTTGTTTAGAAGTAGCCTCCATGAACGATTCTCCTAGCCTAGTTGTATTTAATGCGTGGGTCAAGCACGCGATAAAGCAAATCGGTCAATAAATTTACAACAATCGTAATGAGCGCAATGACAAATACAATGGCTTGAATGACTGCCATATCGCTTGCTCCCATTGAGGAAAGCAACAAGCGGCCAACCCCTGGCCATGAAAAAACTGTTTCGACAACAATGGCACCGCCAATCAACTGTGGAAATTGTAGACCGATGATCGTTATAACGGGAATTAACGCATTTAAAAACACATGTTTAAAAATGACAATGCTCTCTTTTTGGCCTTTACTTCTCGCTGTTTGGACATATTCTTGGTCGATTACTTCCAAAATACTAGCCCGTGTGAGCCGCGTCATTTCCGCTGCTAGGGCGATGCCAAGCGTAAAGGCTGGCAATACAAAATGAAGCGGTGTCGCTGCGCCTGAAACGGGAAAGATGGGAATGGCAACAGCAAGAAAGAGAATCAGCATAATCCCAATCCAAAAATTAGGCATCGCCTTGCCAATAATCGACAATCCTGAAATGAGCACATCGACAAACGTATTCCGTTTAATGGCAGCATAAATGCCAAGGGGGATGGAAATCACAATCGCGATTATCATCGCTACAATGGACAGAGCTAACGTTGCCCACAAACGGCTGAACACAAGGTCAATGGCTGGCTGCTGGTATTGCAGGGACATCCCAAAATCGCCACGGAGAAGGTCACTTAAAAAATGCAAATATTGCACGAAAAAAGGTTCATTTAAACCTAATGCTTCACGCAATACTTCACGGTCTGCCGCAGTCGCATTTTCAGGAAGCATCACAGAAACAGGATCACCAGCAACATAAACAAGGAAAAAAATGATCAATGTTAAAATGAGCAAGCTCGGTATGACTTGCACGACGACTTTTTTCAAAAATCCCAAAAAAGGTCACCTCCACTCACTTTGTTTTGCCGAGTAGCCCAAAAAATTCAAAAGAAACGATTTCAACTGCCAACGATTCAGCTGCAATATTGTCTAAATGGGGTGATTTAGAAAATAGCCAACGCTCAAGTGTTCCAAGCACCAAGCTAACGAGCATAGCAGCAAGTCTTTTGCTCGAACCCCCTTTCGGCAACATCTCCAGTTCTTGGGCCCGTTTTATGTTGCGTTCGAACGCTTCTTCGATCGCGATAAGCGTATGGGATATATGCTGGCAAATCTTTTCTTCTGCATCTTGCCCTGTTTTAAACAACAACCGCATATAATTTGGATTTGCTTGCGCAAAAGAGAAGAGGTCGGTCATTAATCGCCGCGAAGATTCGACCATATCATCGACATCTCCTTCAGTTTGGCGGTATCCGGAGCGGATGACATTCAGGAGTGCTTGTTCACCTTCTTGCAGAATGCATAGGACAATCTCCTCTTTGTTTTTAAAGTGCCAGTAGAAAGTGCCTTGGGCAACGCCGACTTGTTTGACAATGTCGGATACTTTCGTTTTGTGGTAGCCTTCTTGGGCGAAAAGCGCCAAGGCAGCCTCCATTAAATGGCGCCTGTTATCAAGTGTGCTCATAAACATCCCCTTTTTATTACTGATTGATGCGTCAGTCAATTATCTGATAAACCTAATATATTTACTCGGGTTTGAGAAGTCAAGCACTTTGTTTATGAGGAAAGTTAGAGTGGTTGAGAAGTGGATGCCTGTAATACAGCTTAAAATAAAAATGACAGGTCTTCGAGGTCGAATGTTTCCACGAAAAAGAATAAATAGAGGAGAGTAGATCTATTGATTTTTGAGAAAAATCACTTTAGAATGAATAGAAAATGAAAGGGGGAGTTGCAATGTTGTCTTTCCATACTGGCTCAATCTTGCTTATTTAAAGGATATTGAGTGGATGGTTGTTTTTTATTTGCGAGCGTTTTCTAAAGGTGGAGCCCTGCTTATGTTTTTGTCTATTTGTGCAAACGTTTGCTTAAAAAATGATAAAGGAGACGATAAAATTATGATTGGAATAAGG
Source organism: Shouchella clausii (assembly GCF_002250115.1). Taxonomy (GTDB): domain Bacteria; phylum Bacillota; class Bacilli; order Bacillales; family Bacillaceae_D; genus Shouchella; species Shouchella clausii. Next base: position 4,137,731 of record NZ_CP019985.1, on the reverse strand, counting down.
AAAATTAGTGTTTTTTTAGCATGTATATTTATGGTAACGTTTTCATTTTTGTTGACTACTTCGTCTGTGAATGACGCATATGCTTCGCAAAATAGCGACCAAAAACCATTTTCATGGGAGAACGCAACGGTTTATTTTGCCATTACTGACCGCTTTAATGACGGAAATCCATCCAATAACGATTCATATGGCCGGCCCCAAGAAGACGCTTGGGGCCAAAACATCGGAACGTTTCATGGTGGGGATCTCCAAGGGTTAACCGATAAGCTCAATGAAGGGTATTTCACAGATCTAGGGATCAATACGATTTGGATTTCGGCTCCTTATGAACAGATCCACGGCTGGGTCGGCGGTGGCCCAGATGGCGATTTTGCCCATTATGCGTACCATGGTTACTATGCGTTGGACTATACAACAGTCGACCAAAATATGGGCACAGTCGAGGAAATGCGCGAGTTCGTCAACACAGCTCACGAACAAGGAATTCGCGTCGTCCTAGATGTAGTGATGAACCATCCAGGCTACAACACCATTAAAGATATGAATCAATATGGATTCGGGAATCCAGGCGTATCCGAGGATTGGACACCAAGTGAAGGGCAAACTTGGCATGATGTCCACGACCATATTCATTATGATGATGCCTCGGCGTGGAGCACATGGTGGGGGCCTTGGATTCGCGCAGGAATTGGCGGGTATGAATCATGTGGAAACAGTGAGATCACAATGTGCTTAGCCGGTTTGCCCGACTTTCGGACGGAGTTAACGCATAGTGTTGGCTTGCCTCCCTTGTTAGAGACGAAGTGGGGCCAAGAGCGACAAGAGGGGTATAAGGACTGGATCGTTCCAGCTGCGAACGATCTACGCCGTGATCTAGATATAGCTCCGGCAGATTATATTGTGCAATGGCTCGCCGCTTGGGTTGAAGAATTTGGAATTGATGGCTTTCGTATCGACACGGCCAAACATGTGGAGTTGTTCCGTTGGCAGCAGTTAAAGGATGCAGCGAATGAAGCGCTGTGGTCTTGGCGTGAAGAAAACCCAGATGCACCAGGGGCGAGCTGGACGGATGACTTTTGGATGGTAGGCGAAGTGTGGGGCCATGGTGTTGGACGGAGCGAATACTTTGATCACGGATTCGATTCGATCATTAATTTTACGTTCCAAGGGGAACATGGGAACGGTCCCGCTTACCGTTTGGACACAATGGAAGACACTTTTTCCCACTATGCGAATCAGATCAATACGGACGCGTCTTTCAATGTGTTAAGCTACCTTTCTCAGCATGATACGCATTTATATCCACGGGAGCGCCTAGTTGATGGCGGCACGTATTTAATGCTCCTTCCTGGCGGGGTCAAATTGTTTTATGGCGATGAGACAGCACGGCCATTTGGACCTACTGGATCTGATCCCCAGCAAGGAACACGTTCAGCGATGAACTGGGATTCTGTGAATGAGGATGTATTAAGCCATTGGCAAAAGATGGGGCAATTTCGGAATAACCATTTAGCGGTTGGAGCAGGAGTGCACAAGCAAATTGGCACAAATCCGTATACATTTAGTCGCACCTATGTGGAGGATGGCGTCGATGATCGCGTTGTCGTGGCAGTCGGGGCAACGGGAGAAACGACGATTGATGTTTCCTCTGTCTTTTCCGACGGACAGATAGTCCGTGACTTCTATACGGGAGACAGCACAGTTGTTGAAAACGGGAAAGTGACATTTGCAGCCCATCAAAATGGCGTCATTTTAGTTGAAACAGAAGGAGATACGCTTCCTTCTGTATCTACCTCGCCTCAAGGCGGGGAGTTTTCTAGTGAAGAACTTGAAGTCACACTCAGTGTGCTGCAAGCGGAGTCGGGCGCATATACGATCGACGGTTCTGATCCGCAGGAGAATGGAACAGCATTTGCTGATGGGGATGTGCTGGCAATCGGGAGTAACTTGGCTATTGATGAGTCGCTGATATTACGGCTTTTTGCAGAAAATGAAGCAGGTGAAGCAGAAGCGGAATATACCTTTACGAAGGTACCGCCTTATCCGCAAGTTTTTGCTGATCCGCCTGGCGGTTCCTTTTCCGGTGATTTGTTAGAAGTGACGCTTCACGTACAAAACGTAGGAGAAGGGATGTACTCGATTGATGGCGCTGCCGAACAATCTTTTATAAATGGCGATGTTATTACCATAGGAGAAGGAGTTGAAGCCGGAGAAGAAGTAACGCTTCAGCTTAAGGCGGAGAACGAATTCGGCTCTACTGAAGAAATGTATACGTTTACAAAAACAGCAGGGTTAACCGTTTACTTCAAAAAGCCTGACACATGGGGGACACCGCACATTTACTATTACGATACAGATCCTAAAGTGGAGGAACCATCATGGGGTTCAGCTCCAGAAATGGAGCCTTTCGAGAATGGCTGGTATATGTACACAATCGAAGGGGCAGAAAGTGTGCGAATTTTATTTAAAGATGATGGCGCTAATCAATGGCCAGGACCTGGAGAGGATGGGTTTTATCGAGACCAAGACGGTTGGTTTGATGGGGAGTGGCATCCCGAAAAACCTGACCTAGCAAATGCCATTACGATTTACTATAAGACCGGTTGGACCGACCCACATATTCATTATTCCCTCAACCAAGAAGCTTGGACCACTTTGCCAGGGGTGCCTCTAAACTCGTCGGAGTATAATGGCTACGCGAAAATAACGATTGAAGCAGAAGAGGGAAGTCGGCTCAGGGCAGCTTTTAATAATGGGCATGGACAATGGGACAACAATCAGGGAAGAGACTACGTCTTCCATTCAGGAGTAAATACATTAGCAGATGGCGTGATAGTCAGGGGCACGCCTAAGTAAGGGATTGCTTGGAGGCTTCTACGGCACAGGTATAGTGGTTAGCGAAAGAACGCTGGCAAAAGAAGTGGAGGCGACGCCAAAGGGGAGATGTCGGAAAGTCGCTCGATTTTTTTGTAGGTCAAGGCTGTTTGGAGAGTTAAAAACAGCCTTGACCTTAACGTAATGTCAGACATTTACTCACCCTTAGAAAAACGAAAAGGGTGAATAACAATGGAAAAATCAATAAAACGAATCATGACCATTCATTTGCAAGCAGGAAAAACCAACGGAGCAAAAGTTGAGAAAGATCTTGCTCCAATGGGGATAAACATTCTCAGCTTTTGCAATCAATACAACGAGATGACAAAAAATCAACAGGGAGTTGTTATTCCTGCAAACGTTACGATCTATGATGATCGTAGCTTTTCTGTAGAGCTCAAAACACCACCTACTGCTTTCTTGCTAAAACAATATGCAGGTGTAGAAAAGGGGGCCGCAAATCCAGGAAAAGAGGTTGTCGGGTCGATCACACCAGACCAGCTACGGGCAATCGCTAAAATAAAGCTTCCAGATTTAAATACGACAAAGATTGATAGTGCCATGAAAATCATCGCAGGAACAGCGAAAAACATGGGAATCGAGATCGGTAATCAACATCGTCAGGAATAATACAATCTGTGAATTGATTTCGAAATAGTGAGCTGCTTAAAAGATAAGCTCGTTATGTTTGTCTATTGGCCATTCCTACTTATGTTGAAGCCTGTCAAGAAACTGTTTTAATATCCGGCCTGTCAATCCCCAAATGATATAGTCGTTGTATTCATAAAAGTATTCTGGCATTTGGTAGATCCGTCCTTCGTAAGCATCTCGGTTTGCTATTTTTTCAATCGGAAAGCCTTTGCCTGGTTGGACGGTTATATTCATATAGCCTTGCAATGGGGGATGACTGAGTAAGTAAGCGACTGGAATGGTAAACCAGCTATCAACCTCTGCATTGTTAATGGAAATATCTTCTATTGACGAAATTTCTGCTAAAAACGGAAAGATGAATGTGCGCTGTGGCGTGTGTACAGGAGGAAGGGCAGCGATGACGGTAATGTCTGATTCGTCAATGCCTAACTCTTCCGTGCATTCGCGAATGGCCGCTGCTTTTGCATCACGATCCGTTGGCTCAATCTTTCCTCCAGGGAAGCAGATTTCTCCAGGCTGAGCTCTTAAAGCCAAAGACCGGACTTGAAAGAGGATATGAAGTTCCCGATTGATCGTAACGAGGGGAAGAAGGACGGCTGCTTCTCTATCCGTGTGCTTGTTATAAATGTCCGCTGTCTTCAATTTGGCTTTAATCTCATCAATTGTTAACACCGGTATTCTCCTTATCAAAAGTAATGTGTCAGATCTTATGACAATTGTGCTGCAAAAACGAAAGAAGTGAAGTACATTAGAAACAAGGAAAGGATGCAACCCTTGCTTCCGAATTGTTCTTTCTTGTCTCTCTCCCCAATTGGGCGGCCCTAAAGGCCGCCATTTTTTTTGCTACAGAATTTTAATAGATTAATGATAAGAAATCATCTTTATCGATGTTTCCAAAATAAGCTTTAATCTCCGTGTCGTTTAATGCATCTCTAAGTTCGTCCGCATCGTAGCGTTTGCCGACAAGCTTGTCTTCCAGTTCTGCCACGTCTGCTACGCCAAAAAAGTCACCATAAATTTTGCATTCTACAATGACGCCTTTTTTCACGTTTAAACGCAAATCGATCGAACCGATCGGAAAACGCTTGGAGCGTTGAATATCAAAGGCAGGCGATTTGCCATAATTCCAATCCCAGTTTTGATAGCGCTCTTTTGACAGAGCGTGGATTTGCTCCCATTCTGTCTCTGTTAATGTATGTTCAGGAACGGCACCGCTCTCCGTATTAAAAATATAACGCAACAGCATTGTTTTGAATTCTTCCATTGTCAGTGGCTCACTTAAAAATTCAGCAATGTTGGCTACTCGGCTGCGAATCGATTTGATTCCTTTTGATTTAATTTTGTCATCTTTCACTTTCAACGCGGAAACGACGTTTTCAATCTCTGAGTTGAGCATGAGTGTGCCATGGGAAAACATACGGCCTTTTGTCGTAAATTGGGCATTGCCAGAAATTTTACGTTCGCCTACTTGAAGGTCGTTTCGTCCACTTAATTGCGCGTTTACGCCGAGTTTTTGCAGTGCTTGAACAACGGGCTCAGTGAATTTTTTAAAATTGTGAAAGGAATCGCCATCATCTTTTGTGATAAAGCTAAAGTTTAAATTACCCAAGTCGTGGTAGACCGCGCCGCCGCCTGACAAACGCCGGACCACATGGAGGTTGTTGTCATTTACATAATCCAAATTAATTTCCTCAAACGTGTTTTGGTTTTTGCCAATAATGATCGATGGCTCATTTATATAGAAGAGAAGGTATGTTTCTTCTGGGTCTAAGTTTTTTAGCGCCCACTCTTCAATCGCTAAGTTTATTCGTGGATCTGTAATGCCTGCATTGTCAATGAATTTCATTGGTTCATGTCTCCTTTCATGTGACGATCTCCTTTAGTATACTGATTTGTTGCTTGGAAATCGAGTTATTCGCATGGGAAAAGCCGCTAGCAAACGGCTAGCGGCCAACAGGCATACGAATCTTTTAGGAGATATTAAGCGCTACAGCGACTAGCAAAGCGATCGCTGAAATCACAAACCAAATAACGACAAGTTTCCAAATGAATTTCACCCAACGTAAATAAGGGATGCCAGCTATTGCTAGAAAAGCCATCAGCGGCGCAGAAGTTGGGTTAATGGTGTTCATGATGCCATCCCCGTACTGGAACGCCAGTACAGCGGCTTGCCGTTGGATGTCCAACATGTCGGCAAGAGGGGTCATTAATGGCATCGTTACAGCCGCTTGTCCACTCCCTGATGGAATAAAAAAGTTAATAATCAACTGCAAAATAAACATGCCGATAACTGTCAGTTGGCTAGGGATGACGCTAATCCAATTGGAAAGCTGATAAACAAGTGTATCCATGATTTGGCCTTGTTCCATCACCACTAAAATCGCTCTGGCAAAACCAACGACGAGGGCGCCGAATGTGACCATTTTCATTCCGTCCGTGAAGGCGGTAAACATGCCGTTAACACCAAGTCCGCCAGTGAGGCCGACGAGAAAGCCAATAATAATAAAGATAGCTGCCATTTCTGTTAAATACCAGTCCCATTGGAATACGCCGTACATATTAAGGGCAAAACCGACAGCAATAATTGCTAGCACACAGGCGTGCCGCCCAGAAAAACGCGGGGCTGCTTGTGCGCTTGCCTGTTTCCCTGATTCAAAGCCATGCATAAGGCTAGCAGACGGATCTTTTGTTACTTTCAGTGCATAGCGGACAACCAACCAAATCGCCGAGCCTAGAAACAACAAAAACACAGCGAAACGAAAAGCGATCCCGCTAAAAAGAGGCAATTCAGCAATCGATTGGGCAACGCCGACAGTAAATGGGTTCATCATGCCGCCGACAAAACCGGCCATAGCACCGAGGCTGACCATGGCTGTTCCAGTAATGGTATCGTACCCAAGAGCTTTCGCAACGGCAATGCCAATTGGAACAAATATAATAATTTCCTCAGACATGCCAATCGTCGCGCCAGGAATGGAAAAAACAATCATCATCGCTGGAATTAAATAAATCCCTTTTGATTGTAGCCTGCCAATCAAACTATAAACAGTCGCGTCAATCGTTCCCGTTTTTAAAATAACGCCGAACGTGCCACCTACTAGAAAAATATAAAAGACAATTTGTGCAGAATCCATAAGGCCTGTTGGAATGGCTTGAAACATTTCAAATGGGGTAACAGGGCTTGCTTCAAGGGGCGTGTAACTGTCTTCGACAAGGAGCGTCCGTCCATCTTGTTCAACCCGCTCAAACGCGCCTGGAGACACGAAGTAAGTCGCTAACGCTGCCAGGACTATCATTGCAAACAAAATTGCGTACGTATGGGGGACTTTCGAAATTGGTGCTGTTTTTTCTGAGTTGCGGGTGTCTTTCTGTTCCATTGTTGAAAGCTCCTATCGGTATAAATATTCATATGAATTTATATTTAACTTTATTTTAATATAAAGTATAATAGATAAATGTCAAGTAGCGAATAAAGATACGATGAATCGAGGAGAACCAAATGAAAGAACAAATTAGTGAAAAACTGGAACAGCTTCGTTTAACGTTTTGGGAAGTAAGCCAGCATATTGGCCACAATCCAGAGCTTGGCCACGAAGAGTTTATTGCCTGCAAAACACTGACTGACTTACTAAAATCACACGGATTTACAGTAGAAGTGGGAACATGCGGGCTAGAAACGGCTTTTACAGCGACATTTGACAGCGGCCAACCTGGACCGGAAGTGGGCTTTATGGCTGAATATGATGCCCTCCCGCAAATTGGCCATGCTTGCGGCCATAATTTAATTGGCACGATGTCGGCGGCAGCGGCGATTGGTCTCAGTGACGTTTTGCATAAAACAGGGGGCAAGATATATGTCTATGGCACACCAGCGGAAGAGACGCGTGGAGCGAAAGTGACCATGGCAGATGCAGGATTGTTTGATGATCTTGACGTAGCCATGATGGTTCATCCGAATGCACATTATGAGGAAAGCGGAACTTCGTTGGCAATGGACGCCATTCAGTTTGACTTTTTTGGAAAGGCGGCCCATGCAGCGGCTAGCCCCCATGAGGGAATCAATGCATTGGATGCAGTCATAGCGACGTTTAATCAAATCAATGCACTTAGGCAGCATGTTACGCCAGATGTGCGTATACATGGCATTATCCCAGAAGGGGGACAGGCTGCAAATGTCGTTCCCGATTTTGCCAGAGCGCAATTTTACGTGCGCGCCGCATCACGAAAAACACTTCAACCTTTGCTTGAAAAGGTGAAAAACTGTGCAAAGGCGGCAGCCCTTGCGACTGGCGCACAGTTGGAAATTTCGTTCTACGAATTTTCCTATGACGATATGAATACAAATGAAGCGCTATCCAAACAATTTACCGCTAATTTGGTCGCGTTAGGCGTTGACGTCAACGATATTCGCGAAAAAACACTTGGAGGCTCGCTGGATATGGGCAATGTCAGCCAGCGCGTTCCCGCCATCCATCCGTACGTTAAAATTACAGACGGCGGTTATGCGTGCCATACGCCTGAATTTCGTGATGCCGCATTAAGCGAGCAAGGATTTGAAGGACTGATGCTTGGCGCAAAGACGATGGCGCATACTGCCTTTGATGTGTTGACAGATCAAGCGCTTCTAGAAACAATTAAACAAGAATATAGAACGTGGAAAGAAAAACAGTAAGAGAGCGTTCGAAAGGAGAAGCGCTATGCAAGAAACAATGAGCCTCATCAAACGGCGAGTACGAGCGGGACATAGGAAGACGAGAACAAAGCGATGAACCAATTCCTACAAAAGTGGCTCCCAACCATGACGCCACTAGCTGTTATCGCTGGCGTACTTGCGAATCAAATGCTCGAACCTGCAGCCTTTTTGGTTCCATGGATTTTTGCCTGTATGTCGTTTGCAAACAGCATTACAATCCATCCGGGGGAAATAAAGCAAGTCTTTCGATTCCCACGATCCTTTTTTCTAACTTTTGTCTCGCTGCAGCTCATTTTGCCGTTTTGTGCTTATATTGCTGGCACTTTGTTGTTTCCAGATGACATATGGACACAAACAGGCCTTTTGCTTGCTTTTTCCATTCCTACAGGCATCGTTTCCCTCATGTGGATTTCGATTTATGGGGGAAACCGATCGTTGGCGCTCTGTTTAATATTGGCAAACACATTACTTGCGCCCATCTTTATACCGCTAACGCTAGCTGTGTTTCTTGGAACCGAGCTGCCCCTTGATACATTCGGAATTTTTATGGGCGTCTTTTGGATGGTCGTGGCGCCATCCCTTGCTGCATTAGCTATTAACGCCACAAAACCGGCATGGGTCAACGTCATACACGTAGTTGGCGCGCCCTTTACAAAGCTTGGCTTACTTGCAGTCATTATGTTAAATAGTTCAGTTGCAGCACCTTATTTTTTAGCGCTTGATATAAAATTGGCCACGGTTGTTGCAACGGTACTAACTTTGGCTATTATCGGCTACTTAACAGGGTTATACCTTGGAAAGGCGACAGGCTCTCCTAAAGAGGACCAGGTCAGCATTATGCTGCTTTCAGGGATGCGCAATATCGGTGTCGGGGCAGCGATTGCGATTGTCTACTTTCCACCAGCCGCCATATTGCCTGTCATTGCCGGGACACTGTTTCAACAAATATTGGCAGCCTCGTTTGGAAAATGGCAATCGCTGCAGCCTAAGCCCTCTATTAGTCAATTTGGCGCCGCGAAAAACAGAGATGCCTGACATTCAGGCATCTCTGTTTATTTAACTGCGGCCACGACTATGTTTGTAAAACTCATGAAACAGTTTCATTAACGCCCGTTTTTCAATCCGGGAGACGTAGCTACGGGAAATATTTAATTCTTTCGCAATTTCCCGCTGTGTCCGCTCTTCCTCCATATTCAAACCGAATCGGCCAATAATGACTTCTTTTTCACGTTCATCGAGCACATGAATGTACTCGTAAATTTGCTTTTTTTCCATTTCCGTCTGCAAGACATCAACAATGTCTTCGCTGTCGTCTTTAAGAATATCGATCAGTGTGATCTCGTTGCCTTCTTTGTCTGTACCGATTGGATCGTGCAAAGAAACGTCCTTTTTTACTTTTTTCAAAGCCCGCAAATGCATTAGAATCTCATTTTCAATACAACGTGCCGCGTACGTCGCTAATTTCGTTCCCTTGCCTTCGGAATAACTTTCAATTGCTTTAATCAAGCCGATCGTGCCAATGGAAATTAAATCCTCGACATCTTCCCTTGTGTTTTCAAATTTCTTGACGATATGGGCAACAAGGCGAAGATTATGTTCAATTAACATGTTCCGTGCAGAAGCATCGCCTTCTGCCATCCGGGCTAAGTATTTTTTTTCGTCTTCTTTGCTTAATGGCTGCGGGAAAGCGTTGTTTTTGACATAGGAAACAAAAACAAACACTTCTTTCATAAAATATGTGAGTGCAGCGAGGATGCCGGACATATGCTCACCTCCACAAGAATGGTTATATCTATGCAACACTGGGCTTGGTTGTGTCTGTACGAAGGAATGTTTTGCTGATGGTCCGGTTGCGTTGCTATCGAGGAAGTGAGTGTAAACCTATTTCTGTAAAATTTTAGTAGTGAATGCAGAGAATGTTGGCAGGAAAGGAAAGAGGGTTAACCATTTATCATTGTTTCCCGATAATGGGGAAATCATAGGCCATACATAAAAAAGACATACCTATTCGTAAGAAGGCATGTCTTTTAACCGAACACCGGTTTTATGACTGGTTTTCTATTTAAGCTTGCTTGAGAATACGCACTTTTACTATGCGCTTGCGCTCTATATCTACGTCAAGCACAGAAAAGAGTAACCCTTTTGCTTCAAATTGCTCCCCTTCAGCGGGAAGGCGGCCAAAATGTTTTAATACATAGCCAGCGAGGTTATTCTCTTCGTCAGGAATATCCGTTGCAAAAAGATTGTTTAGTTTTTGGAGAGGAAGCTTCCCGTGACAGATGATTTCTCTATCATTGACTAAATCAACTAGGCTATCATTTTCTAAATCCGTTTCGTCTTCAATTTCTTGCCCAATCATCACTTCGATAATATCTTCATGTGTAATTAGACCTTCAGTCCCACCGTATTCGTCATAAACAATTGCCATGTGTTTTCGTTCTTGCATCATCTTTCTGAAAACCAATTCGATTGACTGGAATTCAAAGACAACAAGTGGTTCCATGTCGCTAAAATCGGTTAAAGGTCTATATGGGTCTAACGACCATGACGCCAATGCTTTGGAATGGAAGATCCCAATGATGCTATCCATATCTTCTCGATAAATAGGATAGCGTGTGTACCGATTTTGGATAATAAAGTCTCGTGCTTCCTCAAATGGTGTATTTTCTTGTAAGCCGACTATTTCAATTCTGGGGGTTTTTATAGCGTCGTTTACATTAAGACTTCGAAAATCGAGAATGCCTTTAATCCGATGCGATTCTTCTTTTTCAAATGTGCCTTCCCCACTGGCGATATCGACAATCGTTCGCAGCTCTTCTTTTGAAAACGATTTTTCTTTTGGCTGGCTTTTAGAAAGGAGTTGGATAAGGGCGCCTGTTCCTAAGTTAAGCAAGTAAGTAATTGGCTTAAGAAGAATCATTAATGCACGTATAACTGGGGAAACGAAATAAGCGATTTTATCAGGAAACGATGCAGCAATTGATTTTGGCAATACTTCAGCAAAGACAATGATAGCGACAGTCAATATAGCAGTAGCTAAAGCGACACTAATGCCGTAATCAATCGCAATCATTGTAACAAGTGTTGGCAATAGAATATTTGTAATGTTATTACCAATCAAAATCGTTGTAATAAATTGATCGGGTTTTGAGATAAGATGAAGTAGTTTTTGTGAGTTTCTATCTCCTGTTGAAGCTCTTGATTGAATTTTCATCTTATTCGCCGCAGTGAGTGCAGTCTCACTTCCAGAGAAGAAAAACGAAGCGAGTAAGCAGGCAATAATAGCAAATAACACGGAATGCCCCTCCTGAGTCGTTTAAGAGATGTAAATGGTGACGCAGCCTCTTTACAGCGGTGTTTTAATGAAATAAATGAAGCATGAGGAAAAAGTGCTGCTGGCAAAGTCAGCCAATCCTTAGAAGTAAAGTATAACTAATTTTATAAAGGAACTCAAATGTTAGAGCAGTCCTGCTTGTGTTTGTATAGTACTAGTAAACGAGACGAAGGGCAGTATTTTCCCTTTGCCCGAACGTTAATCATTTGGATTAGGGCGCTTTTCGACAAATAGCGAAATCAATGTGGCCACAGGGCCTAGCAACAGTGAAAGCAAGAACCAATTAAGTCCTGTTCGGTTCTTTCCTTGCGCGAGGCCAGCATTAATTAAGGCAAGGGTGCCCCAGCCGACTACGTACTCGTTGTCCATTTTCTCTTCCTCCTCGTTTTCACTATATTTTTCTACGAAACTACGAGAAAGTTGGTTTCAATGAGGAGGGAAGTAGATTCATTCTATATGGGAAAACCAGCTACTTAATGGTCAACTGGAACATTTAAAAAAAACGAGCTGTCCCGAAGGCAGCTCCTAGCATTTAAACAGTATCAATTTTATCACTCAAAGGAACAAACTGCATGGTATCGATTTTGTCTCCATTCGGCACGATCACTAATGAAAATAAAACGGCTGCTAAAAAGACTATGGAAGATAATTTCTTCAAGGTTGTTCCCCTCCAATAATGTTTGGTTGTAACCGTGTTTTGTAAGCGAATTCCATGTATTTTAGCGCTAATTTTAACTCACCACGGTTTTCGAATATGTGAGAAATTTCTTCTGAGACTAAATATACTAAACAGTTTAATTGTAGCAGCTTGTCAAGTTCTTTATCAAGTGCGATTTCTGAAAACTCGCGGTGCAAAATGTGAAGTATCTTCAATCGATTCATGTACTCCACCTGGTTAAAACGAGCAGCTTCTTTTAAAGCGTCACGGTATAGTTCAGTGGCTTTGTCGTCATTGAGCTGATATAGAATACTAGCTAAATTTGTTTTGGTCTTTACTCCAAAAACGGAATCCCTATGTTCTGGGATAGTAAGGGCTTCCACAAAGTATGCCTTCGATCAAACACTGTTGCCGTACTTTTAATAAGCCGATTGATCGAAGAATGACTCCTTTAGTAAGTTTAGCTCAAAGGACGGGATTGCCTTCATTACTAAAAAACCAGCTATTTAATGGTCAACTGGAACATATCGCAAAAAAAACGAGCGATTAGCATGAGCTAATGCTCGTTTTTTTTAAATTTCTACAACGGTCCAGATAAAATCAGGAGTGGTATTTGAGTTTAATTTCTCAGCCATGCGCTTAGCTTCTTTGTAACACAAGAACGTTTTAATAACTGTACTGTTAGATTCACATAAATCCTTTAGTTTGCCGTTATTGTTGCAAATAATTTTATACATATAAACACTCCCCTATATATGGAATTTTAGCATGATGTAAAAGGACGGGGTAGTGGTGAATCTAAATTAGAACTTAAGTAATGGTGAGAAAAGCCTTTATCCTTCCTAGCAAAAATAAATAATATTGTTTTATGAGGGAACGGCTAAAAGAGGGGAGGGGCTGCCATTTGATTTTTTCGCCATTCCGATGGGAGAACTAGGGGAATGAAAGCTTTTCGGGATGGGAAAGGGAATATGTTCTCGTAAATTGCTAAGCCTATTTGACTGGCTCTTTATTGATAGAAACATGGAAAAATTTAAATAAACAATGGAAAAAATAAGTAATTTCATGTAAAATAGAACGTGAACTGTTACAATATTTATCTAATTTTAGGAGGTTTTCAATGAAAACGTGGATTGCAGTTCTTTCTATTCTTGGAGGAATTTGTGGTATCGTTAGTGGCTTTCTTGTGACGGCTGGTGGGGTTGTTTTTGGAGAAGAAGCAATGGCAAACGACGGTTCTTCTGTGTTTTGGCTATCCTTTTTAGCGATTGCTTTAGGGTTTTTATCATGGGCACCTAAGTTAAGAGTCATTAGCGGTATTGCATTAATTATTATTTCTGTGACAGGCTTCTTTTTAAATGGGTTGTTTTTTACGCTAGCATTTATTTTCTTGCTCATTGCCGGCATTTTAGCTTTAGCCAATAAGAAAAACGTTTCACAAGTTCAAAAAAATCCAGAGGTTCAAGGTTAACTGTTGTAAGTAAGAAGCCAAATGCAAAAAACGGGGCTAAGCCATGCTTAGCCCTGTTTTTGCCTTCAGAAAGAGTGTGCATTGCTGGTTAGGGTGCGCGACTTTTGTCGAACGTTAGTATGTCACAAAATATCACAATCGGTGCCAGTAGAAGAACGATCCACGTTAGACTAGAGGAAATCATTTTAGACGTTAAAAAGGAGTTATACATGTCCATACAAGGAAAAGTGTACCTCGTCGGCGCAGGACCTGGAGACGCCGAACTGTTGACTGTTAAAGCACGCAAGATATTACAGCAAGCAGACGTTGTGATTTTTGACAGGCTTGCCAATCCGGCGCTAATCATGGAAGTTAGCGATCATGCCAAGTTGGTGTATGCAGGCAAGCAGCCGTGTAAACATGTGTTGCGCCAAGGAGACATCCAAACAGAAATGCTTGTCCACGCAAAAAAAGGAAAAACGGTTGTTCGCTTAAAAGGGGGCGATCCTGCCGTATTCGGCAGAGTAGGAGAGGAAGCTGCCTATTTAAAAACTCACCACATTCCATTTGAGATTGTCCCTGGTGTGACAGCGGGTACAGCCGCTTCTATTTATGCAGGTGTACCGGCAACCCATAGAACGCTTTCCAGTTCATTTGCAGTCGTAACTGCTCATCGCGACAGAGACGAAAAAAAAGAGCCCCCTAATTGGCGAGCACTTGCTCAATCGGTTGACACGCTAATGATCTATATGGGCATGAAACAATTAGCTGCCATTGTTGACCAGTTAATGACACATGGAAAACCAGCCGGTACGCCTGTGCTCATTGTCGAGTGGGGCACATACAGTCGACAGCGGTCCGTGGAAGGAACACTAGAAACGATTGTGACCAATGTCGCTAACGCTAACTTGGCGAATCCTGCTGTTATTTTAATCGGCGATGTTGTCGGTGTCCGTGGGGCTGTATCATGGTTTGAGCACAAGCCCCTTTCGGGCATAGGCATCTTATCGCTTAGAGGAAAGACTGAAGTAACGGAAGCGCTGCGGACGCAAGGGGCGGATGTCTTTGCGGCTCCCCTCCAACAAAACAAGGGGAAAATTGTTACTGATACGGACATCGCTGCTGTGCTTCAAACTAGTAAAAATCAAGCAGTCTTGTTTTTTGCCAAGGAGGTGTTGTTCGCGTTTTTAGCAAAGCTTGGCGAGAAAGGCTATGATATTCGTTCTGTACAAGGGCAACTTATGGCGGGAACACAGGAGGTGGAGCAAATCGCTCGCTCACTCGGTTTGCAATTGGCGCGTTATTCGAAAAAATCAACTCTTTCGCCTGTCGTGATTGGTACAGATGCCATTAACCGCCGCTTGTTACCACAAAAAATAACTGTTGCGATTCGTCGTCTGCTAGAAGAAGGCCACTTAACTCATGCCTTTTGTGAAACAGAGCAAGAAATTGATGATTTGCGACTCGTTTTAGCAGAATGTGCAAATGAAGCTGTAGTGCCTATTTTAACGACGAGCGATCAAGTTCAAGCATATGCTAAGTCTCTTTCGATGTACGCTTCTGTCGTTCTGCACAATCAACCACTCGATCAGACAATGTCTTAAACGAGGTAATTGGATTTTTTTAAAAAAAGGAGTTTTGAGATGTGAATAAAGAAAAGGTTGTTTTAATTGGCAATGGCATGGCGGGCATCCGCACACTCGAAGAAATCATTAAACGAGAGCCTAATCGTTTTCAATTCACGGTTTTCGGTGCAGAACCCCATCCAAATTACAATCGAATATTGTTGTCGTCTGTTCTTCAAGGCGACTCAAGTGTAAGCGACATCGTCTTAAACGACTACGACTGGTATGAAAGAAACCAAATTGAATTGTTTACAGGTGACGCAGTCGTACGAGTTGATTGTCGCAAAAAAGAAGTGTGGAGCGCCAGTGGCATTAAACGGACCTATGACCGTTTGATCTTTGCCACAGGCTCCGACCCGTTTATGCTCCCTTTGCCTGGAGCAGAGAAAGAAGGTGTCATTGCGTTTCGCAACATCGCCGATTGCGAATCAATGATCAATGCTGCGAAATCGTATCAAAAAGCGGTGGTCATTGGTGGAGGGCTGCTAGGCCTTGAAGCAGCTAGAGGCCTGTTGAACTTAAAAATGGACGTTGATGTCATCCATATTGCCGATCATTTAATGGACCGGCAACTGGATTCAGATGCAGGAAAGATGTTGAAGGCCGAGCTTGAACAACAAGGGATGCAGTTTCATTTAAATAAGAAAACGGTCAAAATCAATGGCCACAAACGGGTCAAGGGCATTTCCTTCAGTGACCAAACAAGTATAAAAGCTGATTTAGTTGTTATGGCTGTTGGCATTCGTCCGAATGTTCAATTGGCTAAGCAATCAGGACTTAAAGTCAATCAAGCAATCGTCGTCAATGATTATATGGAAACTAGCGAAGAAGATGTATATGCAGTTGGTGAATGTGCTGAACACCGTGGTATCGTTTATGGGCTTGTTGCTCCCTTGTACGAACAAGGCAAAGTGCTTGCTGAACACATCTGTACAAATACGAGCAATGAGGTCAGCGGCTATAAAGGGTCAATCGTCTCCACGAAATTAAAAGTATCAGGCATAAATGTCTTTTCCGCAGGGGCGTTTCGCGATCAAGACGAGACGAAATCGATTCGTATCCATGACGAATTTGCTGGAGTCTACAAAAAGCTAGTTGTTAAAAACAACCAAGTTGTAGGGGCCGTCTTATTTGGCGACACCAATGATGCCAATCGAATTCTTTCTCTCATTCGGTCTGGGGAAGACATTTCGGCCATAAGTAAAGCGGCACTGTTCCCATCTGAGACGAATGACAGCAGTCCATCAGTAGTAGCTACAATGGCAGACGAAGAAACGATTTGCGGCTGTAACGGTGTAAGCAAAGGTGAGATTGTCTGTGCAATTAAAGAGCAGGGGCTTTCTACGGTAGCAGAAATAAGGCAATGTACGAATGCGTCAAGGTCTTGTGGTGGCTGCAAGCCGGAAGTAGCTGAATTGTTGGCACTCACAACAGGAACGGACATAATGGCAAAACCAGAACCTCTTTGCGGCTGTACGGAATTAACCCATGAAGCAGTGGTAGCCTCGATCCGGGAAATGGGCTTGTCCTATGTTCGAGAAGTCATGAGCGTGCTTGGTTGGAAGTCAGAGGAAGGCTGTTCAAAGTGCCGCCCTGCTCTCAACTATTATCTAGGTCTCATTAGCCCCCTTGATTATACGGATGATGCTCATTCCCGGTTTGTTAATGAACGGGTCCATGCCAATATCCAGAAAGACGGCACGTTCTCTGTTGTGCCTCGGATGTATGGCGGGGTGACCAATCCAGAACAACTGCGGAAAATCGCTGATGTTGCTGAAAAATACAATGTCCCTTTATTAAAAGTCACCGGCGGTCAACGGATCGACTTGCTCGGCGTCGAAAAAGAAAAATTGCCTAACGTATGGCGTGATTTAGGGATGCGCTCCGGCTATGCGTATGGCAAAACATTGCGGACAGTCAAAACGTGCGTTGGTGAAGATTTTTGCCGTTTTGGCACGCAGGACTCGGTTAGCCTTGGAATCGAAATTGAGAAAAAATACGAGGGCCTGAATACGCCCCATAAAGTAAAAATGGCTGTTTCCGCTTGCCCGCGTAATTGTGCGGAATCAGGCATAAAAGATGTTGGAATTGTGGGTGTAGAAGGAGCATGGGAAATCTATGTAGGTGGGAATGGAGGCGTTGATTTAAGAAGCGCTGAGCTGCTTTGCAAAGTGGCAACGAATGAAGAAGTAATGGAAACGATCAGTGCATTTTTGCAATATTATCGGGAACAAGCCACCTATTTAGAACGGACTTCCCATTGGATTGAGCGAGTCGGGCTTGAATCAATTAAAAAAGTGATTTTCGACGACAGCATCGAACGAGCAGCGCTAATCGAACGGATGGAAATGGCGCTATCTAGGCACAAAGATCCGTGGACGGAAATTGTTGAGAGTGAAGAAAAGCAACAGCAATTGTTTGAAAAGAAAAAAATTGCTGTTAAACAGGGTGGAGGTATGTGATGGCATTCGTGGAAGCGGGTAGAAAAGTGTTTGTCGCTAACCGAAATGAGCTGGCGGTCGGTTTAGGCAAGAAAGTTGAAATCGAAGGGAGGGAGCTTGCTTTATTTATGCAAGAGGATGGGTCCGTTCGTATTCTTGACAACAAATGTCCTCATAAAGGCGGACCCCTATCGGAGGGCATCGTTAGTGGGAATTATGTTTATTGTCCGCTGCATGATTGGAAAATTTGCATGAAAACGGGCAGCGCGCAAGGTGGAGATCAAGGAAATGTAGCTTGTTTTACTGTGGAAGTTGAAGGAGACGATATTTATGTGTTTATTTAATGCTTGCTAAAAGGAGTGATTCGATGGGCTCGGAGTCAAGACAGCGCCTCGTCCTTATTGGCAATGGCATGGCAGGCGTCCGCGTGGTAGAGGAAGTGTTAAAACTTGCTCCGCGCCAATTTGCGATTACGATTCTATCAGAAGAAGACCGTCCGAGCTATAACCGCATCTTGCTTTCCTCCGTTTTGCAAGGGAAACAGACGCTTCACAGCATTGGCATCCATCCGTTCCAATGGTATGTTGACCATGGCATTGAGCTGCGATTAGGTGAGGAAGCGACCAGAATCGATCCCGTTGCCCAGAAAGTATATACCGACAAAGGGGAACTTGCTTACGACAAGCTAGTGATCGCTACTGGTTCGGAACCTTTTGTCCTTCCAGTGCCAGGAGTGGAGAAAGAAGGCGTATTTGTTTTTCGCACAATCCGTGATTGTGAACGGTTAACTGAATGGGCGACTCGTTACCAAAAAGCGGCTGTCATTGGGGGCGGTTTGCTTGGTCTTGAAGCCGCCCAAGGGCTGGCTCATTTAGGCGTCGACGTAAGCGTCATTCATCTTTCTGACCGAATTATGGAGCGCCAGCTCGACGAAACGGCAGCCCGGCTGTTGAAACAGAGCCTTGAGAGCAAAGGGATTCGCTTTTTGTTACAAAAACAAACAGCGGAAATTAGCGGCGAGGAGCGGGTAACAGGTCTTCGTTTTCAAGATGGAACCACTCTTTCTGCTGATTTTGTTGTCATGGCAGCTGGCGTCCAGCCGAACATTGCCATTGCCAAGGAAAGCAACATTCCAACAAAGCGAGGAATTGTTGTTGATGATCGTCTACGCACGGACGTTTCAGGTGTGTATGCCGTCGGCGAATGTGCCGAACATAACGGAATCAGCTATGGGTTAGTGGCCCCCTTATATGAACAAGCAAAAGTGCTGGCCCGTGAGCTTTGTGGACTGCCAGGTCTGTATTATAACGGCACTGTGTTAGCGACGCAATTGAAAATATCAGGAGTAAACGTCTTTTCTGCAGGCGAAACAACCTGTTCTCGCTCTTGTACTGTTTTGAAAACTTTAAACGAAATTACGGGTCAGTACAAGAAGCTTCTGTTTAAAGAGGATTGCCTTGCCGGGGCAGTATTGTTTGGCAATACGCGACAAAGCGACCAGCTGTTGCAGTTGATTCGGGCAAACACGCCATTGTCAGATGACGAGAAGACGCAACTATTAACAGAAGATGGAACAGCATTTGAACGAGAGCTAGCCTCTCTGCCAGCTTCCCATCTCATTTGCAATTGTAATGCTGTATCAAAGGGCGACATTATGAGCGCAATGGCAGCCGGACAGCACACAATTGCACAGATAAAAGCGGGAACGAAAGCGGCAAGTTCATGCGGTGGATGCGAGGTCAGAGTGGCCGCTATGCTAGAAAGCTTTAAGCATGGACAGCTGCTAGCGACTGTCGATATAGCCGAAAGAAAACCGTTGTGCCCATGCACGTCGCTAACCGAACAACAAGTCGCCCAATCAATCGCCGAGAAACGGCTCGTTGTGTTTTCTGACATGAGCGAAAAGCTAGGTTGGAAAAACAAAAATGGGTGCCGAGTCTGCCGAGAAGTGTCTGCTTATTATGCCGGATTGTTCTTTCCTGGGGGAGCACCAAAGGAACGGAATGGAAAACAAGAAAACGATGGCAGTTATACGATTACACTTCCACACATTGCTGGCAGATTGAGCACTGACCAATTAAAACAATTTGCCCTAATGGCTGAGGAACTGCAAGTGCCGAGAATTGATTTTTCAGCACGCAACCAAGTGCAGCTGAAAGGGTTGACGGAAAAGCAACTGCCTTACGTCTTTGAACAGCTTGATATGCCTCCTGCTGTTTTGGCAGGCAAGCGTTTGCAGGTTGCTATTGATGACAGCCACTATAACTGGCCGGAAGGGAGGCACTTGGCTGAAAGACTGCTCGATTTATTTAACTGTGTGCCTTTTCCTGCGGAAACAGAAGTATGCGTTACGTTAGCTGCTCGTCGACACGAGCTCGCTGCTATTCGTCTCTCCCGGTCGCCATTAAATTGGGAAGTAGCGATTGGTTCTGAATTATTTTGTTCGAACGACTCCGTTGAAGGAACCTTTCAACTTGTTTGCGCTTTGCTGCAATACTTTAGGCAATCAGCGCAGTACAGTGAAAATATCCATGCTTGGCTTGTCCGTAAAGGCGCGGTCCATGTTCGCGAAGTCGTGTTTGACGCTGCTTGCCAGGCAAAATTAAATAAACAGCTAGCGGAAATAACGGCAGTTAGCCATGAGCATGCGGAACGAATGCCAGTCGTTTAAAGAGATAACAATTTGGAGTGGAGGGATTGTACTCGAATGCAGTCGGGATATTTGCAAGAAAAAAGACAACTGCCTAATCGTGAAATCGTCTATAACAGCCAATGCCCTTTTTGCAGTGTACAATGCAAGATGCAATTGATTAAGCGTAAGCATGGACAGGAAACATCATACGACGTTGTTGGCATAGAGAATCCCACGTCAAAAGGCCGTTTATGTGTAAAAGGGCTGAATGCTCACCAACACGCCTTTCATCCCGATCGGCTTACACAACCGCTGGCCAAAGTAAATGGAAAATGGCTGCCGATTAGTTGGGATGAAGCACTGAAACAAATCGCCGAAAACGTTCAAGCAATTCAGCAAGAAGATGGGCATGATGCAATGGCGGTATATGGAAGCGCGTCAATTACAAATGAAGAAGCATATTTGCTCGGTAAGTTTGCCCGTTTAGCCTTGAAAACAAGGCATATTGACTATAATGGCCGGCTCTGTATGTCGGCTGCTGCCTCCGCTGCTACAACAGCATTTGGAATAGATAGAGGCTTAACCAATTCCCTTGAAGACGTTCTGTTTGCGGAATGTCTGATGTTGGTAGGGACCAATTTAGCTGAATGCCAACCAACGCTGATGCCTTACATTGAACAAGCGAAAAAGAACGGCGCTTTTCTTATCGTCGTTGATCCAAGGGAAACGGCAACTGCACAGCTGGCTGACTTGCATATAAAGCTAAAACCTGGTACAGACGCTGCTTTAGCAAATGGGTTATTGAAATGTATCTTAGAAGGTGGCTACGAAGATGCCGCTTTCATCCAAAAACAGGTTGAAGGGTTTGCGGAAGTCAAAGCCCATATTGCCAAGCTCAAACTTGAAAACATAGCCGAGCAAACAGGGGTCAGCGGCGATGTGATCACCAAGGCTGCTAAAACGTTTGCTAAGGCAAGAACAGGGATGATTTTTACGGCAAGGGGCGTTGAGCAGCAAACAAATGGATCTATGGCTGTCCGTAATTTCCTGAATGTTCTAATCGTTACAGGAAAGTTAGGCAAACATGCCTGTGGATTTGCCGCTGTTACTGGACAAAGTAACGGTCAAGGGGCAAGGGAACATGGTCAAAAAGCTGATCAGCTTCCAGGATACCGTTCAATCGAAAATGAAGAACATCGCGCTCATATTGCCGCTATTTGGGGGATTTCGCCTGAACAGTTGCCAAGGAAGGGTGTCTCTGCTTTTGAAATGATGAAAAAAGCAGAAAAGGGAGAAATCACCGGAATGTTTTTAATGTGCTCCAATCCGGTCGTATCCCACCCACAAGCCGATTTCGTCAAAAATGCTTTAAAAAAGCTGAAATTTCTGGTCGCTGTCGACTTATTTGTTTCTGAAACAGCTCAGCTTGCTGACTTGATCTTGCCGTCAACTTCTTACTTGGAAGATGAAGGCACGATGACAAATGTCGAAGGCAGAGTGACGTTGCGTGAAGCCAGTATGCCCCCTTATGGGGAAGCCCGCCATGATTGGCAAATTATTTGTAACATTGCGGCTGTTCTTGGCAAAGGAACTGATTTTTCCTATTCCTGCGCGGAAGACATTTTTACCGAATTAAGAATGGCCAGCAAAGGTGGAATCGCTGATTACTATGGAATTACGTATGAGCGGCTTAGGAAAGAAAAGGGGATTTTTTGGCCATGCCCTAGCCTGGAACATCCAGGGACGCCAATGTTATTTACGGATTGTTTTTATCGGCCAAACAAAAAAGCGCTTATGACCATTGTGCCGAATGAGGCGCCTGTACCAAAAGAAAAACCAAGTCGAGATTACCCTCTTTATTTAACGACGGGCAGAGTTCTTGCTCACTATTTGACTGGCGTACAGACACGAAATAGCGCCTCCCTTATGGCACGAAACTTTGAATCTTTTGCAGAAATGCATCCAGAAACCGCTAAAAGGCATGGAATTGCTGATCAAACGCTTATCAAGCTGACTACCAAACAAGGCAGTATGATCGTCCGTTGTCACTTTACGGAAACGATTCGTGAAGACACTGTATTTGTGCCGTTTCACTGGAGTGGCAAGCAAAACGTCAATCGTATAATTACAGGCAATTTAGACCCTGATTGCCGCATGCCGGCTTTTAAAGTAAGCGCAGTAAGGGCTGAACCATTAGTTGTACATGAGCAATTGGAAGGAGTGTTGGAAACATGAAACTTTCTGAGTTACGCAAAAGCGGGCATGCGCCTTCGTTGTTTTCCGCTTTTTTATACTTCGATGTAAGCTTTATGATTTGGGTATTGCTTGGTGCCCTTGGAGCATACATTACTGCTGATTTTGGCTTGAGTGCTTCACAAATTGGGTTTATTGTCGGGATTCCGATTTTAGCAGGCTCTGTTTTCCGCATCCTAGTTGGCATTTTGACAGATCGTTATGGGCCAAAAAAGACGAGCATAGCAGGCATGGTTGTAACGATGGTACCGCTGTTATGGGGCTGGCTTTTTGGTACGAGCCTGTCAGAGTTGATCGCGATCGGGCTGCTGCTTGGCGTTGCCGGTGCTAGTTTTTCTGCTTCACTGCCAATGGCTAGCCGGTGGTACCCCCCTCATTTACAAGGAGTGGCAATGGGCATAGCAGGGGCTGGGAATAGCGGCACTTTATTTGCCACATTGTTTGGGCCACGGCTAGCGGAAGTGGTCGGTTGGAATGGCGTGATGGGACTAGCACTTATTCCGCTTTCCCTTGTGCTCATCTCTTACATCCTTATGGCGAAGGAGCCACCAAACCAGCCAGCTCCGAAGCCGTTAAAAGCGTATTTCCGTGTATTTCAAGAGCGTGATACATGGTACTTTTGCTTGCTTTACAGTGTTACATTTGGTGGATTTGTAGGCTTGTCAAGCTTTTTAAGCTATTTCTTTGTGAACCAGTATGCTGTTTCAGGGGTCAGAGCAGGGGAGTTTGTCACACTTGTCGTTGCTGCCGGCAGCTTATTGCGCCCAATTGGTGGGTTGATTGCAGATAAAATTGGCGGTGCTCGCTTGCTTACTATGCTTTTTGTTGGCGTAGCCCTTTGTATGTTTGCCGTTAGTTTTCTCCCGCCAATTGCGTTTGCTCTTACTGTGTTATTTGTAGGCATGGGCTGCCTCGGCATGGGCAACGGTGCTGTGTTTCAACTTGTCCCTCAGCGTTTCCATAAAGAAATCGGCATGGTAACTGGCATAGTCGGGGCTGCCGGAGGCGTTGGCGGCTTTTTCTTGCCAAATATTCTCGGCTTGTTTAAGGATATAACAGGAACGTACGCTAGCGGATTTCTTCTGTTCGCCCTTTCTGCCTGTTTCGCCCTTGGGCTGTTACTGTTTGCTCAACACTCATGGAAGAAGGCGTGGACGGAGACAAAGCAGACGACGTCTATGTAAGAGTGGACTTACAGAAAGAAGCACGAGGCACTTGAAGATAAAAACGGAGGCCAGCGTTCGCTGGCCTCCGTTGTGTTGGAGACGGTTCTTGTCTAGATCGATCTTTTAGTCTTTCTTTTTTGGTGGTTTGGTGTTGTGGTGATTGCTTTTTTGTACAGCACGTTTGTGCTGTTTTTTTTGTTCCTGTTTTAAACGTTTTTTCTCTTCACGTTCATGCTTGTTTTTGAAATTGCGGAGCTCAACCAGCTCACGCCGAAGCCGCCGCTCTTTGACCTGCTCTTTTAGTCCTTCTTGGCGCAATGCTTTTAAAAGAGAAATCACCATAAGCACGATGATAATGGAAAAAGGAAACGCTACGACAATCATTGTGTTTTGCAATGCTTGCAGGCCGCCGCTATAGAGAAGGACAGCGGCAGTTGCTGACATTAACAGGCCCCATGTTGTTTTAATTTTGTTAGATGGATTTAATGATCCTTTTGTAGACTGGCTACCTAGCACAAACGTGGCTGAATCAGCTGACGTAATAAAAAATACAGCGATTAAAAAGATCGTTATAAAGGATGTAATGCTACTAAAAGGCATTGTACTTAGCACGCCAAACAACATCTCTTCATCAGCTAATGTTGAAATAGCGGCAGCCCCCGAAGACTCGGCAGCAATCGATGTCCCCCCTAAAAATGAAAACCACACAAAGCCTAGCAGCGAAGGGACTAGCAGTACGCCAATGACAAATTCGCGCAGTGTCCGTCCTCGTGATACGCGGGCAATGAATGTACCGACATAAGGGGACCATGCCATCCACCAGGCCCAATAAAACAAGGTCCACGCGTTAATCCAAGCACGGTGTTCTGCACTGTTTGGTGCGATCGTAAAACTAAGTTCAGGCAAGGATTGTATGTACTGGCCAAGTGTATTTGTGAAAAGGTTCAACGAGTACATGGTTGCGCCAAACACGGCGAAAAACAGCAACATAAGCACGACAAGTGTCATATTGACCATGCTTAAAATGCGGATTCCTTTATCAAGCCCTGTACTTGCTGAAATAAGAAAGAGCACGGTAATCACAACAATAATCGCTAACTGGAGCATAAAGCTGTTTTCTAAGTTTGTCAGGAAGGAAATGCCGCCGTTCATTTGTGCTGCCCCAAATCCGAGCGTCGTTGCAATTCCTGACAATGTGGCAATAATAGCGATCACATCAATCGTTTTGCCAAAGAAGCCATTTGGATTGATTAACGGCGACAACGCTGCGCTAATCAGGCCAGGCTGTTCTTTGCGGAAATTAAAGTAAGCCAAACAAATCGCCACAATTGCATAAATGGCCCAACCATGAAAACCCCAATGGAGAAATACGTACTTCATTGACTCCAGCGCAGCTGCTCCCGTTCCTTCTTCTACAGTCGGTGAGCTCACTGCATAATGGGCAATTGGTTCGGCTGCGCCGAAAAACAGAAGTCCGACACCGAGTCCTGCGCTAAATAAGAAAGCAAACCATGTTAAGTAACTGTACTCAGGTCGGTCATCATCTTTGCCTAAACGTATCTTTCCATAAGGGCTAAAGATAAAAAAGAGGCAAACAAGCAAAAAGAAGGTAACGACGATTAAATAATACCAGCCAAACCGATCGGCGATAAAGGCCTGGGCAGCGGCTGTAACCGCTTCAAGGCGCGCTGGAGCAGAGATGCCAACAACAATAAAGATAAGGAGGATGCCAAGCACCCAGTAAAATACGGGGTCAATCTTCGTTCGTGTGTCATTTGAATTCATTGGTGCGCTCCTTGTTTTAAATCAACTGTGATGACGGAATAAACTTTACTTACCCATTTATTCGCGTTTATAACCTGGGAGGTGATTTCCAAATACTTTTCCCATTATACTTAACTCCCATGTATGCGTCTATGAACTCAAACAAAAAGCGATGAAAATAGATAGTTGAACTTAGGAAGAAGGAATGAGAGGCAAGGAGGAATTACCCACAATGAATGATTTTAAAACAGAAAGCCCGCATCTTTCTAGTAAGATGCGGGAGAAAATATAACGAACAAACATTCTGGTTTTTGTTGACGAACATTCGTTCGATAGTTATAATAATAACTAAAAGGAGTGTGACCATGATGATCCGGTTATTAAACAGAGCTGCTACTGAGCAAGGACGGGTAGAACTCATCTATGAAGCAAAAAATAAAAAGCTAACCCAAAGGGAAGTTACAGTATACACCGTTACTGATACGCATGTTTTTTGTTATTGCCATTTAAAAAATGCGTATCGAGCATTCGCACTGGACCATATTCTCTCATGCGCTTGGGCGACAAATAAACGTGGGAATCGTTCCCTTATTGGCTAACGTTTTTACCTGGTAACCCATTAAGTCGATGACCCCAATGGTTGGTCGGACCATAGCCATTCCCAAGTTGTAAAGACCATGTAATGGCATCTGCTGTAAAAGCTTTTGCTTTTTGGACTGCATCCAATAGCCTTATGCCTTTAGCCAATTGGGCACAAATAGCTGCTGAGAAGGTACAGCCTGTCCCATGTGTGTGTTTTGTATCCGTACGGGGCGCATCCAGTTTAAACAATCCAGTCTCTCTACTGTAAAATACATCAACCGCATCGCCAGTTAAACTTCCCCCTTTTACAACAACGCTTTGTGCCCCTAATTCTTTAACAATCCGTATGGCTGCTTTTTCCATGTCGTTAACATCATCAATATGCACGTCAATTAAATCTTCAGCTTCAGCAATATTAGGTGTGACAATCGTTGCTAAAGGCACAAGTGTCTCTCGAAGCTTAGCGCGCACATGCTTTTCTAGCAAGGGGTCGCCGTTTTTGGCCATCATCACTGGGTCGCAAACATAAGGGACGTTTTTGTGGGAATGTAGCTGTTGTTGCAGGAGTTCCATCATTTCTGGGAGTGCGATCATGCCGGTTTTAATTGCGCTTGGATAAATATCATCGACAACCGCTTGAAATTGCTGGTCGATGAATTCAAGGGGTACGTGGTGGATAGCCCGTACACCTGTCGTATTTTGCGCCACTAAAGAGGTAATCACACTCATTCCATACACTTCTAGTTCTTGAAAAGTTTTGAGATCGGCTTGAATGCCAGCTCCTCCTGTAGGATCGGTTCCTGCGATCGTTAAAGCGCGATAAATCGTTGACAACACCATCATCCTTTCTGTCTAAATAAAAAACAGCCGCCCGTTCTGGTGGAGGCGACTGTTGTAATGTAAAAAACAAATGTATTTTTTACGTTTCCACTTCCCTACGCTAGTACGAACTAGATCAGGTTGAAGAGTTAAAGGCGAACCTTTTCTCAGCACGAAGCACCCCTAGTGGAATCTATATGTTTGATGTTGTTTTACTCGTTAACAGCGTCTTTTAGCTGTTTACCTGGCTTGAAAGCAGGGTTTTTTGTTGCTGGGATTTCAATTTCTTCGCCAGTTTGCGGGTTGCGGCCTTTACGGGCAGAACGCTCGCGAACTTCAAAGCTGCCAAAACCTACGAGTTGTACTTTTGCTCCTTTTACGAGTGATTCCGTAATGCCATTAAACACAGCGTCAACCGCTTTGGAAGCGTCTTTTTTAGAGATTTCTGCTTGTTCTGATACTGCATTGATTAAATCTGTTTTGTTCATCTTAAAAAACTCCTTTTCTTATCGTAAAGTTGTTTCATTCTTTTCTTCTTACAGACCAACATATTGCTATATTCGCTGTGTGCGGCTTATAGCGACAATGCCTGCCCTTAATTTACTCATGAATCCTTGTTGTGTCAAGACTTAAAGGCCAAAATAAGGCTGAACACCTGATTTTTAATCACTTTGTAACGTTTTTCCCTAAATTCAGCACCATTCTTGTCATCAAACGTGTCCTTTTTTTAGGGTCTATTTTTCCGTAGGTAATGGTTTTGCATGATTTTCATCCGTTGCGTCTTTGATGTTGTTCGCATATGTTTTCTTTTCTTTGTCATAAAAAGGCTTCATTTCGTCGCAAACAGTGGAAGCGTCCATCGGAATACCTGTACGGTAAGCGGATCGAGAAATCATTAATGCTGCAATTGGCACCGTAATAAACACAAATAGAATCGTTAACAACAACTTGCCAATAAACTCGCCTTTTAATACAAAAAAGTAGAGGAATACAGCAGCCATGATCATCATAATGCCAAATGTCGAATTTTTCCCCGTCGCATGAAGCCGCGAGTACACATCAGGCAATCGAACGATGCCTACAGCAGATAGGAAGCCAAAAATCGACCCTAGTAAAGCTAAAACCGCAATTAGCCATTCAATCGTCGTCAAACAAATTCCCCCTTTCAAGGAATTTCGCCATGGCGGCTGAGCCTACAAAAGCGAGAATGCCTACGACGAGAAGAATCTCGGTATAGGCGCGTGTGTCTTGAAGGATCATTAAGATGCCGACAAAGCCAATTAGTAAGATGCCAACGGTATCTAGGGCCACAATGCGGTCGTGATTGGTTGGTCCAAGAAGGGCACGGACGAAACAAAGGAGCGCCGCAAGGCTTAGTATTACTAAAGCAATTGAGAGCAACAAATTAAACATGATAGCGACGGGTCACCTCCAAAATGCCAGCCTCAAATGTATCTTTTGCTTGCTTAACCAGCCCATCTTTGTCTTCGGCATTTAAGGCATGGACAAAAATGTAGCGACCGTCTTCTGAAAACTCAATCGACATCGTTCCTGGAGTCAATGTCATCATGACGGCAAACAAAGTTTTCTCCGCCCTCGTCTCCAGTTCAGTTGGCACGGCAATGATCCCAGGAGCAATGTTCATTTTAGGGCTGATGACAATTTTGGCAACATCCAGGTTGGCAATCGTCAATTCTTTGGCAAACACACCCATTAGCTTTAAAAAGGACCAAACGCGAAGCATGTAAAAATAGCGGCCTTTAAAACGGATTAAACAAAGAACGACAAGCATCCCTATGACATAACCAAAGACGAAAGTCTGGGCGGTAAAACTGTTTTGAAAGAGCATCCACAAAAACGCAACTAACGTATTTATGATTAATTGAAATGCCATAATCTCACTCTCCCAAAACAGATTGAATGTAAATTTCCGGATTGAGTAGCTGGTCTGCTACAGCAAGCGAATAAGTAAATACAGGTTCAGCAGCAATGCCTAGGGCAATCGTTAACATTACCAGAGGAACGATTGGCAGCAAGAGCTTTGTTACGGAAATAGACGCCTGTTCGTCTGTATGTGCTTGTTTTCCCCAGAACGCATATACAAAAATCTTGATCATTGAAAACAACGTCAATAAGCCGACGAGCAACGCGACAAAGGCGATCCCGTAACTTTCAATTACTAAGCTTTCTAAGATGAGCGGGAATTTGCTGAAAAAGCCGCTCAATGGAGGAATCCCAGCAAGGGATAATGCGCTGATTAAAAAGAGCCACGCTAGCCAAGGATGTGTTTTGAGCAAGCCGCCCATTTGCTTAATATCAGTTGTGCCCGTCACTTTTTCGGTTGCTCCAGCAAACAGAAAGAGCGCTGTTTTGACTATGATATGGTGAGCAATGTAAAAGACTGCTCCAGCAATAGCGGCCCGTGTATAGAGGCCAAGGCCCATTACCATATAACCAACTTGGCTAATGATATGGTAGGAAAGAATCCGTTTGAAATCAAATTGCGATACGGCTCCAAGGACACCAAAAAACATCGTCAATCCTGCAATCCATAAAATGAACGTATGGGTAAACCCTGGGTCATTTGTAAAAATCAGCGTAAATGTTCGGATGATCGCATAAATGCCAACCTTCGTCAACAATCCGCCAAACAGGGCGGCAATCGCTGCTGGCGGCCCGTAATAAGAGCGGGGAAGCCAGAAATAAAGGGGAAATAACGCTCCTTTCATCGCAAATACAATAAAGAAAATCATCGCTACCACTTGCAAAGCCCCTGTTTGTTCCATTTCCCCAATCCGAACCGCTAAGTGGGCCATATTTAACGTGCCTGTAATCCCATAAAGGTAGGCGACGCCAACTAAAAAGAGTATGGAAGCAAATACGTTGATCGCTGCATACTTAAACGATTCTCGCAATTGGTAGCCTGTTCCTCCAATAACGATTAACGCATAGGATGACAACAGCATCACTTCAAAGAAAACAAACAAGTTAAATAAATCCCCAGTGAGAAAAGCGCCGTTTACTCCAGTTAACAGAAAGAAGTAAAAGGGGTAGAAATAAAACTTTTCCCGTTCAGGGTGGATGGTACAGAAGGCGAAAAGCAAACAAACTAGCCCGATAATAGCAGAGAGAAGCACCATAAATGTGGAAAACAAATCTGATACGAATACAATGCCGAATGGGGCATTCCAATTTCCGAACTCGAGCGTTGTAATGCCATTTGTATAAGCGTCATATGCGAGAAACAGCGCGCTTGCCAGTATCGCAATAGAGGCGAGCAAGCTAATAAAGCGCTGCGCCTTGCGATATTTGGCAAATAATATCAAAGTTGCTCCTACCGCAAATGGCAAAATAACAGGAATGATTAGCATATTATTCATCGGCAGAACCCCTTAATTTCTCTAAGTCGTCGGTGTTATGCACTTTGTACGTCCGGTAGCCAAGCACAACAAGAAAGGCAGTGATTCCAAAACTAATGACAATCGCTGTCAAAATAAGCGCTTGCGGGAGCGGGTCTGTGTAGCCGCCGTCTGCCATATGCTCAAGTGGTGGAGCTTCAGCATTTAGGCCAGCCATCGTCAAAAGCAGCAAATGGGCGCCGTGTGAAAGAATCATTAACGACACAATCACACGTAGCAAGCTCCGTGCTAGCAGAAGATAAGTGCCGATCGCGAAAAAAACGCCGATGACGATAAACATTAAAATTTCCATTAGCCTTTATCCTCCGCAATCGTTAGGGTTACAACCATTGCCATTGCTACGACTACAAAAAAGATACCTAAGTCGAAAGGCAATGCGGTCGTTAATTCGACTTTACCAAAAAAGGGGAAATGGAAGTAGTCGAAAAATTGTTCCAAATAAGCCTGTCCAAACAGGATGCCAATAAAACCTACGGCAATTGTCAGCAACAAGCCAACCGCAATAAATGGCACAAATGAAATCTTGATTGCTTCGTGGGCTTTTTTACGGTCAAAAACGACATATATAAGGATAAAGGCACAGGCAGCCATTAATCCGCCAATGAACCCTCCACCTGGATCATTATGCCCGGCAAAAAACAAGTAAAAGGAAAAGGCGAGAATAAAATAGGCGGCTACAGTAATAAGCGTTTGCTGAAGCACGTCATGGGATTTGGAATACTTCACACATCTTCCCCTCCTTTAAAGCGGTGTTTGATTAACATGATGACGGCAAGTGAGACAATGCCAAGCACAAGGACTTCAAGCATTGTATCAAGCCCCCGGAAATCAACGAGGATGACGTTTACCATATTGGTTCCGCCTCCGAGTTTATAAACGTTTTCGATGTAATAGTCGGAGATCGACGAGAAATTGGCATCGGTGCCAAGCGAATAAGCGCTAATACCAACAACCGTAATGGTTACCCCGACAGCAGCTGAAATCACAATATTGCCCAGTTTTTTTGTAGGAGCTGCCTTTTCCGGCGCCATTTCTGGCAAGTGCCTGAATGCTAGCATTAATAGCACAACCGTTACCGTTTCAATTAAAAGCTGTGTAAGCGCCAAGTCCGGTGCGCGAAACATCGCAAAATAGAGTGCCATAATGTAGCCGATGATTCCTGCAAAGATAATCAATGTCATCCGTTTTTGAATAAACGGTAGGCACAAAGCCGTCACTATAAACACTGCTGTTACGATATAGACAAAAAATGGAGTTGTCGCTACGGAACTTATGTTAAAAGACCATGCATCGGCATACCAAAATGTCCAACCGAGGAGCAAAAGGATAAACGCACACATATAAACAAAATAGTCCCTTAGCAACCCTGTCATTTGCACTCTTGTGACGGTTTGCGAAAAGTGAATAAGACCATCTAAGCCTTGATCGTAAAACCAATGGAGTGGGTCTCTTTCACGTTTATAGATGTTAAACTGCGACCATTTTTTCATCGTGATCAAGAGCACGCTTCCGCATAAAATGATAGCCAATGTCATTAGTAATTCTGTATTAATCCCGTGCCATAGCGAGAACTTGATGTCAAGCTCGTCCACAGAAAAACGGGGAAGTATGCTAGTGACAGCGGGAGCAACAAGCGATTGAGCGACGATATTTGGAAATATACCAAGCGTAACAACTAAGGCTACTAGGATCACTGGGCTAATCAGCATTCCGAAAGGAGCTTCATGTACGGGCTTTTCGTAATGGCTTTGCTCGAATTTTCCGAAGAACGTCTTGAAAAATGTGACTGCACAGTACAGAAACGTAAACACACTAGCAACCCAAGCAATAACAGGAAGCAGAAAGCCTATCGTTTCTAATGAAAAGAAATCGCCCTCAGTTGCCCGCAGCAAGCTCGTAAAAAACATTTCTTTTGAAAGAAAGCCATTAAATGGCGGCAATCCAGCCATGGAAGCCAGCCCTATTGCTGAAATCGCAAAAGTGATTGGCATGATCGTCATTAATCCGCCTAATTTGCGGATATCCCTAGTGCCGGTTTCATGGTCGATAATGCCAACTGCCATAAACAAACTGCCTTTAAAAGTCGCGTGGTTTAGCAAATGGAAGACAGCAGTCGTTATAGCAAGTGAATAAAAGAGGGCCCCTTCTCCTGATTCCATATAAATGGCAGCCGAACCGACTCCAAGCAAGCTCATGATCAGCCCTAGTTGGCTGATGGTTGAGTAGGCCAAGATCCCTTTTAAATCTTTTTGGCGCACAGCCGTAATTGATCCGTATGTCAGTGTAACAAGCCCGGCAATCACCAATGTCCAAAACCATACAGCGTCGCCGCCGAACACAGGCGTTAAACGGGCTACTAAATAAATGCCCGCTTTCACCATCGTGGCTGAATGCAAATAGGCGGACACCGGAGTAGGCGCTTCCATTGCATCAGGCAACCAAATATGGAACGGGAATTGCGCTGACTTAGTAAAAGCGCCAAGCAGTACTAAAATCATCGCCGCTAAAAAGAGTGTGCTACCGGCCATGCCTTCTGTTTGCGCAATAATGTCACGGACACTGAATGTGCCTGTCATACCGTAGAGGATACAAAAGCCGGCTAGCATCGCAAAGCCACCGAACACGGTGATCAGCATTGATTTTTGGGCACCATATACGGACGCTTTTCGATGGAACCAATAGCTAATAAGCAGCGCTGAAGCAAGGCTGGTTAGTTCCCAAAAGATATACAAAACAATTAAATTATCGGACAACACGACGCCAACCATAGCCCCCATAAACATGAGCAAGTAAACGTAAAAGTGATGAAGACGTTCTGACGCTTTGTCCAAGTAGTAAATGGAGTACAATACGACCAATGCACCAATTCCTGTAATTAACAAGGCAAATAGTAAACTAAGGCCGTCAACATACAAATCCACATTAATCCCAAGTGAGGGAACCCAGGAAAGGGAAACGTACTCGTAACCGCCTTCTGTCGTTGTCGGTAAAAACGTTAAAAAGTACAGGAATAGGGCAGTTGGAACCAATAGGACGAACCAACCAGTATGGATTTTTTTTGTATACGGGTAAATAATTGGTATAAGAATAGCCATCATAAATGGAATGAGGATGGCGATATGCAAACTGGACATGCCTGACCTCCTTTGAAATGAAAATAGGAACAATCGATTTAGTACGATCTCAGCCATTATAAC
This sequence comes from Shouchella clausii, assembly GCF_002250115.1. Classification (GTDB taxonomy): domain Bacteria; phylum Bacillota; class Bacilli; order Bacillales; family Bacillaceae_D; genus Shouchella; species Shouchella clausii. Next base: position 4,104,173 of record NZ_CP019985.1, on the reverse strand, counting down.
GCAAAAAAAAAAGCCGTGCATCCTTAGTGTACCAAGGATTTACGATGTTTGACTTATCTATTAAATAGGATAGAAGGCGTAAGGAGAACCTAAAATTTTTTGTTATTTAGTTTAAAATGTATAAATGGACCCTTAATCAGACCACGCTATATGTAAAAAAGAAGGCGGGGATGTTCCATTCGAACTCAAACGAAAGGGATCTTATGTGGGGTCGTATTTACGGTCATTTTTCTAGGCAGTTGGTGGCTGGATCAGGATATGGATAAAACGTGGAAAGAAAAAAGGGAAGGCTTCACTATACAAGGGTATGATTCAGTTGAATTTGCGCCGCGTGAATATATAAAGCTTTTGCCAAAAGAGACAGAAGAAAAAGACGACTTTTAAAAGTCGTCTTTTTCTTCAAGGCTCACAAGGCGGGCTATTTCTATCAATCTTTATGAAGAGAGTTTAATCCTGTCCGTTAATGAACGCCTAAGGAGTTCATCGTGAATCAAATCAATGAAGTCTTGGTTAAGTTCAAGCTCAATGGCTTTATGGTACGTTTCAATTAGCAACTCGTCCGATAAATTTTCCATTGTACCCCGCTAAAGCGTCAGCAGGTTCACCTCCTCGTCGATAGAAATGACCGCGACCTTGCAATCACTTATATGATTAATCAAATCCTATCATGTATCAGGGACTAGAACAACCGTTCGTTTATCCACATGAACTCGTTGATAACCTGTTAGCATTTTGTGGGTTTTTGTCTCAAACTCCTAATATACAAGTGTTTATAAAGTGAACAAAGTTATCCACAGGAATGGGCGTGGGTGTATTTGTCGAAAAGTTTTTCGTTCGTAATGGTTTTTGTCGAATCATGAATAAGAAGCTTTATAAAAAAGGGTTTTGTTTGATAAAATGGGGGATGAACGGTATAGTTGATGATTGGTTAGTGAATGTGGAATGTTTAGAAATGAGGTGCTGATGTGTTCAGCGAGTTACTCCCTAATCAATACGTAAAAAGCATTTATGACATTGACTTGAATGCGCTCCGTGACCGTGGAATAAAAGCGGTCATTACCGATTTAGATAATACTTTAGTTGAATGGCACCGGCCAGGCGCGACACCAGAAGTCAAACAATGGTTGAAAGAACTTGAAAAAACAGGCTTACACGTAACGATTGTGTCAAACAACAATGAAAAGCGGGTAAAAACTTTTTGTGACCCTGAGAAAGTGGTTTTTATCCATAGCGCTAAAAAGCCTATGAGAAGAGCGTTTAGGCAGGCGTGCTCACAAATGGGGGTTCGTACTGATGAAGCAGTCGTTATTGGTGATCAAATATTTACAGATGTTCTCGGCGGTAACCGTGCGGGGCTGTATACGATTTTGGTCGTGCCAGTTGCAAGCACCGATGGTTGGATGACAAAAGTAAATCGACGTGTTGAACGGATTGTATTAAAATGGATGAGAAGAAAAGGGTACATACATTGGGAGGATGAGGCATGACGGAATCGAAGGAAGAATGGCACTGCTCAGGTTGTGGTGTCTCCATTCAAACGGAAGATCCGAAAAAGCTTGGTTACGCACCAGAATCGGCTTTAAAGCGAGACGTAGTAGTTTGCAAACGGTGTTACAGGCTTAAACATTACAATGAAATTGAGCCGGTTTCAATTGGCGATGAAGATTTTCAAGCGATGTTTGCGTCCCTTCACCATAAAAAGGCATTAATTGTAAAAGTTGTTGACGTCGTCGATTTCTATGGCAGTTGGATTTCAGGTGCCCAACGGTTTGTTGGTAAAAACCCTGTGTTGCTTGTGGCTAATAAAGTTGACCTTCTTCCTAAATCGACGAACCGCAACAAGTTGACAAACTGGCTTAAAAAATCAGCGAGTGACTTAGGGTTAAAGCCACTTGAAGTAAAATTAATGAGTACTGTGACCGGGGAAGGGATTGATGATGTCGCTTTAACGATTGACGACATGCGAAGAGGCCGAGATGTTTATGTCGTTGGCTGTACGAATGTTGGCAAGTCATCGTTTATCAACCGAATCCTCGCTATGCATGGACAAACGGGTGAAGCGATGATTACGACTTCTCACTTTCCAGGGACGACACTGGCGATGATTGATATTCCTCTAGGCGATGGCAAGTCGTTGGTGGATACACCTGGACTGGTTAATCGCCACCAATATGCCCATTTGCTTAGTGTAAAAGGGCTAAAGGAAATTACGCCCAAAAAAGAAATCAAACCAATTGTGTATCAATTAAAAGAAGGACAGACCCTTTTTTTAGGGGGCTTAGCCCGATTTGATTTTGTAAAGGGGCCGCCTTCCTCGTTTATTGTTTATGCGGCAAATCGTTTGCATATTCACCGCACCAAAATGGAAAAAGCAGATGACTTGTACAGCAAGCATGGAGGCGAACTGCTTGTCCCTCCGTATAAAGAAGATGGTGAACAAGTTCGCCCACTCGTGAAGCATTCGTTTAAAGTTGGCAAAGAGCCAATGGATATTGTCTTCTCAGGGTTAGGATGGATTCGGATTCAGACGGAAGGCGCCATCGTTGAAGCACACGCCCCAAAAGAAGTCGGCGTAGCGATTCGCCGTTCTATCCATACGTAAAAAGGGAGCAGGAGGTGGAGGAAATGACCCGTCAATTTGGTTTAATTGGTCATCCACTAGGCCATAGCAAAAGCCCAGTCATGCATGAAGCAGCCTACAAAGATATGGGGTTAGACGCTGTTTATTGTGCCTATGACATTTCTCCTCAGGAATTGGGAAATGCTATACGTACAATGAAAGCGCAAGGCATCGACGGGTTTAATGTAACCATTCCCCATAAAGTCGCAATCATCGACTATTTAGACGAAATTGATGAAGATGCCGAAGCGATGGGGGCGGTCAATACAGTCGTTTGTCAGGACGGCCGTTGGGTCGGCAAAAACACAGATGCGGATGGTTACATCGAATCCCTTCTGCCGGTTGTAAGCGACCAATCGCTTACAGGAAGGCGTGTGCTTGTCATTGGTGCAGGAGGCGCGGCGAGGGCTGTAATCCACGCCCTCGGCAAACAACGTGCCACTATTTCTGTTTCAAACCGGACGGCGGAAAAAGCCCAGGAGCTGGCGCAGCTGTTTAGCCATTTGACTATTGAGGCAATCCCGCTTAACGAGGCGGAATCAACGCTCGGAACATACGACGTATTAATTAATACGACTTCAGTCGGTATGTACCCTGATACGAGCAAACAGCCGATCGCTTTAGACCGTCTTAAGCAAGCAACGATTGTTAGTGATTTAATTTATAACCCATATGAGACAGCGCTTTTGCAAGAAGCGAAACAAAGAGGAAACCGGATTTTAAATGGCATTGGCATGTTTGTCAATCAAGGAGCGTTGTCCATTGAACACTGGACAGGGCGCAAACCAAACCGCAAATGCATGGAACGCGTTGTTCGTATGCATTTAACTTAATGGGAGAGGTACTAGCAAATGTTAACAAATAAACAGAAGCAGTTTTTACGGGCCAAGTCACATGCGGTCCAGCCGATTTTTCAAGTCGGCAAAGGGGGCGTCAACCAAAACATGGTTGTGCAAATCAACGAAGCCCTCGAAGCACGAGAATTAATTAAAATTAGCGTATTGCAAAACTGCCTTGATGATAAACATCACGTTGCGGAAGAAATTGTCAACCAAACACGCTCTTTTCTCGTGCAAGTCATTGGCAATATGATCATTCTTTATAAACCGTCAAAAGAAAACAAACAGATCGAGTTGCCTGGCCGGTAACAGAGGAGTGAGGTAAGAGTGAAGCGGATTGGATTATTTGGCGGCACGTTTGACCCTCCTCATCTCGGCCATTTGCTTATCGCGCAAGAGGCATTAACGGCAGTCAAATTGGATGAAGTCTGGTTTGTGCCTGTGTCGACACCTCCCCATAAAGAGCGTGCCGGTTTAACGTCTGGCAAAGACCGATACGACATGGTGAAAGCTGCTCTCCTTCAAGAGGAGCGCTTTCAAGTTTGTGACATCGAACTAATCCGCAAAGGAAAATCATATACGATTGATACAGTTCGCGAGTTGAAGCAAACCTATCCTGACGATGAGTTCTTTTTTTTGATTGGCGGCGACATGGTGGATATGTTGCCAGAATGGCGTGGAATCGATGAACTGAAACAATTGGTGACGTTTGTTGCCTTTAACCGTCCTGGAGCAAGCGCGAAAAGCCAGCCGGACGTCCATTTCGTCCCGTTTGTCGAAGTAAACATCTCTTCTTCGCTAATTAGGGAACGGCTTGCAAAAGGCAAACCGATTCGCTATTTTGTTACGCCGGAAGTTGAACAATTGATTGAGGAGCGGAATCTTTATGGCGATAACAACGAATGAAGCACTCCATGAAGTAAAACAGCATTTGACCGATGTGCGCTATACTCACACTCTCGGTGTCCGGGATACGGCGCTAGCCCTTGCCAAGCAATATGGCGCTGATGAATCGAAGGCTGAGCTTGCAGCGATTCTCCATGATATTTGTAAATACCATGATGTACAAACGATGCAAGACATTGTTCGGAACAAGCTGCATGAACCTCATTGGGGCGAATATGGAAACGAGCTGCTTCACGCCCCTTGTGGAGCCTACTTTGCAGAACATCAATTAGGCGTTAAAGATAAAGACATTTTGCTTGCGATCCGTTCTCATACGACGGGGCGTGCTGGCATGAGTTTGTTAGAGAAAGTTTTATTTGTTGCCGATTATATTGAACCGAACCGGCGTTTTCCAGGTGTGGAACAAGCAAGGAAATTAGCTGAGGAAAGTTTAGACGCAGCTTGTTGTTTTGCCCTTAGACAAACGATGTTTTTTTTGTTAGATAGAAAACAGCTCATCCATCCGGAAACCGTATCCGCTTATAACGCTTTTTATAAACAGAAAGGAGCAATGGAATTTGAATGAACATTTAAAAATGGCGATTGCCGCACTAGACGACAAAAAAGCGATGCAAATTACCGCACTAGATATGCGAGGCATTTCACCTATTGCCGATTATTTTATCATTTGCCACGGAAATTCTGAAAAGCAAGTGCAAGCGATTGCCCATGAATTGAAAAAAGTGTCCCAAGAAGCAGGGCTTGATATAAAACGGCTAGAAGGGTATGACGTCGCCCGTTGGGTGCTGATTGACATCGGCGATGTTGTCGTTCACATTTTTCATAAAGACGAACGTCTCTATTACAACCTTGAGAAGTTGTGGGGGGACGCTGCGCAAGTTGATTTACAAGAGGTGCTGAACGAATGCTAAAGCCGGGGATTACAGCGGACTTGGCTGTTGTACGGGAAGCGTCATTCGGTTATTTCTTAAGTGACGGGCACACTGATATCCTTCTCCATCAAAACGAGGCGACGAAGCCTCTCGAGTTGGAAGAAAAAGTGTCTGTGTTTCTATATCATGACCATCAAAATCGACTCTCAGCAACGATGCACGAACCGATTATTAAAAACGATGAAATGGGCTGGCTAAAGGTTGTCAGTGTGCGTCCAGGGCATGGCGTTTTTGTCGATAACGGAATTTCAAGGGACTTATTTGTGTCGATGGATGAATTGCCTTTTGATCGGCGTGAGTGGCCAGCGGTAGGGGATCGATTGTTTTGTTCATTGGCGTGGGATAAAAAAGGGCGATTAATGGGCAAGTTGGTCAAAGGGTCGCCTGTTACTTCCCAAGCAACTGCGGCGGATCGATCATGGCTAAATAAAGAAGTAGAAGGCGTTGTTTACCACTTTCTTGACGAAGGAGCAGCGTTGCTTATTGAAAATGGCCCTGTTGGTTTCCTCCATCAAGATGAAGCTGCTGAAGTTCCCCGCCTTGGACAGACGATTCACGGCCGTGTCCAATTTGTACGAGACGATGGACGTGTGAATATCACGCAACGGTTGCTTCGGACAGAACAACAAAAAGAAGACGCTGACCGCATTCTCGCTTTATTGGCAGAACGTAAAGGCGGAATGCCTTATACGGATAAATCGCCTCCTGAAGACATTAAAGCCCGTTTCGGCATGAGCAAGGCGGCATTTAAGCGGGCGCTTGGCAAACTGATCAAAGACGGCAAAGTCGAACAGCGTGACGGTTTTACGTATCGGGTGGAAAAGGAATGAGCTATAGCCATTTATCTTTCTGGTACGATGCATTCATGAGTCATGTTGATTACACAAAATGGGCCACTTATTTTGAACGCACATGCAACATGTACGGCGTTCAGGCTAACCGAGTGCTAGATCTAGGCTGCGGTACAGGTGAATGGCTGTTAGAGATGCATAAACGTGGTTTGACGGCAGTAGGGGTTGACCTTTCAGAACAAATGCTTGCGGTAGCGCAGGCGAAATTGCAGGAAGCAGGTTACCAACCTCTGTTATATCAAGGCGATATGAGCGACCTGCCGCCAGTTGGTTCATTTGATGTCGTGACGATTTTTTGCGATTCATTAAACTACTTACAAGACGAGGAGAGTGTGACACGCACTCTTGCCTCTTGTTTTAACTTGTTAAATAAGGGCGGACTGCTTCTCTTTGATGTCCATTCTCCTATACGCATGGAAGCCTTTCCTGGAGAAGTGCACGCTCATGCAGATGAAGAAGTTTCGTACATTTGGCATAGTTTTGCAGGGGAAGCTCCTTTAAGTGTCGTACACGAACTGACTTTTTTTGTTCGGCAACAAGATGGACGGTATGAACGGCTGGAAGAAGCACATTTTGAGCGGACCTATACAGTAGAAACGTATAAAAAAATGCTGAAACAGGCTGGATTTACCGATCTAAACGTGACCGCGGATTTTACAAATGAACCACCGACAAGCAAGAGTGAACGGCTGTTTTTCTCTTGTCGAAAAGTTTAAGCAGGAAAAAGGCGAAATACCGCGAAAAAAGCAGGAGGGAAAGCCAACCTCCTGCTTTTTACTTTGGTTCGTATAAAACTTCCGCTAATAACTTTTCTTTTTCAGTTGCGTATTTTTCGTGTGTACGTTTGAAAAGAGAACAAAAACCATCCCCTAATTCATCATCTAAAACAGCAAGGCCTTCTCCAGTGATTCCGCCAGGGACGCAAACCCGTTTTTGCAATGCGGGAAGCGTGTAATGGCCACTCTCCAATAATTTTCCTAAGCCAATGATCATTGAAGTCGTCAACTCGGTCGCCTCTTCTTGCGAGATTGATGTTTCGCTTACCGCGCCATCGATAAATCGTTGCGCAAGGAAGGAAAAGAACGCAGGCCCGCAACTGACAATGTCGGACGCAACACGTGTAATCTCCTCTTCAATTTGCAAAGGTTCTGAAACAGCCGATACAAAACGCAATAAATTTGCCTGGTCTTCCTGTGTACATTTATTCCCGAATGTCACTAAAGTTGAACCAGACAAAGTACGGTTTAAAATGCTGGGGATAATACGGCATGTCTTGCAAGGCAAGGCCGCATCAAGGGACTCAACAGAAATAGGGCTAGTAATCGAAATGGCGATTTGATCAGCAGCCACATGGGGCTGGAGGGCGTGAAACAATGCGGGCATTTCCTTTGGCTTCACACAAAGGAACAGCCACTCGCATGTAGACGCAATCTCCTCAAGAGAAACAGACATCGTAATCCCTGGATAGGTTGCTTTAAGCGCAGCCGCTTTTTCAGGAGAACGGTTAATGATGGAAATATTCGACTGTTTCAGCGCTCCGGCGTCAATAAATGATTCAATCAATAAACTTCCCATACTTCCTGTACCAATAAAACCGACCCTCATATTCTCACACTCCTCGATAGCTGCTCTTTCATGAACGTATGCCAACCTGCCTGTTCATCATTCCAAAAAGGAGGAATTTATGAAGACGTTCCCGATAAAAAAGTATGCTTTGTATGGGGGCGGAGTCACGATTTGTACACTCATTGTGGTCGTTTTGGTGTTTGTCGACTTTCGAGAGGAACGCGGCACTGTCAGTGAGATACCGCCATGGTTAGAGGAAAGCGAGGAAGCAGAACTTGAAGAGGAAACAGAGGATGGCGTTCTTGTCGTCGACGTAAAAGGAATGGTCGCTTCGCCAGGGGTGTATGAGCTGGAGGTGGGCAGCCGTTTGTTTGAAGCGATTGAAAAAGCAGGTGGCTTCACAGACAGCGCCAACCGTGAGGGGGTTAATTTAGCTTTGCGTCTTGAAGATGAGATGGTTGTGTATGTGCCAGAAGAAGGAGAGGAAGAAGGGGCAGGACCGGTTCTTGCTGTTGAAATGAATGAAACAGATCATGAAGACACCATTAATATAAATGAAGCCACTGAAGCAGATTTGCTAACGTTACAAGGAGTCGGCCCGTCAAAAGCGGCGGCGATCATTGGTTACAGGGAAGAAAACGGCCCATTTGCCACAGTTGAAGAGCTAATGAATGTGAGCGGAATTGGCGAAAAAACATTCGAAGCACTTGAACCATTTATTCGGGTGAAGTAAAGATTGACTTATGTTGGCGATCGCTTCTACAATTTAAGCGAAAGGGGAAAAGCAATGGAACGTATTTCATGGGATCAATATTTTTTAGCGCAAAGCAAATTGCTTTCGCTGCGAAGCACATGCCCACGTTTAAAGGTAGGCGCAACAATTGTGAGAGACAAGCGGATTATTGCTGGTGGCTACAACGGATCTGTTTCCGGGTCGGACCATTGTCTTGATAAAGGCTGTTATGTAGTCGACAACCATTGTATCCGTACCGTTCATGCAGAGGTAAATGCGTTGCTGCAATGCGCCAAATTTGGTGTGCCAACCGCTGGCGCGGAAATTTACATTACACATTTTCCTTGCATCCATTGTACCAAATCGCTGATTCAAGCTGGCATTGCCCGCGTCTATTATGCAAAGGACTATAAAAACCATCCTTATGCAGAAGAGTTGTTCAGCGAAGCGGGCATTCCATGCATAGAAGTGGAGCTAGACGAAGCGGCTATTGATCAACAGTTCCACGAGAAGCTTGCCTTAACAACAGCACTCCTACAAGAAATTGAACGGTTAGGGGCAAGCGAAGAAGAATTGGATGCCTATGTAAAGCGAACAAAGAACTTGTATTTCTCAGCAAGCAGTGATGAGCCAGAAGAAAAATGAATCGCCTGTGCATCAGTTTGCTTACAGCGAGTGCAGCAGTTGTCTTCGTTTTAAGCAGCGATGTTGGCGTTGCTGGCGCTTTGCTTATAGGCGCAATCGCCCTCTTGCCAGCGGCTTGGCAGAGTGGGCGGCTAGCAACGGTGGCGGCATTTGTACTGCCGTTGCTTCTGTTTGCTAGTGTGGCGACTGGGCACAAAAAAAGCAACGTCAGCATGCTTTCAGGTGAAGAAACAACATTTATCGTAGAGGTAAAAGAAACACCTCGCCTTGATGGAAATCGCTTGAGGATGGTGGTTGAAACAACGGCCGGTGAGCGATTGCAACTAGCAAGCCGTTTGCAAGCAGAAAGCGAGCAACGTTTAGGTAAATTATTACCAGGAGACCATTGCCACGTAAATGGCAAGTTGAGCGAGCCAGACCCTCCACGCAACCGCTATGCATTTGATTATAGCCGCTATTTATACGAGCAACGAATCCACTGGCTGTTGGAGGCAGAGTCTGGATCTTTTGTATGCAAACGCATGGATAGGCTTTCGTTATTGACACACTTGCAGGCGTTTCGAGCACAATTGCTTCACGAGGCTGTTGCTGCCTTTCCAAAAGAAGCGGGAGGCATTGTGTTAGCGCTTACCCTTGGAGAGCGTTTCTATGTAGAAGAAGACGTGATTGAAGCTTACTCAACGCTTGGCATTATCCACTTGCTGGCGATCTCTGGCTTGCATGTTGGCTTGGTAACTGGAGCCGCTTTCTTTATCTGTATCCGCATCGGCTTGACGCGTGAGCGTGCCGCACTATTTATGCTTATTCTCTTGCCTATTTTTGCGATTCTCGCCGGGGCAGCGCCTCCGGTAGTACGCGCGTCTGCAATGGCATTTGTGTTTTTTCTGTTTGCCTTACACAAATGGCGAGTTCACCCCTTATTCGGTTTTGCCACGATCTATTTTCTCTATCTGTTGTTTGATCCTTACAAACTATTCCAACTCGGTTTTCAACTTTCGTTTTTTGTATCGTTTGCTCTGATTTTCTCGGCTAAAACAATTCAAACCGCAAACGGGGGGTATTTGCGGCAAATGTGCACGGTCACAACAATTGCCCAGTTTGCCGGATTGCCGCTTATCTTTTTCCATTTCTACGAATGGTCTCCTTTAAGCCTTCTCCTAAACCTTGTGTATATTCCACTCGTTTCTTTTATCGTTCTTCCCTTTAGTTTCCTCTCTCTGTTTTCGTTTGTATGGCTTCCTGAGCAAGTGAATCTGTTTATTGTATTGCTCGAATCGCTTTTGACGTTTGTTCATCCTGCAATTCTTAAGCTAAGTGGATCTACTTTTCAGCTTGTGCTTGGGAAACCTCCGATATGGCTTGTAGTTGCGATGTATGTCGCCCTAGCTTTTGCTTTTGTCCATTGGCAGGAACAAAAATGGCCTTTGCGGTTCGCCTTTTTGCCTTTTGTTGTATGTTTGATCGTTGGTGCTTTAGCGCCTTATGTTCAGTCAAAAGCAGTTGTGACGATGATTGATGTCGGCCAAGGCGATAGTTTTTTGATTGAGCTTCCTTACCGAAAAGGGGTTTATATGATCGACACTGGGGGAGTGGCAGTTTATGGCGAGGAAGAAGACTGGCAACAACGGAAAAACACGTTTGACCCAGGAAGTGATGTGATTGCTCCTTTTTTAAAAGCGAAAGGCATCAGCAAAATAGACATGCTTGTTTTAACACATGGCGATTACGACCATATTGGCGGGGCAACTGGATTGTTGAATGAAATCAATGTTGAACAGGTTATTTATCCGGAAGGGCCAATTGAAAAGGAGACTGAAATCGAGCTCCTTGAAAACATTGATGCATCGCCAACGAATCTCCATTTTACGAAAGCAAACGAGGTGCTTGCTGAGAATTGGTATGTGTTGCATCCGCCAGAGGGAGAACATGTTAAAGGAAATGACGGTTCTGTCGTGTTATTTGCTAAAATTGAAGGGGTAACGTTTTTATTCACTGGAGATTTGGAAGAGGCAGGAGAACAGAGGCTTATTCGCTCGTATCCCGGCATGCAGGCGGATGTGCTAAAAGTTGGCCATCATGGCAGTTTATCGTCTACGACAGAACCGTTTATTAGCCAAGTGGCGCCGCGCTATGCATTCATCTCGGCAGGGGCACAAAACCGCTTTGGCCACCCTCACCCTGAAGTGGTTGAGCGGCTAGAAAGGGCGAATATCGTCGTGTGGCGAACAGACATACATGGAATGGTTGAACTTACGCTTAGCAATGGAGAAATTGAGGCGGTGGAAACGATGCTAAAACCGTAAACATAAAAAAGGCAGAAAATAATCTGCCCCAGACTTTATAGGAAAACGCTCGCATCCTTCGTTGTTCCCCTCGGTTGACAAGCGTTTCCGATCAGTCTGAATCGATCCATTAGTAATAGCTTGCCACGTCGACAATATTGGCGATAAGGAAGATGATTGTGAAAAAAGCAAATGAAGCAATAAAGCCGATACCTGAAGGGACGATGTCATTTGCTTTATCTTGAACGTCCTGTTCGAATTTGTTCATAAGGCACCTCCTTGTCTACGTCTAGTATACGCGATTCGCCTAAAAATGAAAAGGCTGTCTGAAAGCGTCTATAAAAAGCACCATTTCCTTTTTACATGCATACAATGCCATAAACGATAGGGTTGCCCGCATGCTTTTAGAATACCTAGGGTTCTTGGCGGCATGCGTTCATTATAGATCAATTAGCAAAGAGGGAGGCGAATGGCCTTCCTCTTGCTTCATGGGCAATAAAGGCATTAGAATAAACATGAACAGGTCAGGAATATAGGGGATAGGTTGGATATGAGCATCATTACGGAAATGAAGCAATTGTCGAGTGAGACAATGGCGCCGGTATACTTTTTGTATGGAACAGAACGTTACTTAATCGAGCAATTTTTACAAAAAGCAAGCGAAGCATTATTTGCAGGGGAAGAAGGCGAAATGAATGATATTCGCTTTCGCTTACAAGATACGCCACTAGGGGAAGTCGTCGAGGAAGCGGAGACTGTTCCGTTTTTCTCAACGCGGAAGCTTGTTGTGATTCAAGACTTTTATTTGGCAACTAGCCAGAAAGTAGCGACAAAACTGGAGCATGACATTTCCGCGTTGGAAGCCTATCTCGACTCGCCTGCACAAGAAACAGTGCTTGTCGTTGTCGCACCGTATGAAAAATTAGATGAACGCAAGAAAATCACCAAAAAATTAAAAAAACAAACGAGCGCCATCGATGTGAATCCATTAGATGAAAAGGAAACATTTGCGTGGATGGAGGCGATAGCTAAACAGGAGGGCGTTGCGATCGAGCAAGACGCGAAGCAATTGCTATATAAGCATACAGGGCCTAACTTGATGTTGTTGCACCGGGAATTGGAGAAGTGCATGTTGTATGGCGAAGACGGGGATCCAGTAACAGCAAGCATTGTCGACGAACTCGTAGCTGAGACGGTTGAACAAAGTGTATTTACTGTCATTGACTACACAGCGAAAGGACGCGCTGGTGACGCGGTCCGGCTTTACCACCAGCTGTTGCGGCAAAAAGAAGAGCCGCTGGCCATACTGGCGTTGTTGACGCGGCAGTTTCGGCAATTTTTCCAGGTGAAAACGAGGCTAGCTAAAGGGTACACGCAAAAAGAGATGGCGTCACAGCTTAAATTGCATCCTTATGTAGTAAAGCTCGCTATGCAGCAAGTCAAAGCGTTAACGACCACGCAATTAAGACAAGCCCTTATCGTTTGCGAAGAAACCGACTATGCCATTAAGACAGGGCAGGCCGATAAAGAGCTGGCCGTCGAGCTGTTGCTGCTGCGATTGGCGAGCACGTAAAAAGCCTAAGACTAGCGTCTAAGGCTTTTTGTTTTGCCATAAAAAAAGATCACGGGGCAACGCCCGAGATCTAGCAAGTCTTATTAAGCAGACAATCCGTTCAACTTTTTCGCTAGGCGCGATTTTTGACGGGATGCAGCGTTTTTATGGATAAGACCTTTTGTAGCGGCTTTATCAAGCTTTTTCGATGCTTCAACAAACGCAGCTTGCGCTTTTTCTACATCCCCATTTGCTGCAGCAGTTTCAAAATGTTTCACTGCTGTGCGGAGCGCTGATTTTTGCGCAGCATTTTGCGCGCGGCGTTTTTCGTTTGTTTTCACACGTTTAATCGCAGATTTAATATTTGGCATTTATTTCACCTCCAACTTAAATGGCTTATTCCACTTATAGCCATCATTAAGCGCTAGTACAACAATCTGCATTTTATCAAAACTAGAAGCCCATTGCAATACAAACGAGGGAAACAGCTTGCAAAAGGGGCGAATGTTTTTTCGTGCGTGAGAGACAATACAAGTAGTCCACTGATAAAAAGGAGGCGGTTTTAGATGCCTGATTTAAATATGGAACGATTTCAAATTAGAACGGATTTAGCGCTTGAAGCGCACGAAATGGCGGTTGAAGAACAACGTGAAAAAACCGGTGAAGAAAGCTCAAGTGCGGTAACGGACGTAGTGGTAAAAGAGGAAACGGTGGAAGGCGTTAAAATTACCACTGTAGAAATAGGGGAGGAAGGGGCGAAACGGTTAAATAAACGTGCTGGCCATTACTTGACGTTTGAAGCGCAAGGAATAAGGAAAAAAGACACGGCCCTCCAAGACAACATCGAACGCATCTTTGCAAAAGAGTTTGCTGCTTTTTTACGCAATAAAGGAATTAAAGACTCGGACACTTGTTTAGTTGTTGGATTGGGCAATTGGAATGTGACACCTGATGCTCTAGGACCATTGGCGGTAGAAGAATTACTTGTTACTAGGCATTTGTTTCAATTGGCTCCCGAAGAAATAGAGGAGGGCTACCGACCAGTAAGTGCATTGACACCAGGCGTGATGGGGACGACTGGGATTGAAACAAGCGACATTGTTTTCGGCGTTATTGAAAAAACAAAACCAGACTTTGTCGTTGTCATTGACGCTCTTGCTTCTCGTTCCATTGAGCGGGTAAATACAACCATTCAAGTTGCAGATACAGGCATCCACCCAGGGAGTGGCGTCGGCAACAACCGCAAAGCAATGAACGAAGAAACACTGGGCATTCCCGTTATTGCAATCGGCATTCCTACGGTCGTAGACGCTGTGACGATTACGTCCGATGCGATTGATTATGTGATGAAACATTTGGGCAAAGAAATGCGTGAAGGCAATAAGCCGTCAAAAAGGCTAGCGCCAGCTGGGATGATGTTTGGCGAAAAGCGGCAATTAACCGATGAAGATTTGCCTGATGAAAAGGGCAGACAAGCCATTATGGGGATGGTCGGAGGGCTTGAAGGCCCTGAAAAGCGGCAATTGATCCAAGAAGTACTCGCTCCCCTTGGCCATAACTTAATGGTAACGCCAAAAGAAATAGACGTCTTTATTGAAGACATGGCCCATGTAGTGGCTGGCGGGCTAAATGCAGCTTTACATGGCCAAGTCGATCAAAAAAACGTCGGCGCTTATACTTACTAATGATAGAAAGCAGGTATCGCCTGCTTTCTTTTCTGTTCTATGGCCTCCCTTTGATACATAAGATGGAAGGACAAGCACAACAGGGGAGGTCGTCAAATATGAAACAAGGCCAACCACATTCGCGCCTTATGCGTATTGCAGCTAGCTTGGTCATTACGTTGATGGCGGTCTTTCTTTGCACGAGTGTATTGGTGTCATCAGGGCCAAGCAAAACATTCTCTTCCCGTGCGCTCGCAAATTGGACAACCACGTTAAGCGGGGGACATTTCCTAAAGTTGATGGGCACAGAAAACCGCGTTTTTACGGAAGCGTTGCCTGACGAGGAAAGTCATTCGTTTTCGTTAGGCTCGTTGTTTTTTGCGATCACGACAAGCATCAACCCAGATGATCCAAGAAGCCTGCTTGGTCGTGAGCTTCCTGGTTTTTCATTGTTTGACACGACCATTCATATTGCCGGTGAAGGCACTGATTATACAAGTTTGCCTGTTGAATCATCGCCGCCAGACGATTTGCTCGCCAGCGAACAGAAAGCAAAACAAGAGGCGCTTGACCGTAAAAAGGCGGAAGAGGAAGCAGCGAAGAAAAAAGAAGCGGAGCAAGCAAACAAAGCGGACGAAGACAAAGTGGTCGATGTGTACATTGGCACAACCCATACGTATGAATCATTCTTTCCTGAATTGGAGATTGAGGATACAGAAAACGCCAATAAAGCGACGCACAAGGAGATCAATATGACAATGGTAGCGGATCGTTTAAAGCAAGCGTTGGAACAACATGGCATTTACGCGCAAGTAGAGGAGCGCGATGTCCAGGCAACGTTAGTGGAACGTGGATTAGGATATGAGGCTTCTTATGACGTTTCTCGTGAATTTATTAAGTCAGCTAAAGCTGAAAACGACGACTTAATGTATTTCTTTGACTTGCACAGGGATTCGATCCGAAGAGATAAAACAACGGTGACGATAAATGGCGAAACATTCGCGCGTCCATTCTTTGTCGTCGGCCAAAACTACGCTGATTTTGAATCGAATTTGCAAATTGCAAACGAGCTTCATAAAAAGCTAGAGGAAATTTACCCGTCATTAAGCCGAGGCGTCTTTAAAAAGAGTGGAGCAAGTACAAATGGGCGGTTTAACCAAGATTTGTTCGCCAATTCGATTTTGCTCGAAGTAGGTGGGGTCGACAATTCGCTTGAAGAAGCGTACCGTTCAATCGATGCGTTTGCTGAAGTGTTCGCTGATTACTACTATAACGAGAAAGAAGGGGAGAGGGAATGAAGCGCTTGGGGAAATTCGGGGTGTTGCTTATTGTGTGCATGCTGTTTGGCATGATGCTCGGAGTCCAGCTTATGAGCGAACACGCCGGCTTAAGCGAAACCAAACCACTTGAGCTGAACAAGGAAGAGCCTGATAAGGAAATTCCGGCCCCTCCTCCTACACCTGCAGTAGCAGACGCAGAATTTGCTGGCACGACGAACTTTTTTTCTGAATTGGGATTAACGCTTGCAAGCGGAGCAGAGTCTGCGGCGAGAAGCGGTTTAGAGGGGCTGATGACAGCAGTGCGCAATGGGATCAATAAAGAAAGCGAACGCCATGACGAATCCGCTGAAAGCTCTTATTGAAGCGCCGCCATTGGCTTGCTATAATAAGGGGCAGTGTACATGTACGCATTTTAGGGGTGAGTCAAGAAAAATGAACAACGACCAACGACTTGAGCGGCAGTCGAGAATCCGAAATTTCTCGATTATCGCCCATATTGACCACGGGAAATCAACATTGGCAGACCGCATCCTTGAAAGGACCGGGGCATTGACTGACCGTGAAATGAAAGAACAAGCGCTTGATGCAATGGACTTGGAACGCGAGCGTGGCATAACGATTAAGCTAAACGCAGTCCAATTGAAATACAAAGCCAAAGATGGAAACGAGTATATTTTTCATTTAATTGATACGCCAGGACATGTCGATTTTACTTATGAAGTGTCCCGCAGCCTCGCTGCTTGTGAAGGGGCGCTTCTTATCGTTGATAGCGCCCAAGGAATTGAGGCGCAAACACTCGCCAACGTTTACTTGGCATTAGACAATGACTTGGAAATTTTGCCTGTAATTAATAAAATCGACTTGCCAAGCGCAGAGCCAGAACGTGTGAAAAAAGAAGTGGAAGACGTCATTGGCCTTGATGCTTCCGATGCTGTACTGGCTTCTGCCAAAAATGGCATCGGCATTGAAGACATCTTGGAACAGGTCGTTGAGAAAGTGCCTGCCCCTGCTGGCGATCCAACGGCACCGCTTAAAGCGTTAATATTTGACTCGCTCTATGATCCATACCGTGGCGTCATTGCTTATATCCGTATCGTCGAGGGCACCGTTCGTCCAGGCGAAAAAATTAGGATGATGCAAACAGGGAAGGAATTTGAAGTGAATGAAGTTGGCGTATTCACGCCAAAAGCAGTCAAATGCGAAGAATTAACTGTAGGTGATGTAGGCTTTTTAACGGCAGCGATCAAAAATGTCAGCGACTCTCGTGTCGGCGACACGATAACAAGCGCCGTCAATCCAGCACCAGAGGCATTGCCTGGCTATCGTCGGATGAATCCGATGGTCTATTGCGGCCTTTATCCAATCGATACAAATGATTACAACGATCTACGCGAGGCGTTGGAACGCCTCGAGCTGAATGATGCTTCTCTCCAGTATGAACCAGAAACGTCACAAGCACTTGGTTTTGGTTTCCGCTGCGGCTTTTTAGGGTTGCTTCACATGGAAATTATTCAGGAGCGGATTGAACGGGAATTTGGGATTTCCTTAATTACGACAGCGCCATCGGTTATTTACCATGTGACGCTTACAGACGGCAATACGATTCAGATTGACAACCCGACAAATATGCCTGATCCCCAAAAAATGGACCATGTCGAAGAGCCGTATGTCAAATCGACTGTGATGGTGCCTAATGACTATGTTGGTGCAGTCATGGAGCTTTGCCAAAGCAAGCGCGGCATTTTTGTGGACATGCAGTATTTGGATGAAAACCGCGTACAAATCATTTATGAGATCCCTTTATCGGAAATTGTCTACGATTTCTTTGATCAATTGAAATCGAATACGAAAGGGTATGCCTCTTTTGATTATGAACTGATCGGCTACAGACAATCAAAATTAGTGAAAATGGACATTTTATTGAACGGCGAGAAAGTTGACGCCTTGTCCGTCATTGTCCACCGCGATTCTGCTTATGAACGAGGGAAAGTGATCGTCGAAAAACTGAAAGAGTTAATTCCGCGCCAGCAATTTGAAGTGCCTGTCCAAGCAAGTATTGGCACAAAAATTATCGCTCGTTCGACGATCAAAGCAATCCGCAAAAATGTGTTAGCTAAATGTTATGGCGGCGACATTTCCCGTAAACGAAAGCTTCTTGAAAAGCAAAAAGAAGGCAAGAAGCGAATGAAAGCAGTTGGAAACGTCGAGATTCCACAGGAAGCTTTTATGGCTGTACTGCGCATGGACGACAAGTAAGCAATGCTTGTGCATGATGCCCTTATAGAATTGCCCGCTTCCGGCCGTAAAAGAGCCGACCTCTAAACGAAAATACGTAGAGGCCACCTTCTGTATTTAGGAGGTCGGCTTTTTTCTGTCAAATCAATTCCTTTTGCTACAAATTTGCTGGGGCTGCTACGCCTCCTCCAAGGGTAGGCTTGAGGAAAGGACACTTAAATGAGCAAGGAGGAGAGACGCGTGAGCCACTCGCTATATGTGCATATTCCGTTTTGTGAACATATCTGTCATTATTGTGATTTTAATAAAGTATTTATTGAAAACCAGCCTGTCGATGCCTACATTGACGCTTTAATTGAAGAAATGAAACAAGCCCGAAGCCGTCGAAGAGATGGCCTAGTGAAGACGATTTATGTTGGTGGGGGCACGCCGACAGCATTAACGGCTATACAACTAGAACGACTGTTTTCAGCGATAGAGAGCCTTTTTGATTTAAGCGAACTCGAAGAATGGACAGTTGAAGTGAACCCAGACAGCGCTGATGAGGATAAGCTCGGAGTTATGAAACGTTACGGTGTCAACCGCTTAAGCATAGGCGCGCAAACATTCAACCAAAAGCTGTTAACAGATATTGGGCGAACCCATTCGCCCGAAGGGGTGGAGCAAGCTGTTCGCAAGGCCCGTTCATTAGGATTTACTAATCTATCTATTGATTTAATGCTCGGCTTGCCAAACCAATCAGTTGCAGACTTTGAACGCTCAGTCGATCGCGCTTTGTCCTTAGACGTAGAACATATTTCCGCTTACGCTTTAAAAATTGAAAAACAGACTGTCTTTTATAACCGTTACAAAAAAGGGCAGCTCCACTTGCCCCCTGAAGACGATGATGTAGCGATGTATGAGCTGCTTAAGGAAAAAACAGCAGCAGCTGGCCTTAACCAGTATGAAATTAGCAATTTCGGCAAACCTGGCTATGAGAGCAAACATAATCTTGTCTATTGGCGCAATGAACCATACGCTGGTTTTGGTGCCGGTGCTTCTGGCTATGAAAATCAAGTGCGCTACCAAAATATCAATCCCGTTGCAAAATATATTGAGGCTGTGTGGGCTACTGGAGAGCCGCGGTTGCGAACCCATGTCGTCAGTCGGGCCGAGTGTTTAGAAGAAGCTGTTTTTTTAGGGCTCCGTATTCGTAGCGGTGTAAATAAAGCTGATTTTTTTGCGCGTTATGGGTTAGAAGTGGAGTCGCTGTTTGCCAAAGAAATCGCAGAAGGGAAACGAAAAGGGCTGCTAGAAGAAAACGACCACGTTATTCGTCTGACAGAAAATGGATTGTTGCTTGGGAATGAAGCATTTGCATTGTTTGTGGCTGTTTTAGAAGACAGCGAGCTGCAAGACGATCATTAAGCGTTTTTTCATTGACAAATGGACACCTGTTTGATAGTGTATCAATAGTATTAGCACTCGTTGCATTTGAGTGCTAACAGGAGGTGCTGGGATGTTAACGGAAAGACAACTGTTGGTGTTACATGCGATCGTTGACGACTATGTTCGCTCTGCTGAGCCGGTTGGTTCGCGCAGCATCTCGAAACGAGAGGATATCCCATACAGTCCAGCAACGATTCGGAACGAAATGGCTGATCTCGAAGAACTGGGATTTTTGGAAAAACCCCATAGTTCAGCTGGCCGTGTCCCCTCTCAACAAGGGTACCGGTACTATGTCGACCATTTATTGTCGCCGCACCGTTTGACTGTAGCTGAGCGAGCTGGCCTTTCCAGGCTGACAACAGCCAGGCTCCAGGCAATGGAAGAGGTATTCCAAGAATCGGCGCGGATTTTGTCAGAAATGACTAGCTATGTGTCGATTGTACTTGGCCCAGAATCGATAAATGAACGTTTGCGCCATATACAAATCATCCCGATGAGCAACCAAAAGGCTGTTGTGATCCTTGTAAGCGAAAACGGGCATGTTGAAAACAGGCTTGTCCAAGTGGATGAAAATGTTACGCCTTCCGATTTAGAGCGGACGGTCAATTTGTTAAATGAGCGCCTCGTTGGCACGCCGTTGTCTTCTTTGCAACGGAAGTTGAATACAGAACTTGCCCAACTTTTTAAAGCGCATATTAACAACTACGAACATATACTCCATATGCTTCAGCAGTCAATGGTTCCCGCTTCTGGAGAGAAACTATTCTTCTCAGGGAAAACCAATTTAATGGAACAGCCTGAATTTCAAGATGTTGAGAAAATGAGGCTTCTCTATAAAACACTTGAAGAGGAAAATTTATTGCAAAAGTGGCTGCGCGCACAACAAACAGATGGGCTCCATGTTTCGATTGGCCAAGAAAACGAACTGGAAGCGTTCGAGTTTTGCAGTGTCATTACAGCGTCTTATGCGATTGACGGCCGCCATGTCGGGACGCTAGGCGTGATCGGTCCGACAAGAATGGAATATAAGCGGATGATTAAAGTGGTTGACTCCTTGTCGAAAGACTTGACAAAGCGGTTAACTGGTTTTGAACGTTAGTATTTCGTATACGCAGCAGTCATCTGCTGCTATACATAGAAGGCGCGGGCAAATGTGCAAAGCCCGCAAGCTATAGACGATGATTTTACAGGAGGTGAACAAACGTGGCAGAAGAGAAGAACGAGGAACTGCAAACAGAAGAAACAGAACAAACAAAAGTAGAAGACGGCCACGGCGATTCCGCTGAGCAAGAAGAGACTGAAAACAATAGCGGAAGTGA
The DNA here is from genome assembly GCF_002250115.1 of Shouchella clausii. Classification (GTDB taxonomy): domain Bacteria; phylum Bacillota; class Bacilli; order Bacillales; family Bacillaceae_D; genus Shouchella; species Shouchella clausii. The sequence goes on along the minus strand of NZ_CP019985.1, from coordinate 4,083,321 downwards.
AGTTGAAGAACAAGAAGAGCCAGAGGTTCACCCTCTTGAAATAGAGCTAAATGAATTAAAAGACCGTCTCGCTCGCGTTCGTGCTGATTATGAAAATTTTCGCCGTCGCACGAAAGAGGAGAAAGAGGCGCAGGCAAAATACCGCGCCCAAGGCTTTATTGAAAAATTGCTCCCTGCACTTGATAACTTCGAACGCGCTTTGTTGGTCGAACCTAAACATGAAGAAGCAAAACAATTGCTCCAAGGAATGGAAATGGTGTACCGCCAAGTAGAAGAAGCATTAAAACAAGAAGGGGTAGAACCGATTCCTACAGAAGGTGAGCTGTTCGACCCACATCTCCACCAAGCAGTAATGCAAGTGTCAGAGGAAGGCTATGAGCCGAACCAAATTGTTGAGGAACTTCAAAAAGGGTACAAACTAAAAGACCGAGTGATTCGTCACTCAATGGTGAAAGTAAATCAATAGGACTTGGAGGAACGACGCATGAGCAAAATTATTGGTATTGACTTAGGGACAACAAACTCTTGTGTGGCCGTAATGGAGGGCGGCGAAGCCACCGTTATCCCAAACCCAGAAGGCAACCGGACAACGCCTTCTGTAGTCGCTTTTAAAGATGGTGAGCGTCTCGTTGGGGAAGTGGCAAAGCGCCAAGCGATCACTAACCCAAATACGGTCATTTCCATTAAACGCCATATGGGTACTGATTACAAAGTAGATATTGAAGGGAAAAGTTACTCCCCTCAAGAAATTTCAGCGATTATTTTGCAAAAGTTAAAAGCCGATGCAGAAGCATATCTTGGCGAGAAAGTTACCAAAGCGGTCATTACCGTGCCAGCTTATTTTAATGACTCCCAACGCCAAGCGACAAAAGACGCGGGCAAAATTGCTGGCCTTGAAGTGGACCGTATCGTCAATGAGCCGACAGCTGCTGCTCTTGCATATGGTCTTGAAAAAGAAGATGACCAAACAATTTTGGTTTATGACCTTGGCGGTGGAACATTCGACGTTTCCATCCTAGAGCTAGGAGACGGCTTCTTCGAAGTAAAAGCCACTTCTGGCGACAACAAACTAGGCGGCGATGATTTTGATGAAGTGATCATGGATCATCTTGTAGCAGAGTTTAAAAAAGAAAATGGCATCGACTTGTCGCAAGATAAAATGGCGATGCAACGCTTAAAAGATGCTGCCGAGAAAGCGAAAAAAGATTTATCTGGCGTTACGCAAACGCAAATTTCGTTGCCATTTATTACTGCTGATGCAACAGGTCCTAAGCACTTAGAGTTAACATTGACTCGTGCGAAATTCGATGAGTTGTCTGCTGACCTTGTAGAACGGACGCTTGGCCCAACACGCCGTGCGCTCTCCGATGCTGGTCTGTCCGCATCGGACATCGACAAAGTCGTCCTTGTTGGTGGATCGACTCGTATCCCGGCTGTACAAGAGGCAATCAAAAAGCTAACGGGCAAAGACCCTCATAAAGGCGTCAACCCTGACGAAGTAGTAGCGCTTGGGGCTGCAGTGCAAGCAGGTGTCTTGACTGGTGATGTTAAAGACGTTGTGCTTCTTGACGTAACACCATTGTCCCTTGGAATTGAGACGATGGGCGGCGTATTCACAAAACTAATCGAACGCAACACGACAATTCCTACGTCAAAATCACAAGTGTTTTCAACAGCTGCTGACAATCAGCCATCCGTTGATATTCATGTGCTTCAAGGGGAACGGGAAATGGCTGCCGACAACAAAACGCTTGGCCGTTTCCAGTTAACAGACATCCCGCCAGCACCACGGGGAGTTCCGCAAATTGAAGTGACATTTGATATTGACGCTAACGGCATTGTCAATGTTAAGGCGAAAGATCTTGGAACCAACAAAGAACAATCGATTACAATCACGTCTTCTTCAGGCCTATCAGAAGAAGAAATTGATAAAATGGTACAAGAAGCCGAAGCAAATGCTGAAGCGGACAAAAAGCGTCGCGAGCAAGTAGAATTGCGTAACGAAGCAGATCAGCTCGTCTTTTCGACTGAAAAAACGTTAAAAGATTTAGGCGACAATGTTGATCAAGCAGAAAAAGACAAAGCCGAAGCGGCGAAAGACAAGTTGAAAAAAGCACTTGAAGCCGACAACACAGACGACATTAAAGCTGCCAAGGACGAACTTCAAGAAATCGTCACTGCTTTGACGACAAAGTTGTATGAGCAAGCGGCACAAGCTCAACAAGACAGCGGCAATGAAAGTGCAGATAAGCAAGACGACAACGTTGTTGACGCAGACTACGAAGAAGTGAACGACGACGACAAAAAATAAGCTTGCTTAATGGAAGAAAGTCAAAGTCAGTAGTGGCTTTGGCTTTTTTCTCTGAAAAAAGCGTTGAGATTGAACGGCGCTTTATATGGTGGTATGATGAACGTTATGTGAGAAAACGTGAAGCGATAGACAGCTTCAGTCGGGAGGGAAACTGCACGTGAGCAAACGAGATTACTATGAAGTGCTTGGCGTAGACCGGAATGCTTCAGTAGAAGAAGTAAAAAAAGCATATCGAAAACTAGCGCGAAAATATCACCCTGATGTCAACAAGGAAGAGGACGCTGAGGCGAAATTCAAGGAAGTAAAAGAAGCCTATGATACATTGAGCGATCCCCAAAAGAAAGCCCGTTATGACCAGTTTGGCCATGCAGATCCAAACCAAGGGTTTGGAGGAGCCGGCGCAAGTGGCGATTTTGGTGGTTTTAGCGACATTTTTGATATGTTTTTTGGCGGCGGAGGTGGGCGCCGCAATCCAAATGCACCGCGCCAAGGGGATGACCTTCAATATACGATGACATTGGAGTTTAAAGAAGCGGTATTTGGCAAGGAAACCGAAATTGAAATCCCCCGTGAGGAAACATGCGGTACGTGCCATGGATCAGGAGCCAAACCTGGTACAAAGCCAGATACTTGTTCCCATTGCGGTGGGTCTGGTCAACTAAATGTTGAGCAAAACACGCCATTTGGCCGTGTTGTCAATCGCCGTGTTTGTAACTATTGTGAAGGAACTGGAAAAATCATTAAGCAAAAATGTTCTACATGCAGCGGCAAAGGCAAAGTGCGGAAACGTAAAAAAATCAATATTAAAGTGCCAGCAGGAATTGATAATGGCCAACAACTCCGTGTAGCTGGACAAGGTGAAGCTGGTGCAAACGGGGGCCCTCCAGGCGACCTTTACGTCGTCTTCCAAGTGAAGCCACATGAATTTTTTGAACGTGATGGAGAAGACATTTATTGTGAAGTACCGCTCACCTTTCCCCAAGTTGCCCTAGGTGATGAAATTGAAGTGCCAACTTTGACTGGGAAAGTTAAATTAAAAATTCCAGCAGGCACGCAAACAGGCACTAGTTTCCGTCTGAGAGGAAAAGGAGTGCCAAATGTGCATGGGCGCGGCCAAGGCGATCAGCATGTGCAAGTCCGTGTCGTAACGCCCAAAAATTTAACTGAAAATGAAAAAGAATTAATGCGTGAATTTGCCGGTATGAGCGGCGGAAGGCCAGAGGAGCAAAATGACGGATTTTTTGACAAACTGCGCCGTGCTTTCAAAGGCGATTGAGATCAAGCGAGGTGGCCGAACAAATGAAGTGGGCTGAATTTCGCGTCCATACGACGCAGGAAGCGGTGGAGCCTGTATCAAATATTCTCCATGAATTAGGTGCCGCAGGCGTAGCGATTGAGGATCCCCAGGACCTTGTGACAGAGTGGAGTGTAAAGTATGGGGAGGTGTATGAGCTCTCCCCTGAGGATTACCCAGATGAAGGTGTGATGGTTAAAGCCTATTTTCCAATGGGCGCCACTTTTAAGGAAACGATTGCTGAAGTAAGAAGGCGCGTCCATAATCTCGTTTCCTTTCAAATTGACATTGGCCACGGGACAATGGATTATACAGAAGTAAAAGAAGAAGACTGGGCAACGGCATGGAAGAGCTTTTACCACCCCGTTCAAGTAACGGAGCAAGTCACAATTGTGCCGACATGGGAAGAGTATAGCGCTCGTCCAGGGGAAATCGTCATCGAATTAGATCCAGGGATGGCGTTTGGCACTGGAACACATCCAACGACGATTCTGTCGCTTCAAGCTCTTGAGCATGCGGTCAAGCAAGGGGATGCGGTCATCGATGTTGGCACGGGTTCTGGCATACTTGCGATTGCTGCATGGAAGTTCGGCGCCGAGGCGATTACAGCGTTGGACTTGGATGAGGTAGCTGTGAATAGCGCGAAGGCGAATGTGGCCTTAAACGGCGCTAGTGACTTTGTCGATGTGCAGCAAGGCAATCTCCTAAACGGTGTTGCTAGCGAAAGCGCTGATGTGCTTGTTAGCAACATTCTAGCAGAAGTCATTTTGCAGTTTACGGCCGATGCTTACCGTGTTGTCAAACGAGGCGGGCTCTTTTTAACTTCTGGAATTATCTCTAGCAAAAGAGAAGCTGTCGAAGGGGCATTAAAGGCAGCAGGTTTTACGGTTCAAGAAGTGAACGAATTGGACGACTGGGTAGCGATTGTTGCGCAAAAACCCAGCCAAGCGTAGGCAGGTGCAAAGGCATGCAGCGTTATTTTATTAAAAATGAACAGTTGACAAATGAAGTTGTCGAAATAACTGGAGACGACGCCGCACACATTACAAAAGTGATGCGAATGCAAGCAGGTGATGAAGTCATTTGCGTCAATGAAGACGGCAAAGCCGTGCTTGTTCAGCTTTCGCAATTCGATCCATCTAGCGTCAAAGGCACTGTCCTCAACGAAGTGGACAACGAGACAGAATTGCCGATCCGGGTGACGGTCGCGCAAGGCCTGCCGAAAGGCGATAAGCTTGAAACCATCGTCCAAAAAGGAACAGAACTTGGCGCGTACTCATTCGCGCCTTTTTCTGCGAGTCGATCTATAGTAAAATGGGATGAAAAGAAGGGCACAAAGAAAACGGAGCGTTTGCAAAAGATTGCTAAGGAAGCCGCAGAACAAGCACATCGTCTTTTCGTGCCAACCGTGGCCAAGCCTGTGCCGTTAAAAACGGTTGCCGAGGCTCTTACTCATTATGATGTCTGCATTGTTTGTGATGAAGAAGAAGCGAAGCAAGGTGAAAAGGCAAATTTAAAGCGCGCCTTTGCTATGCTCAAACCAGGCATGTCCCTTTTGGTCATTGTCGGTCCTGAAGGAGGGCTGACTCGTGAGGAAGTGGCGCTTTTGTCGGCCAAGGGCGCGGTCTCTTGCAGCATAGGCCCTCGCATTGTCCGTACCGAAACGGCTGCTATGTACGTGTTAGCCGCTCTTTCGTACCAATTTGAATTATGAGGTGAATCCAGTTGTCAACTGTTGCGTTTCATACATTAGGTTGTAAAGTAAACCATTACGAGACGGAAGCGATTTGGCAGCTGTTTAAACAAGAAGGCTATGAAAAAGTCGAGTTTGAACAGACTGCAGACGTCTATGTCATTAATACATGTACGGTCACCAATACAGGTGACAAAAAAAGCAGGCAAGTCATTCGCCGCGCGATTCGCAAAAACCCAGACGCTGTTATTTGCGTAACTGGCTGTTATGCGCAAACGTCCCCTGCGGAAGTGATGGCCATTCCTGGGGTCGATATTGTTGTCGGTACGCAAGACCGCTCGAAAATGCTTGGTTACATCGACCAATATAAAAAAGAGCGGCAGCCAATCAACGCTGTCGGCAATATTATGAAATCAAGGGTATATGAAGAATTGGATGTGCCTTCATTTACAGATCGGACACGGGCGTCCTTAAAAATTCAAGAAGGCTGCAACAATTTCTGCACATTTTGCATTATTCCTTGGGCGCGAGGGTTGATGCGTTCCCGTGATCCGCAAGAAGTCGTGCGCCAAGCCCAGCAACTTGTTCATGCTGGCTACAAAGAAATCGTGTTGACTGGCATTCATACTGGCGGCTATGGCGAAGATTTGAAGGATTATAGCCTTGCCCGTTTGTTAGAGGATTTGGAAAAGGTAGAGGGGCTGAAACGGCTTCGTATTTCGTCGATTGAGGCGAGCCAATTAACCGACGAGGTCATTGCGGTGATCGGCAAATCAAGCAAAGTGGTCCGCCATATGCATATTCCGCTCCAATCTGGATCGGATACTGTGCTGAAACGGATGCGCAGGAAGTATACGATGGCTGCTTATGAAGAACGGATCGAAAAGTTAAAACAAGCCCTTCCACGGCTTGCAATTACGTCTGATGTCATTGTTGGCTTTCCTGGCGAGACAGAAGAAGAGTTCCAAGAAACATACGACTTTATCGCCAAACATAAGTTCAGTGAATTGCATGTATTCCCTTATTCGATGCGCACAGGTACGCCAGCTGCCCGGATGACAGACCAAATTGATGAGGCCATAAAAAATGAACGTGTGCACCGCTTAATTGAATTGTCAAACCAATTAGCGAAAGAATATGCTTCAAGTTTTGAGAATGAAGTGCTTGAAGTCATACCAGAAGAGCGAGATAAAGACAACCCTGAAAGCGGCTTGTTTGTCGGCTATACAGATAACTATTTAAAAGTAAAACTAGAGGCTGATGAAACAATGATTGGAAAATTGGTGCGCGTAAAAATCAAAGAGGCGGGCTATCCATATAACCGTGGCGAATTTGTCCGCGTTTTAGAAGATTACAAGCAAATTGTGTAAAAAACGCATTCCCGAAAAATTTCGGGATGCGTTTTTTTTATAGAGGGCGATAATTTATTCCGAATATCTTTCCCTACCGCCGTGTTTTATACTAAAAGCAAAGGGAGGGGAAGGGATGACACAAAAAGCAAGAGACACGTTTGGACCGAATGCGAATGCCTATGTAACAAGCAAGAACCATGCGAAAGGAGAAGATTTAGAACTGTTAAAGGCGCTTATTAGCAACAGCGAAGCGAAGACGGCGCTTGATATCGCGACCGGGGCGGGGCATGCTGCTAAAACGATTGCCCCTTATGTGCAGAACGTCATAGCTGTCGATGTGACGCCAGAAATGCTAGCTGCCGCTAAAAATGTAGCAGCGACGAATCACATAACCAATATTGAATTTGTCGAAGCTACTGCTGAAAAGCTACCATTTTCCGCTTTTTCGTTTGATCTAGCCGTTTGCCGTATTGCCGCCCACCATTTTGACGAAGTGCCTGCTTTTTTAAGGGAAGCTTACAGAGTCCTCAAACAAGGAGGGCAGCTCTATTTGCTCGATAATGTGGCTTTTGAGGAAGACGCCCTTGACCGCTTTTATAATAAGCTTGAAACATACCGCGATCCGAGCCATGTTCGCGCTTATAAAAAATCAGAATGGTTAAAAATGGCAGAAGAAGCTGGTTTTGCAGTTAAACAGCTGCACACGTTTTGCAAGCAATTTGATTTTCATGACTGGACAGCGAGGGTGCAGTTGAATGAAGCAAAAAAACGCGATTTAGGAAAGTGGATGTTAGCGGCAGGAGAAAGAGAAAAACGGGCATATGCGATCAAAGAAGTAGACGGAGAGGTCTCTACATTTTGTGGGCAATCAATTTTGCTTGAGCTTGAAAAAAACTAGAAAGCAGCATGGCGCAAGGTGGGTCCTTGCGCCATGCTCGTATGCACTTATGATCGCTGGGTACTGAGCCACTGTCGCCCTTCAACAAAACGGGCAGTCAACATCGAACAAACGGTGTTTCCACATGAGTTAAGCAGTGTAGCTGGGGCGTCAATAATCGTGGAAATGACAGCAATTAACGGCAATGCTTCTGGTGGAAAGCCAAAAATGCTAAGAATAAGCATTTCACCAACAAGGCCACCGCCAGGAATGGCTCCCATCACGGCGCCAACTAAAAAAGCGACTGCCAAGATGCTTAAAACAGCGGTAGGGCTTGCCATTTCTTTACCAAAAAGCGTAAAGAGAAAGACAATCTTTAAAACGCCGCCAATCACAGACCCGTCTTTATGGGTATTAGCCCCTAAAGGAATTACCGTTTCAGCAATGTCCTTTGGAACGCCCATCCGTTTTGCTGCCTGCAAATTAACGGGAATGCTCGCTGCACTTGAACATGTTGCCAACGCAGTTGTCGATGGCGCGACCGCATGTTTCCAAAATGTTTTGATGCCAAACTTGCCGCCGGCAACGTATGCATATAAAGTAAAAAAACCAAAAAAATAAACCACTGTAATGCCGATATATAGGAGGAGTACGCGTAAATATCCACCAAGTAGTTGGCTTCCGAGTTCGCCAATAATAGCGGCAAAATAACATCCTAAACCGATCGGAGCGTAATACATAATATAAGAAATAATTTTCATCATGACAGTCTGACCTGAACGTAAAAATTGGGCGAACGGCTTGCCCTGTTCACCAACGGCTGTAGTGGCCAAACCAACAAATACAGATAGAACAATCAATTGTAGCATGTTGCTTCGCGAAAAAAGATCGGCGAAGTCTGGGACAGTAATTGTTTGTACAAGCTCTTCAAGCAAATTGAATTCTTCATTAGCTTCTTCAGGCGTATAAGAAGAGAGCTCTCCTTGCAGTGAAGCTGTTTCAGTCTCTGATAAAGGCGGGACAAGGGAAGATCCAAAAAGTGCCAAAACGCCGGCAATTGCCGCTGTCACAAAAAAGACTGCAAACATGGTGCCCATTATTTTTCCTAAGCGCTTCATCCCGTTCATCGTTGCAATCGCTGAGGAAATGCTAAAAAACACAAGTGGTACGATCATCATAAACATAAAGTTAAGGAATAGATCGCCAAATGGGCGAACGATCGTCGCATCCTCCCCAAAATAAACGCCGCATGCCCCTCCTATAGCAACGGCTCCTAGTAAAATCAGTGAAAAGCGGTACTGCTGTAAAAATTGTCTCATCGTCATTTCTCCTTACAAATGTACATTGCTGCTCTCTTATCATACATAGGATAAGGCAAAACGACAATCGCCAATTGCTCGTCTTGCTGGCTGTTCGTTTTGCCTTTTTTTCATGGTATGATAGCATAGGCACGTACAAATCAGGAAAGGATGGGTTCAATGGCAACCGATATTGCAAGGTTGATTGACCATACACTGCTTAAGGCAGATGCGACAAAGGAACAAATTCTCCAATTATGCAAAGAAGCACAAACATACCAATTTGCCTCAGTCTGCATTAACCCCTATTGGGTAAAACTCGCCGCTGAACAATTGAAAGAGGACAAACATGTTGCAGTTTGTACAGTAATTGGCTTTCCTCTAGGCCAATCAACGCCTGAAACGAAAGCGTATGAAACAAAAAATGCGATTGACAATGGCGCCACTGAAGTCGACATGGTTATCAATGTTGCTGCTCTTAAAGATAAACAAGACCAAATGGTGTTAAATGATATTCGAGCAGTTGTCGATGCTGCAAAAGACAAAGCACTGACAAAAGTCATTCTCGAAACATGCTTGTTGACGAACGAGGAAAAAGAGCGAGCATGTGCACTTGCTGTTCAAGCAGGAGCTGATTATGTCAAAACGTCTACAGGCTTCTCAACAGGAGGAGCTACGGTGGAAGATATTGCGCTAATGCGCCGAGTTGTCGGCGCTGATGTAGGTGTCAAAGCTTCAGGCGGTATTCGTGATTTAGCAGCTGTGAATGCGATGGTAGAAGCAGGCGCAACTCGTATTGGCGCAAGTGCAGGAGTAGCGATCGTAACAGGTGCAACAGGAAGCAGCGGCTACTAATACACAAAGGCGCTAACCACTCAGACGGATAGGCCTGTCCAACGACGGAGTATACGAGCGTTTGTTTACAGTCTGAAAGGCGGAGAGATGCTCCGCCTTTGTTGTGTCTTTTTATGAAAACAGGTCGCTTATATACGCTTTTTCTGTGTCTGTTAACTGGATATCAGCGGCCTTTTTGTTAGCTATCCATTGTTCAGCACGCTTTGCTCCAGGGATGACAACATCGATTTCTGGACGCATCAAATACCAAGCCAGCACTACATGGGCGATGTCGGCGCCATGGTTGTCTGCGATAGGTTGTAGTTTGTTGACCTTGTCGATGTTTTCCTTAAACGTTTCTCCTTGGAAATGCTTTTGTGAATTGCGCAAATCGCCGCTAGGGAAAGTGGTTTCTTTGTCATATTTACCAGCAAGCAAGCCTGATACGAGTGGGAAGTAAGGGACGAATGAAATTCGGTGCTCTGTGACGTACGGAAAAATCGTCTCTTCTGCCTCCCGGTTCAGTAAATTGTATTCACCTTGGTAAACATCGACATCCCCGTTTTTATTTGCCTCTTTTAATTGTTCTAAGCTAAAGTTTGACACACCTATTGCACGAATTTTTCCTGCCTTTTTTAATTCAGCCAATGCTTGGACGGCCTCGTCTTTTGGCGTTGATTCGTCAGGGAAATGAATATAAAACAAATCAATGTAATCCGTTTGCAGTCGTTTTAACGCATCATCGACTGCTTTTGTTAAAAAGGACGGAGAATTATCAAATACATAATCGTTGCCTTGTTTTTTATGGGCGGCTTTGGTAGCAACAATCACATCGCTTCGCTTAAACTCTTGCAGAACTTCGCCAATTAATTCTTCTGAGCGTCCTTCGCCATAAATAAATGCTGTATCAAGAAAATTGCCGCCATGTTGAATGCTTTGGCGCACCAAGTCTTTACCAGCGTTTTCATCTAAGTTCGGGTAAAGGTTGTGCCCGCCAACAGCATTGGTGCCAAGACCAATGGGATATACACGTAGCCCTGATTTTCCGAGAATCGACTGTTTCATTCAATCTCCTCCTTAAAAATGGTTTCTTGGTGCTATTTCCCTTATAATAGCCACTAAAAACCAGGACATGCAAGGAAGTGGTCATCCTTTCGCCACACGTTCGACAAACTGGGCAAATTTAGCGGTGAAAGGGAGGACAAGGAGTGAGCAAGCAATATTATACAGCGTACTTGCATGAGCCAGTTGGACGCTAGCCGTTTTTGCAAGCAGATAGGAAACATCAGCTAAATAAGGGATCAAAGCATAAAACAAAACGGCCCCCAATAAATTGAGCCAAATGTGGGCATGGGCTACAAGCCTAGCGGTGTGCCCTGCGCCGATGCTTGCAATGTATGCGGTTAAGCAAGTGCCAATATTGGCGCCGAGCATAATCGCGATTCCAGATTCCATTGAAAGTCCTTGATCTTGGATAAAACCCATTGCCATGCCGATCGTAGCTGTGCTGGACTGAATAATGGTCGTCACGATAGCACCGACTCCGATGCCTGTTAAGTGGCTGTCATTTGTCCATTGAAAAAAGTGATGAGTGACAGGGAAGGAGGCGAGTGGATCTGCTAATGATTCAAGTCCCGTCATCGCTAAAAAAATGCAGCCAATTCCAAATGAAACACATCCTGCTGTGTAGGAGGCCGCATTTTTAAACATAAGCAAAACGAGACCGAATAGCAGCAGCGGTACTGCCAGATCGGATAGTTGGAAGGCAACCAGTTCTAATGTAAAGCAAGAACCGATATTTGTCCCTAAAATGACGCCGATCGTTTGCCTGAATGAAATGATGCCAGCAGCAACAAGGCCAACTAAAAGCACCATTACAACAGAACTTGACTGAAAAAGCGCTGTGATAAGTGTACCTGCAATCAGCCCTTTCCAAGGGGAGTCAGTCGCTTTCAACAAAAGCGTTTGGACTTTTTCTACCCCTATCTGTAATAATCCGGCTCGCAAGATGAACATGCCGAACAGAAAAAGCGTAATAAATACAGCCATAACTGTAAACAGTTCTTTTCCCATGCAACCACCTCGTCCTTACACTATATGGACAAGTGGAGAGAACATGACAGCAACTTTTGGTGGTATAGGCGAAGGCGGAAGTTTTCGGATTGCAGTTGACTTAAAAAGAGCCACTGTATTATAATGTTAAGCAGACGTGCTTTATGTACGTGTTGAGTTTGGTTGTTTTCGGAGGGAGGGAAATAAAATGGCAGAAACTCGTGTTCGCAAAAACGAATCGATTGATGCTGCACTTCGTCGCTTTAAGAGATCACTCTCTAAAGAAGGAACGTTAGCTGAGGTAAGAAAACGCAAGCACTTTGAAAAGCCAAGTGTAAAACGTAAAAAGAAATCTGAAGCGGCTCGTAAACGCAAGTTCTAATTTTTGAGAGGGTGGTTTCCCTTGGATCTTCTTGAGAGGTTAAACCTAGATATGAAGACTGCGATGAAGAATAGAGATAAAGACAGGCTTTCTGTCATCCGTATGGTGAAGTCCTCATTGCAAAACGAGCAAATTAAGCTTGGGCGTGATTTGACTGAGAGCGAGAGCTTAGCTGTTCTTAGCCGAGAAGTCAAACAGCGTAAAGAATCCCTCCATGAATTTCAACAAGCGAATCGTGAAGATCTAGTAAAAAAGCAGGAAGCGGAGCTATCCGTGCTGAACGAATATATGCCTGCGCAATTGTCAGACGATGAATTGGAAGCAATTGTAAAAGAGACAATTGCACAAACAAATGCTACCTCAAAAGCTGATATGGGAAACGTAATGGGCGCAATCATGCCAAAAGTAAAAGGCAAAGCCGATGGTGCCCTCGTTAATTGCCTTGTTGTCAAGCATTTAACGAATGAATCGAACGAATAAAACCTCTGCTGTTAAGCGGAGGTTTTTTACTATTCCCTAGCGTAACAATAGAATTGTTTGGTTTTCTCCGGATGGCGTGATACACTTTTTTATGAAGGAACTGAAACCTCTAGGCGAATGGAATCGTACATAAAGTAACACCTGGAAAAGGAGGAGGATAGACGAGTGGGCAAGTGGATGAAATTCGCCTTAGTGTCCTGGCTGCTGGCGTGTGTGCTTTTGCCGTTTCAGGTGCTTGCCAACCAAGCCGATTCAAAGAACGCGTCCATTTATGTAATTCCGATTGAACAAACGGTCGAACGGGGCCTTGAAGCCTTTCTTGAGCGCTCATTTTCAGAGGCTGAGGAAAACGGCGCGGACCATATCATTTTGAATATTAACACCCCAGGAGGCGCTGTCGACGCAGCTGGCCATATCGCTAATATTATCAATAGCACGGATATTCCTGTTACCGCCTTTATCAATAGTGAAGCGATTTCAGCAGGCGCTTATATTGCTTTAAATGCAGATGAAATCATCATGGTACCGAATGGCCAAATTGGGTCCGCTGGTGTGATTGATGGGTCTGGTAATGCAGCAGAAGAGAAAACCCAGTCTCTCTGGATCAGTCGCATGAAGACTGCCGCTAGTGAACATGGCCCTGAAGGCGGCCGGAATCCTGATTATGCAGAGGCGATGGCAAATGCTGAATTTGATGTAGAAGGGTTCCCTTCCGGTTATCTCACGCTAAATGCCAAACAGGCGTATGAAGTCGGCTATGCCGAAGCCATTAAGGATGATTTAGCAGGTGTGCTTAACTATTTAGGCTATGATAAAGAGGAAGTCCATGTGACGGAAGCGGATGTGAGCATTGCTGAACAGATTGCTCGGTTTGTGACGAATCCAATTGTCATTCCGATCTTGCTTTCGATTGGCAGTTTAGGCTTAATTATGGAACTGTACTCGCCAGGGTTTGGCGTCCCAGGTATTATGGGGATAAGCGCATTGCTACTATTCTTTTTTGGCCACATGGTTGCCGGTTTTGCTGGCTGGGAGTCCCTCATCTTAGTCGTTGTTGGGGGAGTGCTTCTCGGTATTGAATTTATAGCACCTGGGTTCGGCATATTTGGCCTTCTAGGAATTGGTTTAATCGTCGGCGGATTCTTTATGGCCTCTTTTTCGACGACGGTGATGGTTTTTTCGGTCGGTATTGCCTTGTTTGTGTCTATTGTGGCGGCTATTGTGTTGTTCGTGTTCTTTGGTGACAAAGGACCGTGGAAAAGGCTTGTCTTATCCACCCAGCCGACAGTAGAAGAAGGGTATCTCTCTGTAGAAACGGACCCGTCACTTGTCGGAATGGAAGGCAAAGCGCTTAGTGTCCTTCGACCAGCTGGTATTGCCCTGATAGGAGACGAGCGGCTTGACGTCGTTTCTGAAGGGGGCTATATTGAGAAAGGCAGTTCGCTCAAAGTGATTCATGTATCCGGTGCCCGTGTCGTTGTGCGGAAAGTAGATCCGGTACAGACATTAAAGAAGGAGGAGACAGACTAGATGATGAATGATTCAACGATTTTCGTTTTGATTGCCATTGCACTTGCAATTATTTTAATTGCAATATTGTTTACGTTTGTGCCAGTCGCACTATGGATATCTGCGATTGCGGCCGGTGTGAAAATCGGTATTTTTGAACTTGTAGGGATGAGGCTCCGTCGGGTAGTGCCAGCGCGTGTCGTCAACCCGCTCATTAAAGCAGTAAAAGCGGGCCTTGACTTGGATACATCCCGATTGGAAGGGCATTATTTGGCAGGGGGGAACGTCGACCGTGTCGTTAATGCCTTGATTGCTGCGCAGCGCGCCAACATTGACTTAAGTTTTGAACGGGCAGCAGCAATTGACCTTGCTGGACGTGACGTCCTGGAAGCAGTGCAAATGAGTGTTAACCCGAAAGTCATTGAAACGCCGTTTATTGCTGGTGTAGCAATGGATGGAATTGAAGTAAAAGCGAAAGCGCGAATCACCGTTCGTGCCAACATTGACCGCCTGGTTGGTGGTGCCGGGGAGGACACGGTCATTGCCCGTGTCGGCGAAGGGATTGTTTCGACAATTGGTTCACAAGACGATCATAAAAAAGTGCTTGAAAACCCAGACATGATTTCACAGACCGTCCTTTCAAAAGGGCTTGATTCAGGAACAGCCTTTGAAATCTTATCGATTGATATTGCAGATATTGATATCGGCAAAAACATTGGTGCAGAATTGCAAACAGACCAAGCGCAAGCAGACAAAAACATTGCTCAAGCCAAAGCAGAAGAGCGTCGCGCGATGGCTGTAGCGAAAGAGCAAGAAATGAAGGCCCGTGTCGAAGAAATGCGCGCGAAGGTTGTGGAAGCAGAGGCAGAAGTACCAATGGCTCTTTCCGAAGCACTCCGTCAAGGCCATATGGGCGTAATGGATTATATGAATTACCAAAATGTAATGGCTGATACGGATATGAGAGATTCGATCAGCAAAGCATCTGGAACGAAAGACGAACAGCATTCGAAAAATGACCCTCGCAACCGTAACGACAAATAAACAGGAGGGGATTGAATGTCCGGTTTATTTGATTTTCTGTTTGCCAATCCGTTCCTTCTGATTTTGCTTATTGGTGGATTGGTCAGCTTTTTCTCGCGAATGGGTCAGGCCACTCAACAACAGAACAACAGAGGCGAAGAAGAACCAGAACAGCCTCCTGTTGAACAACAGCCGCAGCAACGGCCGCAACGAGGACCGGTACAAACGCAGCCTCGCGTCGATCATAGACAGCCGAAGCAGCAGGAAATACGCTGGGAAGACTATTTTCCGCAAGAATCCGCCCCGCCTGCTCAACCAGATATTCAACCTGCAAGTGTTGAAGCAAGTGAGCGTGCACTAGAGAAAACAGAAAAACTCCAGGAGCGCAGACACCAACTGCAAGAACGTGTCAACAGGTTTAAAGAGGCAGAACAGAATTTAGCTTCTAGAAAAAGGGACGAGGCGAATGCCGGTGAGCCCCTTGATTTAAACCTGTCTCAGCTTTCTGGAAAAGAAGCGATGAAAGCCGTTGTTTTGGCGGAAATTTTAGGCCCGCCTAAAGGACGGAAATTGGCAAAATACCCTCGTAGACAGTATTAATAAACAGGCATTTCAGCTTGATATTGTCGACTTTGTCGGCAACCTTACCGCAGCCCCCCATTGGGCTGCGGTTTTTTGTGCTATTTCCCTTCATTGATTCATAGACTCGTTAGGAGAGGGGGCTGCCAAATGAAAAAGATGACGAGCCGAATGAAAAACTGGATTGCCCATCACATGCAGCTTCCTGCTGATGTCCTCATGGATTTGCCGCGAATCACAATGATCGGCCAGCTGCATATTTACATTGAAAACCATCAAGGTGTGCTCCGTTTTTCCAGCCAGGAGCTTCGCCTTCTTTTAAAGCAAGGTCAGTTGCTGATAAAAGGTGACGGGTTTGTATTAAAAACGATTTTGCCCGAAGAGTTACTGTTGGAAGGGCGGATTGATGAAGTGCTGTTCATTGATGACAAAAAGAACCGTTAAGAAAGGAGCCAGACGGAGATGCGAAATGATTTCCTTAAATCATTTATTGGGTCTGTTACGGTAGAAGTGGCTGGCCAATATCCAGAAAGGCTACTGAATGCATGCCTAAAAAACGATGTCCATGTCTGGAATGTCCGGCATGGAGGTAATGACAACATTCAGTTTGATGTAGCGTTGAACAATATTGCAAAAATCCGTGTTCTCTTTCGACATTCTGGATGTAAGACAACCTTTACAAAACGATCTGGTTTGCCTTTTTTTATGAAAAAAGTAAAAATCCGCGCCGGGTTTGCCATTGGGATGGTGGCCTTTTTCATGCTCATGTTGTTTTCGTCGAGTATGGTATGGGGAATTCACATCAAGGGAGCGTCCCCCCACGTCGAACAAGAGTTGCGTGAAGTGATCGATGAAATTGGCATTAGGCGAGGCGCTTTTCAGTTTACATTACCGCAACCTGACGAAGTGCAACGCATTGTAACGGAGCATATCGATGAGGCAACTTGGATTGGTGTGCGCAAAAAAGGGACGACCTTTGAATTTGAGGTAGTCGAGCAAGTACGCCAAGAAGCCCCTGAGTTGTTGAGTCCCCGTCATCTTGTTGCCGCAAAAAAAGCGGTCATCCATAAAATGTTTGTAGAAGATGGCAAAGCGGTGAAAAAAACCAATGATTTTGTAGAAGAAGGCGAATTGCTTGTATCCGGATTTATTGGCGCTGAAGGAAAAGAACAGACTGTAGCTGCAAAAGCATCGGTAATCGGTGAAATATGGTATACTTCTTCTGTAACTGTTCCGTTCGAAAACACATTTGCTTCTTTGACAGGCGAGCAACAAAGCAAGCGTGTGCTTGTATTAGGTGACATAGAGATTCCTTTTTGGAACATAAAAGAACCGGATTATGAGACGTATGAGACGTTTGAACAGGAGACGGAGTGGTCTTTATTTGGCTATCGTTTGCCGATTCAGTTCCGTACGATCGAACAGCGTGAAACCTTAGAATTTACTCGCACGTATACAAAAGAGGAAGCTGTTGCAGTCGCGAAAGAGGAAGCGCGGCGGGAGTTAAGAGAGAAAATTCCAGAAGATGCGGAAATCATGTCTGAACATGTTTTGCAAGAAGCGGTCGAAAATGATAAAGTTTCTTTAATGATTCATTACCAAGTTCTAGAAGAAATTGCACGCGAAAAACCAATTATCCAAGGAGACTGAGGCGATTGTCTGAAACATCTTTAATCCAGCTAGGCGCAAAAGACGCTCGTATTACGCAAGCGCTATATGGGCCAAATGACCAGCATTTAAAACGATTGGAGGAAGAGTTGTCGATCCAACTCGTCACAAGAGGCGAAGCAATATTAGCGATTGGTGAAGCAAGTGAAATTGAGCGCGCCGCCAATGTCCTTCAAGCGCTTGAACAAGTGGTCGAACGGCAACAGCAAATAAGTGAGCGTGATGTCTTGTACGCCGTACAGCTAGAAGCGGCTGGCAAGCTGGAGGAACTTCATGATTTATACGACGAAAATATTGCAACGACTGTAAAAGGGAAAAATATCCGCGCAAAATCACTTGGCCAAAGGCACTATGTATCGACGATTAAAAAACACGACATGGTTTTTGGTGTCGGCCCAGCGGGGACTGGCAAAACCTATTTAGCTGTCGTCATGGCTGTTGCTGCCTTAAAAGAGGGCCATGTGCAACGGATCGTTTTGACTAGGCCTGCTGTTGAAGCCGGAGAGAGCCTCGGTTTCTTGCCAGGGGATTTGAAAGAAAAAGTGGACCCTTACTTGCGTCCCATTTATGACGCGCTCCATGAAGTTTTAGGCGTGGAGCATACAGCAAGGTTAATGGAAAGAGGGACGATCGAGGTCGCGCCGCTTGCCTATATGCGAGGGCGTACACTTGATGATGCGTTCGTCATTTTGGACGAGGCCCAAAACACAACCGAAGAGCAAATAAAAATGTTTGTTACTCGGTTAGGTTTTGGTTCGAAAATGGTTATAAATGGAGACTTGACACAAGTGGACTTGCCAAAAGGCAAACGGTCAGGTTTACAAGCAGCATTGGCAAAGCTGAAAACCGTGAAAGGCATTGGTTTCGTTTACTTGCAAGCAAGCGATGTAGTCAGGCATTTGCTAGTCCAACGAATTCTTGAGGCAT
Source organism: Shouchella clausii (assembly GCF_002250115.1). Lineage (GTDB taxonomy): Bacteria > Bacillota > Bacilli > Bacillales > Bacillaceae_D > Shouchella > Shouchella clausii. The sequence goes on along the minus strand of NZ_CP019985.1, from coordinate 4,065,042 downwards.
ACGAACGTACAGAAAACGAGCAGTGACCAAAACGTTTTTTGGGCAGAAAGCGAGGTGACCAGCTATGGCTGCAGACAAACGTAAAGCGCCTTCCACTCGTGCATGGTGGCGAAAAATTAAACACCAACCCTATATTCGTGTAACCATTCTCGCGATCCTAGGCGTTCTGATTTATGTATCGATGTTAGACAACGTCATACCAGAGCGGCTAAACGTAAATTTGTCCGAGCCAGCGGAGCAAGATATTCGTGCACCTATGACGGTAGTGGACCAAGCGGCAACGGAGCAGCGAAGGACGGAAGCGATCGCCAGCATTGATTCCCAAATGAAGCACAATACAAAATACGAAGAAGACAGAGTTCAGCAAGTCAATGATATCTTTAGTGTAATTGGAAGTGTGAGGGAAGACTCAGCCGAGCTGGAAGGGGAGGAGGAGGACAGCGATGACCAGAACATGCCTCTTGAAGACCAAGTTGAACGTGTGCGCGCTGATTTCTCCGATACTACAAATGCTGATTTGCAAGATGAAACGATCGTCGCCTTGCTTGAGGCTACGGATGCCCAATTCCAATTAGCCCTGGACACCTCGGTAAATACAGTTCATGAAACGATGAGCCAACAAATTCGTGTTGGCGATTTGCAGGAGGTAAAACAAGAAGCGCGAGACCAAATTGAAAGCATTTCGACGCTTGTTTCTGATGTGCGCCATGCTGTCGCTGAAATTGTTGACATGGCGATTGTGTTCAATGTTACATATGATGCAGAAGCAACACAACGATTAAGGCAGGAAACATCTGAAGCGATCGAGCCTGTTCTCATTCGCGAAGGGGAGCTAATTGTAAAACAAGGGGACATCGTTAACCACCAAGTTTACGAACAGCTCCGCCTTGTCGGCTTGCTCGATGATTCATTAATCATTTATCCCTACATAGGGTTAGCCCTATTTGTTTTCATTCTGATCGCGGTTTTAGCCTATTTTTTAAACGATTCGCAAACGACCGTTGCCACTGACAACTCCCATTTGCTCATGTATGCGATCGTCTTTACCGTGATTGTGGCATTAATGAAAACATCGAGTTACTTAGAGAGCCTATTGATGATAAACGGATTTGGGTTTGTTGTCCCAGCTGCAGCAGGGGCAATGCTCCTTACGTTATTGTTGCAGCCAAAAATCGCGATTGTTTCTAGCTTTTTGTTTGCGATTATTGGCAGCGTTTATTACAATCACGATTCTACGAGCACATTTTCATTTACGTATGGTTTCTATATATTTATAAGCTGTTTAACGGCTACCTACTTTTTAAATAGTACCAACAAAGCTACGCGGATTTTGCGGGCCGGTCTGTTTGTTGCTTGCGCGAATATTATCACTGTACTTGCGCTATTATTAATGAAAAGCATCCATTTAAATGTAATGGAGATTGGCTTGCATTTTTCAGCAGCATTTTTGTCTGCATTTATAGCTGCGGTGCTGACGATTGGGCTTTTGCCATTTATTGAAACAGCTTTTGGGATTTTATCAGTTACAAGGTTAATCGAACTCTCGAACCCGAACCATCCGCTCTTGCGGAAAATCTTGACTGAAGCTCCCGGGACATACCATCATAGTGTGGTTGTCGGCAATTTGGCTGAAGCTGCTTGCGAGGTGCTCGGGGAAAATGGGCTGTTAGCCCGTGTTGGCGCTTATTACCATGATCTAGGGAAAACACGGAGGCCCCACTTTTTTATTGAAAACCAACTTAAAGGCGAAAATCCACATGATAAAATTTCGCCCCAACTCAGCAAGACCATTATCATTTCCCATCCTTACGATGGGGCAGAATTGCTTAGGCAACATAAGATGCCTAAGGAGATTATTGATATTGCCGAACAGCACCACGGCACAAGTTTGCTGAAGTTTTTTTACCACAAAGCAAATGAGGATGCGGAAAAACCTTTGCCAGAATCACAATTTCGCTATCCTGGGCCAAAACCGCAAACGAAAGTGACGTCAATCATTTCGATTGCGGACAGTGTAGAAGCGGCAGTTCGTTCTATGCAAAAGCCGACCCCTGATAAAATTGAAAATCTGGTTGATAAAATTATTAAAGATAAGCTGGAAGATGGGCAATTCGACGAGTCTGATCTGACGCTAGCCGAATTAAACGCCATTAAAGTTTCCTTATGTGAAACGTTAAATGGCACATTCCATCAACGAATCGAGTATCCAGAAGAAAAGCCTAAAGGAGAAAAGCCATGATTGATGTGGAATTAAATGATGAAGGGCAGTTTCTTTCAAGCGAGCAATTGCAACTAGTTAAGGACGTCCTAAACCATGCTGCGAAAGAAGTGAGCTTGTTGCAGCAAAGTGAGGTGTCGGTGACATTTACTACCGAAGAGGACATTCACGAGTTAAACCGTGAACATCGAGGGATTGACCGCCCGACGGATGTACTGTCATTTGCCTTAAATGATGAGACAGGCGAATTCGATCCAACCTTTCATGAGGATCTTGGCTTACCTAATTTGTTAGGGGACATCGTCATTTCAGTCCCCCATGTCGAGAGGCAGGCTGCTGACTATGGCCATTCGTTTGAACGGGAACTTGCTTTCCTTGTTGTCCATGGCTTTCTTCATTTGCTTGGCTACGACCATATGAACAAGGAAGAGGAAAAGCAAATGTTCACTAAACAAGAGGAGATTTTACAATCCTATGGGCTTGGGAGATCGGAATCATAAAGGAATTCGCCGCTTTTTGCATTCGTTCCGTTACGCAAGCGCAGGGCTCATTGATGTCATTAAGCATGAGCAGAACATGCGTATCCACTTAATTAGTGGGGCGGTTGTATTGATTGCTGCTTGGGCGTTGTCTGTTTCAATTGAGCGGTGGCTCGTGCTTTTGCTTGTGGTCGGCGGTGTACTGTCACTGGAAGTGATGAATACGGCAATTGAACGTACCGTCGACTTAGTGACGGAAGAATACCGCCCTTTAGCAAAGCGTGCAAAAGACATTGCTGCCGCCAGTGTGTTTGTGTTCTGTATTTTTGCTGCGGTAATAGGAGTAATGATCTTTTTTCCGTACTTGTTCGAATTATTCCAGTAAGAAGGAGTCGTGCTAAAATGGATGCCGAAACATTAATGCAACAAGCGATCGCGGCAAGGAAGGACGCCTACGTCCCTTATTCATCATTCGCTGTAGGAGCGGCGTTGCTCCTTGAAGACGGTTCAGTTGTCTTAGGGGGAAATATTGAAAATGCAGCATATAGCTTAGCGAATTGCGCGGAGCGGACTGCTTTGTTTAAAGCATATCGAGCGGGGCAAAAGCCATTTAAAGCAATGGCAGTTGCTGCAGACACACCAGGCCCGGTCTCGCCATGCGGTGCATGCAGGCAAGTGCTGGCCGAATTGTGTCCGCCAGAAATGCCTGTTTATTTATGTAACTTAAAAGGAAATGTGAAACAAACAACAGTGGAAGAATTGCTGCCTGGATTTTTTAAAGCGGAGGATTTATATGAAGCAAAAAACAACAACATTTAAATCGGGGTTTGTGTCCATTATTGGCAGGCCAAATGTTGGAAAGTCAACCCTTTTAAACCGGGTGATTGGCCAGAAAATTGCCATTATGTCAGACAAGCCGCAAACAACACGGAATAAAGTACAAGGCGTGTTGACGCGAGACGACGCGCAAATTGTCTTTATGGACACGCCTGGCATTCACAAACCAAAACACCGGCTAGGCGACTTTATGATGAAAGTCGCAAAAAATACGCTCCGCGAAGTGGATTTGATTTTATACGTGGTGGAAGCGGATGCGAAATTCGGCCCTGGTGAACAGTATATTATCGAACGACTTCATGAAACGAAAACGCCAGTGTTTTTATTAATTAACAAAATTGATAAAGTTTCTCCAGAAGAGCTGCTTAAAGTGATTGATTTGTACAAGGATCGTTATCCATTTGCAGAAATTATCCCGATTTCTGCATTGGAAGGGAATAATGTGCCAACGCTTGTCGAACAAATTGTGGAGCACATGGAAGAAGGGCCGCAATATTATCCAGCAGACCAAGTGACGGACCACCCAGAACGGTTTATAATTGCGGAGCTTATTCGCGAAAAAGTTCTTCATTTGACGAAAGAAGAAATTCCACATTCTGTCGCTGTAGTCATTGAACAAATCAAAAAGCGGGACAATGGCAAAGTATATGTTGGCGCCACTGTCATCGTCGAACGCTCGTCGCAAAAAGGCATTATCATTGGCAAACATGGTGCCATGCTAAAAGAAGTCGGCCAGCTTGCTAGAGGCGACATTGAAGCGCTGCTTGGTTCCAGTGTCTATTTGGAACTGTGGGTGAAAGTCCAAAAAGACTGGCGTAACCGACCGTCTCAATTAAAGGATTATGGTTTTAATGAAAATGAATATTAACTGGGAAAACAATGGGTTCAAACTGGGCGTTTGACCATTGTTTTTTTGTGTCGCCTGATTTATGATTAAACAAACAATCTGATAAAATTAACCAAATCAAAAAAGTCAAGCGCAGGCAATTAACAATATTTCCATCGAATGGGCGATGCGGATAAGGGAATGATACAACCGAAGACTTAAGGAGAGGGAGGCGTTTAACATGCTTGTTCTAACATGGAAAGTGTTTTCGCAAACGGGCAACGTTGAAACATACCTGCTTCATAAAGAGTTGGAGCGGGACATGGAAGTGCAAGAGGAAACGGCTTATGAACCAGATGATTTATCGGATTCAACCTTATCTTAAATCCTGTTGCTTGCTGTAAGGATGGACAATGTTAAAAAAACAAGATGCAATCGTGCTAAAATCAATTGATTATGGCGAAACAAATAAAGTCGTGACTCTTTTTACAAAAGAAGACGGCAAACTTGCTGTTTTGGCGAAGGGGGCAAAAAAGCCTAACAGTCGCTTTGCCGCTGTAACACAGCCGTTTGTTTATGGAAGTTACTTATATTTTCAAGGAAACGGTCTTCCCTCTTTAAGCCAAGGGGAGGCCGTCGATTCATTTAAAGAACTGCAATTTGATATCGTTAAATCGGCCTATGCCGCTTATATAACTGAACTTGTCGACAAACTGACGGAAGAGCGCAAACCGACGTTCTTTTTATTTGATTGGCTTCTGCTGGCGTTGCGGCAAATCAACGCCGGACAAGACGCGGAAATAATTGCCCGAATCTTGGATATGAAGATGCTTCCACTAGCTGGAGCTAAACCGGAGCTTGATTGCTGTGCCTCTTGCCGCTCAGAGACCCGTGATCCTGTTGCTTTTTCAGTTGCTTTTGCTGGGTTTTTATGCAGGAATTGTATTCATAAAGACGAGCGCGCTTTCCCGATTACTCTCCCATTTGCCAAGTTGTTTCGAGTGCTTTATTACGTCGATTTGACGAAAGTAGGCACCATTTCTGTGAAAGCTGAAACGAAGCGGCGGTTGGAATTGATTATCCGCACCTACTACGATGAGTATGTGGGGGTACAGTTAAAAGCGCGCCGCTTTATTAGCCAACTAGACAAAATTGGCGGCTTAAACAGTGACGTTGACAAGTAGGAGGAGCAAGCGTATAATGTGGATACGATTATAGGTGCAGTGACGGAAAAAAACAGCATTTGCCGACTGGTTTGTAGCGACTTTGGGAGGGTGGAAGCCAAAGAGCCAGAAAATGTTGAAGGCGCTTCCTGAGCACATTCGGAAGAAAGAGATTAGACGCTTAAATTAAGTTGAGGTCACTTAGGCTGATGTCTGAGGAACTTAATAAGCGTTTAATAAGTAGGGTGGAACCGCGGGTGAACCTCGTCCCTACGCCAATAGGCGTAGGGGCGCTTTTTTGTCTTCTGCGCTGAAAAAGGAGGAAGTTGATCAATGAATGTACAAACCATGATTTTAACGCTCCAATCATTCTGGGCGAAACAAAATTGCATTATTTTAAATGCGTATGACACCGAAAAAGGGGCAGGCACAATGAGCCCCCATACGTTGTTGCGCACGATTGGCCCAGAGCCTTGGAATGTTGCGTATGTGGAGCCATCCCGTCGTCCTGCTGATGGGCGTTATGGTGAAAACCCGAACCGGCTTTACCAACACCACCAGTTTCAAGTCATTATGAAGCCGTCTCCATTGAACATCCAAGAGTTATATTTGGATAGTCTTCGTGCATTAGGCATTGATCCTTTAAAACATGACATTCGGTTCGTAGAAGACAACTGGGAAAACCCAACGCTCGGGTGTGCGGGCCTCGGTTGGGAAGTATGGCTAGATGGGATGGAAATTACCCAATTTACGTATTTCCAGCAAGTAGGCGGCATGGAGGCTAATCCCGTGTCTGCAGAGATTACTTATGGATTGGAACGATTGGCCACATATATCCAAGATAAAGAAAATGTATTTGACTTGGAGTGGGTCGAAGGGTTCACCTATGGCGATATCTTTTTACAGCCAGAGTATGAACATTCTACGTATACATTCGAAGTTTCTGATGTAGACATGTTGTTTGAGTTGTTTTCTACTTATGAAAAAGAAGCAGAAAGAGCACTAGCGCGCGATCTTGTTTTTCCTGCGTATGACTATATTTTAAAATGCTCCCATAGCTTCAATTTGCTTGACGCCCGGGGCGCCATTTCCGTAACAGAACGAACCGGCTATATTGCCCGGGTTCGCACACTCGCTCGAAAAGCGGCGCGCAAGTACTATGAAGAGAGAGAAAAGCTTGGCTTTCCTATGCTTAAAAAGGAGGACGCCCACGATGAATAAGCCATTTTTACTTGAACTAGGATTGGAGGAGTTGCCGGCTCGTTTTGTTACGCCTTCCATTACACAGCTCGCTGAAAAAGTGCAAGCATGGCTTGATGACAAAGGCCTTTCGTACGGAGAAATCCATTCTTACGCTACGCCAAGAAGGTTGGCTGTACTCGTTGAAAATTTGGCGGATCGGCAGCCTGATATACATGATGAAACAAGAGGTCCTGCCTTAAAAATTGCCAAAGACGAAAGCGGCGCTTGGACAAAAGCGGCGCTTGGATTTGCGAAAGGCCAAGGAGTAGAAACGAGCCAGTTGGAAATAAAAGCGGTAAATGGCACTGATTATGTGTTTGCCAAAACACATAAAAAGGGTGAAAAAACAAGCGTGCTATTGCCGGAACTTAAAGAATTGATTACGGGCTTAACATTTCCAAAAAGCATGCGATGGAACACCTACTCCCTTCGCTATGCTCGGCCGATCCAGTGGCTTGTCGCTCTCTATGGCGAGGACGTCATTCCTTTCTCAATTAACGGTATCGAAACAGGGCGAAACACGACGGGACACCGTTTTTTAGGGACTAACTTTCCATTAGAGAATCCAATCGAGTATGCCGACGCCCTGAAACGTCACTATGTCATTGCCGATGCTGACGAACGAAAAGCAGCGATTGTAAGTCAGTTAAAGCAAATGGAGGAAGAGCATAGTTGGATTGTGCCAATAGATGAAGCGCTTCTTGAAGAAGTGACACAATTAGTCGAGTATCCAACTGCGCTATCAGGCTCATTTGACGATTCGTTTTTAGCTTTGCCGAAAGAAGTATTGATTACGACGATGCGTGAACATCAGCGTTATTTTCCAGTAGAAGCGAAAGATGGCCGTTTGCTTCCGTACTTTATTACAGTGCGAAACGGAAATGAAGAATTTATTGAAAATGTCGCCAAGGGCAATGAAAAAGTGTTACGTGCTCGCTTGTCTGATGCTGCCTTTTTTTATCATGAAGACCAAAAAATTTCCCTTCAGGCAGCAAACGCCAAACTAGACAACATTGTTTTTCATGAAGCGATTGGTACAATGGGCGAAAAGGTGGCCCGTATCGGCGAATTGTCCACATGGCTTGCAGGTGAGGCGAACTTAGGTGCCCAAGAAAGACAAACAGTGGAGCGGGCGGCCGCTATTGCCAAGTTCGACCTTGTGACTTACATGGTTGGCGAATTTCCAGAACTACAAGGAAGAATGGGGCAGGAATATGCGGAAAAAGCAGGCGAGACCCCTCAAGTAGCGAAAGCTATTTATGAACAGTACTTGCCTCGCTTTGCAGGGGACAAAGTGCCTGAAACTGAAGCGGGTGCAGTGTTGGCGCTTGCCGACAAACTCGATACGGTCGTCTCTTGTTTTTCCATTGGTTTAATCCCCACTGGCTCACAAGATCCGTATGCGTTGCGCCGTCAAGCAACTGGGATCATCCACATTCTTCTCCAAACTGAAATGCCTTTGACACTTAAAAACATGGCTGTGCATGCGCTTGATTCCATTGCAAAAAAAGGGTTTATGACAGAAAAAGTCGAAACGACCAAGCAGGAATTAATCAGCTTCTTTGCGAATCGCTTAAAGCATGTCATGCTAGAAGCTGGCTTTCGCTATGATATTGTCGATGCGGTGCTTGCCGCTCCGCTTGTCGATGTGTATACGATGTTCGCCAAGGCAAGGCTGTTAACTGAACGTGCGGAAGACCGGGAGTTTAAAGAAGTGACCGAAAGCTTGAGTCGTGTCACAAATTTGGCTAAAAAAGCGCCAAAAGGTGGTCTCATTTCCGAAGATCTGTTTGAAAATGAAACGGAGTCACGGTTGCTTGCTGCTACGCTAGAGGTCGAGTTCGGCTTGGCTGAGGCTTGGAAGACCAAAGATGCGTTTGCTGCTTATCAAGCGTTGGCTCAGTGTCGTGACACGATCAACACGTTCTTTGACCATACGATGGTGATGGCCGACAATGAAGCCATTCGCAATAATCGCCTTGCGCTGCTTGACCGATTGGCGAAATCAATCCAGTCCTATGCTGATTTTCAAAAGATCGTCTTCTCGGCCTAAGATTATTGGCACTGGCTTAAAAAAGAGGTGAGTCCAATCGAATTATCAACTAGGCAACAGCAAATCGTCGATATTGTAAAAGAAAATGGCCCAATTACCGGCGAACATATTGCAGAACGTCTATCCTTAACGAGGGCGACTCTACGTCCAGACTTGGCTATTTTAACAATGGCCGGGTTCCTGGACGCCCGGCCTCGGGTAGGCTACTTTTATACGGGGAAAAGTGAAAGCCCCGTTCTTGCCGATAAGCTCCAGGAAATCAAAGTTCACCATTATCAATCGAGGCCCGTTTTGATTGAGCAATCAGCTTCTGTATACGAAGCGATTTGCACGATGTTCTTAGAAGATGTAGGCACACTTTTTATTGTAGATAGCCATGCAACATTGGTTGGAGTTGCTTCTCGAAAAGACTTGCTGCGGGCAAGCATGGGCGGACAGTCGATTGAGTCTATTCCTGTGAGTGTCATCATGACGCGAATGCCAAACATTACAATGTGTGAGAAGGATGATTCGGTAATTGAAGTCGCACAAAAGCTCATCTCCCGGCAAATTGATGGATTGCCAATTGTAAAAAAAGTAGACGCTGGATCAGGTTTCGAAGTGGTGGGGCGTATTACTAAAACCAATATTACTCAGCTGCTTGTAGATCTAGCCAGTAAAGACGGAATGTAACTTCAAAAGAAAAGGGGCGCGCTTATGACAAACGACACAGAACGCCTAGTTGTTTACATTGTTTCCGATTCCGTAGGGGAAACGGCGGAGCTTGTTGTAAAAGCTGCTGTCAGCCAGTTTAGTGGCTCCAATGTGGAGCTTAGAAGGATTCCCTATGTAGAGGACAAAGGGACGATCCAAGAAGTGGTGCAAATTGCACGCAAAGCCAAGGCGCTGATTGCTTTTACGCTTGTCGTCCCAGAAATAAGGGACTTTTTGTTGGAAAGCGCAAAGGCGGCGAATGTAGAAACGGTGGACATCATTGGACCAGTACTTTCAAAGATTACCGACTTAACCAATGCAAAGCCGCGCTATGAACCTGGGCTGATCTACCGGTTGGACGAAGATTATTTCCGCAAAGTTGAAGCAATTGAATTTGCGGTTAAATACGATGACGGACGGGATCCCCGTGGTATTATTCTTGCCGACATTGTACTGATCGGTGTTTCCCGTACTTCGAAAACGCCGCTCTCTCAATACTTAGCCCATAAACGACTAAAAGTGGCGAATGTCCCTCTTGTTCCTGAGGTCGAACCGCCGGAAGAATTGTTCAAAATCTCTTCCAAAAAATGCATCGGCTTAAAAATCAGTCCAGAAAAACTAAATAGCATTCGCACTGAGCGATTAAAAGCGCTAGGGCTTAAATCGGAAGCCAACTATGCAAACATCGATCGTATTAAAGAAGAACTCGAATATGCGAAAAAGGTAATGGATCGGGTCAATTGCCCTGTTATCGATGTTTCAAATAAAGCAGTTGAAGAAACAGCCAATTTAATTTCAAGCATGTTTCAACGAAATTAAGTATTGTTGATACTTCTTACTGTTCAAATGATCCCCAATCAAGTATAATTGAACATTGGGGATTTTATCATTGATGATTCATTGTTTTTATGTATAAAACCCTAAGAGAACAAATAAATTTAAAAAGTCAAGACTTATTCTTATTTTTTTGGCAATGATAGAACTGAAGGAAGGATAGCTGTAGCGCTTTTTTCGACACATTTTTATTTTTTTCGTCAAGGAAGAAGGAGATCTGTTGAAAATGTTGAATGATAGTGTATGGTGATTCCATCTAACACGACTGTTTACGTTGATGCGGATTCTTGCCCAGTAAAAGAAGAAGTCATTTCGCTTGCGCGGACATTCGGCAAAAAAATGGTCTTTGTTTATTCTTATGCGCATACCATGAGTTTGCCAAAGGATGTAGAAACGGCTATTGTCGATACGAGTAAAGAAGCAGCAGATCTTTATTTGCTGCAATCTGTCCACCGCGGAGATGTCTGTGTGACGCAAGATCATGCGTTAGCGTCACTCCTTCTTGTAAAAGGTGTGATCGTGTTGTCGCCCCGCGGGCATGTGTATAAAGAAGAGGAAATGCCAGCTATGCTTGCATGGAGGCATACCTCACAGAAAGCCCGGAGAGCTGGGGAAAAGACGCGTGGCCCGAAAAAATTTACAGCATCTGACCGCGCCGCGTTCTATCATGCTCTATATGCCGTACTTGAAAAGATAGCAAAGGAATAGAATTGTGGTGATTGCCTAGTGGCTGTGAAAATACCCGATGAAACACTTACAGAGATCAGGGAAGCAAGTGATATTGTTGAGGTCATCGGCGAATATGTGCAGCTAAAAAAGCAAGGGCGTCAGTACGGAGGCCTTTGCCCGTTCCATGACGAGAAAACGCCGTCTTTTTCTGTATCGGAAGACAAACAAGTGTACCATTGTTTTGGCTGCGGAGCCGGTGGGAATGTGTTTACTTTTTTGCAGGAATTGAAGGGCTGGTCTTTTTCTGAAACTGTCTCTCACCTCGCAGAACGTGCAAAAATAGCTTTGCCGCAAATGCAAAGAACAGAGACGGACAAACCTGAAGATGCGCGCATCAGGCAAATGAAAAAAGGCCACGAGCTCGCTGCCTCTACTTACCATAGCATTTTGACGCTAACAGAAGAAGGGGCTCCAGGGCGTGTTTATGCACAAGAGAGACTTTTCACGCAAGAACAGATTGAACATTTCCGAATCGGCTATGCCCTTAATGATTGGGAAACGCTCGCTGTGATCTTTGAAAAAAATGGTCTTGACTTAGCTGTAATGGCAGAATCAGGCCTTTTGGCGAAACGCAAACAAGGAAAGGGTTATTATGACTTGTTTCGTGAGCGACTTATGTTTCCGATTACGGATAGTCAAGGAAGCGTAGTGGCATTTGGCGGTAGGGCCATTGGCGAAGGCCAACCGAAATACTTAAACAGCCCGGAAACGCCGATTTTCCACAAAGCAAAGACGTTATTCCATATGCATGAAGCTCGTCCGAGCATACGTAAACAAAACAAAGCCCTATTAGTAGAAGGGGCATTTGACGTAATGGCTGCTTGGAAAGCTGGAGTGACAAATGTTGTTGCTACGCTAGGCACTGCTTTAAGCAGCGATCATGCAAAACTTCTTCGCCGCAATGCAGAAGAAGTCATTTTATGTTATGATGGCGACCGTGCCGGGAGAGAAGCGATTCGCAAAGCGATTCCCGTGTTGGAGGAAGCTGGCTGCAAAGTGTCGATTTGCCTACTTCCCGAAGGGCTCGACCCAGATGATTATGTGAAGCAGCATGGCGAAGAGGCATTTGTGCGCATACTCGACAACGAATGCTTATCCGTAATGGCATTCCGAATGTTGGATTTAAAGCAAGGCAAGAATATGCAAAATGAAGGAGATCGGCTCCAATATATCGAAGAAATCGTACAGATGTTGGCAAAACTCGAGCATTCTGTCGAACAAGAATACTATTTGCAGCAACTTGCAGAAAGTTTTACACTGCCGATGGATGTGTTGCGCCAAGAGTTAAGCCGGGCCGAACGCCTGCTCAAACAAACAAAAGAGACACCTAAGGCGCTGCCGCGAGCGGAAAAGCCTACTTCAGGCCGAAAGCAAGGAAGCGCACGGCCTGTACCAGCTCATATAAAAGCCGAACGGATCTTGCTAGCTTATATGCTCCAAGACACGGAAATGGTGTGGCGCGTCTCAGAAAAGCTAGGAACTGGCTTTAACCTCGAAGAACACCAAGCCCTTTATGCTTATTTGCTTTCATTTGTTACTAGAGAGCCTGATGCGAGCATGAAGCGTTTTGTAGAAAGCCTTGAAGATCGAAGGCTGGCAAAGCTGGCGGCATATTTGCTCATGCAACCATTAAAAAATGAGTGTTCAGACGAGGAGCTTGCTGATTATATAAAGCGGATTGAGCAATACCCAAAATGGGTAAAACTGAAAGAACAGCAGCAGGCTGCGCGGTTTGAACAAGACCCTATCCGGGCGGCAAAACTGCAAATGGAGTTGATTCGCTTAAAAAAAGAGCTCCAAAGCCAGTAATGTATGGTTTAATTTTGGAAGGAGGGGATCGAATGGCTGACAAACCGTTGCGTCCTGTAACAGAAGGTGACCTTACCATCGATCAAGTAAAAGAACAACTGGTGGAAACTGGGAAAAAACGTGGTACATTGACGTATGCCGAAATTACAGAGAAAATGGCTGCGTTTGAACAAGATTCAGACCAAATGGATGAATTTTACGAGTATCTTGGCGAACAAGGCGTGGAACTTTTGAACGAAAGCGAAGACGACGTGCCATCGCTTGCTCAAGTAGCAAAAGACGAAGAAGAGTTTGATTTAAATGATTTAAGCGTCCCTCCAGGGATTAAAATAAATGACCCAGTCCGCATGTATTTAAAAGAAATTGGCCGTGTTCCATTGCTTTCAGCGGAAGAAGAAATCGATTTGGCAAAACGGATTGAACAAGGCGACGAAGAGGCGAAAAAACGGTTAGCGGAAGCGAATTTGCGCCTCGTTGTTTCGATTGCAAAACGTTATGTTGGCCGCGGCATGCTATTCCTTGATTTAATTCAGGAAGGCAATATGGGTTTAATTAAAGCTGTTGAAAAGTTCGATTATGACAAAGGCTTTAAATTTAGCACATATGCCACTTGGTGGATTCGCCAAGCGATTACACGGGCCATTGCAGACCAAGCCCGTACGATCCGCATTCCTGTTCATATGGTCGAAACGATTAATAAACTGATCCGCGTACAACGCCAACTTTTACAAGACTATGGGCGCGAGCCAACTCCAGAAGAAGTCGGCAAAGAGATGGATTTAAGCCCTGACAAAGTAAGAGAGATTTTAAAAATTGCCCAAGAGCCTGTATCGCTAGAGACGCCAATTGGTGAAGAGGATGATTCCCATCTAGGCGACTTTATCGAAGACCAAGAAGCTCTAGCGCCATCGGATGCGGCCGCGTACGAGCTGTTGAAAGAACAACTTGAAGACGTGCTCGATACACTAACCGACCGTGAAGAGAACGTATTGCGCTTGCGTTTCGGGCTTGATGACGGCCGGACAAGAACGCTTGAAGAAGTAGGCAAAGTGTTTGGCGTTACGAGAGAGCGAATTCGCCAAATTGAAGCAAAAGCGCTCCGTAAATTGCGCCATCCAAGCCGCAGCAAGCGTTTAAAAGACTTTCTTGATTAATTAATGATATTGCTGATCGTTTGGCTTGCCCCTTTGCAAGCCAAACGATTCTATTTTGCTTAATTCCTATTTTACTGGGTATGAAAGGGAAATGCAAATCGCCATTTGAAATTTTCTTAATAGTATCATCTGGCAAATTGTTGGTTTTTCAATTAAAATAGGGACGAGCCCTTTTCAGAAGTGTCCATATACAGTAAACTAAAGAAGATTCGTGCTTTTTTACATAAGAAAAAGACCTCTAACTTAGAAAGGAGAGCACTTTTAATGAAAGGACGCCCATTAATCCCTTTTGCCATTATTGCATTGCTTGGTGTCGTTTTAATGGTTGCGCTTTCAGCTGTTGGCAACCATATGCGCAACGTTGCTGAGGAAGGCGGAGAAGGGGCACAAGAGGAAGTCGTGATTGATGATCCAATCGAATACGGCGAAACAGTTGTCTCACAATCGTGCATTGCCTGCCATGCCAATGACTTATCAGGCACCGGAAATGCTCCGGCTATCAATAATTTAGAGGGACGTTTGTCTCATGAGGAAATTGTTGAAATTGTCACCAATGGGCTTGACGGCGGCATGCCGGCCTTCGGAGGCCAATTGCAAGAGAATGAAATTGAAGCCGTAGCAGAGTATTTGCTTGACGCTTCCCAATAAGAGCAGGGGAAACCTTGCTCTTTTTCCATTTCGCTTTAGCGTTCTTAGAACGGTTAGAGATTTATTGCAATCCGTATACATTGGGGGTTCCAAAATGAATGACAAACAGCTATCCTTGCGCCTTGAGCGGGTAGCCTCCTACTTATACCATTATAAGCGCATTGCAGACATTGGATCCGATCATGGGTACCTCCCTTGCTACCTGGCATTGCGGTGCCCCGGTCTGACTGCAATCGCTGGTGAGTTGAATGAAGGGCCTTATCAATCGGCCTGTGCGCAAGTGAGTCGCTCAGGTCTTTCTGATGCGGTAGAAGTCCGTAAAGGAAATGGCTTAGAAGTGCTGAAAAGCGATGATAAGGTTGAAGCTATTGCAATAGCAGGTATGGGCGGGCCGTTAATTGCTTCGATTTTAGAAGAGGGCAAAACAAAGTTGCAAGGGGTTCAAACCCTTGTGCTTCAGCCTAATATTGCAGCCCATGCAGTGCGGGAGTGGCTTTCACATCACGAATTTTCGATTTCGGCCGAGGAAATCATAGAGGAAGACGGCAAAATATAT
This sequence comes from Shouchella clausii, assembly GCF_002250115.1. Taxonomy (GTDB): domain Bacteria; phylum Bacillota; class Bacilli; order Bacillales; family Bacillaceae_D; genus Shouchella; species Shouchella clausii. Next base: position 4,049,801 of record NZ_CP019985.1, on the reverse strand, counting down.
GAAATTATCGTGGCAGTGGCAGAAAAAGACACACCGCCTCTTACAGAAGCAGACTTGCTGCTTGGCCCGATTTTGCGACGTGAACAAACGTCGGCTTTTCACAAAAAGTGGCGCCGCGAACAACAAAGCTGGCTTCAAGTATTAGAGGAACTGAAAAAAGGGAAACAGACAAAGGAAATGAGCGAAAAACAAAGAAAGCTTGAAAGAAATTTGCAGCTTGTAAAGGAGGCATTGGGAGAATGAAAAACGCCGTTGCAGCAAATACGCTTATCCAATACTTTGAGTCTTTTGCCCCAAAGTCATATGCACTTGAAGGTGATAAAAACGGTTTAATGGTTGGGTCACTGAAAAAAAAGGTCAAAAAAGCAATGGTTGCCCTTGATGTACTGGAAAAAACGATCGATGAAGCGATTGAAAAGGACGTTGACTTTATCCTGGCCCACCACCCGTTGTTGTTCCATCCTCTTAAGCAAATCGATGTAGACACGCCGATGGGGAGAATGATAAAAAAAGCAATTGAACATGAGATTACCATTTATGCTGCCCATACGAATCTTGATGTTGCCGAAGGGGGCGTTAATGATTTGCTTGCAGAGCGCCTTCAATTCAAAGATAGCAATGTGCTGGCGCCGACCTATACAGAAACATTGCAAAAGCTCGTTGCTTTCGTTCCGGCTTCCCATGCGAAACAAATCCGTGAGTCCCTTGGCGCTGCTGGTGCTGGTCACATTGGCAACTATAGCCACTGCTCCTTTTCGGCGGAGGGAATGGGGCGTTTTCGTCCACAAGCAGGAACCAACCCTTATATTGGCACGGTAGGGAAAGAAGAAGAAGTAGGCGAAGTACGCATTGAAACAATTGTGCCTGCCAATATGAGCGGCAAAGTCATTGCAGCGTTGGTTAAGGCGCATCCGTATGAGGAGCCTGCCTACGACTTGTATCCACTTGATCAACCGCAATGGCAACGAGGACTCGGTCGTATCGGGAAAGTTGAGGGCGACCATACGCTAGCCTCATATGTTGAATTTGTTAAACAGGCGCTAGGTGTAAAAACAGTTCGTGTTGTCGGTGAGTTGGATACGAAAATCAGAAAAGCAGCTGTGCTCGGAGGCGATGGCAATAAGTATGTGATGCAAGCCAAACGAGCTGGGGCAGATGTGCTTATCACTGGAGATTTGTATTACCATGTTGCTCAAGATGCATTAATGGCAGGGATGTGTGTCATTGATGCGGGCCATCATATCGAGGCGATTATGAAAGAAGGCGTTGCTGAGAAAATGGCAGCATTATTGAACGAAAACGGCTACCATATAGATATATTCGCTTCTGCCCAAAGCACAGAGCCATTTCAATTTTTATGAGAATAAAAAACAAGCAAGCCGCGCTTTCGCGTCGCTTGCTTGTTGGGCGTTATTTTTTTACACGCACTTTTGGAAGAATTTTTTCGATCGGCACTTTTTTCGTCGTATCCCATGTTGATTCATCATTTGGGTCATAGTTCTCGATAAAGGTTATCACTTCTTTTGTAATCGGCGTCGGCGTTGACGCGCCTGACGTTACGCCGACTTTTTTGGCGTCTTTGATCCACTCTAGCTTCAGTTCGGACAAATCGCCAATACGGTAAGCGGGTGTACCGGCAATTTGCTCGGAAACTTGTGCCAATCGGTTGGAATTGTTGCTTTTTGGATCGCCGACAACAATCACGATGTCACATTGAGAAGCTTGTTCAGCAACCGCCTCTTGGCGGACTTGCGTTGCTAAACAAATTTCATTGTGTACTTCTGCGTTTGGATAGAGCTCCATAGCGCGCTTCATAATATCGGCTACATCCCATTGGCTCATCGTCGTTTGGTTGGTAATAATAATGTCGCGGTCATCCAATGTAAGCTGCTCAAGGTCTTCCAATGTCTCGACAAGGTGCACAGAGTCAGGAGCGACACCCATGGCCCCCTCTGGCTCAGGGTGACCTTGTTTGCCGATGTAAATAAACTGATAGCCTTCTTCTGCTTTTTCCCGTATTAAATCATGTGTTCGAGTCACGTCTGGGCATGTCGCATCAATGCAAGTCAGTCCTTTTTCTTTAGCGAGACGGCGAACTTCAGGCGATACACCGTGCGCTGTAAAAATGACTGTTCCATGAGTGACGTTTTTTAAAATTTCAAGGCGGTTTGGTCCGTCTAATGAAATAATGCCATCCTCTTTAAACGCGTCCGTCACATGTTGGTTATGAACAATTTGCCCCAGTATATATAAAGGTCTTGGTAAGTCCAAGTTTTGCGCCGCTTGTCTCGCCATCACCATTGCATCCACTACGCCGTAACAGTACCCTCTTGGCGAAATTTTTAAAACGTCCATTTGATTTAGTGGCCTCCTAAAAAAACGGGGCTACTTACTTTCCGAAAAAGTGAGAGCCCTGTTTTGATGATTTCTCTTCTATTGTAATGGAGATCAAGGAGCCTGACAATCAGGAAGCCTTATGATTTCATAGAACAATAATGGCTTAATTGGCTGTATCGAGCAAATTGTTGTCAATAAATTCATAGGCCTGTTCTTCTGAAAAATCTTGGACAGCTACAAGTTCGCTGGCTAACACTTGCCGTGCTTTTTGCAAATGATGGCGATCTTGGATATGGAGTCCGTTTGACCGTTCTGCCTGTTTTTTCGAGAGTGACGACACTAAATGAGCAGCGTCGATAATGCTGCCTGTCTTTAATAAATTTTCCGTATCTCGAGAAAATTGACTCGTTGAAGGCGGCGTATCAGGCCCGTTTTGCAATGCTTTTGCGACCTTTTCAATATCAGAGGAGGGAATGACCTTTCGGAGCCCTGATTGCTCGATTCGAGACTCTGGAAGCATAAGCGTTATATCTACCAATGGGAAATGAAGGATGAAATACAAATGCGTCTCACCCAATACATTTTTCTCCTCCACCTCTTGGATCGTCCCTGCACCATGGTAGGGGTAAACAACTTTGTCGCCAACTTTAAACATGGACATTCCTCCAATCAAGTGATAGAAGTTAGTATACCACATTTAAAGATAAATTTCAAATTATACTACTGAGGGCAGAAACTTGTCAATAACCAAAACGAAATTTTTACACATAAAGTTTAGGCTTTGGAAGTTCATCTCCAGCAGGTTTCTTTCTTTTTCTGACAATAACTGCTGTATCTGAAGGTTTGGCTTGCGTTTTCTCGCCCACTTGTCGTTCTGTTTCCTCACTGTCAGCAGAAGCGCTTTTTAGTTCTGCTGTTTCCTCAATGCCAGTCGAATCCGTTTCTGGTTCTATTGTGTCTTCCGGGCCTGTTGTATCTTCACCTGCCGTCTGAGGAGAAGAGCGCAAAATCCGCCAAAGCGTCGGCGCATTTTTAATTAGCGGCCCGTACTGTTGGATCATCGGTGCCACTTGTTGAGTGATGCCTAGCACGCGTTGCGTATTATTCAGGATCGTTGTTAAGTTCATGCCACTACCGAACAACCTGCTGCCAGCTGAAAAGCCGCCGGTGCCAACACGAGAGGCGGCGCTGCCAAACAAGCGTGATAATAAACCGCCTCCGACCCTTTGTGTCGCAAAGGAAGGCGCCACCTGCCCAGGAATGGTCGCCAGAGGCCGTGCGGCAGATTGGACCAATCTTGGCGCCATGCCTGGCCCCATTATTGAGCTAGGACCAAAAAAGGGATTGGGAGTCGCTGGGAACGGTTGCATCGGAAGGGAACTTGCAGGAGGGCCTAAAAAAGAGTGCATGTCAATTTTCCCCCATCTTTATATAGTCTCTTACCTGCAACCTATGCAACAGTCGTATAAATCGTGTCTGCAAATGCAAATGGACGAAATACATGCCAGTATGGTAAAATGAAGTATTGCAATCGAACGGAAAGTAGGAGTTAAAAATGAATGCTGAACATTTTAGCCGTTTAGGCTTAAACGAGCGACTGCTCAAAGGATTGAGCGCTATTGGGGTCAAGCGGCCAACCGAGATCCAGGAACGGTTGATTCCAGCGATTTTAAATCGAAAAGATGTTATTGGCCAGTCACAAACAGGGACAGGAAAAACATTCGCTTTTTTGTTGCCGATCATCGAACAGCTCGACATCGACCGAAACGAGGTACAGGCAGTGATCACTGCCCCTACACGAGAGCTTTGCGCCCAATTATTTGATGAGTTAAAAAAGCTGATTGTCTATTATGACGGTCAAGTAGATGCGCAGCTTTTCGTTGGCGGCACGGACAGAAAACGGCAAGCACAACGGTTGTCCACTAAGCAACCGCACATTGTCATCGGCACGCCAGGGCGGATTGCTGACCTTGTCAATACATCTTCCTTGCTTGTATACACGGCAAAGACGCTTGTCGTTGACGAAGCAGATCAGATGCTCGACATGGGCTTTTTAGAAGACGTTGACAAAGTTGCTGGAAGATTAGCCGAGGACCTGCAAATGCTTGTCTTTTCGGCAACCGTTCCTGAAAAGCTGCAGCCATTTTTAAAAAAATATATGAATAACCCACGGCATGTCCACGTTCAACCAGAAAAGCTGGCGGCAGAGCGTGTTACCCACCAGCTTGTTCCATTGCGCCACCGGGACAAGTTGACCGTGTTGAAAGAGACCATTCGCGGTTTAAACCCATATTTGGCGATCATCTTTACCAATACAAAAGAGCAAGCCGACGAAGTGACAGCAGCTTTAGCTACTGAGGATATACTCGTTGATTGCCTCCACGGTGGCCTGTCACCGCGGGAACGAAAAAAAGTAATGAAACGGGTTGAGGACTTATCAATCCAGTATTTGGTTGCAACAGATTTGGCTGCGCGAGGCATTGACATTAAAGGCGTGACACACATCATCAATTACGCGTTTCCGCAAGACTTGGATTTTTACGTCCACCGTGTTGGGCGGACAGCGCGGGCTGGCGCAGACGGCATTGCCTTGTCGCTGTATGAGCAAAGTGATGAAGCCGCGTGTGCGAAGCTTGCCAGTCGCGGGATTGTGTTTTCGTTTGTGGAATTCAAACATGGTGAATGGACAGAGCTCGTTAAGCCTCCTGTAGGAGCGGGCCGGATCAATCGAAAGCAACCAACAGACAAAGGGAAAGCCACTGTTGAAAAACAAACAGGCAACCGGCCCATTCGGACCGGCGGCAAGGCAAAAGCTAGGCCTAAAAAAGTAAAGCCTGGCTATAAACAAAAAGCGAGAGCGGCAATTGCCAAACAGAAAAAACGGGAGAGACGCTTAAACGCGCGTAAAGAGAAATAATACGGAGGGAGATTTTATGTCATTGTTAATTGGTTCCCATGTGTCGATGAGCGGAAAGAAAATGCTGCTGCAATCGAGTGAGGAAGCATCCTCTTACGGTGCAACGACATTCATGATTTATACAGGGGCGCCCCAGAATACACGGCGCAAAGCGATTGAGGATTTGAACATTGAAGCGGGGAAAGCTCATATGGCGGAGCATGGCCTATCAAACATTGTCGTCCATGCTCCATATATCATCAATATTGGAAATACGCAAAAGCCAGAAACCTTTCGCCTCGGCGTTGATTTTTTGCGATCTGAAATTGAACGCACTGAAGCGATAGGTGCAAAACAGATTGTACTTCATCCAGGTGCTCATGTAGGTGCAGGGGCAGAGGAAGGCATTAAAAAGATCATTGAAGGCTTAAACGAAGTTCTAACTGAAAAGCGCGATGTGCAAATCGCTCTTGAGACGATGGCTGGAAAAGGGTCTGAGTGCGGCTGTACGTTTGATGAAATTGCTAAAATCATAGACGGCGTCACACACAATGAGCGTTTATCGGTTTGTTTCGATACATGCCATACACACGATGCAGGCTATGATATTGTCAATGATTTTGACGGCGTACTCGATGAATTTGACCGGATCATCGGAGCAGAACGGATTAAAGTCGTCCATGTCAATGATTCTAAAAATGAACGCAGTTCTCGGAAAGACCGCCATGAAAACATTGGCCATGGCCATATTGGCCTTAAAGCGCTCGACTATATTGTCCATCATGACCAATTTAAAGACATTCCTAAAATTCTAGAAACGCCTTTCATAGGTAAAGATAAGAAAGATAAAAGGCCTCCATACAAACATGAAATTGCGTTGTTGCGCCGGGAGTTGCTTGACCCTATTGAAAAATAAAGTTCCCAACACAAAGATTTTTTATGGGCTGTGTGGCCAAAATTTGATCAAGCTCACGTTCTCAATAGAGGACGTGAGCTTTTTGTGTTAATCCAAAAAATGTTGAAATTGCTCAAACAATTCGTCGACAACAGCGGCAATATACGGGTCTGTTTCCGTTCGCAGCCTCTCTAAAATTTGGTCGACTTGTGCTCGATTCCCGATGTCGATCCGTTGTGCCTTTATAATTTTGAAAATTGCTTTTGTTTGTGCTGACGTTACTTGATAGCCATGTTTGTGGGCTAATTGAATAAATTCTGGTTCAGTAATCGAATTGATTTTTTGGTTAATGAGCTGCTGCATGATGATATTCACTGTGCAAAACCGCCCCCTTTAAAAGAAAGTCTTGTTACTATATGAGCGGGAATTTTAATTAGAACAAAAACAGGAAAAAACGCCATTATCTCGAATAAGAATAGTGTAGCGGGGAATGTTTACGGCCAAGGTTGTTAGATAAGGATCACTACTGAAGAAGGAGGGGCAAGGATGTGCAAGCTTTCCCAAAATCAAAAAGCAGCCCCTATAGGGAGTAACCAAGTGCGGCAAATGGCGAAAAGCGTAGATGTACATGATGACCATTTACTTTACATAAAACAACCGCCTGACGTCGCACATTCAATGTTTTCCTTTATTAAAGCGATGGATATCCCTTACTTAAAGGTAGACGAGTGCTTTCGACAGCTCCACTGGAGCGAATCCTTTGTTCATCTCACTGATTTGGCAGAAAAAGACCTTGAAGAACAAACACTGGCAGAGTTAGGCGTTTCTGATCATTTGCTGCATTTTATTAATGAACAATTAAGCATTTCAGTCGGGCGAGGCAACCAAATTGTTAAAAACTGTTATGAAGATGACGATGCTACGATCAAAGTGACTGTATTTCCTGAGAGAGGGACATATGCTTTTGTGTACTATGTGCTTTTAGAAGACTTGACGGTAAAACGAAAATTCGAGGAATTAGTCACATTTCAACATCAAATGCAGGCAGTATCGCATATTGCTGCCAGTGTCGCCCACGAACTCCGGAACCCGTTGTCTGTCATAAAGGGGTTTTTGCAATTATCCCATTTGACGAGCGATTTTCAGAAGTATTACAATACGATTATTTCAGAGCTAAACCGTATGAATGTCATTATTGAAGATTTTCTATCGGTTTCACGCAAAAAGAACGACCGTAAATGGCAATCGCCAGCACAGTTGCTCCAATCACTTGCTGAACTGATGCGGGCGGAATGCTCTTTGCACAGTGTTGAATTTCAACTTGACATTGAAGAAACGTTTGCGATTTGCCACGTAAATGAATCGATGTTTAAGCAGGTTATGCTTAATTTGTTGCGCAATTCGATTGAAGCTTATGAAGAGCAGTCAACTGGACGGCGGTTGGAAATAAGAAGCAGAGAAGTTGGCGAGCAAGTAGTTATTGAGCTGATCGATAATGGCAAAGGCATGCCTGATACTGTTCTAAGCCAACTTGGGAAACCATTTTTTACGACAAAAGAAAAAGGGACGGGCGTCGGTATCCCGTTATGCAAAAAGATTATTGAAGACCATGGAGGCACATTTTATATTCAGAGTGAGGCCAATGTTGGGACGCGGATTGAGATGGTATTGCCATTATTAGTGTGACATGGATATATATTGGTTTTGTTCCAGTCATTTTTTGAGCCTGGATGAGCCTTTTATTGGCGCGGCTCAAATGAAATAGGGGAGCAATTCGCCCTTTGAGAGAGTATTCTGGAGGAAATGCAAGGTTTTTAATTGATTTTTCGGCATTTGCCGCTTCTAGCCTTTGTTTGTCTCCTTGTTCCTAATGACGCAATCGCTTATGCTTTCAGCGTTCAAAGGACAAAGGAGTGAACAGTGTGAAGCGAACAATGAAAGTACTGCTGGCAGCTGCTTTAGCGGCTTTAGTTGGTAGCGCCTTTTTACTTATACATGATTACCGTGAAACAAACAAGGAGCTGGCCAAGGAAAATGAGGAAATGAGGCAGCTTTTTGGCTCGATGGAAGAGGAACTGCAAGAAACAGGTGCTGTTGCCGAAGAATTGTCATTTGAAGACAATCATCAAGTCTGGTCAGAAGCAATGAAGCTTGCGGATGAATTATATGAAGACAGCGATGGCCATTTTAAAAAAGAGTGGGGGATGTATTTAGCTCATTTAGCGGAACAGAAGCAAATGAATCCCTACCTTGTGTATGAATTGCTCAAAGTTGAGAGCGGCGAGCAGTTTGATACAAATGCAGTCGGCCCAAAGACAAAGTATGGTCATGCTTATGGAATGGCGCAGTTTATGACAAATACAGCTCCGTGGATTGCTGAAATGGCTGGTGTAGAATATCGTCAAGAACTGCTTTTTGATCCATTCTACGCGATTCAACTATCCGTTGAATATTTGGATTTTCTTTATGACCAATATGGCGATTGGGATAAAGCATTGACCGCCTACAACCGCGGCATGGGTGGTTTAGAATCGTACATCAATGAAAACGGCGATGCAAAAAGCAGTTACGCGGTAAAGATCCAAACGGCAGCAAAGCGACATGGAGCACCTGCCGTCGTGTACGCAGGCGATGAGTAACAAACAACATGAGTAAATTTGAATGAAGTACGAAAAATGTGTGTTTATAGGGCACACGAGCGGGCAAACGACGAAGTATGCGAGCGTTTGTCTACAGTCTGAGAGCGCTTAGCGCTCTTTTTTTAATGGCCCAACAGATTGCTTTTAGCTCTAGACATTTAAAAAATAATCGTTATAATAGGAGAAGGATTAAATCGGAAGCATTCTGAATAAGTAGGACGGTGAAAACATGGACCGCTATGCTCCGCTGGCAGAGTTAAAAAACGTATCATTTCATTACGGGAAGCGTCCCGTTTTAAGCAATATTTCGTTAACGATTGAAAAAGGCGCCTTCTTAGGGATTGTCGGTCCCAATGGGTCAGGGAAATCAACGCTAGTAAAACTGCTTCTTGGGCTTCTGCGCCCAGACGAAGGCAGCATTTCTTTATTCAATCAGCCACAAGACAAATTTAAACAATGGGATAAAATCGGTTATGTTTCCCAAAAAGCAAATAGCTTTTCTAGCGGCTTCCCGGCGACTGTTTTTGAAGTAGTGTCAATGGGATTGTACGCCAAAGTCGGGTTGTTTCGCTTTTTGCGCAAACAGGATAAAGACAAAATTAATGAGGCGATTCGCCAAGTAGGCATGTCAGAGTATATGCATGAAAACATCGGTGAATTGTCAGGGGGGCAACAACAACGCGTCTTTATTGCAAGAGCCCTTGTGAGCGACCCAGAACTCCTTATTTTAGACGAGCCGACAGTTGGGGTCGATGCCAAAAGTGTTAGTGATTTTTATGGGCTATTAAGAAAGCTGCATAAAGAAGAGGGGAAAACATTGCTGCTGATTTCCCATGATATTGGAGCAATGACGGAATACGTGAATGAAGTTGCCTGCTTAAATAAAACGATCCATTTTCATGGGACGTCAGACGAATTTGTTGCCAAAACCGATAAACTTGACTTTTATGGGCATGACGTTCAACTTCTAACCCATAACCACGAAGGAGTTGCCCATGTTTAGTGCGTTCTTGACTTATGATTTTTTACGATATGCTTTTTTTACAGGGATGCTAATCGGTGTGTTAGCCCCACTGCTAGGAGTATTTTTAGTGGTCAGGCGGATGTCGCTCATCGCTGATGCCCTTTCACATATCACCCTGTCAGGAATTGCATTTAGCTTATTGCTTGGCAGTTACTTTCCGTTTATGAGCGGGGTGAACCCTCTTTACTTAGGAATGGCATTTTCTGTAGGGGGGTCCCTTTTTATCGAGAAACTTCGCCAAGTATACGCCCATTACAAAGAAATCGCGATTCCGATTATTATGTCTGCTGGAATTGGTCTTGGCGTTATTTTCATTTCATTGGCCAATGGCTTTAACAATGACTTGCTCAATTATTTGTTTGGTTCAGTCATTGCCGTCAATCGCAGTGACTTTATTACGATCGCGATCATAACGGTTGTCGTCTTTGTTGTGCTGATCTTTTTTTACAAAGAATTGTTCTTTTTGTCGTTTGATGAGGAGCAAGCAATTGTTTCAGGAATTAACCGGCGCCTTGTCCACCTCGTGTTTATGGTAATGGTTGCCCTTGTGATTGCAGCCTCTATGCGGGTTGTGGGGATTCTGCTTGTTTCCTCGCTTATGACACTGCCTGTTGCGAGCGCCATGCGTTTTGCTAAAGGGTTTAAACAATTGTTTGTATTTGCTGTTGCCTTTGGCGAAATTGCAGTAATTGGCGGTTTAATTGCTGCCTACCAGCTGCAAATAGCACCAGGTGGGGCGATTGTCATGATTGCTGTCATCATTTTGCTTTTGTCACTGGCGTTTGGCCGAAATCGCAAAAAAGGCTTATTTCTGTTCGGTAGGGGAAACACACCTAGTCAAGCTTAAAAAAATCCGTTAAACTAAAAGAAAGTCTAAAAAGAGGGTCGATTGCATGGATGTATCAACTGCACTTAATCGTCTAAAAGAAGAAGGGTATAAGTATACGGGCAAGCGGGAAGAGATGCTAAAGCTGTTTGCAGCTAACTCCCGTTATTTAAGTGCACGAGGGGTGTTGGAAGCAATGCAAGACAGCTATCCAGGACTAAGTTTCGATACCATTTATCGGAACCTCTCCCTTTTTGCTGAGATTGGCTTGCTGGAAACGACAGAGCTGGATGGGGAAAAGCGTTTTCGATTCAATTGTGGGACGTCCGACCATCACCACCATCTTATCTGCTTAGAGTGTGGGAAAACGGAGCATTTTCACAATTGCCCAATGGACGAGTCGCTTGCAAAACGATTTCCCCATTTCCATGTTACGGGACATAAATTTGAAATATACGGCATGTGCGAACAATGCCAGCAGTAAAAGCTTAAGGGAGAGCCCTTAAGCTTTTTTGCGTTTAGGAGGAAGGAAATAGGCAAGCGTTGCCATGTATTTCGGCTTGTTTTAGCGCGAAAGCTAAAAGCAGGAGGGGATATCAATGAGTCCAATTGTCCATTGCCGAGTATCTAACTGCACATTTTGGGCAGAGGGAAACAAATGTGGCGCTGAAGAAATTCTTGTAGAAACCGATCCTTACGCAGCAGACTATGAAGTCGAAGCAAGCAGTGAATGGCATGCCGATGCACAAGAGGATGTACACGAGCATGCCGAACAAAGCGCAGAGACGTGTTGCCAAACCTTCAAACCAAAAAAAGAACACTAAGGTTTACCAACCAAGTCAATAACCGCTCAGACGGATAGAAAACGCTTGTCAGACGAGGAGTGCGGCCGAGGGAAGATGTGAATAGAACGGGGGCTCATATGAGTGAGGCAAACGACGAAGTATGCGAGCGTTTGGGCGTTTGTCTACAGTCTGAGGGCTTGCTTGGCAAGCCCTTTTATATAGAAGACACCTCTCCGCTTTTAAGCCAGCGTGCCATCCAATGATATGCCTCTTGCCAGTTTCGCACCCGTACGACAGATTTGGGGGTTGGCATTTGGTTGTAAGGCGTATCGAATAAGAGGACAGGGATAGCGAATTCTTCGGATATCATGACGGCATTATCATGTTTGTCTTCAAGAAAAACGTCAAGCTTTTGCGCTTTAACGGCCTCGAGTTTATCATGCTTGCCGACAAGTTCAATATGGTGATAAGGCACTTGGCGATTCGCGAACCAAGAGGTAGTAACGTCTGTTAAGTGTTTACGCCTGGCTGTGATGTAAATGAGCTCATGTTCTTTACTCCAATTTAGAAGGGCCTGTTTGGCACCATAAGCGAGCTCTGCTTCAGCATAGATCGTTGGTTCATTTATTTCCATCCAATCCCAAAATTCTTTGTCTGTAATGCGGAGTATTTTAGTCAAGTCGTATTCAGACAAATCAGCTAGTGTGAATTGCTTATTAAAATCTTTATTTAAATAAGGGACAAACGTAGCCGGGTCTGTAATCGTACCGTCAATATCGAGTCCAATCCGTTTTTTCATTACAATTACACCTCTTTTAGTAATACTTGGCAGCATGTATCGCTTCCTTTTACGGCAAACTAACGACAATCTTCATAAGAAAGCGGGGGAAGCATGTTGGCGGAAAACAAACAGAAAGAACCGGTTAAATTAGTCGATGAAAATGATCCATCGCTAACCTTCTTAAATACGCATGTTGATGGCCATGATGGCGAAGAAGGTTCAGACTACTTGCTGGACAATCAAGATGAAAACCGTTTTAACGAGGAAACGGCAAGCGAATTTTCAGCAGACGAAAGGTTGCGAGAACAAGATCCAGAAGAAGAGGCAGACCGAACAGATGCCGGGAAAGGGATAGGTACATTGGCGCTCATCCTCTCCATTACTTCCTTGTTTCTTGTCCCATTATTGTTAGGCACAGCCGGCATTATTTGCGGCGCTGTTGCAATTTCACGGGGGGCAAGAGGGTTAGGCATTTGGGCCACTGCAATAGGCATTGTTTCTGTTCTCTCTACGCTTATCTTTTCACCCTATTTTTAAACGAAAAAGCCGGCTCGGACCCGAGTCGGCTTTTAAATGGTTTAGTTCGGCTGAGCTTCGCGTTGTTTTGCATAATGCTCTTCTGCAAGTTTATCGATTTCTTTCTTTAGCTCTTCCACCATTGTTTCTTCTGGGACTTTACGGACAATCTCGCCTTTCATGAACAAAAGTCCTTCGCCCCGTGCTCCGGCAATACCGATATCTGCTTCTCGGGCTTCGCCTGGGCCATTTACGGCGCAACCGAGAACAGCGACTTTTATCGGTGCTTTAATTTTTGCAATGTATTCTTCCACTTCGTTGGCGATGCTAATCAAATCAATCTCTATCCGCCCGCACGTTGGGCAGGAGATGAGTGTTGCTGCATTAGCGGCAAGGCCAAACGATTTCAATAGTTCCCGTGCCACTTTTACTTCTTCAACCGGATCAGCAGACAGCGATATCCGCAATGTATTGCCAATACCTATATGCAGAAGGGCGCCAATTCCTGCTGCACTTTTTACCGTCCCGGCAAAAAGCGTGCCTGATTCAGTAATGCCCAGATGGAGCGGGTAGTCGAATGCTTTGCTCGCTTTGTCATAAGCTTCGATCGCTAAACGCACATCCGAGGCTTTCATCGATACGATAATATCGTAAAAATCGAGTTCTTCTAAAATACGGATATGGTGCAATGCACTTTCGACCATCGCGTCAGCAGTTGGGTAGCCGTATTTCTCAAGCAAATGGCGTTCCAACGAGCCGGCGTTGACGCCAATGCGGATTGGAATGCCTTTTTCTTTTGCTGCCTTTACGACTGCTTCTACATTCTCGCGCTTGCCGATATTGCCAGGATTGATGCGGATTTTGTCAGCGCCACCTTCAATTGCTTTAAGCGCAAACTTGTAGTTAAAATGAATATCAACGACAAGGGGAATATTGATGCGTTTTTTTATTTCAGAGATTGCTTCTGCAGCTCGCATATCTGGACAAGCTACACGTACAATCTGGCAGCCAGCTTCTTCTAATCGATTAATTTCCGCAACAGTCGCTTCGACATCATGCGTTTTTGTTGTCGTCATGCTTTGGATAATAATTTCATCATTTCCCCCTATTGTCAGGTTTCCTACCTTAACAGGGCGCGTATTTTTGCGGTGAACTCTCTCGGCCATAGACCTAATCGCTCCTTTGAGGGGCTTTTGTGCCCATCTTTTGTCTCCTATGGAGTCTGTTCTATTCTATCAATGAATAACTGGGGCTGGCAAGGATATTCACTCAGGTTCATCATCATACAAAGGAAATCGGTAACGCCCGCCGACTTGAAGCGCGTTTGGCTCCATTTGCTCGTTTAATTCGCGGAAGTCTGCGATGATTGATTCGATTGGACGGTCAACTTGGCGGCCATGCAAATGTTCAACGACAGAGAGGACAGTTTGCCCTGGTTCAATAATCACTTCTTGATAGGGTAGTGATGGCTCATCCTCTCCTTGACCCTCTTCCACCTGAACGGCTAAAGGGGCAGGAGGAGTCCCTTTTTCTTCTGCAAACGTGCCGCCAGTTAAATCATGGTGTATGCCAAGAATAACAATAACCAAGACAATCCCGTAAAAGATCCGTTTCACAGTGCGGCCTCCTTTTTGCATGAATGGCTTCAATATGTACAACCTATAGAGTGGACGTTTGCTTAAAATCTATTCATTCGTGAGGGCTCTAATGAAAAAGAATGATTATTCAGGGCTGTTTTTACTGCCGACACTGATCGTCTTAGGGAATTCGATGTATGTGCCGCTTTTGCCCGTTATCCAACAAACATACGCATTTACACAAACGGAAAGCACTTGGTTTTTAAGCATTTTTACATTAGCAGGTGTGGTCGCTATTCCGTTTGCCCAACAAATGGCCAGGCGTACGAATATTCGCAAGGCAATGGTCATAAGCTGTTGTTTAGTTATGGTAGGGTCGCTTGTCAGTGTGTGGGCCCAAATGAATGGGGGTGCCACTCTTTTATTTGCTGGTCGGATAGTTTCCGGGATGGGAGCAGGCGGCGCAACTTCTCTTGCGTACACGTATGCAGGTGCTTTTGCAAAAGGCAACGAAAAGTTGGTCCTCTTTGGGCGGCTTGAACTTAGCAATGGCATCGCAAAAGTAAGCAGTCCACTTATAGGGAGTTTGCTACTGTATTTGACTTGGACATTAAGCCCATACCTGTTTCTCTTATTGGCTGTTGGCAGCATCTTTTTTGTCTGGCGCAATATTGCGCCGCTAAAATGGGGAAATCCGAAAGTGGGTCCACTCTCTTTCCGGCGCTATTTTTTCGTTGCCGTCTCTGAGTATACGTTAAGCCTAGTACATTTGTTTTTATTATATGGTTTGTTTTTTTATGCTTCTTATTTATTCTCGCTCTTCGGTTTTTCTCCTGCCGTTCGGGGTGTGCTGTTAGCACTTCCGTTTTTGGCAATGGTGCTGTGCTCAGCGAATATTCGCTTTGTTGCCAACGTGGGTCAAACAGCCATACGTGGTGTACTGCTAAGTTTGCTGCTATGTTGCACACTTTTGCTGCTATTTTTTAGTGAGCAAGCGATTGTACTTTGTGTCGTTCTTTCGATTTGCGGCGGATGTACAGGGGTCGCCTTGCCTCTTGCAAGCAACGCCTTGGGGGGGAAGACAGCAGGGGCTGTTCGTGAACATCTAATTGCATGTCTGTCGATGGCAAGGTTTTTAAGCATTGCGGCAGCGCCTCTTTTTTATCAAATGTGGATAGGCAATGGCATGGTTGCAATTGGCAGCCTAGTTGTCGTTTTGGCGGCTTTCTTTATAATAGGAGTATGCCGTCACAGGGAAAAAAACCAACATATCACACAAATTTAAGCAGCGAACCAGGACTTTAGACCCTTCTCGGATGAACCAAAAAGAGGTTACCTATTTGAGAGGGCTGTAAAAACAGTTGCCTCACGAACAGGAGTGATCAGTTTGATGAGAACAAAGTTAAAGAAAATAAGCATCGCTTTGACTGCGCTATTGCTTGTTATTTCGTTTATGCCAAAACTAGCATTTGCAGATGCTGTCCCTGGTGATGTGATTGTCACCCTTGGCCAAAACTTATCTGAGGAGCAGAAACGGGATATTTTAAAACGGATGGAACTGCCCGATGAGTATGAAACCATTTATGTAACCAATGAAGAAGAGCACTTATACTTAGGTCAGTATATTAGCGCCAGCCAAATCGGCAATAAAGCCTTGTCTTCGTCGAAAATTACAATTGCCCCTGCTGGCACCGGCATACAAGTGACTTCTGATCGAATTAGCTGGGTATCAAATGAAATGTATGCCAATGCTTTAGTAACAGCTGGCGTACAAGACGCTGAAGTATATGTCACAGCTCCGTTTGAAGTTTCAGGTACCGCTGCTCTCACTGGGTTGATTAAAGCATATGAGACAGCTGCTGACTTGGATATTCCAGAGGAGCAAAAGACCGTTGCCAATGAGGAAATGATCCGAACAGCAGAGCTGGCTGAATCGATTGGCAGTGAAGAGGCAAATGAGTTAATTACCCGAGTGAAAGAAGAAATTGCTAGCACCAGCATTGAAACAGAAGAGGAAATGCGGACGATTATTATTAAGCTTGCTGATGAAATTAATGTGACGCTATCGGATCAGGAAACGGATGAACTTACAGCGTTATTTATGAAAATGAAAGATCTTGATATTGATTGGGATCACTTAAAGGATCAGCTATCTAAAGTAAGGGAGAACTTTGGTAATTTTGTCGAAAGCGAAGAGGCAAAATCATTCCTCGATAGTTTTATTGATGCGATGAAACGCTTTTTTGATTCCATTGCTGACCTATTTCGTTCATAATAAGAGAGGAGTGCTCCTCTCTTTTTGTTATGGGACTGAAACTTTTTGAAGAGCAGCACGTAGAAAAGGTATAAGTGATGATAGGGAGGTCGATTTTATGATTGATTGGCTCGATTCAGCTTCGATTGGATTTATCGTAGTTGCTTTTGGGACATTATTTTTAATCGGCGAATTGTTGGTTAGGGCAAGGGGTCTATTTGGCCTTCTCGGCATTGGATTAATATGCATGTATTTTATCTACCATTTAAACGGGGATGTTGGCACTTGGGTGATTGTTTTTTATTTAATTGGCCTCGGACTCATTATATTTGACGGCAACGTGACATCAGACGGCACAATTGCTGCGATTGGGGTTATACTAATGATCATCGGTCTGGCGATCCCTGCCCCGGATTTCGTTTATGGCGTGCTTGTTTCATTTGCAACCGTGATCGGTGCCTTTGCGTCTCTTTTGTTCTTAAAAGTTTTTCCCCATCGGAATATGTGGGCGAAAATGACACTAAAAGACCAACTTTCTTCTGAAAAAGGCTATAACTCAATGAACGAAAGCTACAAAGAACTTGTTGGAAAGAAAGGGGTAGCTTTGACTGACTTTCGTCCTACTGGGACCATAGACATTGAGGGGAACCCATACAGTGCAACAAGCGGGGGCCGTTGGATCAAAGCCGATACAGAAGTGGAAGTTGTCTCCGTCGATGGAACGAGAATTTTAGTCAAAGCCGTCGAAGTGGAAAATGAAGATGATCAACCAGCAAATCAAAGTAATAAGGATCACCAGTAAGGCAAAGCTTGTCTCACTGCAGCTAGGGGAAAAGTAAAATGGAGGAAAGACAATGGAATTAGGCATTAGTACCTTTGTAGAAACGACTCCGGATATAAAGACGGGGAAAACAATCAGCCATGCCCAACGACTACGGGAAGTCGTTGAGGAAATTGTCCTTGCCGACAAGGTTGGGCTCGATGTATTTGGCGTAGGAGAACATCAACGCCAAGATTATGCCGCTTCTTCCCCTGCTGTCGTATTGGCTGCGGCGGCTTCGCAAACGAAACGAATTAGGCTGACAAGTGCGGTGACTGTGCTTTCATCAGCTGACCCTGTACGCGTCTTCCAAGATTTCGCAACGCTTGACGGGCTTTCAAACGGACGGGCGGAAGTGATGGCAGGCAGGGGCTCTTTCATTGAGTCGTTTCCGTTATTTGGCTATGACTTAAATGATTATGATGAGCTGTTTGACGAGAAACTTGATTTGCTTATGCATCTACAAAAGTCAGAAAGAGTAACGTGGAGCGGCAAGCATCGCCCGGCTATTCAAAATTTAGGTGTGTATCCACGGCCTGTACAAAACCCGCTGCCTATATGGATTGGGAGCGGAGGCAACCAGGAATCTGTTATTCGGGCAGGGCTCCTCGGTCTTCCGCTTGTCCTCGCGATCATCGGTGGAAATCCACTCCACTTTGCTCCTCTAGTGGAACTTTATTATAAAGCAGCTGAGCATGGAGGACATGACCCATTAAAACTCCAAGTCGCCTCTCATTCACATGGATTTATTGCCGAAGATGTGGAAACTGCGGCAGACACATTCTTCCCTTCTACCCAGCAGGCGATGAATACGCTTGCCCGGGAGAGAGGCTGGGGAGTATACACCCGCTCAAGCTTTGATGCTGCACGGAGCTTTGAGGGCGCTCTTTATGTTGGAGATCCTGAGACGGTGGCTGAAAAAATTATTCACCTGCGTAAATATGTAGGGATCACAAGATTTATGCTCCATGTGCCAGTCGGTTCAATGCCACATGAAGATGTCATGAAGGCAATTGAGCTTTTCGGAAAAGAAACGGCGCCCCGCGTAAGGGAGGAAGTCTTCCGGTGGGAAACGTCGCAATAAAGGCATACCCGACTGAACACGGTTGATCAAAAGGGAGTGAGACCTGTAAACTGTAAATGAAGGGCCAGTTTACTGAACTCACTCTTTTTCCTGTTTTTTATCAATGCAAAACACAAACTGTATCCTTTAAAGTCGATAAATGAAACATCAGCGCTGACCATGTGGCCAAGCAGCGGTTCATTTATTGGCTGTCTTTTTGTATAAGACTAGACAAATCACATATTATAACGACAAGTTAGCTGCCTATAGCCACTCATTTTTTTGTTTTGTAAAGAAAACATTAAGAAACGGTAAATATCATTTACAAATACTCAATAATTGTTTAATAATAGACACGGACCATGATGTTGAGGTTTGTCGAAAGACGCCCAAAAATGAGTTGGATGAAGGGATGAGATGCGTGGGAGAGTTTCAAACGTTGCTGTTTACGTTTCTTGGAGGGATAGGAATCTTTCTATTTTCCGTCAAATATATGGGAGACGGCCTCCAAAAGACAGCAGGGGACCGATTGCGGGATTTGCTAGACAAATACACAACGAATCCTTTTATGGGTCTTATTTCAGGGATTGTCGTAACGGTTTTGCTACAAAGTAGTACAGCGACAACGGTGTTGACGATCGGTCTTGTGAATGCGGGCTTTATGCGGCTTAGGCAAGCGATTGCTGTTATAATGGGCGCAAATATTGGGACAACAACAACAGCATTTATTATTGGACTTAATTTGAAAGAATATAGCTTGCCGATTATGGCAGTAGGGGCATTTTTAATTTTCTTTTTCAAAAAGAAAAAAGTCAATTATATTGGCCAAGTCGTATTTGGGTTTGGTGGGCTCTTTTATGGTCTCGATCTAATGGGCAGTAGCTTGCGGCCACTTAGCAATTGGGAACCGTTTGTTGATTTCACCGTTAGGATGGGAGAAAACCCGTTTTTAGGAATTGTTGTTGGAATTATCCTGGCTGTTGCTCTGCAAAGCTCTTCAGCGGCAATCGGGTTGGTCCAACAATTGTATGAGCAAGGAGCAATGGAATTGCAAGCGGCGCTACCGGTATTAATTGGCGATAACATCGGTACTACCCTTACGGCTGTATTGGTCGCGATTGGCGCCACAGTAGGGGCACGGAGAGCCGCACTAACACACGTTGTGTTTAATACGATTGGCGCGGTGCTAGTAATGATTGCATTTCCACTTTTCGTAAACTTTATTGCATTCTTAGGTGGACAATTCAATTTAGGCCCTTCCATGCAAATTGCTGCAGCCCACGGTGTCTATAACGTCGCAAATGTAATCATTCAATTTCCGTGTATCGCTGTACTGGCCTATATCGTTACGAAGCTTGTTCCTGGAGATGAACTTGCTTTAGATTACAAACCAAAACATTTAGATCCGATCTTTATCGGAAACTCGCCAGCAATTGCTTTAGGACAAGCCAAACAAGAAATTCTCCATATGGCCGATTACTCGAAAAAGGGATTAGAGCAAGCGATTCGCTATATGGAAACAGGCGAAAAGAAGGACGCCGAGTTGGCACTTCAGTATGAACAAGCAATTAACAATTTAGACCGCGAGATCACCGACTATTTGGTTAAAGTGTCGGCACGTTCCTTGTCGCCTGCTGATTCCAATCTCCATTCAACGCTATTAAATGTCGTCAGGGATATCGAACGGATTGGCGACCATATGGAAAACATTGTTGAATTGAAAGATTATCAAAAAGCGAATAAAGTGAAAATGAGCGATATTGCCTTAAATGACTTAAACGAGATGTTCAAATTAACGTATTCGACATTAGAAGAAGCAATGGATTCCCTTGAACGGGATGATCTTGATAAAGCACATGACGTTTTAAAACATGAAGATTTAATTGATAGCATGGAAAGAAAGCTAAGAAAACAACATATTAAACGGATAAATGAGGGCAAATGTTCTGGTTCGGCGGGGATTGTTTTTGTCGACATTATTAGCAACCTAGAACGAATTGGCGACCATTCGGTCAACATTGCCCAATCGGTAATTGGCGATTAGCCTATTTAACGGCCGGAAGTAAAAGCCGGCCGTTTTTTCTTAAATAATCGTTGCATCAAAGAGAAAAACGTGGTAATATAATTTTTGTCCGAATGAGGAGTATGGAGGACGATCCACAGTAGCTCAGTGGTAGAGCTATCGGCTGTTAACCGATCGGTCGCAGGTTCGAATCCTGCCTGTGGAGCCATTGGCGGTGTAGCTCAGCTGGCTAGAGCGTACGGTTCATACCCGTGAGGTCGGGGGTTCGATCCCCTCCGCCGCTACCATATCTATACATAACGAATCAAGCTTTTATGGCGGTTGTGGCGAAGTGGTTAACGCACCGGATTGTGGTTCCGGCATTCGTGGGTTCGATTCCCATCAGCCGCCCCATATTAAAACATATTTGCGGACCCTTAGCTCAGTTGGTTAGAGCAGTCGGCTCATAACCGATTGGTCGTAGGTTCGAGTCCTACAGGGTCCACTTTGGAGGAATACCCAAGTCTGGCTGAAGGGATCGGTCTTGAAAACCGACAGGCGGGTCACACCGCGCGGGGGTTCGAATCCCTCTTCCTCCGTTTTTAAAAAAAAACGCCTAAATAAAAAGGCGTTTTTTTATGTTTAATGACAAGGGAATAGGGAATAAAAAATAAATGAGAAAGCGCGAGCATTTTCTTTGCGGAGCGCTGTCTTTAATGGTAATCTAATTGAGAATCGAAGACTATTTGAAACTAAGGAGGAATTAAACATGGCTTACAAACTACCAGAATTGCCTTACGCGGCAAATGCACTTGAACCGCATATTGATGAGGCGACAATGAACATTCACCACGGAAAACACCACAATACGTATGTAACAAACTTAAATGCTGCATTGGAAGGACATGCAGCACTTGCAGAGAAGAGCATTGAAGATTTGGTTGCAAACTTGGATGCTGTTCCAGAAAACATCCGCACAGCGGTCCGCAACAATGGCGGAGGCCATGCAAACCACACATTCTTCTGGCAAATTTTAAGTCCAAATGGCGGCGGTGAGCCGACTGGCGCTCTTGCAGAAGACATTAAATCAACTTTCGGCAGCGTTGAAGAATTCAAAAACAAATTTGCAGACGCAGCAAAAGGACGCTTTGGTTCAGGATGGGCTTGGCTAGTTGTCAATAACGGCAATTTAGAAATTACAAGCACGCCTAACCAAGATACACCATTGTCTGAAGGGAAAACGCCTATCCTCGGACTTGACGTCTGGGAGCACGCTTACTACTTGAACTACCAAAACCGTCGCCCAGACTACATTGCAGCTTTCTGGAACGTCGTCAATTGGGACGAGGTTAGCAAACGTTACGAAGCAGCAAAATAAATAAATGCCAACGAGCCGTGAAGCATTTCGCTTTGCGGCTTTTTCATTGGGCAAAGGCTTAAAAACGTGCATAGCAGGAAATAAAACAGATCACACTACCGATTAAGGTGGTGAGGTCATGCAAAAGAAATTGGCAGATAAAGTGTTCGGCCATGTAGAAGCATCAAAAGATTTGAAATTGCTCCTTGTCATTGGCGGCCTTTATGCACTAAGTGTGGCGCTTTCCAATACATTTGTAAATATATTCTTGTGGAAACAGTCTGGGAAATTTATGGACCTCGCTTTATACAATTTAATGTCTGTCATGTTGCAGCCACTCGCCTTTATCCTTGCAGGGAAGCTAACGAAAAGAATCGACCGCGTGTTTATTTTGCGCCTAGGCGTAAGCATTATGTCGCTTTTCTACATCACGGTGCTTCTAGCCGGGTCACATGCCGCGGATTATTTGCTTTTGCTTGGTGCGTTGCTTGGTGCTGGCGCTGGTTGTTATTGGCTTGCATTTAATGTGCTGACGTTTGAAGTAACAGAGCCGGATACACGCGACTTTTTTAACGGCTTTTTAGGACTGCTAACCTCTTTTGCTGGGATGACAGGCCCACTGCTGGCTGGGTTTATCATTACGAGGATGACTGGTTACCGCGGGTATTTCCTCATTTTTGCCTGTTCGCTGACGCTATTTCTTATCGGTGTCGTTTTAACAATGTGGCTTTCCAAACGGCATGCGAAAGGAAAGCTGCAATTAAGAGAAGTATTGAAAGAACGACGCCGAAACAAAGATTGGGCGAGGATACTTTGTGCCCATTTATTCCAAGGTTTTCGAGAAGGGACGTTTGCATTTGTCATCGTCGTATGGGTATACGTGACAACTGGCAACGAGCTTGCTCTTGGCACATATGGGCTGGTCACTTCCAGTGTACAGTTGGTGGTATATTATTTAGCAGCCCGGCTGTTAAAGCGCGCTTTCCGAAAGCGGGCCATATTAGTAGGCGGTTGCATCTTATATGGAGCGATCTTCATCCTTCTGTTTCACTTAAGCTTTGCTAAACTCATCACGTATGGGGTGTTTATTTCCATCGCCTATCCATTGCTGCTCATCCCATATATTTCGCTTACGTACGATGTAATTGGCCGTTCGTACAATGCAGCGGAATTGCGGGTTGAGTATATCATCGTCCGTGAATGTGTGTTAAATACAGGGAGAATGTTATCGATTCTTTTATTTATTGCTGCGATTAGCTTATTTCCAGAAAAACAGGCGATTCCAGCCGTATTGCTTCTTGTCGGTTCAGGTCATTTATGGATCTATTTTTTTGTGCGAAACATTCAGTTAAGCCCCCAAGATCCTGAACCTAGCCATGTTCAGTATGCAGGGGACCCAGACGGGGAAAATAGCGCTGGAGGCTCGGTGTAACTTTTTCTCGGCCTTTGACAGATTGTGTCGTCCATATTATAATAGACAAGAATTGCCTGCTATGTTCGTGTGCTTTTTTATGTTTCGAACCTTGAATGTAAAAAAGGGAGTTCTATATGATTGACTCTACGTCATGCCGACTGGTTCGGACTTCGGAACGTGAACTGCGAACACCCACCTGCGAGAGTAGGTTCATGAAACATTTACTGCTAACGGCACCCGCGGGTAAAGAGAAGAAAAGACATCCGCTTGCCGGGTGTCTTTTTGTGTTGGAAATTTATAAGCTGTTAGGCGATACATAAATGATGATGGAGGGGAAATGATGGCTGAGAAAAAAAACAAAGCGCGCGGCCAAGTATCTGCCAGGCTAAATATTTTGTTTCTTGGCGTGTTTTTGTTGTTTTCTGCATTGATTTTGCGTCTCGGCATGGTGCAAATAGTCCAAGGCGAATCTTACGAAGAAGAGTTAACACATGTATCGAACCAAACGGCCCGTATCGACGCGCCCCGTGGACTGATGTATGATCGCTACGGCAATGTGGTGGTCGACAACTCGATGGAGTTGTCTGTCACTTACACCAATCCAGGGAACCAAAAAGCGGAAGAGATTCTTGAATTAGCGAAAAAGCTGTCTGATTTCATCGAAGTCGACACGGAGAATCTCCGTTTTCGCGACAAACAAGAATATTGGTATGTCACTCATAGCGAAGAAGAGCGGAAAGCGTTAATCGAAGGAAAAAAAGTCGACGATAAAGACGAGTACCAAACGATTATAGATGAAATTAATGAAGAGATGGTTGATGGCTATTCGAAAGAAGAAGAACAAGTCATTGCGATTTTTACACATATGCTCCGCGGTACTAGCGGAACGCCGCAACGAATCAAACAATCGATTACGGAAGAGGAAGCCCACGTGTTAAGTGAGCACTTGGACAAGCTGCCGAACATCGACTTGCAGCGGGATGCGACGAGGGAGTACGTATATGGCGACACGTTGCGGCAATTGTATGGCAGTGTCGGGTCAATCCAATCAGAAAAAGTCGATGATTATTTGGCAAACGGCTATGCCCGCTCTGATCTTGTCGGCAACAGCTACTTGGAGCTTCAATATGAAAATGTGCTCCGTGGCACAAAAGCAGAAATTTCGCGGACATCGACACGGACTGGCGGCGAGGAAGCGGAAAGCGTCGTCGAAGAAACACTTGGCAGCCGTGGCAATGACTTAGTATTAAGCGTTGATATGGAGTACCAACAACTGCTTGATGAAGCGGTAGAAAAACATGTCATGAAAAACCGCGGCTACTACTTGCAGCAGCAAGAAGGCAGCGCCTATGCAATTGTGATGAATCCAAAAACAGGTGAAATATTAGCGATTAGCGGTTTTGTCGATCCTGCCGGAGAAGATGAAAGCTATGTGCACCCAACAGGAGCTGTGAACAATGCGTTTGAGTTTGGCTCTGTCGTCAAAGGGGCATCCGTGTTAACCGGCATGCAAGAGGGAGTTGTCTCCCCTGATACAGTTGTCAATGACAGGCCGTTGCATTTTAATGGCACACCTGAGAAAAAATCGGTGTCCACTATGGGGCCTGTCAATATGGGCACGGCGCTAGAACGGTCATCGAACGTCTATATGTTTGAAATAGCGATGCGAATGGGCAACTATACGTACAACGCCAACATCCCCCAAAGCCAACGTAGCTTGTTTGGCCTGTCCGTCGCCAATGATGTGTTAGAGCGTTCACGTTATTATTTCAGCCAATTTGGCTTAGGGACTCAAACGGGAATTGACCTTCCCCATGAAGTAACAGGTATTACCGGCGTTCCACAAGAGCCAGGGGCTTCACTTGACTTTATGATCGGCCAATTCGACACTTATACAACGTTGCAGGTTGGCCAATACGCGAGCACGATTGCCAATGATGGTGTGCGCATGCGCCCTCGTCTTGTCAAAGAAATATTGGAGCCTTCTATTAATGGAGAAGAAGCGACCGTTGTGAAAGAATTTGCGCCTGAAGTGCTTAATGAAGTCGACATGTCTAAAGACAAGCTTGACGTGGTGCAAAACGGCTTCCGCCGTGTTGTGACAGGCAGTCGCGGTACAGCTAGTTCAATAAAAACGGATGTGCCGATTGCCGCCAAGACTGGGACAGCAGAGATTTCCGTAGCGATTGGCGAAGGGGATAACCGCCAAGTTTTAAACGGAAACAACCAAAGCTTTATTGGCTATGCTCCTTATGACGACCCAGAAATCGCTTTTGCTGTCATCGCTCCAAAAGTGCAAATTCCAAGGGGGACATCGTATAAAATTGCCCAAGGCATTGCCCAAGACTTAGTCAATGACTACTTTGATTTACAGGAGAACCGAGATGGCCCTAAATCAGTCGATTCAGTCATGGACGAAGTTGATTTGTTTGAGAATGAGTAAATAAAAGGCCAGCGAGCAGATAGAGCTCGCTGGCCTTTTATATAAGAAATTTGCTAAATAAAGAGGAATGAATGTAGTAAGCGTCGAATACTGTATTTAGAACAATTCATCTAAGATTTCGTCCATGCTCATTTCACTCGTTAATTCCCCGGTGACTTGCGGTTTTAGCTCACCTGATAAGCCACGTTCGTCAACGGCATCAAAAAAGTCATGGGCGTTGTCTACAATGCCTGCCTCTTCAAGCATTTGGCCGACGTCAATGCTTGTCATTCCCGATTGAACATGAAGAATGGTTCTGTAAACAATTCTCTCTTCGCTATCCCCATCTTCGTTTTGATTTGCTTCTTCTAAGGCAGCTTGTGCTTCTTGTAAATCGCTTTCCATCTGATTCCATGTGTCTTGTTGTTCGATGACATAGCCAGCGTCTGCGAGTGATTGCTTCATCTCATCTTCAGTGAGTTCTGGTGCAGCAGCGGAAGAGGCCCCGTCTCCCTGGATAAAGTATACTGCGCCAAGCGCCACAGCAGCTACAAGCAAGCCACAAGCAAAACTGCGCAATGATTTAGGACTCATTTGCAGCCTTCTTTCTTTCTTTTGTGCCATTGTAAACGTACGGGGCCAACAGGCGCTCTACTTCATGGGTTTCGAGCTCTGTTTCGATTGCAATGCCTTCAACTGAATAGCCGCGTTTATGCAGATCAAGAATTTCTCTAAGCAATTTTTGATGCGATGATGATCGCGCTTGCGCTCCTGGCTCATGTGCAGCGATTTCAGCGTCGAGTTCCATATCGCGAATTTGGTTCTTTAGCTGATGCAGCTCTTGCATAAACGAAATGGAAAGCTGCTCGATTTGCTCGTCCACTTTCGATGGTTTTTCGGCTTTGAAAAACGAAAGCACAAGCAAGGCAATCGCAACTACGAGTAAAATGGCCAATGTCCATTCCATTGAAAACGTACCCTCCTACTTTATCAACTGTGTTACATCCTATTATTATACATGAAATCGCTGATTTTTCATTTCAAAATCTTAAATTTATGGCACGATGCGGTGATTTTTGACAAAATCAGACATGATTCCAGGTAATGGCTATGATAACAGGCTAAAGAGAAAGGGAAATACTTGCTGCAACTAGGGAATTGGTTCTACAAAATTATACAATTTGCACTTCTTGTAGGATGCTAAAAGAAGGGGTATGCTGTTAGTAGAGCTTTTATTAGGCGAAACGATTTGTCGTTATGCTGTGTGGGATTGTTACTGCTATTTAAAGTCGTGTGGGATGCAAGCTTTACATAAGCCAAACGGCTGTATATAAGACAAAGCAGCAGTAGGCTAGAGGCTGGAAGAATATAGGCATAACAAGCCGAATTCGCCTAGCACCGAAGGAACCTAGGCGGATGGGGAGTTTGCAACAAACGAGCATTATTATGGACGTTCACCGGGATTAATTTTTGCAAATTTAAAATGTTGTTTCTGTTTGGGTAGTTTTTTGAAAATGAAATTTACAATCGTGCATGTTCACAAAAAAATGAGCTGAATAAAGGAGAGATTCGATGTACGTTTTGCCAGACTTTTCGCGAGAATTAAATACGGACTCCGCTACAAAAGCATCTTTTTATGTAGACATTCATGCTAGGTTGAAGCTATGTGAAGGCCAACAAGCACTCTCGCGTATTGGGCTTTGGCAGGATGGCAAGACCTCTTGGGTGGGGGACGGCGATTGGAGCGTTCAAGCTGCATTTTCTAAAACCGCGTTATCGATTATGAGCCAAGCATTTCATAAAGGATGGAATGTACTTGTAACGATCATTGATCGTGAATCGCCAGATCGCCTTGGCTGCTTGAGAGAAGTAAGAATCCAAAACCAGGGCACCGACGCCAAACAGGTGAAATTGTTGTTCCACCATTTGCCTTTAGTGCAGTCGCAAGGCATTGCTTTTTATTCCCCTCAAGATAAAGCGCTCATCCATCACGCAGAGAATCAATTTTCGCTGTTTTCCTTGACGATGCGTGACGCGGCTTTTATTCAGCCAGGAGCCGGAAGCTTAAAGAAAAACTGGAATTCTCAAGAAGGAAAATTGTTTTTTTCGCCATTTTCAGCTACGAGCTTAGAAAGCGTGTTGGCTGCGAGTTGTGTCCTCGCTTCTCAAGCAAGCGTAAAAGGCCATGCCTGGATGCTTTCTTCCCGAAGCTTGGAAGCGTTAAATCAATCCCATAAAAGGCTGCAGGCCGCTTATGGGCAATGAAATCGAAGCTTGCAAATTATGATGGAATTTGCTATCATAGCTGAGTATGTAGGACGAGTTTGGAGGGATAACAGATGCGTGTTCAAGTTACACTTGCTTGTACGGAGACGGGTGATCGCAATTATATCACTACAAAAAACAAGCGCACAAATCCAGAGCGTATTGAACTTAAGAAATATAGCCCGCGTTTAAAGCGCCACACACTTCATCGCGAAACAAAGTAAGCAGCCGGTCATCCGCTGCTTATTTTTTTGCCGTGACCATGATACTTGGAGTGATGCCGATATGCGTAGTAAACAGAACATTCGAAATGACGTCTCTAAACAGTTGAACATGTTGCCAGCGCATGTGTATAAGCAACGTTCAACCGAGCTTGCCGATTTGTTCATGCAACAGGATGATTGGAAACAGGCAAAAACCATTGCCCTAACGGTCTCTCGCTTTCCGGAAGTAGAGACAGCGCCATTGATTGCTGGCGCATTAGCTGAGAATAAAAAAGTGGCCTTGCCGCGTATCAACATGAAAGAGCGGACAATGGCGTTCTTTTACATAACCTCTACTGATGAATTGGTAGAAAACAAGTATGGCCTGTTCGAGCCGAAACCAAATGAATCGTGCCTCGCTCGTCCTGATGAGCTAGAACTCATTGTTGTCCCAGGTGTGGCGTTTACAAAGACGGGAAAACGACTTGGTTTAGGCGGGGGTTTTTATGATCGTTTTTTGCCAAGCTGTTCAGGTTTAACAGTTGCGTTATGTTTTCGTGAACAACTGTTTTCTGATTTGCCAACGGAACCCCATGATGTTCTGGTTGACAAGATCATCTCTGACGACAGGATTGATGCTTCATGATCTCCCTTTTGGCTTATGTTGGGATTGGGATAGCGGCACTCCTTTTATACAAGCTGGACAAACTGACCGCTTCTGGCATGTGGGCCGCGTGTGTTGTTGGGTGGCTGACAATAGCGGGCGTCGGTGTAGGGGGGTTAGTGGTGATTGCCGTTTTCTTTGGCAGCTCAATTGTATGGGGTCGTCTAGACTCTTCAAAAGTGGATGTCGATGTGGTTGCCAAACACGGCGCTCGTGATGCCTGGCAAGTATTGGCAAATGGTGGTGTTGCGGGTCTTTGCTCGTTGTTGGCTTGGTTGTTTCCTGGCTATGCTGCCTTTGCCTTTGCTGGATTTATTGGCAGTTTAGCTGGCGCCACTGCCGATACTTGGGCATCAGAGCTTGGAAAATATAGCAGAGAGAAACCGATCCATCTATTGACTTTGAAGCGCGTTTCTCCCGGCGTATCAGGAGCTGTATCTGCGCTTGGTATGGCAGCCGCTTTTGCAGGCAGTTTTCTTGTCGCAGCAACGGCCATTTTATTATGGTGGAGATATACGCCATTGAGCCATATTTGGTTACTAGTCTATTCAGCAATCGGCTTTCTCGCCAATTTAGCTGATTCTCTTTTTGGTGCTGCCATTCAAGTGTTGTACCGTTGCCCTGTTTGCGGGTTAGAGACAGAAAGACCAAACCACTGTGGAGAGAAAACAGAAAAGATAAAAGGGTACCGTTTAGCAACAAACGACACCATCAATTTTATTTGCACGTTTACAGGAGCGGTGCTTGGCGTTTTAGCAGTCGCATTGATTGGGCGATAACGGGGTAGTTGCGACTATTTTTAATACAATTGGTGGAACAAGGAGGAAACGCTTATGGCTCATTTAGAACGTTATTCAAGACAGCTATTGTTTTCTGGAATTGGTGAGGAAGGGCAACAACGGCTATTAAACAGCCATGTGCTAATTGTTGGCGTGGGCGCCTTAGGAACGGTCCTTGCTAACCATATGGTTCGTTCTGGCGTTGGCCATATTCGCATTGTCGATCGTGATTACGTAGAAATGAGCAATTTGCAAAGGCAAATGCTGTTTACTGAAAGCGATGTAGAACAAGCACTGCCAAAGGCGGTCGCTGCAAAACAAATGTTAGAAAAAGTGAACGGATCGGTGCACATTGAAGCATTTGTAGAAGATGTAACGATACAAAATGTGGATATGCTAATGGAGGGAATCGATCTCGTATTAGATGGGACGGATAATTTTAAAACACGTTTTTTGCTTAATGATGCCTGTTTTAAAAAAGGCATTCCTTTTGGGTATGGCGGAGCTGTAAGCGCCAGGGGCATGAGTGCTTTCCTAGTTCCTGAAAAAACGCCATGCTTGCGCTGTTTTATCACAAGCGGTGCATCCCCGGGGGAGACGTGTGACACAGTCGGCGTCATTTCCCCTGTTGTTGATATTGTAGCCTCTTACCAGGTTGTCGAGGCACTGAAATACTTAGTCGGAGCAACAGATCAATTACGGCGTTCTGTACAGACATTTGATCTGTGGGGCAATTATGACCATAAGCTCCAATTTCAGGCGCCGAAACCAGACTGCCCGACTTGCCAATTGCATGAATATCCGGCATTACAAGTCGAACAAGAAGCGGAAACAACATTATGTGGGAGAGACACGGTACAAATTGCGACTGGCTCGCGGTTTCAGTTAAAAGAGTGGGCAGCAAAGCTTCAACCAATCGCCACTGTGAAAGAAACGCCCTTTCTTGTTCGTGTCTCTCTCCCAGAGGGTGAACAATTGGTCCTATTTCCTGATGGGCGAGTGCTTGTACAAGGAACGGAAGACATTAGCCGTGCAAGAACGCTTTTTAGCAAATATATTGGCGACTAAAAAGTCGGCTGGATAAAGAATATACAGCTAAAACCGAAGCGCCCGTGTCGTTCTTTCTTGTTTCGTGCCATTCAAATTCAAGACACTTAGCCTACCCTAAAAAAATATTCACTATAACAGGCAGCTGCTCTAGGACTTTGCATAATCGTAAATGGTTGTTGGGGCTTGACGAAAAAAAGGAACGCATTTAAGCTAGCAGAAGTTGTTGCTAATTCGCACCGACGCGGTAAAGTGTCATAGAATGAAGAAAAGGACTTCGGTGTTTATGATGGAAAAGAAACCTAGCTTATCAATGGTTATAATCTTTTTGCTCTTTTTTATCGCTCTATTAGGCGGTTGCATGTTCTTCCTTAAAATTGATCCCCATCTTCCGATTTTGTTGGCGCTTATTGTGACAACCATTTGGGGTCGGCTGTTGGGCTTCTCTTATAAATCATTAGAAGGGGCGCTTATTAAAGGCATACAAGGGGGAGTTGCCCCATTATTGATCTTGATGCTTGTCGGGGCAGTCATCGCCGTATGGATGATGAGCGGAACAGTTCCAACGTTATTGTATTTTGGAGTGCAGTTGTTGACGCCCGAATGGTTTGCCATTAGCGCTTTAACCGTCTGCATTCTCGTTTCCACTTTTACAGGAAGCGCGTTTACGACTGTTGGCTCAGTTGGTGTGGCAATTATGGGCGTCGGCCTTGCCTTGGGCGTGCCAGCTCCACTCACTGCTGGAGCAGTTGTTTGTGGAGCCTGTTTCGGCGATAAAATGTCGCCTTTATCTGATACAACCAACTTTGCACCTGCAGTGGCCGGTGAACAGCTTTTTGCCCATATTAAGCATTTAATGTGGACGACCGTACCAGCGCTTTTCATCACTTATTTGTTGTTTTTTATAATCGGCGGGCAACAAAGCGGAGAGCCGTCTGACCTTGCTGGACTCTTAGAAGCGTTAAAGGCGTCGTTTACGATTAGCTGGCTCACGTTGCTATCGCCTTTGCTCGTTGTTCTGTTGGCGATGCTGCGGTTGCCAGTGCTGCCTGTTTTAGTCGCTGGGATTGTCTCAGGCTTGTTGCTGACTGTCGTGGTTCAGCAAGAGTCGTCACTGGCTTATATGTTAACCGTATTGCAGTCGGGCTTCGAGGGAACGACTGGCAATGAACTACTTGACGGCATTCTTAATGCTGGCGGAATTCAATCGATGATGTGGTCCGTCTCATTAGTGTTGCTGGCGCTTGCTTTAGGCGGTGTGATTCAACACATCGGTTTTATTGAAGCATTGTTTGCAAACATGAAAAAGCTATTGGCGAAGAGGGGGCATTTAATTGCTTCAACAGCGTTAGCCTCGATCGGCACTAATGCTGTAACGGGGGAACAATATTTATCAATTTTACTACCAGGCAGTTTTTTCAAACGTTATTATGAACAGGCAGGGCTTGCTCCGAAAAATTTGTCGCGGACGCTTGAAGATGCGGGTACACTTGTCAATCCCCTTATTCCATGGGGGGTGAGCGGCGCTTTTTTTGCGCAAACACTTGGTGTATCTGTGCTTGAATATGCCCCTTTTGCTTTTTTCCTTATTTTATCTCCACTACTTACGGTTGCCTTTGGCTATTTAGGAATCGGCATAGCTCCTTTGGATAAAAACAAATAAAAGTCGGTATAGTAAGAGTGGAGGTGACGTTATGCGTCAAGTGTTAGTCGCTGTCTCGACGTTTATTGCCATTCTTGCTATTTGTAAATACCGATATCGGCTGTTAAATGCGTTTTTGCGCCAACCACTGCTCAGGCGGCTGGCCGTTAGGGCGGTGTTAAGAATGCCATTTGTTCGTAACCGGTTTATGCCTACTCTCTTTAATCGACCAGCTGAGCCGACGGAATTATACAAAGAAAAGTTCTGATGTTGTCAGGACTTTTCTTTCGTTTCTTTTTAGGCAAACTTGTTATAATAAAAGAACTGGCAGAAATAAGGAGGAATTAGGCTTGGATACGGTTGTACACCGCTATTTTTTCTGGAAAATCGTGGAGCATTATGCATTAAAGAAACAGTTCCGCGTGCTTGCGCTATACAATACGCAAGTATGGCTAGAAGACGATACCGTGAAACCGCGGCGTGTTATTCGCATTGTGCTCTCTGAAGTCGATTGGGCGAATCGCCTGAAACGGGATATCGGCCATGCCAAGCAACAATTTAACACGATTTATAAACAGCTTGGCGTTTGGGAAATTCAAGGAGAAAACGTCTATGTGATGAGCTTGCCTCCTGTTGATTCATGGGAAGAAACGATGGAGCCTTTTACGATCGGCAACCGAAAAGGAAAAATTCGCAACATTGCCTTGCATACAGATACGGATACATACAATGAGATCACTGAACAAACATTGGAGAATGACGGGCTGCCACCGTTTGAGCCATTGGATTCTCACGAGGCGATGGAACAGGAGATTTTGCGGATTCACGAAAACGTAAAACGCACGACCGTTGGCCGCCAGACAAAAGAACGGCAAACGTTGTTTTTTGGAAAACCTCGAGTGATCTATGCGCTGTTAATTTCGATATTAATTATGTATAGCGTCCTTGAAGCAAATGGAGGAAGCACCAACATTGAAACGTTAATTGACTTTGGCGCAAAATACAATCCACTCATTGTAGAGGGCGAGTGGTGGCGTCTATTTTCAGCGATGTTTTTGCACATTGGCTTTTTCCATTTGTTGATGAACGGCATGGCGCTTTACTTTTTAGGCAGTGCAGTGGAGCAACTTTTTGGTTCGATACGGTTTTTGGTCATTTATTTCATGGCTGGCTTATTTGGGTCTGCCGTTAGCTTTGCTTTCACAGACTCTTTGTCAGCAGGTGCGTCAGGGGCATTATTCGGCTGTTTTGGCGCTTTGCTCTATTTCGGCATTAAACAGCCTTCTTTGTTTTTTCGCACACTGGGCCGCAGTGTGATCGTGCTATTGATCATTAACTTTTTCCTTGGTTTTATTGTTCCTGGAATTGACATAGGCGCCCATGGCGGCGGCTTAGTCGGTGGTTTTTTGGCAGCTGCAGCTGTACGTATGCCAAAGGAAACAAGAAAAACAAATGTGCTATGGTCCTTATCTGCACTGGCAGGTTATATCGTCCTGGCAGCTAGTTTGCTGTTTTTTGGCTATCAGTCGGCCGCAGGGACAGTCAACCCAGATATGGCCGCGCTAGAAGCAAATCGCCTGTTTCAGCAAGGGAATTGGGAGGAAGCACGGCCTCTTGTGGCAGAAGGGCTTGAACAAGATAGTGAGCATGTAGAGCTGCTGTTTTTGCAAGCGTATTTGGATATGCAAGACGGCAAAGATAAGGCCGCACAGGAGAAGCTGGAATTTGTCACTTCTGAAAATCGCCACTTCCATCAAGCGTGGTTTAATCTGGCCCTTATTTATTGGCAGCAAGGGGAAATTGAGCAAGCTCAGAAGGCGGTGGAAGAGGCGATTAAACAAGGAGAGCAAGACGAACATCCAGATGTAGAAATCGATCGTTATCGAGAAGTGCAGGAAGAAATTGAACAGCAACAGCACTAGCACTTAGTAGGAAGTCAGTGTGCTGTCAAGCAGCCAGTTGAGTATTTGACTGGCTTTTTTTGCTGTTCGTTTTTACTGACGTTGACTCACATATTTTTGGAAAGGAAAGCCAAGCTATGTAAAAGGACTGGACGATTGAAAGGGTGACAAGAATGCCTGGCCAAAAGCAGCAAAAGTTGACCTCTTATGAAGATGGGCTTGCCTTTTTGAAAAAGGAATTGGCGGTAGAAGAAAACTTTGATTTGATTTGTTTGGAAATGCGGCATGCAAACAAACGGATGGCGCTTTTTTTAGTTGATGGTTTTGCCAAAGATATCGCACTGACACAAATCCAACGGGAACTTTCCCATACGACTGAAGATGAATTGCAAGACCGATATGATGCCTTACTGCAAAGCCGGATTCCTTATGCAGAAGTTGAAACCGAAAGAGACTTGAACCAAGTCGTAGAGCAAGTGTTGGCCGGGCCAGCGGCTTTGCTCGTTGAAGGCCTTGACTATTGCCTGCTGATTGACACGAGGGAGTATCCTGTTCGAAGTCCGGAGGAGCCAGATACAGAGCAAGTTGTTCGTGGTTCGAGAGACGGGCTTGTCGAAACGCTCGTTATGAACGCAGCTCTGATCCGCAGAAGAGTTCGTGACCGGACGCTGCGCGTCGTGTTCAAGCAAGTTGGGCGACGTTCTAAAACAGATATAGCCTTAATGTACATTGGCGATATTGCTGATAAGCGTTATGTCGAGCAAATGACCGCTGCCCTTGATGCAATTGACACCGATGGTGTACCCATGGCAGATAAATCAATTGAAGAATTTATCTTTAAAGAAAGCAGCAACCCTTATCCACTTGTGCGTTATTCAGAACGGCCAGACGTATGTGCCACCCATTTATTTGAGGGCCATGTCCTCGTTCTTGTCGATGGGTCGCCAAGTGTCATGATTACACCTACTACTTTCTGGCACTTGCTTCAACATGCAGAGGAGTACCGTCAAAAACCAATCATAGGAGCAATGCTGAGGCTAGTCAGATTCGCTGCTGTTTTTTCGTCGATCTTCTTGCTGCCGTTATGGTATTTATTCGCAACAAATGCGTTTTTATTGCCAGATAGTTTGGCGTTTATCGGCACAGAAGAAAAGGGGAGCTTGCCACTGTTTGCCCAATTTGTCATCGCAGAAGCAGGGATTGAAATGTTGCGAATGGCGTCGATTCATACACCGAATGCAGTCGCAGAAGCGCTTGGGCTTGTGGCAGCCTTATTGATTGGCGATATTGCCATCCAAGTCGGTGTCTTTTCCCCAGAAGTGATCCTCTACTTAGCGATTGCCGCTGTCGGTACGTTTGCAACACCTAGTTATGAACTTTCCCTTGCCAACCGATTTATGCGTGTACTTTTGTTGGTGGCTACTGCCGCCTTTAAGTTGCCAGGGCTTATGATTGCCTCGACCATTTGGTTAGTGATGCTTGTCCGTTTAAAGGGGATGGATGTTCCTTATATGTGGCCATTTATTCCTTTTAATGCAAAAGCATTACGAGACGTCGTTTTTCGAGTGCCAATGCCTGTAAAAAACCGCAGGCCAGTCATTATTCATCCCCAAGATCCGGACCGTTAGCAAATCGGGGTTTTCAATCAGCAGCCATGTCTATTTCATACAAGTCATCTTTTATAAAACGGTCTGCTTTTTGCACTGGCTGGCTTTTGTCAGCTAAAACAAGGGCAAAGGGTGTCGGCGTTGGCGGATTCACAATCGTGTATGGAACGTTCTGGCTGACGGCTATTTTAATGTAAGCCGCATAATCGTTATAAGCCAGGTTGCCATTTAAAAACAGATGGAGGTTGTTAGCCTTAGCCATCGTTTGTTCGACTTCCCTGTAAACTGGAGCAGCCTGGACTTGCTTTTTCGTTAATGCAAGATAGACCCTTTCCAAAATTGTCGTCAAAAACAAACGGCGTTCCGCTGGTTTTGTTTCTGGATTTCCATAAATCGCTTTTTCTAATAGGTCGTTTACATCTCTTCCCATTTTCCCACTCCTTCTTTATATCTCCATCATGGCATTCATGTCCTTATTTTTCAACCAAGCACATAAGCTATAGTAGTACAATTGTTTAACAATTTTCATGAGGGGTTGATCACATGGGGTTTGCATTTATGGTGGCCGCTTTTGTGTTTGTGTTGGGGGCCGCAATTGGCGGGATCGTCGCCACGATGAAATTTGTCCCGCCTATTTTAGGGCTATCCGTGTCTAGCATTAGCTTTTTCTTTTTTGCTTATGTCGGCATGTTTCTCGCGCTGGTTGGCCCAAATTGGCTTGGCTTGCGGTTTTTGGACATTGTAATCGCCATGTGCTCGTTTTTGTTTATCATCGCCTTGTTCCGTTCATATCATCCTACTTGCGGTTATCGTCCTGGTGTTAGTCCAGTCGGATTCATTGCTGCCATTCTGTTTTTCTTGATGGGCGTACAATGGGGAACGGCAGGGTTCGGCACGTTTTTTACATTAGGAATGGCAATTTTGTTTACAGGAAGCGTTTTTTTAGGCGTATTGTTGTATAATACGATATTGGGTTGGCTACGAAATGTTTACATTGCGGCATTCTTGCCTCTTATCTCATTTCTTTTTATTGCAGTACTGAAACTGATATAATAAGCTAGAGGTGAGCCAATGAAAACGCTTTTCGAAGTCAAGCAGTTGTTAAAGCAATATGGCGCTTTCATTTATACAAGGGATTTGGATGCAGACATGCAGTTGATGCAAATGGAAATGGAGGAACTTCATCGACTTGGCCTAATCGAACGTGTCGAATTCCAACAAGCAATGCTTGTATTAAAACGTGAACAGCGTGCGGCAAAAATGGGGGAGAGAGCAAATGACTGAGGTCTACTATGCAGGAATTGACATTGGTGGAACGACCGTAAAGTTGGCGTTTCTTACGGAAACAGGCGAGTTAAAAGATAAATGGGAGATTCCCACAGACGTGAGCGAAAACGGCAAACACATTGTCGACCAGATCGCCGCAAGCATTCAAAGCCGGCTGCCGCAACATGCAACCTTGTTGGGGGCTGGAGTAGGTGCGCCAGGATTCATTGAAATGGAAACTGGTTTTATTCACCATGCCGTCAATATTGGCTGGCGCAACTATCCACTAAGAGAAGAGCTGGAACGCGCCCTTGGAGTGGTTGTCCGCGTCGACAATGATGCCAATTTGGCAGCACTTGGAGAGAAATGGCGCGGCGCAGGGGATGGCGCTGAAGAAGAATTGTTTATCACACTTGGTACAGGTGTCGGCGGTGGCATTATTACAAGAGGACAAATTCTCCACGGCGCAAGTGGAATGGGCGGCGAAATTGGCCACATAACAGTCATCCCTGAAGGTGGGGCACCGTGCAATTGCGGCAAAACGGGCTGCCTGGAAACGGTATCTTCGGCAACGGGCATTTTACGGATGGCCAAGGAAAAGTTAACAACAAATAAAGATAGTGCTTTGCATCGCTTTGGAGAAGGGGCGTTAACAACAAAGGATATTTTCGATGCCGCTAAAGCTGGCGATGCACTTGCTAAAGATGTGGTCAGCGAAGCAACCTTTCACCTTGGTTTTGCAATAGCGAATTTGGCTAATGCGCTCAATCCGACAAAAATTATTATCGGCGGTGGTGTTTCTAAAGCGAAAGAAAGCTTGCTCGCCCCGCTTCGCATCGTATTTAAGCAATTTGCGTTGCCCCGTGTTTCCGAGAGTGCTGAAATTAAATTGGCCCATTTAGGGAATGACGCTGGGATTTACGGTGCTGTTTGGCTTGCTATTCAGGCAAAAGCAACACAGGAAGACGCTAGGAAAAAGTGAATGAGTAAAAGGAGTCGCATGAAATGGAGTACAGGGTTGAACGAGACTTACTAGGAGAAAAACAAGTACCGAAACATGCTTATTATGGCATCCAATCGCTGCGGGCAAAGGATAATTTTCCGATTACCGGCTATCCGCCCCACCCTGAACTTATTCGCGCTTTCGGCTATGTGAAAAAAGCGGCTGCCCTTGCAAACCGCGATGTCGGCGTACTGCGCCCCCACATTGCTGAAGCGATTATCAAGGCAAGCGATGAAGTGATTGAAGGGCGTTTGAATGATCATTTTATTGTCGATTCAATCCAAGGAGGCGCCGGCACGTCGTTTAATATGAACGCAAACGAAGTCATTGCTAACAGGGCGATTGAAATTCTTGGTGGCGAAAAAGGCGATTATTTAAAAGTCAGTCCAAACACACACGTCAACATGGCCCAGTCTACCAATGATTCATTTCCGACGGCGATTCATATTGCCGCTTTAAATATGACAAAGGGCTTGATGGAAGAATTGCAGCAATTGATCAACGAAATGGAAGCGAAAGCCGAAGAATTTGACAGTGTCTTAAAAA
This sequence comes from Shouchella clausii, assembly GCF_002250115.1. Classification (GTDB taxonomy): domain Bacteria; phylum Bacillota; class Bacilli; order Bacillales; family Bacillaceae_D; genus Shouchella; species Shouchella clausii. The sequence goes on along the minus strand of NZ_CP019985.1, from coordinate 4,011,270 downwards.
TGGGTCGGACCCACTTGCAAGATGCAGTCCCTATTCGACTAGGGCAGGAATTTGGCTCGTACCGCAGAGTGCTAGCCCGTGATCTAAAACGGGTAAGCCGTTCGGCAGACCACCTCCACGACATCAATATGGGTGCAACCGCTGTAGGAACTGGTTTGAACGCCAAACCGGAATACATTGAGAAAGTCGCAAAACATTTGGCTGACTTGACTGATTTACCGTTGAAAACGGCGGAGGACCTTGTTGATGCCACACAAAATACAGATGCCTATACGGAGCTTTCTAGTTCGTTGAAAATTTTAGCCATTAATTTATCAAAAATCGCAAATGACTTACGTTTAATGAGTTCGGGCCCGCGGACGGGATTGAATGAAATCAATTTGCCACCGCGACAGCCAGGTTCATCGATCATGCCTGGAAAAGTAAATCCGGTCATGTGTGAAGTCATTAACCAGCTTTCTTTTCAAGTTATCGGCAATGACCATACGATCAGCCTTGCTTCAGAAGCGGGCCAACTTGAACTAAACGTGATGGAACCAGTACTCGTTTTTAATTTATTGCAATCATTAACAGTGCTACAAAACGGCATGCGCGTCTTTAAAGATTACGCTATTGCCGGCATTACCGCTAACGTGGAACGATGCCGGGAACTTGTAGAACATAGTGTCGGTATTGTAACGGCAATCAATCCCCATGTCGGCTATGAAGTAGCTACTCGTGTTGCTAAAGAAGCAATTGAAACAGGGCGGCCGGTCCGGGAAATTTGCCTTGAACGGGGCATCCTTTCAGAGGAAGAGTTGAATGAAATTCTTGATCCAAAAGAAATGACAAAACCCGGTATCGCCGGCTCCCGTTTTTTACCGTTATAACGACTAAAGAGCGACTTTTGTTTTTGCAAATGGATCGATGTATGCGATAATGAAATAGAAAGACTAGGGGTGCCTAATGAAGTTAGGCTGAGAATTAGAACGCATTTCTTTTACCCTAATAACCTGATCTGGGTGATGCCAGCGGAGGGAAGTCGGTTTGCAGTGATTGAATGACATGCTTGCATGTGGCCGAAGCTTCTCGCTTTGGCCTTTTTATTTTGCAAAAGGAGTGAACAACATGAAGCCTTTTCGACTTTACGCGATCACAGGAGAGGAATTCCATCCTGGACGCGATGTCGTAGAAGTGATGGAAGAAGCCATCCAAGGTGGGGTTGACATTATTCAGCTTCGTGATAAAACGAGCAGCAAAAAGGCTGTGTTGGAAAAAGCCCGTAGGCTAAAAAAGCTTGCGGCCAATTATGGAATTCCGTTTATTGTCAATGACCATATCGATGTCGCCCTTGCCGTCGACGCAAGCGGCGTCCATGTTGGGCAAGATGATTTGCCCCTTCCAGAAGTAAGAAAATTGCTGGGGCCAGACAAAATCATTGGCGTTTCTACCCACAAGCTAGAAGAGGCACTTGAAGCTGAAAAGAACGGAGCCGATTATATTGGCGTCGGTCCGATTTTTCCAACAAACAGCAAAGCGGATGTAGTAGACCCAGTTACAACTGCATATATTCGCGAAGTTAAGGAACATGTGACGATTCCGTTTGTGGCAATAGGCGGTATCAAGCGCCATAATGTCCGTGAAGTGATCGAGGCTGGGGCTGAAGCCGTTTGCGTTATAACCGAAATTGTTGCTGCCCGTGACGTGAAAGCAGCTAGTCAAGCGTTGCTCGCGGCGATGGAGGAGGCAAGTCAATGAGATTAGTCGTAAATGGTGAAGAACGAATTGCAGAAAGCACAACGCTGAGCGAACTTGTTTCTGAATTTGGCTTAGCGAGCCAACTAGTGGTGGCGGAAGTCAACGGGACGATTATTGACCGTGTTGACTGGGAGGCCACTTCTTTGAGCGAAGGAATGAAAATTGAGCTAGTCCATTTCGTAGGGGGAGGATAAACATGAAAAAAGCACCACTTGTCATTGGCGGAAAAACGCTGTCATCGCGGTTTTTCATTGGGACTGGCCGTTATCCAAACCCGGTTGTTCAAAATGAAGCGATTAAAGCCTCCGGAGCGGAGGTTTTAACGTTTGCCATTCGCCGTATTAACTTAGAACATCCTGATGAGGATGCGATTTTACAGCATTTAGAAGGGCGCACTTTTCAATACTTGCCAAATACATCAGGAGCGAACAACGCTGAAGAGGCAATCCGCATTGCTCGTTTGGCTCGAGCGGCTGGGCTGAGCGATTGGATCAAAGTCGAAATTAGCGTATCTGAAAAAACGCTTTTGCCTGATCCGATTGAGACATTAAAAGCAACAGAAGCTTTAGCAAAAGAAGGCTTTACTGTATTGCCGTATACATCAGATGACCCAATTCTTTGCAAAAAGCTGGAGGAAGCCGGCGCAGCCGCAGTTATGCCTGGGGCTTCTCCAATTGGCACAGGCCTTGGTATATTAAACCCGTATAACCTTGGCGTAATTGTCGAGGATGCTTCTGTACCGATCATTGTCGATGCTGGCCTCGGTTCTGCAAGCGATGTCGCCAAGGCAATGGAATTAGGAGCAGATGGAGTATTAATGAATACGGCAGTAGCTAAAGCAAAGGATCCAGTAAAAATGGCGCTGGCAATGAAACAAGCGATTGAAGCCGGTTTGCTGTCCTACGAAGCAGGGCGCATTCCGATGAAGCGCTATGCGACAGCAAGCAGCCAGCTTGACCATTTATTGTCCAGTCACAGTAAGGGGTAGTCAAAATGGAGCATACAATTGTTTTAGGAGGCGGCGTTATTGGGCTGTCTGTTGCTTTTCAGTTAGCAATGGACGGCAAGGCCGTTTCTGTCCTAGAAATAAACACTTGCGGCGGGCAGGCATCTGGCGCAGCTGCAGGCATGCTTGCCCCGTATTCTGAAATTGGCGAGGATCCAGATGATTTTTTTCGCCTTTGTTTAGCGAGTTTGCGCACCTTTAAAGAATGGCAAGCGTTAATAAAGCAAGAGTCAGGCATGACGTTTGAATTTACAGAATCAGGGAGTCTTCATTGTGTTTATCATGAAGCTGATTTGTTGTCACTTGCCACCAGAAAAGCATGGCAAGAGGAATTTGGGGCCAAAGTCGACGTATTGACACCCGAAGAGTTAAAGAAGAAAGAGCCTGAGCTTGCTGAAGACATGATTGGTGCGATCCACTATCCAGAAGAAGCTCATGTCTACGCGCCTGATTATGTAAAGGCGTTGCAACAGGCTTGCAGAAATCGCGGCGTCCACATTTATGAGCAGCTCAAACACGTTTCGCTCGTGAAAACAGAGCCCCATATCGAGCTACAAAGCGCTTCAGGGCAACGTTTTACAGCAGACCAGCTCGTTGTGGCGACAGGTGCATGGGCGAAAGAGCTAGAAAGCCAGCTTGACCTTAACTTGCCTATTTATCCAATAAGAGGGCAGATTTGTGCTTATAACATTGAACCAGGCCGTGTTCGCCACATTTTATACACAAGCCAAGGGTATCTTGTCCCAAAAGCAAATGGCACACTTGTTAATGGTGCATCAGAAGATATTGCTGGCTTTCAAACAGAAATTACCGACAAAGGCATTCGCCGCCTCACAAATTGGAACCATAAGATAGTGCCCTTTTTAGCTGAACTTACGCCGTTTCATAAATGGGCTGGCCTTAGGCCGGCGACACAAGACGGTTATCCGCTTATCGGTTTTCTCCGCAACCATCCCCGCGTTTTTATGGCTTGTGGCCATTACCGGAACGGCATTTTATTAAGCGCCATTACGGCAAAAGTGGCGAGTGCGCAGTTGGCTGGGCAAGAGCCGCCTGTACCAATTGCCCTTTTTGATCCAGAACGTTTTTCGTAGTTAGAGAAGGAGGCGTACTGATGCCCATTCCAACAGTCCTCTCCGTCGCTGGTTCAGATTCCAGCGGCGGTGCCGGCATTCAAGCAGATATAAAAACGTGTCAAGAGCTTGGCGTTTATGCTGCTACTGCCATTACTGCTATTACAGCCCAAAATACAACTGGCGTACAATCGTGGCAAGAACTTGACGCTTCACTCGTACGGGACCAAATCGAAGCGGTATTAAGTGATATTGGAGCTCATGTCATCAAAACAGGCATGTTGGTCAATGCAGACATTGTTACGACGGTGGCTGAATTGGCAAAAACGTATCGAGTGGCTAACATTGTCGTTGATCCCGTCCTGGCCTCAACAAGTGGAACAGCGCTTCTTTCCGCAAAAGGCCAACAGGTGCTTATACAGAAGCTTTTGCCACTTGCGACTGTTTTTACGCCTAATTTGCCTGAAACGGCCATGCTTCTTAATAAACCAGAATGTAAAACCATTGCTGAAATGAAAGCAGCCGCGGTACAATTGCATAAAATGGGGCCTAAGCTGGTCATTTTGAAAGGCGGCCATTTGCCACAAGGGGAAGCAATTGATTTATGCTACGATGGCCAAGCTTTTTTTGAGTTAAAGGCAAAACGGCTAGACAGAAAGCATACTCATGGGACTGGTTGTACGTTTGCTTCAGCGATAGCAGCAGAACTCGCAAAAGGGGCAAAGCCAATCGAAGCAGCTAAAAAAGCGAAAGCATATGTGACTGCCGCGATTTCGGAAGGAATTCCATTAGGAGCCGGAATCGGCCCGACGGACCATGCTGCTTATCGCCGCCTTGGCCAAGAAGGGGGTTGCAATTGAGAAAGCATATAGTCGTATTAATATTGCCGGTCATTTTAATGATCGCGATCGCTCTGAGCGGTATATATTACTTGAATCAAGAAGAAACGATGACAAATGAACAGCTGAAAGCTGAAATTGAACTAGTAGCTGAACGAGGAGAAGACGGTACATTGTCACTTGAATGGAGCTGGCCGCAAATGCCAGCAGAAGGCATGTATGGAACCGACTATATTGGCATTGCCTTTACTGGGGCAGACGAAGTGGAAGTTGGCGAGGCAGTCCTTGATACAGAAGAACAACATCGCTATAAAGGCGAGCGTGTCGAAAACGGGATCATTTTTGCATATCCGACGGAAATGGCAGAACATCAAAGCATTGGCACGAAGGGCACGATTGTCCAACCGTTGCCTGCTTCTGCCGAGAACATCACCGTTTCTGTCCTACATACATGGACGAACCATGAAGCGTTGACGATGGAAGACGCCACTTTTGAAGCACCTGCTTTTGGTAGCGCCAAAAATGTTCAGCATTGGGTAAAAACGGTGGAATTAGGTGAGTTGCTTGCGGATTAGCGGCATGTCGTTTAATGCGGGGATTTTTTACAGCGGGGCAGGCTTTTTGGCTTGTGCATACTATGATGAACAGGGCAAGCTGCATTCATGGGGAAAGCCAGTCGGAATGCAAGCCTATTTCCAAGCTGGCAAACTGATTGTGAAAACCATGCCATTTCGGTTTGTCGCACTCATTCTCGCCCTGCTGTGTTTAATTATTGTGCCCAAAATCGTTCCAAGCAGCTGGAATGGGTTTCCTGTTTATACAATATTTTATTTATTGTTTGCCGGGCATTTTCTATTTCCTGAGCCGTTAAAAAAGTACCATGGCGCAGAACATAAAGTGTTTAGTGCAAAAGGGCGCATTTGTACGGAACGGTTACAGGCGATAAAAAGAGCGGATATTCGCAACCGTGGTTGTTCCACTGGGCTAGTTGTCGTTTATTTTTTAAGTGTCTTCCTTCTAAGTGGAAGCCTTTCTTTGTTTACGCCAATACAACAAGCGCTAATGGTTTCCTCCTATGCGGCTCTGGCTGCCGTTGTCCTTTATCAACTTTTTCACCGCAAGCCGTGGCTAAAAGGGCTTGAAAAGATCGTTTTAGTTCTTTCTTACTGGTTGCAACTTCATGTGACAACGAAAGAGCCTGACGAGAACCATCTTCAATGCGCGATTGCCGCCTATCAACAGTTAGGCTATTTAGCTTTTCCAGAAAACATAAAAAAGCGGAGGCTTCCGCTAAAGGAGAACAAGAGAATGGCAATTGCAGACATATCGATCATTCCAATTGGTACTTCCTCGACAAGCGTTAGCGCTTATGTAGCATATATCCAACAAGTGCTTGATCACTATGAGAAGGAAAAGCAAATCCGTTACGAGCTTACGCCTATGAGCACGTTGATTGAGGCAGAGCTGACTGTGTTGTTTGAAGTGATCCAGAAAATCCATGAAGCGCCGTTTGAACAAGGAGCCTTGAGGACGGCAACGTCGATTCGCATTGACGACCGCCGCGATCAGCCTTTAACGATGGAAGGAAAACGGAAATCTGTGCAAGAGAAGCGAATAGAACAATAGCTGGAGACTCTATCTCCAGCTATCAGTCAGCTATTAAGCCTAATTTAAGCGGTTTGCTCATCGTGACATGGGGAATGCCAGCATCGATAAATTCAGGGGAAGTTACTGTATAACCAAGCTTTTCATAAAAATAGCTCGCGTGTGTTTGGGCATTGAGCTTTGCTGCTTTTGCTCCCATTCTCGCGCTCGCTTCCTCAAGCGCCGTCATCAATTGTTTCCCTGCCCCTGACCGGCGCTTTTCTTTGATCACACAAACCCGTTCAATTTTAGCCTCGTTATGAGTCAATAAGCGGACACGCCCTGTACCAATCGGTGTTTTTCCGTCGTACATAATGATGTGTGTAGCGGACTCGTCATACTGATCCCGTTCAATGGAAGGGGAGACGCCTTGCTCTTCAATGAATACATGGTGCCGTACATTGGCGCAGTCCGAGTGTTCTTGCTCAGTAGCGGCAACTTTCGTACAATAAGTCATTTCTTCTTAATCTCCTTCTAACAAAAATGTTTCATAGACGGCCCATGAACCGTTGTCAAGTTGTTTGAGCAATTGAAAGCGATCAATTGTTTCTTGATGGGAAACATCGATCATTTTCAATTGACCAACAATATCAGCATGCTCTGATTGGGGCAGCCCCTGGGCAATGGTGATGTGGGGAATAAATACAGGATGCGCCCGTTTGCGTGGAAACGGGTCGCAGTGTAAAGCTTCATAAAGAGCAAGCAAACCATCGTTTTCTTTAATTTTATAATAAATGGTTGTTGACTGAGGATAAAACGTGTCGACTTTATAAACGTCAATGGCAATTGGTTTATGGCTTTTCCCAATGGTCCGTAATGCCTCAATGATTTTAGGTCGTTCCTCCTCGGCAATTGAAAAACGTTCTTTTAGGGTAATATGTGGCGGTATGTTTGCGTAATGGGCGTCATAACGCCGCCTATAGCCGTTTGCCGTGTCTTGGAACGGTTTGGATGGGAACATGACAATGCTGTAATTCAAGTAAAAAACCCCCCTCGATTTTTAGATGATATCAGAACGGTTTCGCTTGTTTACACACTTTTCAATGTCATTGCACGCACTCTCTCTTGTAAGCTAGGAGAGCGGCAACACTGTTTGTAGTGCCCGAGGCAAATCCTTCTGCCAATATGTCCACGTATGATTGCCTTGGAACTCATAGTACGTATACGAAAAGGGGCCTTGTTCAAGCAGTTTATTTAATCTGCGGTTAGGCGTCAAAAAATCAGCTACATCCCCGTTTGTTAAAGTCACTTCTGTCTCCTCTAGCCCAATTACATGGTAGATGGTTAACGAGTCGCTGTTAGAAAACTGATTTACTTGTTCAAGTACTTGCTCAGAAACAAAGGGGGAATGGAGCACAACTTTTCCGAAAATGTTTGGATATTCAAGCGCCGTTTGCAACGACACGGTTGCAGCAAGGGAATCCCCCGCAAGTATGCGTGCTTCTGGGAGTGGTTCTGTTGAAATTTCTTGTTCAAGAAAAGGGAGTAGCTCACATGCGAGAAAGCGGCGATAGTTTTCGGCGTCTTCACCTTCTGGATGGTACCATTTTCTTCTAGTCGGCACAGAAGGGTAAGGGGCGCCTACAATAACAACTTCCTCAATATCTCCTTCTTCCATTAATGCCTCCGCTTGGCGCGGAATGCGCCCTAAGCGGAAATAGTCTTGGCCATCTTGGCAAATCAAGAGTCTGTACGATTTTAACGGTGTATAATGGGGCGGTTTATAGATCGATAAAGGAATCATTTCCGCCAAATATGTACTTTCAATTTTCAGCTCAGATAACTGTCCATTTAAACCTGCCATGATGCAACGTCCTTTCTTACGGGCTTTAGCTTAGTTTAACATACTTTTGTCAAAGCCAGGTAATTTCGTCTATTCAAGCGTCTGTCTATGATAAAATAGAAAAAAATGGACAACCTAAAAAGGATGACGCATGTGACGAATGGAGGAGTAAAATGATCAAACGTCGAAAACCCCACTGGGTTTATTATAAAGAAATTTTCCGTTCCAAATTTCAAGCTGGTTGTGTAAAAGCGAAATTGGAGGATAATTGGCAGAATGGATATGAAATTGGCCCTTTAGTTGAAGTTAAAAAGCTACGATCAAATAAATATGTAGTTCGTTACACGTATGATGAAGTCATGTAAATTCATTTATACCTTGTTTGTTGCACAATGTTTTCTGTATAGCTGCAAGCAATCTGCTAGAAACAATTTTTCATCGCTAGTGAGCTGATCAGAATGGAGTATAAAGGAATCGTTTGAGTCCAGTCGGCCTATCAAATAATCAGTGCTAACATTAAAGTAGTCGGCAAGGCGGGCCAAATTGTCTAAGTCAGGTTTTCTGGTGCCATTCTCATAACCTGAAATTGTAGATTGTGCCATATTTAACGCTTGGCCCAGTTCTTTCATTGTCAACTGCTTTTTAATGCGGCATTCTTTTAATCGTGATGCAAACATGCCGTCCATTCTCCTTTCATTGAAGCTTGTTCCATTATACTTTGCAATCTGTAAAATAAAGAAGTAATACGCGAAATGAATTGAAGGAATTGCTGATTGCGTAGTAAAATAGGTAATGATGTGTTTATTGAAGAACTCAAGGAGGAAGAACGATGAGTGAAAGTAGCATTCGAATTTTGCGAACCAAAAAAGGCTATAGCCTTGAGGAAGTAGCAAAAGAGGTAGGGATTTCAGCGGGATATTTGTCGCAAATTGAATCGGGCAAGCGCCAAGTCAGCGCTGAAATCGCGAAGCTAATTGCAAAATTATTTAGCGTTGATCGGGAAGAACTTTTTGAAGCAACGCGTTTTAAAGCGATTCGCCAAGAAAAGAAATAAGTATTTTCTTGTTTAAAGAAGAGCCAGCACAGTTTGATTCAGCCTCCTTGAGTCCGCTCTTCCATAAAAAAAGCAGGCATGTCTGCCTGCTTCAGCCTGTCGACAAAGTCTCGGTTTTCCCGAGACAGTCGACAGGCTTTTTTGTACAATAAAAAAGAGAAAAAGGGTACGGGGTGAGAGGAAACATGTTGTCCAAACAGCTGGAAGATAAACGGATGCAGATGGAGATGGTCTGGATTGAAAAGCTGGTGCCAGAGGATCATCTCGTTCGGAAGCTTGATGCGGCGATTGACTTTGATTTCATTTATGACCTTGTCGAAGACCTTTATTCAAAAGACAGGGGCCGGCCGAGTGTCGATCCCGTGGTGTTAATCAAAATGGTTTTCATTCAATACATCTTTGGGATTCGTTCGATGCGCCAAACGATTAAAGAAATCGAAACCAATGTGGCCTACCGTTGGTTTTTAGGATTTGGCTTTGAGGACAAGATTCCCCACTTTTCTACGTTTGGGAAGAACTACGTTCGTCGTTTCCGGGACAGTGACGTGTTTGAACAACTCTTTTATCGGATTCTGAAACAAGCTATGGACAAAGGATTTGTGAGTCCAGAGGTGGCTTTTATCGACTCGACTTCCATTAAAGCCAACGCCAATAAACGAAAGCATCGTAAAAAGGTCGTACGCACCGAGACGCGTGCCTATCAAAACCAACTAGAAGAAGAAATCAATGGGGAACGGGTGAAAAACGGAAAAAAGCCCCTGCCTCCCTCGAAAAAAGATCCTACGAGGGAGGTCAAGGAGAGTACCACGGATCCTGAGAGTGGCTACTACGCTAAAAGCGAGCGGGAAAAGATGTTTGCCTACAGTTTCCATACCGCTTGTGATGCCAATGGATTTGTTTTAGGAACGATCGTAAAACCGGCGAATGTCCACGACAGCCAAGTATTCCACGAACTGTTTGACCAATTGAAAGACAAGGTGTGCCGACCGAAGGTGGCCGCTGTGGATGCGGGCTATAAAACGCCTGCCATTGCCAAAAAACTTCAAGAAGAAGGCGTTCATCCTGTTATGCCGTATAAACGCCCGATGACCCCTAAAGGCTATATCCGTAAAAACGAGTTTGTCTATGATGAATACTACGATTGTTTTCTCTGCCCACAAAACCAGGTGCTTTCTTACCGAACGACGAATCGAGAGGGGTACCGGGAATATGTCTCCGACCCTCGAATTTGTGAGACGTGCCCGCTGCTCGCTCAATGTACAAAGAGCCAAAACCACCAAAAGCTCGTTCTTCGCCATATTTGGCAAGATGCTCTGGATGAGGCAGAACATCTGAGGCATACGGAACGGAACCGAGACATCTATGCCAAGCGAAAAGAAACGATTGAGCGTGTCTTTGCCGATCTGAAACAGAAGCATGGTCTGCGTTGGACCAACCTGAAAGGGTTGGAAAAAAATGCAATGCAGGCGATGCTTGTTTTCGCTGCGATGAACTTGAAAAAATTAGCCACCTGGAGTTGGAGGAGGAACACCCCTCCAACTCCAAAGTCTCCAATATCCATCCATCTCTTTATCATCAACAAAACGCCTTTGAGAATCATTTTCTCAAAGGCGTTTTGTCTACGGTCTGAAGCAGGCATGTCTGCCTGCTTTTTTGTTTATTTTGGAGCAATCATTTCCTTTGGCACTACATATTCATCAAATTGTTCTTCAGTCAGCAACCCTGACTCAATAGCAGCTTCTTTAAGTGTTGTGTTTTCAGCATGTGCTTTTTTCGCAATTTTTGCGGCATTTTCGTAGCCGATGTGCGGGTTTAGAGCAGTTACAAGCATAAGGGATTCATTTAGCAATTGCGTCATTTTTTCTTCATCTGCTTTTAAGCCAACTAAACATTTGTTGCGGAAGTTGTTCAGCCCGTCTGCCAGAAGGCGCATCGATTGAAGGACGTTGTAAATAATGACTGGTTTAAATACATTTAGCTGAAAATGGCCTTGGCTTGCGGCAAAGCCGACTGCCGCATCGTTCCCCATAACTTGGGCGGCTACCATCGTTAACGCTTCACTTTGTGTCGGATTGACTTTGCCAGGCATGATCGAGCTTCCTGGTTCATTGGCTGGAATTAACACTTCACCAATGCCACAGCGCGGCCCGCTTGCAAGTAAGCGAATGTCGTTTGCAATTTTAAATGCATCGGCAGCTAGTGCTTTCAATGCGCCATGAAAATGAACAAGCTCGTCGTGGCTTGTCAAGCCATGGAAAAAGTTTTCCGATGCTTTAAACGTTACGCCTGTTTGGTTTGTAAGTTGAGCAGAAACTTCTTTGCTAAAACCGATTGGCGCGTTTAAGCCAGTGCCAACAGCGGTTCCGCCGATCGTAAGAGAGCGTACATGTTCAAGTGCTTCGCTAATCAGTGTTTCGCATGTTTGGAGCATATGTTTCCAACCGCTGATTTCTTGCCCAAATGTGAGCGGGGTCGCATCTTGCAAGTGTGTACGGCCAATTTTCACAACATCCGCAAAGGCCTCTTCTTTTTCAGCAAGTGTGTCTTTGAAGGCGCGAATCGCTGGAAGGAGGTTTTCTTCCGCAAAAACGACAGTAGCGACATGCATTGCTGTTGGAAATGTATCGTTTGAACTTTGTGAGTGGTTGACATCGTCGTTTGGGTGGACACGAACATCATGATGTCCATTTTCATCCAAGTATTGGTTCGCTAAGTAGGCCAGCACTTCATTCATATTCATGTTAGACTGCGTGCCGCTGCCTGTTTGCCAGACAACTAAAGGGAAATGATCTTCGAGTCCGCCCTCAATAACTTTGTCGGCTGCATATGTAATCGCTTCAACTTTGCGAGAATCGAGTCCTTTTAAGCGCCCATTGACAATCGCTGCAGCTTTCTTCAAGTGGGCGAAGGCGAGAACAACTTCAAAAGGAATTTTTTCGGTGCCAATTTTAAAGTTTTCCAGGCTACGCTGTGTTTGTGCGCCCCAAAAACGGTCTGCTGGAACTTCGATTTCGCCGATTGTATCTCTTTCTGTACGCGTTTCCATTTTTCATCACCCTTTTTATGATCGAAATGAATTACAAACTCCAAATCTATCATACCAGAATTGCCGGGAAAACTTAACGAAAACAGCAGAGGAATTTTCCTCTGCTTCAGACTTTAGTCAAATAGCTCTTCGTAGGCGCCGTAGCCCGCTTCTTTGAGTTTTGTTTTAGGAATAAACCGCAATGCAGCAGAGTTGATGCAGTAGCGAAGTCCGTTTGGCCCTGGGCCATCTGGAAAGACATGCCCCAAATGGGAGTCAGCGTTTTTACTCCGTACTTCTGTACGCACCATAAAATGGCTCCTGTCTTCTTTTTCGATGATTTCTGCTTCATCAATCGGTTTGGTGAAGCTTGGCCAACCACAGCCTGCGTCATATTTATCCTTTGAAGAAAAAAGCGGTTTACCTGAAACAACGTCTACATAGATGCCTTCCTCTTCTGTTTCATAATATTCATTTTGAAAAGGCGGTTCCGTGCCATTTTCTTGAGTTACGAAGTATTGCATCGGCGTTAATTTCTTTTTTAACACGTCTTTTTGTGGCTTGGTCATGTTGTTTCTCCTCCCCAATGCTTTTGAATAAACGCTTCACGCCCTGAGCCGCGGCGATACATTTGATAATGGAACGGGTTTTTTTTGTAATAATCTTGGTGATAGCCTTCCGCAGGATAAAAAGGCTTTGCAGGCAATATGAGCGTAGCGATGGGCTTGCTAAATTTGCCGCTCTGTTCTAGTTGTTTTTTTGAGTGTTCCGCTTCTGTCTTTTGTGTTTCGTTATGGTAGAAAATAGCCGTCCGGTAGGAATCCCCACGGTCATGGAACTGGCCTCCAGGATCAGTTGGGTCAATTTGTTGCCAGAAAATTTCCAGAAGTTTGCTGTATGGAAAAACAGCAGCATCATAAACGATTTGTACCGCTTCAAAATGGCCGGTTGTTTCACTGCATACCTCTTTGTATGTCGGGTTTATCGTATGCCCGCCAGTATAGCCTGATGTGACCGTTTCAATCCCGTCATAGGAGTCAAATGGTTTTACCATACACCAAAAACAACCGCCTGCAAATGTTGCTTTTTCTAGTTTTGCCAACCTTCACTCCTCCTTAAAGCGTGTTTCTTTAGTATACCATACCCACAAGCTGGGCATCTTATCAGCAGCTTTCCATTTCCATAAAAGCTGTGCTAGTATAAATACTTAGTGCAGTGCATGCACTGGGCGGGTGAGGGTTTATTCATAAAGAGAGCGCCTTTATATGAATCGGTTATTGTCATTTTTTCAGTTGCATAAACACGACACGACGATGAAACAAGAACTTGGGGCTGGAACGGTTGCATTTTTAACATCCGTTTATATAGTGGCTATAAACAGTTCGATTTTAGCAGATGCAGGCATGCCTGTTGCAGGGGCGGCTTTTGCGACCATTCTAACCTGTTTTTTTGGCTGTTTGCTAATGGGCGTGTGGAGCAATACACCGATTGTGTTAATTCCAGGTATGGGCATTAATGCCATGTTTGCTTATACATTTGTACATGGGGTAGGCATGAGCTGGCAAGAAGCGTTAGCAGTTGTGTTTGTCGCTGGGGTGCTTTTTGCCGTTATTAGCTTTACTAGGTTTGCGACAATCCTTGACAGAGGGATTCCAGCTGACTTAAAACATGGGATTACAGCTGGAATCGGTTGTTTTCTTATGTTTATTGGGTTGCAAAAAGGGGGCATAGTGGAACACAGCCGTGAAACAATGGTTCAGCTGGCAAATTTATCTGAACCGTTGCCGCTCGCAACGCTATTGACTCTTGTGGTCGCATTGTTTTTGTTTGTCCGTGGCATATCTGGACATTTCTTATGGGCTATTTTATGTGGAATTGGGATCGGGCTCGTACTGAACGTGCCTAATGTGAAGGATACGATCACGTTTTCAACGGAGGGCATAATGGCTGTCTTTGGGCAATTGTCATTTTCGGCAATTGCGACTGTGCCATTTTGGACGTCTGTTTTTGCCATGACAATGGTGCTTACGTTTGAAAACATCGGCCTGATTTCCGGCTATACAAAACAATTAGGACGGCCAGATAAAGGAAAAAGGGCACTCCAAGCCAACGCTATCTCAGCGCTTGCCAGCGGTGTATTTGGCTCAAGTCCCACTGTTTCCACAGCTGAGACGGCTGCAGGGTTGGCAGCAGGGGGGAAAACAGGAGTTTCAGCGATTACAACAGGCATGTTGTTTTTGTTTACATTTTTGCTGTTTCCACTGCTCGTGCATATCCCTGATAGTGCGATTGCGCCAATTCTCGTCATCGTCGGCGCTTTAATGATGAAAGAAGTACGGGAAATTTCATTTGCTGACATCTCCGATTGGTTGCCTGCTATGTTTATCGTTATAGGAATTCCGTTTACGTATTCAATTGCCGACGGCATTGCTTTCGGGTTTGTTGCTTATACGTTGTTAAAAACGATCGTTCAACAACACCGCCAAGTGAGCACCACGATGTATGTCGTTGGTGTGCTGTTTTTTTTACACTTACTTTTATCCAATTTAGGATGATTTGGTTAATCTCCTATCATTATTCGTAGATAAAATAGCCCAAAGCAAAAAGCTGACAACTAGTCGACATAGCGATGTCGGCTTTTTGTTGTTCTTGTCAAAATTTCTTGATCGAAAAAGAAAGAATGAAGAAGGATTCATTTTGGCAATTCACGAATGTTTTTGTAGATTGCTGTCTCTTGATTTCAAAAATAAGGGAGGTTCCAAGCGGAAGTTCTGTAAAAGGAGAGAAAATGAAAACGATAAGTCCAGAAAGTGGGTTTTAAACATGAAATCAATGAATGAAAATGGTTCAATGTCAATGTTAGCAGTAGTCGTTGCCCCTTTGTGCCTGTCTGGCGCTTGTAAACAAGGGAATCAAGGAAGATTGCAATGGATATAGAGGAGCTGTTCGGTTTGTTGGACTTATCAGAAGATTGTTACTTCATTCACGATGGGGCAACCATTTTATTTGCGAATCGAGCTGCCCATGAGTGTTTAGGAAAACCGATCGACTATTTGCACGGGAAACGGCTAAAACAGCTTATTTCCGAAGAAGACATCGTATGTGCTGGGAAACCGTTTCAGTTGGGCAAGAAACGTCTTTATGCGTCCGTACTAAAGCAACCTTTTAAACAAGCGCACAAACGGAAAGAAGCAATGGAAGTCGCCTCTCGTTTATCGGCGGGGGTAGCTCACGAACTCCGCAATCCGCTGACAACAATAAAAGGATTTATTCAACTCTATTCGGAAATTGGTGAGTTGAGTGCAAGCCAGATCGACCTCATGAATATAGAATTGGAGCGAATTGAAAACATTATTAATGACTATGTGCTGTTAGCTGAAGAACCTCCTGCCCGAGAAAACGAATCGATTCAAATGGCAGCCTTTTTGCAGTCGCTCTTAAAAAAGAACAAAGTGAAGCAGCTTACCGACGGTCACCCTATTAAGCTAAACATTAACGAGGAAGCAACCGTGTTGGGGTCAAGAAAAGAGCTTTTTCTATTGTTTTACAACTTGCTAGAAAATGCGATTGATGCTAGTTTGAAACATTCGCCTGTGCATATTAATATGTATGCGGAAGGCGCAAATGTTTGTGTGGAAATAACAGACTTTGGTTCAGGAATTCCAGCGGAGAGACTCCATTATATTGGCCAGCCCTTTTACTCGACAAAAGAAAAAGGAACAGGCCTTGGCTTAATGATTTGTTATCGTGTAGCCGAAACGCATGGCGGCCTGATCGACATCGAGTCGAAAAATAAAAAAGGAACGAATGTAAAAGTCATCTTGCCAATGACAACGAAAAACAGGTCAATGGTACGCGAAAAAGCGGCCATGTTAACCTATGGATAAAGCGTGGCTGAATCGTTCACTATTATTGCAAGCATAAGAACGTAGTTGTTTGAGCTAACGCAAAACAAAGGAAAAAAGAGAATAGGTCCCGCAAGTTGGGCATTCCCGAGTCGATTTTCGGTCGTTTCCGTGGTACACTACAACCATAACGACTGGAGAAAAAAGGGATCAAATGCCATTTAAAATTGGTTATCGCACGTTAAAGACTGCTGTTGGTGTCGTGATTGCTTTAAGCATAGCTGAAGCATTGAAATTGGATTATGCCAGTTCTGCAGCAATCATTACGATTTTATGTATTTCGGTTACGAGGAAAAACTCACTATTGGTTTCTTGGGCACGTTTTGTTGCCTGTATGATTGGCATTGTTATCAGTGCGGTCATGTTTGAAGCATTGGGCTACAAACCGATCATTGTTGGCCTGTTTATTTTATTGTTCATCCCGGTTGTACTCGTTGCAAAGTCGGCGCAAGGCATAGTCACTAGTTCTGTTATTGTCATGCATCTTTACACGCAAAAGCAGGCGACATTTGCGTTTTTCTTGAACGAACTTCAGCTCATTGTGATTGGTATTGGCACAGCGCTGCTTATGAACTTATATATGCCGTCTAAAGACAATGTGCTTCGCCGCTATCGGATTGAATTTGAACAAAAACTGGCTGTTATTTTGCAGGAATTGGCTGCTTTTATTCGAGATGGGGAGAGCGACTGGGATGGCAAAGAAATTTCCGAAGCAGACCATTTGTTAAAAGAAAGCAAGACAATCGCACTTCAGGCAATGGAGAACCACTTGTTGCGAGAAGAAGACCATTATTATCACTACTTTGCCATGCGGGAAAAGCAATTAGAAATCATTGAACGGATCATGCCGCACTTAGCTAGCCTTGAGGGAGCGGTAACGCAAAGCGAGCCGATTGCCGATTTTTTAAGCGAATTGAGCGCTGCCGTCAGTCCGACTAATTCTGTTCCTTATTTTATGCTGCGGCTTGAAGAACTAAAAGCAGCCTTTCGCGCTATGCCATTGCCGGCTACGCGGGAGGAGTTTGAAACAAGGTCATCACTATTGTATGTGATGAATGAATTTGAACAATATTTACAAGTGAAAGATGCGCTTTGGAGCAACAAGCAGGATAAAAAAAGACCATTTCGCAAAGCCTAATGGAAAGATCCGTCAAAGGAGAGGCATATTAAGTGAAATGGTCTTTTTTGTGCATATTTTTAGTTATGCCGCTACAGCCCTTGCAAATGCCTGGTGATACGGATTGGGAGGTCGAGCAAGCGAGTGTCATCGTCAACGTCCGTACAAATACGCTCGCGTTAATTGAAGCCAACCACATTGCGGAATTTCATCCTGTCGCCACTGGGAAAAAAGGGGATGAAACGCCCCTTGGACAGTTTACGGTTTTAGTTAAAGTAGAACAGCCTTATTACCGCAAAAAAAATATTCCCGGTGGAGATGCCCGTAATCCATTAGGAAGCAGATGGATCGGTTTTGATGCCTTAGGAACGGCAGGCCGGACATATGGGCTACATGGCACTAACCGACCAGGTTCAATCGGGTATAGCGCGTCTGCAGGTTGTATTCGTCTCGCAAATCCGACGATTGAACGACTTTACGAAAAAGTTGACATCGGCAGCAAAATATTCATTGTCAACGAACATCGCTCCTTCCAAGCGATTGCGAAGGAAGCGGGGCTAATAAATTAGAACAGTGCGCTTCTCGCGCACTGTTCAGACTGTAGACAAACGCTCGCATACTTCGTCGTTTGCCTCACTCATATGCTCATGAACCTCCGTTCTATTCGCATCTTCCCTCGGCGGCACTCCTCGTCTGACAAACGTTTTCTATCAGTCTGAGTGCGGTTATCGACTTTGTCGACAACCTTAACAGTGCGCTTCTCGCGCACTGTTTCTTAGAAAAAACCGAGTCCTGCTGCTCCTGTTAGAATCGTGCCAATGACTAAGGTTGCAATCATGATATACACAATCAGGCGCTGGAATTTACGCGGCATCTCCATTCCTCCCCAAATCAACTACTTTTTAGTTTACCCGAAGAAAACACAAGCAATCAAGGGGTGTTTTTATGGACCATTTTCAAATTGACCATATTGCTATCGCCGTTCCTTGCCTTAGAACCAGCCTCCCTTTGTTTGAACAAGCGCTTCAAGCGACTGCCAGCCGTGAAGAAAGGCTGCCACACCACCTCATTAATGCTGTTTTTATTAATGGGATGGGAGTGGGGTATGAACTGATTGAACCTCATCCTAGCAACGTATCGTTGCAACGCTTTCTCGCGAAACAAAACAATCGACCAGCTTTTCACCACATTGCTTTTTCGGTTGCTAATATAGAGGCGGCAATAGGAATGTTGAAAGAGAAGCACGTCCGTTTTACGAGTGAGTTGCCGCTTATCGGAAGCTTCGGACGGAAGGTTGCTTTTATTCATCCGAGCAGTACAGGCGGTGTGCTCGTTGAACTTTGCGAGGGAAAAACGTGAAATCAATCAGCAAATCAGCTATAGTAAAAAGGAAATGTAAAGCAGCGATGGAGTGATGACGTGTATTCAAGAGTGGTCGAAGAGTTTTTGGAACTTGTGCAAATCGATTCCGAAACAAAACATGAAGGAAAAATTTCAGGTATTTTAAAAGAAAAATTTACATCACTAGGCTTAGACGTAGTCGAGGATGATGCAAAAGAAAGAACAGGCCATGGGGCAGGGAATTTAATTTGTACGTTGCCTGAAACAAGCAGCGGATTTGATCCACTTTATTTCATTGCCCATATGGATACAGTTGGCCCAGGAAAAGGGGTTCAACCAATTGTAGAAAATGGCTATATTCAAACGGACGGGACAACCATTTTAGGAGCAGACGATAAAGCGGGAATTGCAGCAATGTTAGAAGCAACTCGTGTCCTGCAAGCATCTAAAAAACCACATGGCCAAATTCAGTTTGTCATTACTGTAGGCGAAGAGGCTGGCTTAGTTGGTGCGAAAGCGTTGGCCAAAGATGCGATTTCTGCTTCTTATGGCTATGCTCTTGATAGCGACGGAGAAGTAGGGGGCATGATTACGTCAGCGCCTTCGCAAGCAAAAATCTTTGCAAAAGTATATGGCAAAACGGCTCATGCTGGCGTTGAACCTGAAAAAGGAATATCAGCTATTGCAGTCGCTTCCAAAGCTGTTTCAAAAATGCCGTTGGGAAGGATTGACGCAGACACGACAGCCAATATAGGCCGATTTGAAGGCGGCACGCAAACTAATATTGTTTGCGACTTTGTTACGATCACCGCCGAAGCCCGTTCCCTTGTAGAAGAGAAGCTAAAAAAGCAAGTCGAAGCAATGAAACAAGCTTTTGAACAAGCCGCACAAGAAATGAGCACAAGCTGTGATGTTCAAGTGACGTACAGTTATCCTGGCTATCGGGAGTCAGAGGATACAAAAGTTGTTCAGACTGCACTTCGCGCGATAAAAGCATGTGGATTAACGCCTACGACTACTTCTAGTGGGGGAGGCAGTGATGCCAACATCATTTCTGGATACGGAATCCCGACCATTAACTTATCAGTAGGTTATGAAGGCATTCATACAACAAGCGAACGAATTTCGATCGAAGCACTTGAAAATACAGCAAAGCTTGTGGTAGAAATTGCCCGCTCAGCCAGGGAATAAAATAAGAAAGAACGGGAGTAGAGAACGGACTTGATCTCTACTCCTATTTTTTTCAGACGAAGGGCGAAACCAGCTTAAAATGACGAAGAAGAACCATAAAAAGCTCGATACATAGGTTTACTCGATTGGAAAGTTTTCCAATTAACATAAATCCTTTTCCTCCGTTTTACATAGAACAAACTGGCAACGCTCAAACTAAAGGCTAAGAAGGTTAGAAGGAGTAGAGGCTTGTGAGGAAAAAAGGGATATTGGCTATTTTTGTGTTCATCATTTGTATAAGTGCAGGTTTAAGGTGTGTACAGGCGATTGATTCTGGAAATGAGGAGACGAGTGTACGCCAAGCAGTGCCGCTGCCGGTTTTGCAAACTCAATTTCCAGGAGTGGTGTTTGTTAAAGGAGATCCGGCAAGCAACCAAGTAGCATTAACGTTTGATGATGGGCCTGATCCTCGGTTTACTGAACAAGTATTGACGAAGCTCGATCAACATCATGTACCTGCTACGTTCTTCGTTTTAGGAAAACGGGTTGAAGCGAATCCTGAATTGTTGGTGAGGTTAAATCAAGCGGGCCATGAAGTAGGAAACCATACGTTTTCACACCCGAATTTATCTGAAGGTAGCCTTGAGCAGCTTGAAGCAGAAGTGACGAAAACGGAGGAATTTATAGAAGCGACGATTGGCTACCGACCTCGTTTGTTTCGGCCGCCCTATGGTTTTTTGACGGCAGAACAAGTTGGACGTCTTCAAGCGTTAAATCACATTGTTGTTGGTTGGGATGTCGACACGCTCGATTGGCAAGGAATTCCGGCCCAAGAAGTAACGGAGACGGTCCTGCAAGGTGTAGAATCAGGCAGCATTATTCTCATGCATGATGGAGGGGACGTGGATACGCCGAACCCCGAAATCTACTCAGCAGATGCGCTGGATGAGATTATCCCTGAATTACAATCTCAAGGCTATGCATTTGTAACGGTGTCAGAGTTGCTTGGAGTCTCAAGGGAAAAATAGCGAGTAAGAGAGAGATGACTCAGAGAGGATAGGCGACTAGCCAGGAGGAAGTGTCCTCTATGGTGGTGGCTACTTGATGACAAAAGCATGTCAGCAATTTCGTGCTTTTCGGAGCCTTTTGTAGTAGCAGTCTAAATAAAGAGGGAGGGTTGATCCGTTGGAAGTGATCTTTTTATGTTTTCTACAGAAAAAAGGCTGACCTTGTGGATCAGCCCTTTTTGTACGTGTCAATTAACTATACTCCATCGTTTCTAAAATCGTTTCTTCCGTTATGCCACTCATCATAGATAGGGTGCGCAAATCAGGAGAGGCATTGTGCTGGCTCCAGTAAGCAAACAAACATTCAATAATACGCTGCCTATTTTGCTGGTACACGGTCCGTTTTGTCTGTAGTAATGGGTTCACCATTTTTGCGCCACCTCCGATATAAGTAGAGGGTATACATGTAATCTACTATATTATCATGATAACTTATTTTGAAACAAGTTTCAAACTGATTCCAGGCGGTTTCCCTCCAGTGCCCTTCGTGCTAAACTTAAAGAAAGGTGGCGATCAACATGCTAGATATTGAGAGAGTCCGTGAGCAGCAAAGACCTTTACCAATCAGCAAAATCCGAGCGCAGCAATCGCGCACTTCCTTTCAAGGTGTGTTTGAAGAGATTGCCGGGCATAAAAGTGAGAAAACAGTTTATGCCATACTTGAAACGTTAGAAAAAGACGGCGAGCGCTTGGCAAAACATCGGACTGCGGCAGAACTGCACGCTTTTAAGCGAAGCGTTAGGCAGTGTGTAAGCCATTTGCTGGAATCATTAAAAGTGGAAACAGCGTCAAGTGCGGCGAGTGGACAAGTGAGGCAATACAAATTGGTGAAAGAAATCGATAAAGGGCTTGTGGAACTGACGAACACGGTCTTTGACCAAAGCAAGAGCGAACTGGATTTGCTCAATAAAATTGGAGAACTGCAGGGGCTCATTATCCAGTTGTATTTATGAGGTGAGCAAAAATGGATACATTTGTATTTACGTACAGAACCCGTATCAATGCCACGATGAAACAAGTTTGGTCGTTTTTTTCGGATGCGACGAATATTGAAAAAGTGCACAAACGACCGAAAGTGAGAGTATGTAAAAAAGGGGAGAGGGATTTAGAATCAGTAATTATGTTAGCCGCTTTTCAAATCAAATGGAAGTCGGTCATCACTGAGGAGCGCAAAGGCCATTATTTTATCGACGAAGCGGAGAATCCTCCTTACCCTTTTTCGTATTGGCGTCATAAGCATTCGTTTGAAAGGGAAGGGGACGCTATTTTAATGGTTGATGAAGTCTCCTTTCGCGCTAAACTGCCGGCAAGTATAATCGCTAAAGGTTTAAACGTTATGTTCAAAGCTCGTGAAAAACAAATACACGCTTATTTTCAAAACAAAGCTTTAACAGAAACCGAAGTCGAATCACAATAATAGCATTCGACTTCGGTTTTCGTCATTTGATAAAATGGCCGCCATTAGTGTTGGTGAAGGTATTTGCTAATTAGGGCAAGTGTTGAGCGTCTTGTCAAAATGCCAGAAAAAGCTTGTTCTTCATCCACGACACATAAAAACGAATGGTTGATTAATAAAGAAAGCGCTTTTGAAAATGGGGCATCAGGGCGGATACATGGCACATCTTTTGCCATCACATTGTTTACTGTTAATGTAGATAGCCTTTCGAGTTCAAAATCTTCATCACCAAGCATCGCATCTAGGATGAGCGATTTGCTGATTAAACCACGAAGGCGGTAGGAGGCATCGAGAACTGGAATGGCTGTATAACCTGATTTTATTAACACAAGTAGGGCATGCTGCAAAGGGTTGTTCATTTGTACATGAGCCACTTTATCGGCAGAAATGATGAGTGGCGCAATGTCTTTATCCGAAAGAGGAAGGTCTTTTAATGTATGTAACAATGGAATCACTTCTTTTAATAGATTTGTTCGACTGCTGTCGCTCTTCTTTAATGGTAAACGCTGTAGCACAACCAGTCAAGGCAGGAACACAATCGTTATAAGAGTGAGGAATTTGGCCAAAACTATAGTAAGAAAGGGGTTTGGCCATGCATTCAAAACAAACAGTTAAATACATTTGCGAGCAATTTTCTTCAGGCCATGAGTATTACTTTAAGCAAGAGTATATCACTCATGACAAATGGAGCAATTTAGACTCAGTTGCTTGGTCTGCTCCAAGGCCAATTCGGAAGGAAACGTTTCTTAAACGGAAAAAGCAAGGATATTTGTGTGAATATGTGCAAAAGCAGGCTGCTGTTATTTTGCCGTTTCATAAGAAAGCCAACGCTTCTAAATAAAAGCGCTGGCTTTGTTTCACTCTATTCCCATTTTTGCTCCACCTGTTTTCTAGCGGGGAGTGAGTTATTTTTGGTTAAGCGAAGCTTGTACATTCATTTCCCCGTAGCCATAATAGACGTTATAGTCGCCATCGCCAAGCTGGTCGCATGCGCCAAGAATGATGTCGCCAATTTGATCGTTGTTTAAGTCTGGATTCGCTGAACGCAATAAGGCGGCAAGCCCGGCAACGTGTGGAGAAGCCATTGATGTTCCTGACAATACGGCATATTGGTTGTCTTTGTATGTGCTCGGAATATTTTCTCCAGGGGCAGCAAGATCGACATGGTCTCCAAAATTGGAGAAGAAAGAACGGTTGCGGTCTTGGTCTACTGCGGCAACGGTGATGACTTCCGGGTATACTGCAGGGTACATTGGTTCTTCTGAGTTATCGTTACCTGAGGCGCTAACAATGACAACATCATGTTTATCTGCATATTGGATTGCTTCATATAACAGATCGGAGTGATAATAATCGCCAAGGCTCATATTAATGACGTCCGCTCCATGGTCGACTGCCCAATAAATTCCCCTTGCAACGGAATAAGAGGAGCCTTCGCCATTTTCATCGAGCACTTTTATAGGCATGATTTTACTTTGCCAAGATACGCCAGCAACGCCATCGATATTATTCGTAACAGCGGCGGCAATGCCAGCAACGTGGCTGCCGTGTCCGTTTGTGTCTTTATAATCAGAACTGTCGTCAATAGCGTTGTACCCTTCTGTGAGCTTTCCTTTTAAATCTGGATGATTAGGATCCACACCCGTATCAATGATTGCAATGGTCGTATCGGTGCCATTGGCGAAATTCCAGCCTTCGTCTGCGTGGATTTGTTTAAGGTTCCATTGGTATGGCTTGAAATATTCGTCGTTTGGCTCCACTTTCTTTTCTACTGTACGGACTTGATTCGAAAAGGCATAGTTTGGCTCGGCAAACAACACGGTTTCATCTTGCTGCAAATCTTCGATCAGTGGCTGAAGCGCTTTGTTCCCGTCCTTCACAATATAATAAGGGTGGTTGTCGGCTAGCAGTTCATATCCTTTTGTCTGCGCCCATTCGTTTCCATTTATTTGCGGCGGCAATTTCACGACTGCTTGGTTTTCGTGAAAGGACTGTATGGCCACATTGTCTTCAGATTTGACGTAAATATTCCATCCTAGTCCAGGGACTGCCTGAGCTTCCAGCTCGTCTGGAAGTTCATCAACGGAAGAGAATTGGACATTTGGGTCGCTTCCATTGACAAAAAACGTTCCGGAACTGTCAGCGATCGCTGCTGTTTTAGCCAGATAGGATTGGATAAAGCTGAGGTCGATTTCCCCTATAATACGTTGTCCGTCGTCTTTGTCCTTGCCCATAAGCATAAAAGTGTTGCCGTTTTTGTTATAAGGATTCGAATAATGCATGCCGTTATCTTGATGGATCAACAGGCTTGTATCGATGGTTGAGATCGTACCGGCAGCTAAAAGCGGCGAACCTTTTTCATCCAAAACGGAAAAGCCAGAGATATAAGGATGTTCATTTAGTTCTTGTTGAAAATCATCCGTCAGGCTCTCTCCCTGGGTATTGGCCCATTTTTCTAATTGGCCGGATAGGGAGGAGATGAAAAGCGTTGTTGTTTTTGCCAAGTCTTCTGCCATTAACCGGTCTTTTGAAGTAGAGTGGACACGACTTTTAGGCTGGTGTGAATCGAAAACGGCTGTATGTGGCTGGCTTTGTTCGACTTGGCTTGTAAAAACCATGCCAGCAATTGCAAGGGCAGCCAGTGCGATTCCCCATATTGCAGGTTTTTTCATTTGCTACCATTCCTTTTTTGTAAAGTGCGTTCTGGTTTGTGAATTTGTCCAAGCAGATGGAAAAACAAGCTTGTAGCCTTGTTTCTTCAAATGCGGCAGGCCAGCTTTAATGCCCGCATAAGTTTGTTCCCCTTTAACACCGACATGTCCAATTGCGATTGGGTGTTGATGCATGTTTCCCTTGGCTGCGAAAGTTTGCATTTTACCCTGTACTTGCTGGGTATTTGAGAACGTATCGTCTAAAAATAGCTTGTTCTCAAAACAGGGGATTTGTGCTTTTAAAGCAAGTTCTGGCATGACGGAATGAGGTGTGGTCTTGCTGTCAACAAGGTATAACCCATTGGTTTTAGCGAATTCCACAATTAAACCAACAACCCGTTTGTCTTCCATTGCTTTTGACCCCATATGGTTGTTTAAACCAACGGCATATGGGATTTGTTCGTAAGCTTCGCGTAAGCGTTTATTAATTTCGTCGTTGCTTAAATCCACAGTAATCCCGTTTGACCCGAGCCAAGAAGCTTTGCCGTTTTTAGGTTCAAG
This sequence comes from Shouchella clausii, assembly GCF_002250115.1. Taxonomy (GTDB): domain Bacteria; phylum Bacillota; class Bacilli; order Bacillales; family Bacillaceae_D; genus Shouchella; species Shouchella clausii. The sequence goes on along the minus strand of NZ_CP019985.1, from coordinate 3,985,841 downwards.
AGGTAAGTGAATGATTACTTCTAATCCGTTCTCGTGTGCTGCAATAGCTTGCTCGGTTGAGTAGGGCATATTAGGCATAATAGCAACTGTAACAGGGATATCCCCATTTAAAAATGCGTCTACTCCTTTCACATTGCCGCCAAAATCATCAATAATAATAGCGACATCTTTATTGGCGGCATCGCAAATAGCATTTGGACAAAACATCACTAGTAAGATGAGCAAACAGACAGTGCGAGTTACAATGTTAACTGCCATGAATAGAACTCCTTTGTTTTTTTTAGTGTCTATTGGCAACGTCTTGTTCATGCGTGGAATGTATAGGAAATAAAAAAACCAGTTCCGTGAAGCGGAACTGGTCATTTACGAATATTAAAGGCGGCGTTCAGCTGGCCTCTTAACATGCGCTCACGGACTTCCTGTTTGCGCAATGCTTTTTGTTCCATTTTGCGAATTTCGAATGTTTGCATACCGTCTTCCATTTTATTGGCAATGTCAACTAATCGTTCGACATCAAGAAAAGAATATTTGCGCGTGCCTCCTTTTGAACGTTCAGGAAACAGCAATTTCCGTTCTTCGTAATAGCGGATTTTTCGTTCTGAAAGACCGGTAAGTTCACTTACAACGCCGATTGTAATTACTTTCTTATCTTTATAAGACACTCCACTCCACCTCACTGTAACGGATAATAGCCATGTTGTTTTGTAACAATATATCACACAAAAACGGTTCATGTGCATTTTAATGTAAGAAAATCTGACAAAGTACGTCGGCAGATTCTGAATAATAGCGCCTGTCAAATCTCCTTGCTTCCATTAAACAAAATAGGTAGACTAAAAATGGATTGAAAAGAAGGAGGATAACAATGCGTCGATATCGTTGGCTATTCGGAGTCGCGGCAAGCATTCTTATTATTGCATTAGGGTTTATTATTCAAGTCGAGTACGGACCCTCGGATAGTGAGCGCGTGATCGTTGATTACAGTAAAAATGCCTACTCGTCACCTGCTTGCTTTGACCAAGCAGGGTTTACAAACAATATAGGCGAGTCAACATACGGAGAAGTTGCAAATGACTCCACCTATGTCCCTGAATCATCCTGTACAGCTGTCGAATTTGCTACAAAGCGTGGGCCTCTCTGGTTCGCTTGGTTTATGTAGGTTTTTATTAGCATGAAAACGGGTACATAATGGACAAAGGAGGCGTTTTGTCCATGGGGAAACAAGAGAAAGAAGCAAGTAAAAGTTGGAAAGAACAGCGAAACCGCGATCAAGTGGAACAACCCTTTGATGAATTGCCTCTTGAAGATATTGAAAAAGAGGAAGAGGAGCGCAGAGAGAAAAAACGGACGAAAGACGATTCTGAATCAGAGGATGCGTACAAGCCATAAACAGAGCTGAACAGCGGAAGACCGTTATGGTTGAAGGAGCCGTAATAGAAAAAAGGGCTCCTTTTATTTCGAGCCTAAGTTGTAGCGATATTTTGAATATGGTATTATGAATAATTAACGAACGTTTTTTAGTTTAGAAAGAGAGTGGGGCTGGAGAGAACGTGAAAGTAGCAAAATTTGGCGGTTCATCCGTCGCAAATGCAGAGCAAATTAAAAAAGTGGCTGCCATCATCAAAGCGGATAATAAACGGAAAATCGTGGTTGTTTCAGCACCGGGAAAACGTTTCGCTGATGATGCAAAAATGACAGACTTGCTCATTGCCTTAGCTGAAGCTAAAGTGGCAGAGCAGCCAGTCGAAGCAGCATTTAATGCTGTGATGAACAGGTATGAATCGATAGCGAACGATTTAGAGCTTAATCGCGATGTGATTATTGAAATTGAAGCTGATTTGAAAAGCCGTCTTGAGCAAACAGTGGCGGACAAAGGGCGCTTTCTTGATATAATGAAAGCTAGCGGTGAAGACAATAATGCGAAACTCATTGCTGCTTATCTAAGCAAAATCGGTCTAAAAGCTACGTACATAAACCCGAAAGATGCTGGACTTCTTGTTAGCGATGAACCAGGGAATGCCCAAGTGTTGCCTGAAGCATACGAGGCGCTTGCCAAGTTGGCTGAAATGGACGGAATCGTCGTGTTTCCCGGTTTTTTCGGATTCTCAAAATTAGGAAATCTTGTTACTTTTCCAAGAGGCGGCTCCGACATTACAGGGGCTATATTGGCCGCTGCTGTTCAAGCCGAGCTTTATGAAAATTTTACTGATGTTGATTCTGTTTACGCTGCGAATCCATTTATCGTTGAGGATCCAGTTGAAATCAAACGAATGACTTATCGGGAAATGCGCGAACTTTCTTACGCTGGCTTTTCCGTCTTCCATGATGAGGCCTTGATTCCGGCCTTCCGCAACGGTATCCCTGTATGTGTGAAAAATACAAACAATCCTAAATGCAGCGGCACATTAATTTTGGCGGAACGTGAACGATCACTTAACCCTATTATTGGCATTGCTTCCGATGAAGGGTTTGCCACCATTTATGTACGAAAGTATTTAATGAACCGCGAAGTCGGATTTGGTCGCCATCTATTGCAAATTTTAGAAGATGCAGGGATTTCCTATGAGCATATTCCTTCTGGGATTGATGATACATCTGTGATTATCCGTCAAACGCAACTTTCTGATCAGTTGGAAAACGCCATTATTGAGCGCATTAAAGATGAGCTCAATGTAGATGATGTCCACATTGAGCATGATTTTGCGATGGTCATGCTCGTTGGAGAAGGCATGCATAATACGGTAGGTGTAACAGCTAGAGCTTCATCTGCTTTGGCAAAAGCGGGAGTTAACATCGAAATGATTAACCAAGGCTCATCTGAAGTCAGTCTTGTGTTCGGCATTCATTCAAAAGATACTAAACAAGCTGTCCGCGTGCTTTATGAGGAGTTTTTTGGACAAAAGCAATAGCCATATATACGAAACCGAAGACCAGTTGGTTCCAACTGGTCTTCGGTTGTTTTATGACGAACGTTCTTTTTTAAGCATTTCTTTCAACTCATCCAATTGCCGTTGGATCGTTTCCAGCTCCCGTGAATGTGCATTTTCGGTTTCCTCTTTGTTGGCTTTTTCAACATTATTGACGATGACGCCGATAAATAAATTGAAAATGATAAACGTACCAACCAATACAAAGGAAACAAAATAAACCCAAACCCACTGATTAAATTCCATTAGTGGTCTCATCAAGCCGCTCGACCATGAGTCAAGTGTAACAATTTGGAACAGCGTTAAAATCGTGCGCTGCAAATTTCCAAAGTACTCTGGGGATAGCTCGCTAAATAGCATTGTGCCAATGACTGCAAAAATATAAAGAAAAATCCCCATTAAAATGAGAATATTGGCGAGTGATGGGATCGTCATGATAAGGGCATCGACGAGGCGCCGCAAAGAAGGCACAACCGATACAGCACGAAGTACCCGAAGGACGCGCAAAATGCGAAGCACCGTCACAAAATGCCCTCCAACAAACACATGGCCAGCTAGTACAATGACAACGTCAAACCAATTCCAGCCTTTTCGGAAAAAAGATCGCCCTTCTGCTGCAAAACGCATGGCTATTTCAATCGTAAACAGCCAAAGCAACGTTCGGTCCATAAAGTGGAAAAAATGGCGGTTTGTTTCATAAATACTTGGGTACGTTTCTAAGCCAACTAATATTGCATTAAATAAAATAAGAATGATAATCGTTGCTTGGAACGTCTTATGGTTGACAACCATCGCAAATTTGTCTTTCAGCAATTTGTGGTTCTCCCCTTAAATAATTGGTACAGCGAATCAGAGCGTGTTTTCAGAAAGGCGCTCTTCTATCGTACCAGCAAACGATCGAAAAAGGGAAGCAGCAATTCCTTTATGGGTGCTTATGAATGGCATCGCGTTCAAAAGAAGCGCCAATCGCAGCGGAGCGCTTCACAGCTTGATGAATCGCCTGTTGAAACAATTCTTGGGCGGAAGAATGATCTAAATGGGCAATCGCCGCTTCCGTCGTCCCATTTGGGCTCATGATTTCTTTATAAAGGTCTTTAGGCGATTTGCCGCTATCGGCAAGCTGTTTTGCGGCGCCGCCAATCGTTTGGTTAATCAATGCCCGTGCCTCAGTTGGAGAAAGCCCTTCTGCAATGGCGGCATTAAGCATGGCCTCAGCAACGTAATAAATATAAGCAGGGCCGCTCCCAGCTATGCCAGTAGCTGCATCCATTTGCTGTTCGTCTATAACCGTCACTGTGCCGATTGATGAAAATAGCGTCTTGGCGAAAGCAAGTTGCCACTCTGTCGCGTAAGTGCCAATTGACAAAGTTGTGGCCGAGGCAAGCACACGGGCCGACGTATTTGGCATCGCTCGAATCACCGCTGTTTCCGCAGGCAACCAGCTTTCTAGCGTTTCAAGCTTGATGCCTGCCGCAACGGATATAACGAGCTGTTTCTGCGGATTTAGCAACGAAACAAGCAAATCGGCTACTTCTTGGACGTTATGAGGTTTGATTGCCAATACAATAACATCCTTGCCTTTAACTGCCTCTTCATAGGATTGCGCCGCGTGGACGCCATAGGCAGTGTGGAGCTGATTAAGACGTTTGCGGTTGTTCGCGTTTAATACGGTGATGTGGGGCGCTTTGCCGCCGTTATTTCTGGCTATACCGCCTATAAGCGCTTCAGCCATTGAACCGGCGCCTAAAATGGCGACGGTTGTCTGATTAGTCATGAATAAGCCTCCTATTCTTTCACTTGTCCTTCCCCATAAATGCCATATTTGCTCGTCGTTAAAGCTTTTAAGCCCATTGGCCCTCTCGCATGGAGTTTTTGAGTACTAATGCCAATTTCAGCTCCAAACCCAAATTCAAACCCATCTGTAAAACGAGTTGAGGCATTATGGTATACACAAGCTGCATCGACAGTGGCGAAAAAGGTGTCCCGTTCTGCCAACGATTCTGTAATAATTGCTTCAGAATGTTTTGTCCCATATTGATTAATATGAGCAATCGCTTCATTTGTATCAGCAACAACACGAATGGCTAAGCGCAGGTCCAAATATTCAGTCGACCAGTCGTCCTCGTTCGCTTTTGCGATTCGTGGATCAAGGGTGCAAGCTCCTTCATTGCCAACAAGTGAGACCCCTTTTGCAGACAAGCGTTCGACCAATGTTGGCAAATGGGCTTTTGCAAACGACTGTTCAACAAGCAGTGTTTCGCATGCATTACATACAGACGGGCGTTGCGTTTTAGCGTTGACGACAATATCAAATGCCATATCAGGGTCGGCAGAGCTAGCGACATACACATGGCAGTTGCCAACGCCAGTCTCAATAACGGGAATCGTCGCCTCCTGCAACACCGTTTGAATTAAATTGGCGCCGCCGCGAGGGATAAGAACGTCAATCGTTGATTTTAACTGCATCATGTTGGCCGCTTCCTCTTTCGACGTGTCTTCTAGTAATTGAATGACGTCAGGATGAATAGGCGAGTTTTTAAATGCTTTCTTTAATGTGCGCACAATCGCTTTGTTGGAATGGAGAGCGCTCGCGCTTCCTCGCAAGACGACAGCATTGCCGGTTTTAACTGCTAATGTGCAAGCGTCGACGGTCACATTTGGCCTTGCCTCATAAATCATGCCAACTACGCCGAACGGTACGACCATTTCCTTGATAACAAGCCCATTCGGCCGTTTGATCTGCTCTTTTACTGCGCCAATCGGGTCAGGCAACTCAATCAAGTGGTCAATCGCTGTGGCCATTGCGTCAATTCGTGCTTTTGTTAACAACAATCGGTCAATTAAGTGGTCGCTAAGCCCGTTTTTCTTAGCATTGGCAATATCCAATTGATTGGCTTCCAGCAATACGTCTGCGTCTGTTTTCAGTTGTTGAGCCATCGCTTGAAGCAAGTTGTTTTTTTCTGCTGTAGTTGCTTGTGAAAGGGATGGGGCATGAGCTTTTGCTTTTTGTGAAATCAATTTTGCAGTTGCCATTAATAAGAACACTCCTTTTTTGTCGCCACCCAAAAGTCGCGGTGAATAACAGCTTTTTTTGAACGTTTTGTTAGAGACAAGGCTTCCTCGCTACTGAGCCCTTTAATAAGCTCTAGTTCAGGTTTGCTAAAGTTGGTTTTCCCTTTGCCGATAGGGCAGTTGTTGAAAAACACTTCAATGATGTCGCCGGCTGAAAAATCGCCTTTAGCTGAGAGAACGCCGGCAGGCAGCAAGCTTTTGCCCCTTTTTAACAATGCGGTAGAAGCGCCGCTGTCGATTTCAATGCTTCCAGCCGGTTCGCTATGGAAGACAATCCATTGTTTTGTCGTCGACATCGTCTTATTTGTAAAGGGGCCGAGATACGTCCCATCCCCTTTACCAAGTAACACATCCGTAAACGTTTCCCGTCCTTTGCCATTGCCAATAAATACATTTGTACCAAGCTCAATCGCCGTTTTCGCAGCAAGCAGCTTCGACTTCATGCCACCTGTTCCAACAGCAGAAGTATCAGTGCTCACCCGATTAAGCAATGCTTCAGGTACGTTTGCTAAGTAATGGTATTTTTTAGCGTTAGGCGAGTCGTTTGGGTTCTGGTCATATACACCGTTGACATCGGTATACAAGCAGAGCATATCTGCGTGAATGATGCCGCTAACGAGGGCAGACAAGCGGTCATTGTCGCCAAACGTCAATTCATCGACTGAAGTCGAGTCATTTTCGTTAATGACTGGAATAGCACCCCGCTTTAAGAGTTCACGCAATGTTTGTGAAATGTTTGAAAAACGTGCTGGATCCGCAAAGTCGGCTCGTGTCAACAGCAGCTGCGCAGCTGTGTAGCCATGCAAGCGGAATGCATCCATATATGCTTGCATGAGCAAGCTTTGGCCAACGGCCGCCGCCGCTTGTTTTTGCGAAATGGATTTCGGCCGCTGGTGATAGCCAATGAGCGTAAAACCAGCGGCGACTGCGCCAGACGTCACGACAATCACATTTATGCCTTGATGGCGCAGTTCGCATATGGCTTCGACATGGCCTCTTAACCGTTCCGTGCTTAAGGCGCCGCTGCCATCTGTTAAACTGCTGCTGCCTATTTTAATGACAATCGTTCCTGTGGCCATTGGCCGCACCTCCTACTAAAGTCATTTTTTCTACGGGTGCTTGCAATTTCATGGGTTAAAAAAGGTTCTTGCAAATAAAAAAGCTTTTTCCGTCCTTAAAAAGGACGGAAAAAGCTTCCGCGGTACCACCTTCATTGGCATTGACTATGCCCACTTTCCCATTCTTTAACGCAGAATGCTACGCTGGTTTTTGCCAGCAGCGTCGTGGGGTAGGTTTCAAACGCAGAAGGGATGGTCGGTTTTTTCAGCCGGTGAAACCAACTCTCTTTACATATTCTGCCTTTTACTGGTCCCAGTCATCACTGCACCGTACATATCGAATTGAAGTGATTATATCGAGCCTTGCGGAGAAAGTCAATTCCTTTTTTCTGTCTGCGGTGTCCGGTGGGAGATAGCGCGCAAACCATAAAGAAGGTGTGATTTAGCTTACAGCCAATCGGGAACGGTTATGTTGACAGGGCGTTTCCCTTTTTAAAAGGCAAAAAGCTAAATCGTTCTTTTTCTTCGTAGCAAGCGCCTTTTTTCAAAATTATTGTGACGTTCGTCCAAAAGATCGCGCTATAAAAGAAGCACTTTTGTGAATTGGGCTGAATACGATAGGTTAGGAGTGAAGGAATAGGTAAGGCATGAGGTTTTACTTACTTCCTAGAAAGGGCTGATGGAATCGATGTGTGGCATTACTGGGTGGGTTGACTGGCAAAGAAACCTACGCACGGAAACGAAACAGATGAAAAACATGGCAAACACGCTGAATCGGCGCGGCCCTGATGCGCTTGAAACATGGACGTCTGACCACGCTGCATTCGGGCATGCGCGGCTTGTCGTTGTTGATCCAGAGGGCGGCAAACAGCCGATGACCCGCACTGCCAAAGGCAATACATGTACAATCGTGTACAATGGCGAACTATATAACACAGAAGAGCTACGCAAAGAACTCCTTGCCCGTGGGCACACATTTGCTGGCCATTCAGATACGGAAGTGTTACTTAAAGCGTATATGGAGTGGGGAGCCGCATGCCTTGAAAAATTGAATGGCATTTTTGCGTTTGCTGTTTGGGATGAACAAGAACAAACATTATTTATGGCAAGGGATCGCCTTGGCGTTAAGCCGCTATTTTATACGGAAAAGAACGGCATGCTTCTCTTTGGATCAGAACTTAAAGCGCTACTGGCCCACTCGCAAATCAAAGCGGTTGTTGACCGTAGCGGGTTAGCTGACGTGATGGGGCTTTCACCTTCGCGGACACCAGGCCACGGTATTTTTAAAGGAATTGTCGAGTTGCGTCCGGCCCATTACTTGCAATTTAGTAAAAATGGTTCCGTAGTCAAGCGTTATTGGCAATTACAGAGCAATGTCCATACAGAAACGGCACATGAAACCGCTGCGCACATTCGTGAACTTTTGGAAGACATTGTTGAACGCCAGCTTTTTGCTGACGTTCCCGTTGGCATGTTTTTGTCAGGGGGTGTCGATTCAAGCGCATTAACGGCAATCGCTGCACGCATCTATGAAAAGCAAGGAAACGCTCCGATTTTTAGTTATTCCATCGACTATGAAGAAAACGAGAAATATTTTAAGGCAAGCACCTTTCAGCCAAATGCCGATGCCGATTGGGTAAAGAAAGTGGCAGCTCATTGTGGCACCAACCATAAAAATTGCATCATTGGCAACGATGTTCTTGCCAACTTGCTAAAAGAATCTGTCCTAGTAAGGGATACACCAGGAATGGCGGACGTCGATTCATCCTTGCTGTGGTTTTGTAAGCAAATTAAAAACGATGTCACTGTTGGCTTGTCCGGGGAATGCGCTGATGAAATATTCGGTGGCTATCCATGGTTCCATAAAGCAGAAGTGATGGCAATTGACGGTTTTCCATGGATGCGCTCGCTTGATGAACGAATTCAATTGTTGCAGCCTGATTGGCAGAAACGCCTTAATCTCAAGGAGTACGTGTATGATCGTTATAAAGAAACGATTCAAGAAACACCGCGGTTTGACGGAGATTCTTCAGAGGAAGCTAGGCGGAGGGAAATTTCTTACTTAAATATGATTTGGTTTATGACAAACTTGCTAGACCGCAAAGACCGGATGAGTATGGGCGCTTCCCTTGAAGTTAGGGTTCCTTTTTCAGACCACCGCTTAGTGGAGTATGTGTGGAACATTCCTTGGGAGATGAAAACGTATGGAGGCAGAGAAAAAGGGATACTGCGCAAAGCATTGCAAGGATTGCTCCCAGATGATGTACTCTTCCGGAAAAAAAGCCCTTACCCGAAAACCCATCATCCTTTATATACGGCGGCCGTAACAAAGGCGATCCAGGAAGTCGTTCGCCAAAAGGACGCACCATTGTTCACCTTTATTAACCGTGATCGCCTTAAAGAAATTGCTGATAGAGGCGGTTTCGACACAGGGAAACCTTATTTCGGGCAATTAATGGCAGGACCACAACTCCTTGCCCATTTTGTCCAAATCGATTACTGGATGAAGGCATATAACATTCAAATTGACGAATCGTGAATACTTCGCTCTGTAAAGCGCTCATTGGGAGGGCTTGTGTCAGCGAAATGGAAGCAAAGCAAGTGCATGCAGGTTAAGTTACAGTCTGGCCTCCTGCCCTTGGTTTGCTTTTTGTGTAAGCATACGAGTGCGGTCCTTAGAAAAAGAGCGCTTTTTGATCCCTTTGGAAATTGGTATACTATACATAAAACAAAAAAGGGAAGGGACGCTTATGCCATTAGTCGATATGCCGTTGCGCGAGTTGTTAGCTTATGAAGGAGTAAACCCTAAACCAGCAGACATTGACCAATACTGGAACCGGGCCAAAACGGAAATTGAAGCGATTGACCCCGAAGTCACTCTTGCCGAAGCTCCTTTCCAGTGTTCGTTTGCAAACTGTTACCATTTCTATTATCGAAGCGCTGGAAATGCGAAAATCCATGCGAAATACGTACAGCCAAAAACAGCGGAGAAAACGCCAGCAGTATTTATGTTCCATGGGTATGGGGGGCGTTCAGCTGAATGGAGCAGCTTGTTAAATTATGTAGCGGCGGGCTTTTCTGTTTTCTATATGGATGTCCGTGGACAAGGAGGCGCTTCAGAGGATCCTGGAGGCGTAAGGGGGAATACATATAGGGGCCACATTATTCGCGGACTTGATGCCGGGCCAGACGCGTTTTTTTACCGCAGCGTTTTTTTGGACACAGTCCAATTGGTTCGTGCTGCTAAAACATTGCCTCACATCGATAAAACACAGCTTATGGCAACAGGGTGGTCGCAAGGCGGCGCCTTAACGCTTGCCTGTGCTGCCCTTGTCCCTGAAATAAAGCGCCTCGCACCAGTATACCCGTTTTTAAGCGATTACAAGCGAGTGTGGCAAATGGATTTAGCGGTTCGGTCGTATAAAGAATTGGCTGATTATTTCCGTTCATACGATCCGCAACATAAGCGCCATGGGGAAATTTTTGAACGCCTTGGCTACATCGATGTCCAGCATCTTGCTGACCGGATTCAAGGAGACGTCCTAATGGGAGTTGGCCTAATGGATACAGAATGCCCGCCGTCTACCCAATTTGCTGCTTATAATAAAATAAAGGCTAAAAAATCGTATGAGCTCTACCCTGACTTTGGCCATGAGCACCTTCCAGGAATGAACGACCACATTTTTCGTTTTTTCACTAGTTGAGCGAAGTCGTTTTTTCCACTCCATTCATTGGCTGTCCAAGCTTTGCATATAAGTGGATGGAGGGGAGGCTTTGATCGTGATCGTGAATGTCCGAATGTTAGGGAGGTTGCTGTTCGCTGCTTATATGGCAGTACTGTTTTACATCACATTGGTTGCATGGAATTATGGATCTTCGTTTGAGCCCAGTGAGTTGGCCGGGCGGAATTATAACTACATCCCATTCCGCAGCATATATCGAATTAGCTTCTTTAGCTCTACAATTCGTGATCCGCTTTTTATACTTGGCGGGAACGTTTTGCTGTTTGTCCCATTTGGGTGTTTGTTGCCTTTGTCAATTCGGTGCTGCCGACAAATAGGAAAGACAGTGATTGCCAGTTTTTTAGTCTCCAGTTCGATTGAGCTATGCCAGTTAGCCTTCACCCACCGTGTAGCCGACATTGATGACATCCTCTTAAATACTGCAGGCGGAGCTGTAGGCTATTGTTTATTCCGACTGGCCTTTTTTATAAAAAAACGGGTCGTATTTTTGCCGGTAATAAAAAGCGAGAGGAGGGGAAAATGATGGATGCCTTTTTTGAACATGTCTATACGGCTGTTCGCCGTATTCCCCGTGGGGAAGTCGCTTCTTATGGGCAAATTGCTCGCTATTTGCACGCGCCACGGCATGCACGAGTTGTTGGCTGGGCGATGCGGCAATCGCCGCCTGATGTCCCGGCGCACCGTGTCGTAAAGCAAAACGGCGAGTTGGCCTCAGGTCTTTTGTTTAATGGGAAAACACAAAAGGAACGGCTACTGGAAGAAGGGGTTACGTTTTCACAAGCTGGCCGCGTCAAAATGGAATTGCATAGTTGGACGGCGTGCCCGCTATAAGCAAAGGCACGCAAGGAAAAAACGTTTACTGAAGGTTCATTCTGATGATAGGATGCAGGCCTAACGCACGGAGTACTTAGTCTGGCTTGGGCACATGGTGAAATACATCGCCGCTCTCAAAAAAATCAACAAGATCATCTAACCATTTGTAATAATGGAGCCACTGCTCCGTTTCTTTTAACAAATGGTTCAATTGCTCCATTTCGTCAGCGGACAAGTTGTCTGCTTCTGCCTCCATAAACCGTTTAACCTCATTTTGAATTCTTTTTCCAACTGCTCGGTTTTTAGCAATCACAGCTTGCCAATTTGCGACGAAAATGGAAATGAACGTTTGGTAGTAATCTTTTTCGACATCATATAAATCTTTGCGGACACCTTTTTCAAACACTTTGTGGGCAACATTTAAAGACAACATTTCCCGTACAACTTGGCTCATCCGCGTTTTACTCATACCTGTTTCATCGGAAAGAGCTTCAAGCGTCATTGGCTTCCGGTTCATGTAAATGATGCCAAGCACACGCCCTACCGTAGTAGAAACGCCATACGTCCGCATGTTTTCGGCAATGCGGTCGACAAACTGTTCTTCCAATTTTTTAATTGTATCAAGTGTATGTTGTGCCAATTCTTCATCCCGCCTGCTCAATATATTTATGTACTATATACACGTATCGTCTTAAAAACAAACATACTTTACCATATCTACGCGCAAAAGAAAACTGCTTGTTTTTGCATTGTTAAGCGCTCTATTTTGTTGTTGCCAATAAAGCTTGCGGGCAAACAAAAAACAGGCATAAATTCGCCTGTTTTTTGTTTTTTTTAATAGACGTAAGCAGAGCCTACAATTACTAGAAGGATGAATAACACCACAATAAAAGCGAAACCGCCATCATACTTAAAACCCAATCGAATCACCCCTCCTGTTATTTGTTCACGACAGCTTATGCAAATAAGCGGAAAAGTGCGTGGGCGGCTCCCTATTTTTAAAAACTAACTCGTTATTAACACCTAGCGGCTGCTGTTCTTAGCTGTTGCAAGGGAAAGGAAGAGTGAGTCAAAATTTGACAGGGTGCAAACAGGATTATTACAATGATAAATGAGATGAGTGTGACGCTTATCGACAGTAAGGAGTGGTCATATGTTTAAAAAACTATTTGGAAAGAAAGAGACAGCGCCAGCGGAGGAAACGATTACCGCGCCGGTGAATGGAAACATTGTCCCAATAGAAGAAGTGCCTGATCCAACATTCGGGCAAAAAATGATTGGCGATGGGTTGGCTGTTGAGCCAACGGATGGGCATATTGTCGCGCCTGTTAGTGGAAAGATTGTCCAAGTGTTTCCGACAAAGCATGCTTTTGGAATTAAAACGGCGTCTGGGGCAGAATTGCTAATCCATATTGGCCTTGAAACAGTGGCGATGAATGGAGAAGGATTTACTTCCCATGTAAAAGAAGGCGATACCATTTCCGTCGGCGACCCGATCATTGACTTTGACTTAGAGCTTGTCAAAGAAAAAGCTGCACATACGATTACGCCAGTTGTGCTAACCAACCCAGATCGTTATTCGCTTGAAAAACAACAAAACAGCGAAGCGATCGCTGGAAAAACAGCGCTTTTTACGATAAAAGCCACATAATAGGAAAGAAACGCGCGGGCGCTTAGAGCTTTGCGCGTTTCTTTTATACTAGACTTTCCAACTGTTTTAGGCATATTTTAGCTAGCGTTCGACAAAGGAACCTGGTAAACTACCCTTTGATTGATCTGGAACAGAGGCGAGGTGAAGGAGTTGGTTTTACAAGCGCTTATTATCTTTTTTGCCCAGTTGATTTATGTACCGATTTTAACATTGCGGACGATCATGATGGTTAAAGGGCTAAAGCAAAAGGCTGCGGCAATGGGCATGCTCGAAGGCGTTATATATGTAGTTGCCCTTGGCATCGTATTTAGCGACTTATCGAATTATTACAATATGGCTGCGTATGCGCTTGGCTTTGGCATAGGGTTGTATATTGGCGCAGTAATCGAAGAAAAGCTGGCAATTGGCTATGTTAGCATTGAAGTAAATATCCCGCAAAAAAACCAACAATTGATTGACCGCCTTAGGGAAACGGGCTTTAGTGTTTCCAGTTCTTCCGTCGAAGGAATGGCGTCAACGCGATGCCGCCTTGACTGCACGGCGCGTAGGGATAGGGAGAAGGAGTTTATTAAAATTGTGTCTGAATATGAGCCGCAAGCGTTTATCGTCTCGTTTGAACCACGCAATTTCAAAGGCGGCTACATTACAAAAGCGATGAAGAAGAGGCGAGAGAAATATTTAAAACGAAAAGCAAAGGAAGACGCACATTAAAAAATCATCCAGGCTGATAGGAAACGCTTGTTAACCGATTGAAAGTTGACCAAAACAGGTGTAATGAGCAACGAAGGGTGCGCTTGTTTCAGTCTGGACGCTGCTTGGCCTGAGCAGCGTTCTTGACATGGTAGCGCTTTATTTGTAATGTTGATATAAAAATCATCTTGTCGATGAGGAGGTTTGGCTGTGGCACAAATAAATGCGGTGTACTATGTAAGTGATTCAAATGAATTTATTGAGGAAAAAGCAGAGAAAATGGCCACTGGGCTCACGGCTAAGCCTTGGCAAGAAATGCCTGAAGCTGAGAAACAAGAAAGCTTTGCCTATAAAGGAAAAGTCGTTTCCATTAACGCGGACCCCTCTTACGGAGAAGGCAGCATTGTGACGATTTCATTCCCCGTTGCCTATGAAGTTCCAGACTTTCCCTCCATTTTAACAACGACATATGGCCGGTTGTCTTACGAACCGAATGTAAAACTGCTTGATTTGCAGTTTTCAAACGACTTAGTGGAGAGATTTCCAGGACCGCTCTATGGCATTGAGGGAATCCGTGATCTCGTAGAAGTAGAAGGGCGCCCGCTTGCGATGAGCGTTGCAAAAGGGGCGATTGGCCGTTCAATTGATTCCTTTCATGAACAAATGCTCGCCCATAGCTATGGCGGCATTGACATTATTCAAGATGATGAGCGGCTATTCGAACACAATTGGACGCCTTATGAACAACGGGTGCCCGCTGGGTTAGCCGCAATCGCTGAAGCAGCAGAACGGACCGGGCGAACGCCGTTGTATGTCGTCAATCTTACTGGCAAAACATTTGAGTTAAAAGAGCGGGCAAGAGAGGCAATTGGCTTAGGAGCGCCGGCACTGATGCTAAATGTGTATGCGTATGGGATTGATGTGCTCCAAGGCCTTCGTGAAGATCCAGAAATTGACGTACCGATTTTTGCCCATTCCTCACTGACGGGAATGATGACACGCTCCAAACAGCACGGCATTGCCTCTCGTCTTTTGTTAGGAAAGCTGCTGCGCATGGCAGGGGCAGACGCTGTTCTATTTCCTTCGCCTTATGGCAGGATCGGTATAAATGCAGATGAAGCGCAACGGGTAAAAGACCAGCTGACAATGACGACTCAAATGAAGCGTGCCTTTCCAATTCCTTCTGCTGGCATTGATTTTCAAACGATTGCCACTGTCCGCCAAGATTTTGGCGAAGATGTCATTATTAACCTCGGCGGTAGCGTCCACCGCTATAAAGGCGGCGTAGAAGCAGGAGGCAAAGCGTTTATCGAGGCACTTAACAACGCGAACTAAAAAAAGAAACGAGTTGGGCTATGCCCAACTCGGGCTTGTATCACTACTGTGGTACAAGCCCTTTTTTTATGTGCACAATAGTTCCATATGCAGCTTTCCCACCTTACCACTCCAGTCATATAAGGTACTGTCAAAAGAAATCAGTGGCAAAACACAGAGGGTTTTTGGCTTAGTGTAAAGTGAATAAATTAGTAGATGTTATATTAATATTTTGGACTTTTTTAACGAAATGATTCTGTCATAATCAATATTGAAAGCGATTTCATATTAAGGGGGAATGGGCTTGTTGAACGGATTAAAAGGCGGGAAACTGTTTTATACAGGTGCAGCGATGTGTATGGTGACGCTGCTCGCTGCTTGCGGTGGTTCTACGGAAGATACGAGTGGGTCGGGTGACGGTGATGTGGTAGAGCTAAGTTTCTGGGCTTCGGCGAACCCTGATCGAGATGATTTCAAACTAACGATGGATCGGGTTGAACAATTTAATGCAGAACATGATGATATTCAACTAAATGTTGAAACAACCCCGCATGCCGATTACAGAACGCGGTTAAATACACAAGCAGCGGGCGGACAGCTGCCAGATATTTTTCAAGTGTGGCCAGGAGCAGAACTTCAGCCTCTTGTCGATGGCAATGCAGTAGGATCGCTTAACAATATTGTTGATAATTGGACCGGTAATGGTTTGTTAAATGAAGACGCGCTTGCCGATTTTACCTTTAACGGGGAGGTCTATGCGATTCCTTCTGTTCAAAATCCAACAAGCTTTGTGTTTTATAATGTCGATATGCTTGAGGAATTAGGCTACGATGAATTTCCACAAACGTATGACGAATTTAAAGAATTGATTGCTGATTTACGTGAAGAGGACACCACCCCAATTGCTTTGGGGAATTCTGCCTCTTGGGTTCTGCAATCCGTTTATATTTCAACAATAGCCGATCGTTTCACTGGCAATGATTTTATTCCGCAAGTACTTGACGGAGAGCGTTCATTCACAGACCCGGAATTTGTAGAGGCATTAGAAGTTATTGAAGAGCTTGTTGAAATTGAAGCGTTTAATGAAGACCTGAATACCATTGATGATAACCAAATGATTGAATACTTTTTGCAAGAGCGCTCAGCCATGGTCATTGATGGAAACTGGGGAGCTATTAGCATTTTGACAAACAAGCCCGATGAGATGAACGTCGGCATTGCCCCGTTTCCTCTAGGTGATTCAGGAACAATTTCGACTGTGTACGGTAATTCATGGTCGTTGAATGCGGACTTATCGGACGAAAAACGAGAAGCAGCTGAAACGTTCTTAAAGTGGATGTTTAATGAAGATTTTTATAAAGATCTAATTGGTGTAGGGCGTGTCGTGGCTGCTGAAGTGGAGATGCCTGAAAATGCTGATCTTGATCCACTCTTTTTAGACATGCTTGAATTATCGCAAGATGCTCCACCAGCCCCTGTCTATGATGCGGTTCTTCCACAGGCAGTAAACAACGTGCTGCAAAATGAGCTACAAGCCATTACCATTGGACGCTCGACACCAGAGGAGGCTGCACAAAACATTCAAAACACAGTAGATGCCCAATAATGCTATAGTAAATAACAAAGAGCAGAACATTCTTGAATAGGATGGGGCTGCTCTTTTCCAACTACTCACTAAAAAGGGACTGTCACTTACGATGAGCAAATGGGTGTTTCGTCATTGGAGCTTACGCTGGAAATCGGTCTTAATTTTATTATCGCTTATTTTAATTCCGGCCTTAACGATTAGTCTATTGGTTTACTATCAATCCAATACCATTCTAGAAAAACAAGTCATTGAACGAAATGAACAGAATTTACGCCATATTGAATCGAATTTGCTCGGTGTGATGGAAGAGGTAGAAGAGCTATCGAGTTACATGATTTATAGCCAGGAGTTCCGTCAATACTTTACCCTTCCGGTTGAGGGGGCTGGCAGTGATCCAGAAGAGATGCAACGACTTAGAGATCATATTCGTGGCTTCTTTACGTTTCATTTAAACAACAAACCTTATTTTCATTCTGCTCAGATTGAAGGAGTCAATGGTGTCCAACTTCATCTTGGTGAAAGGATAAGTGGGAATGAATCGATGTGGGAGGAAGCGGCTCAAGCTGAATTGGGTAGAGTCGTGTGGACCAATCCTTATGTGTTAACACGGACAGGATGGGAAACAGAAGATTATACCATTCTTTCGCTTTTTCGTGTAATCAACAATCTTTACGATATTACCGAACCAATAGGAAATGTACGAATTCGCCTTGATGAACGCGAGTTATTTCATCATATGACGAGTCGGTATTTGCATCCGAATGATGAAATGATCTTAATGCAAGAGAATGGGCTCGTTCTCTCCCATCGTGATCCTCATCTTGTTGGCGAAATGTATCCAAATCAAGAAGTTGTCCAGCAAGTACATGAAGGCGATGCTTTTTTTCAGTATGAGACAAACGGGGAAGTGTACTACGCAATTACTCGGAACGTTGAAGGGACGGATATGTCGCTGATTTCAACGGTGCGAGAAGAGTATATCCTTGATGAATTTAAAGGAATTCGACAAACGATGCAAATTATTATGGCCGTTGCAGGTGGAATAGGTCTTATAGCGATTGCCGGATTTATGCTAACGATTATTAAGCCAATTACTGAATTAACGAAAGAGACAAAGCGGCTTGAAGAAGGTGATTTTGCTGCACAAGTGAAAGTCCGTTCACAAGACGAAATCGGCCAGTTGGGCTCACGCTTTAATAAAGCAGTTAGTCAAATTCAGCGGTTGATTGACACAAAATATACGCTGGAAATTCAGAATAAAGAATCAGAATTGAAAGCGCTGCAAAGTCACATCAACCCTCATTTTTTGTACAACACATTAGATATGATTCGGTGGACAGCTAGGCTTGAGAAAGCATTTGAGACTGGCAAAAGTATTGAACATTTATCAAGACTATTTCGCATTAGTCTTAGTCAGGGAAAGCTTTACATTACGCTTCATGATGAAATGAATTACGTCCAAAGCTATTTGGAGTTGCAAAAACGGAGGCTTGGCGGCCAGCTCACATTTTCAGTGCGGATGGAGGCAGGCATTGAACGAAGTCTTATCTTGAAGCTAATTTTGCAACCGTTAGTGGAAAATTGTCTCCGTCATGGATTTGTTGAAATTAAGCAAACGAATACGATTCGGATCCGAGCCTATCGGAATGGCGACTTTGTTGTGATTGATGTACTTGACAACGGCATCGGGCTTCAGGTAGATGTAGACGAATTTAATTACTTTTTGAATACCAAAGATAAAAATGGCCATGGTTTTGCTTTACGCAACACGCACGAACGCTTAAAGAAGACGTTTGGTGGAACCTGTGGACTATTAGCGGTGGCTACTAAAGAAGGTGCTCACATTCGTGTATGCATTCCATACGTAGAAAGTGAAAGGGAGCACCGGAAGCTAATTGACAAGGAGGGAGTGGCTCATGAGCATACGGATGCTAATCGTGGATGATGAACCAGTCATTTGTCAAGGGCTTGTACAAACGATTCCTTGGGAAAGTCTTGGTGTAGAAGTGGTTGACACTGCTTTTAATGGGAAGCAAGCTTTACAAAAACTAGAACAACAGCCAGTTGATTTAATCTTAACGGATATCTCGATGCCTGAAATGGATGGACTTGCACTTGCGGAGTATATCGTTCATGAAAAGCCGGAAACGAAGATGATCATTATTAGTGGCTACGATAAATTCGACTATGCACGCCAAGCGCTTCGTTTAGGAATAGAAGACTATTTACTGAAACCGGTGGATGTGGATGAATTAATGGAGCTTGTGAAACAAGTGACACAAAAAATCGTCGATGACAAAAAGCTGAAAAGCAGCCAAGCTCACGATTGGATTCGGCATGTGTTGTTTCACATCCCTCTATCAGAACAAATTGACGTCAAGCAAACGCAATCGTGTGGCATGTTTCGGCTTTTGATTAGCGAAGTGTCGGGATATGCTCACCTCTTTAAGGCGGTTCCTACAGAAGAAAGTAAACAAATACAAGATAAAGTAAGGCACGTCGTAGAAAAGACATGTGAAGCTTATGGTGTGAAGCAAATTTCCCTTATTGGTTATGAAAATGAGTTATTGACAGTAGTGTTTAGCGACCACTCAGACATGCTTTCAGATTTCTGGCTTCATGAAGTGTGGGAAGAGGTCCTCAAACAGAGCCCGTATCCCATTCAAACCGTGGCTTCGTCGATTGGCGAGTCTCTTTCCACCAGTTACCAGCAAGCGCTTCGTCTTCTTGACGATCTGCGCGGTCATGGGATTGGCCTCTATACGAAAGGCATTGAATGTGATCAAGAAGCGTTTGATCTTGACAAAACGGAACATCGTTTATTGGAAACCGTGCTACAACATGATGAAAGTAAACTAGCAGAATGTATTCGCCATGTCGTCTCGGAGCTAATGGCAAAAGGATATTCCCTTCGCTACATCGTGGAGGTTTGCCAAGGGCTGGAAATAAGAATAAAACAAGCGCTCCAAAAGCGGTTGCCGAATAGATCGTTTGATTCCATTGAACTACGGTTACACGGAAAACTTGATCTCCGTTATTACAACACATCAAGCGCAATTGAAGAACTATTTCTTCGTGATCTCGTCGATTTTCTTGGAGAATTAAAAGAAGACGAACAGAATAACTGGATGATTGAGAAGATTAAACATTACATTCACAAGCATTATCAGCAAGATTTGCGGGCGGCAGAAGTGGCTGAGCGTCATTTTATTACGCCAAATTATTTCAGCATGCTTTTCAAAAAAGAAACAGGTCAGAGTTTCTCAGAGTATGTAAATCGCCTCCGTATCGAAAAATCGGCAGAGCTATTGCTAACCACATCGAATAAAGTCTTTGAAATTGCCGAGTATGTGGGCTACAAAGAATACAAATATTTTGTGCAAGTGTTTAAGAAGCAAGTCGGATTGACGCCAACTCAGTACCGACGACTGAATGTAACCCGAGATAGAAGAGAAAAACAGATAGAATCGTAACTTTTAGGATTTTTAACCGAAAAGAGTCGCATTACAATGGATTTAGAAAACGCTTCCAATATAGGAGTGCTGAAAGGACGTGATCCAGGTGCATTTATTAAAAAGCCGGTGGAAAATTGCACTTGGCGTAATACCAGCCTTGCTTGTTTATTGTATCTTTAGCATCATTCCGATTTTTATCTCGTTCTATTACTCTTTCATGTCGTGGAACGGATTTTCACCGATGGACTATGTAGGTCTAGCGAATTTTAGGGCCATTCTTAGTGATTCAGTGTTTTGGCTGTCTGTTCGAAACAATTTAATTGTTGTTGCCGCTTCTATATTTGGGCAAATCCCGATAGCGCTTGTGCTTGCTTTGTTGTTAAACCGCAAAATAAAAGGAGCGAAGTTTTTTCGGACGATTGCCTTTCTCCCTGTCGTGATATCAACTGTTGTTATTTCGCTGACGTGGCGAATGATTTACAACGTGGAGCAAGGACTATTAAATCATCTACTAAATAACCTTGGTCTAAGCGCGCTTGCGCAAAATTGGCTCGGCAATCCTGATTATGCGATGTACGCGATTGCCGCCGTTATTATTTGGCAATTTGTCGGTCTTTACTTCATCATCTTTTTATCTGCTTTGCAAACGGTACCGAAAGACATTTTGGAAGCTGCAGAGCTAGATGGAGCAACAGAATGGCAGAAAACCCGCTATGTTACACTACCATCGATCTGGGGTGTCATTATCATCGCAGTCGTTCTCTGTATTAGCGGCAGCTTAAAGACCTTTGACTTGATCTATGTAATGACTGGCGGCGGGCCAGCGAATGCTACAGAGGTTATGGCTACCTATATGTACACAGAAACATTTCAAGGGCTACGCTACGGGTATGGAAGTGCTATTTCAGTGTTAATCTTTGTCTTTAGTATCACAATTATTGTATTTGCCAACGTGCTTCTAACAAAACGTAGCGGAGCGAGACGAGCATAAAGGAGGTTAGCATTATGCAAGTAGATCATCAACCAGTTCCTAGAAAAGAAATAAATGAAAGCACAGCACGGTTCAAAAAACGAGCAACACGAGTGCTGATCTATCTAATCTTAATGGTGTTTGCGATTGTCAATGCCTATCCGATTATTTGGATGATCCTTAATTCATTTAAATCAGGTCAGGAATTTGCGTTAAACCCATTTGGTTTACCGACAGAATGGGTGTGGGCGAATTATGTGGAGGCTTGGTTTACAGCCAATATTAATACGTACTTTTTTAATAGCGTATTCGTTGGCGGGGTGGCCGTTATCCTAACGGTACTGTTCGGTGCACTAGCCTCTTATTTCCTAGCAAGATTTCAATTTAAAGGCCAGAAATTACTTTACTCTTTTTTCATTCTAGGCTTACTAGTGCCCATTCACGCCACGCTTGTACCCATGTTTATCTTAATGCAAACCATTGGCTTGCTTGATACGAGATTAGCGCTTATCTTCCCGTATATTGCCTTTAACTTGTCTATTACGATCTTCTTATTAACGAGCTTTATGAAGTCGTTCTCAAAAGAGATTGAAGAGTCTGCGATTATGGACGGAGCCGGCGTGTTTAAGATCTTTTGGTCGATTATTTTGCCAATGACACGCCCTGTTCTAGCTACCGTTATTATTATTAATTTCATTAACAATTGGAATGAGTTTAGTTTTGCACTCGTCCTCATTAATGATGATCTATTAAGTACATTGCCACTCGGTCTTGCGAATTTTGCAGGACAGCATTCGACAAACTATACAGCACAAATGGCTGCTTTGACGATTGTGCTCGTCCCAACAATTCTCTTCTATTTATTTATGGAAAAACAAATTGTGGAAGGGATGACTCAAGGAGCAGTTAAAGGATAGTGGGACCACCAAAAACAGACACACATACAGACGGGAGAGACACGGAAAATCGATGTAGAGCGACTCATTTGCGTTTCACTTGTTTCTCCGTAAGAGGAAACGAAAAGGTGAAAAAGGAAATGGGGTTCGCACTCCTGGCGGTCAATCTGCGAAAGTACACCGCCAGGAACAATAGCCAAACACAGGAAAACCAAAAGTCTAGACAAAAAGGAGTACGCTCATCGATAAGCGTACTCCTTTTCATTAATATGGGTTTGAAACCACGTGCTCTGCACGTGTGAAAACGAAACTTCTAGAGAGGTCTAGTGATGAAAAAATCTCCAATCGTTATAATAGAACTTGGCCGCCAAACCAACTTCTATCAACGAAAGGAGATCTCACCCATGAGTGACAACAGTTTATCACACACAAGATGGAATTGTAAGTATCATATCGTGTTTATCCCTAAGTATAGACGAAAGATTGTCTATGGGAAGTTGCGAAAAGATATTGGAGCTATTTTGAGAAGGTTATGTGAAATGAAAGATGTAGAAATTATCGAAGCCCATGCGATGATTGATCACATACACATGCTGGTGAAAATTCCGCCAAAAATGTCGGTATCGTATTTCATGGGGTATTTGAAAGGGAAAAGTTCGTTGATGATCCATGATCGTCACGCAAACTTAAAATACAACCATGGAAATCGCACGTTTTGGGCAAAAGGCTATTACGTGAGTACAGTAGGACTAAATCAAAAAACAATTGAAAAATACATCCGCGAACAAGAAGCGGAGGATCGATTGCGCGATCAAATGACAAAGAGGGAGTACGTCGACCCATTTAAAGATAAGTAAAGTAGGAAACGGTTGGCGGTCCCTTCAGAGGTCCCTTTAGGGACTTCGTTGGTAAAGTGCCCTTATAGGGCGAAATTAAAACCGCCGGTTCTACCGGCGGATACTTACTTTAATTTCAGCTAAGCCCAACTCGTTTTATGGTGTGTCTTACAAAATTTAAATGTCTGCATGTCCCAATGTATCTTGGAAAATAAAGACGAGAATGGCGACGATAAAACAATAGACGGCAAAATAGACAAGTTTGCTTTTGCGGACAAGGTTCAAGAAAAAGACAATCCCAAGCCAAGAGGCAATAAACGTGACAACAAAGGAAGCGACAAGCTCAAATAAGCCTGTGCTCGCGAGCAATTCCCCTGAAATCAAATCATCAATTGCCAACACGGAAGACCCTAAAATAACCGGGATGGATAGTAAAAAGGAAAAGCGGACAGCTGTTTCCTTTGTCAGACCAGCAAACATGCCGACAATTAACGTCGTTCCAGAGCGTGAAAGCCCAGGAATGAGCGCCAGGCATTGGCCAAGCCCCACGATAATTGAATCCCAAATCGTCATTTCTTTTTCTGTGCGGTTTCCGTGGCGGACAAAACGTTCTATAATGATTAAGAATAGACCGGTGACCGCAAGTGCTAAGGCAATAAAGATAGGCGCTTTAAACGTTTCGCTTATGTAATCTTCGAACAAAATGCCAGCAACACCAGTAATGCCTGTGGCGATAACTAAATAAATAGCAAACCAAAACATTGCTTTATTTTGCGGTGTTCGCTTTGTGAAATAGGCAAAAAAACCGCGAATAATCTCAATCAAATCATGGCGGTAATAAAGAATAACCGCAAGAACTGAAGCAAGATGAAGAAGAATTTCAAAGCTAAAGCCGGCAAATGTCATGCCGAACAGGGATTGGACAATAATCAAATGGGCGGAACTGGAAATCGGCAAAAACTCTGTAATTCCTTGAACAAGTCCAAGGATAACTGCTTCTAGTAAACTCATAAGTGAATTCCCTTCTGCTTATTAGTTTGATATAAATCGAACTGTTTTATTCTAGCAAACTTTTGGCTAATCGGAAAGGGGCAACCGCACCAATGCAGAAACGGAGATGGACATTCGTTGTGCTTGCTGGAGCATGCATAGCGATTGTGTTTTTTGTGTGGCAATTTAATGGAGAATCAAAACCGGTACAGGCTGGGGATCAATTTTTGGACATAGAGCTTGACGTATATAAGGGCTCGAGCGCTTCTTTTAGCGATTACCAAGACGGTGTGCTCGTCTTAAATGTGTGGGCATCATGGTGCGAACCGTGTATACGGGAAATGCCAGCATTAATGGAATTGGAAGAAGACTACCGAAATAAAGGAGTGTCTGTCATCACTGTCAACAGCCAGTCGAAAGAATTGCGCCCTGAAGATGCGATCGAGTTTATCGAAGAGCAAGACTTGACGCTGCCGGTTTTCTTTGATTCTGAAGGAGTATTTATGCAAGCGTTTAAGCCTTCATCATTGCCCACGACTTACATCATTGATCAAAACAACGTTGTCACAGACGTGCTCGTCGGCGAAGTAACGAAAGAAATGCTCGCCAACAAGCTGCAGGAACTTCTTTGAACTATTTGATTCGCTTTAAAGGAGGACTGTTTTTTTCTACGGGCTTCCACGCTGAATGCCATGCGGCGACAGTGTCAAATGTTTTAGCAGCCTGTTTTAAAGCAGTGAGCACTTCCCACTTTTGCCCAATGAGTATGATGCTATTTTCGCGATGGTATCGTTTCATAAAAGCACCTCCCGTTCAAGTATGGTACACTTTTATGCGCTACATACATCAAAGATGACAAGGTGGGTACGAAATGAAAGAATTGACTGAACAAACAATTGCTAAGCAAACGATTCATAAAGGAAAATTGATTCAGCTTGATGTAGAGGACGTCAAACTTCCAGACGGTACCGTCGCAAAGCGGGAGTTGGTGCGCCATCCAGGCGCAGTAGCTGTAGTCGCCATTACCGAAGATGGCAAAATCGTGCTAGTAGAGCAATACCGTAAAGCACTCGAAAAGGCGATTATTGAAATCCCAGCAGGAAAAATTGAACCTGGTGAAGCGCCTGAAAAAACGGCTAGACGTGAACTGGTTGAGGAAACAGGCTACCAAGCCGAGTCACTCACATTGATCACGTCATTTTATACATCGCCAGGCTTTGCAGACGAGCTTGTATACGTATATGAAGCAACAGGGTTAAAAAAAGGCGACCAACACCTTGATGAGGGGGAATTCGTCCGTGTGCTCGAGTTGACCGAAACGGAGTGTGACCGGCTTGAGCAAGAAGAACGGATTCATGATGCGAAAACAAGTTATGCTTTGCAATACTGGAAATTAAAAAATCGCCGCTAAACAGTCATAGCCTGCTTTTGCTGCTCATAAAGTAGAGCAGGAGGGGACAGGCTATGAACAATCCAAACCGTGTCTATGAAGCGATTGCTAGACATGTAGAAAACAACCGGTCGATTTATATTTTTACAATTGTTTTATTTTTAATTGGCGTTGTTTTCGGCGCAATTGTCGTCAACAGCCTTAGTTTGTCGCAGCGGCACGACTTGTTTACATATTTAAGTCAATTTTTTGATGAAATGAAAAATGGGTCTGTGGTCACATCGCCAAGCGAGCTGTTTGTCCACAGTTTTACCCATTATGGCAAATATATCGGTTTAATGTGGATCCTTGGCATCTCATTAATTGGATTGCCGGCGATCTTTGTGCTTATTTTTGTCAAAGGCCTCGTTATTGGCTTTACGGTCGGGTTTTTGGTGAATCAAATGGGCGCACAAGGATTTCTGCTTGCGTTTGTGTCCGTCTTGCCACAGAATGTGGTGTTAGTTCCTGCCTTTATAATCGTTGGCACAGCGAGTGTGTCATTTTGCTTGCGTTTAATCAAGCAAACATTTGCCAAAGGTCTAAAGGAGCCGATTTTTCCTCCTTTTTTCCGGTACACGACACTCGTTTTAATTGTTGGCGCATTTGTTACAGTCGCTTCTGTGTTTGAAGCGTACGTATCGCCACTATTAATGAAATGGGTCTTGGCCTCTTTTTAGAATAATTCCAACATGATAAATGATATTCATTTGCAGATTGGAATTATTATTAATTGACAACTGTTCTCTTCTCATTTATAATGAGTGTACATTTAGATCGCTTTTGAGTAGGAGGCCGTTATGGAAAATCGATTAGAGCGGATTAAAAAGCAAATGCATGCTCAGAGCTATAAATTAACGCCTCAGCGCGAAGCGACAGTAATGGTTTTACTTGAACATGAAGAAGACCATTTAAGTGCTGAGGACGTCTACCTCCTTGTTAAAGAAAAAGCGCCTGAGATTGGTTTGGCGACGGTTTACCGCACACTAGAACTATTGACAGAACTCAATGTAGTTGACAAAATCAACTTCGGTGATGGCGTTTCCCGTTTTGACTTGCGCAAAGAGGGAGCGAATCATTTTCATCATCATCTTGTCTGCATTGAGTGTGGCGCAGTTGATGAAATTACTGAGGATTTGCTTGGTGATGTCGAAGCGGTGGTAGAACGGGATTTTTCCTTTAAAATCAAAGATCATCGGTTAACGTTCCACGGAATATGCTATCGTTGTCAAGAACAGCCTAGTAAAGAACAGAATGGCCAGGGCAGCAAACAATTAAATGAGCAAATGTAAAATGGATTTTCTAGTAATGGAGCCTAGTATACAGAGGCTTCCGTTTAATCGGTCAATCGGCGCACGGGTATCGTCCCTGTCGGTTGGCCTTTTTCGTGCTTTCAAGGGGACGTAGCCATCTGAACCACTTTTATTTGTCTATGAACGTGTGATAAATCACGTTTGTACGTATAGAATGAGGCAAAACCGGCATAGGTTAATAGTATAACGATCGAACAATGGAGTGATGAGATGGCAAAGTCCTTATTGCAGATGGCGAAGGCGGCGATCCTGTTTACGTTGTGCACGACCATCTTTTATTATGGTATTCTATGGGTGAGCCATGAATTTAGCGAGTACCATAAGTATGATGAGCCTGAAGGAAAAGCGTTAAAAGTAATGAGCATGAATGTTGGCGAATCAGACTTATCAATCGACGAGCGGATAAAAAGGTTCTTATGGATGGGAGAATAAGCGGTTAAAGGAGCAATTCCTCATGGCAATGGAACACGATATTCAAGAGTTTATCCATTTTATTAAAGTGGAAAAAGGGCTGTCGCCAAATACAATTGAGTCGTATGCTAGGGACTTAAAGCAATATGGCGCCTATTTAAAGGAACGAGGGATCGAACAATTTGCCAATGTGGACAGGGCGACGTTGCAGCATTATTTATATACGCTAAAGGAAATAGGCAAGTCTTCAGCGACGATTGCAAGGAACGTCACAACGCTTCGAGCGCTGCATCAGTTTTTGTACCGTGAAAAATGGACAGACCATGACCCGACATTATGGATCGAGACGCCGCGCATTGATAAAAAACTGCCAGGTGTTTTATCCATTGAGGAAGTTGATGCACTGCTAGCTGCACCAGATTCATCTACGCCGTTTGGTGTGCGCAATAAAGCAATGCTAGAGCTTCTCTATGCATCTGGCATGCGTGTCACAGAATTGATTTCTCTTGGGCTCGATGACGTCCACTTGTCTATGGGATTTGTCCGTGTCGTCGGCAAAGGGAATAAAGAGCGGATCGTACCTTTAGGCAAAGAAGCGACCAAAGCGTTAAACACCTATTTAGAGCGGGGCAGACGTGCGTTGCTTAAGCATGAACGGCATGATAAATTGTTTGTCAATCACCATGGCCGCCCCATTAGCAGGCAAGGGTTTTGGAAAATCATGAAGCAACTAGCAAAAACGGCGAACATAAAAAAAGACTTTAGCCCACATACGCTTCGCCATTCTTTTGCGACGCATTTGCTTGAAAATGGGGCTGATTTGCGTTCTGTCCAAGAAATGCTCGGCCATGCCGATTTGTCGACAACCCAAATATATACACATGTAACAAAAACGCGCATGAAAGATGTTTATTCTCGCTACCATCCTCGCGCTTAAGCCTGAATGGAAATTATCGCACAATCTGGAATAACGGGCAAAGAGCAGGTGGGAAGCTAAAGGTCGAATACAGTCGAGAGAAGGGAAATTATGAAGAAACGGTTTGAACGGATTTTTTTAATTGTCATGGATTCAGTCGGGATTGGCGAAGCGCCAGATGCTAAAGAGTTTGGTGATGAAGGGACGAACACGCTTGGTTCCATAGCAGAGGCTTTTAATGGCCTACATGTTCCTGAGTTAGAAAAGCTTGGTCTAGGAAAAATTGCTCCTTTGAAAGGGGTAAAAAATGTCCCAACTCCACTGGCAAGCTATGGAATCATGCAAGAAGCGTCCTTAGGTAAAGATACAATGACAGGTCATTGGGAAATAATGGGCTTACATATTACTAAACCATTCCAAGTGTTTCCAGATGGGTTTCCGTCGGAGCTCCTTGAGCAACTTAAAAGCGAAACAGGACGGGGCATCATTGGCAATAAAGTCGCATCAGGTACAGAGATTTTGGATGAGTTAGGCGAACAGCATGTGAAAACAGGTGATTTAATTGTCTATACGTCAGCTGATTCAGTTTTGCAAATTGCCGCCCATGAAGAAGTCGTGCCTTTGGAAGAGCTCTATGACATTTGCGAGAAGGCCCGTAAGTTGACATTAGCTCCAGAGTACATGGTCGGTCGTGTGATTGCAAGGCCGTTTGTTGGCGAACTAGGCAAGTGGAAGCGGACAGCAAACCGCCATGATTATGCGTTAAAGCCATTTGGGCGCACAGTGATGAATACGCTTGAAGATGCAGGGCTTGCTTCCATCGCGTTAGGAAAAATTTCCGACATATATGATGGGGAAGGCGTTACAAAAGCAGTCCGCACTACTTCGAATGAGGATGGCATGGACAAGCTAGCAGAACAAATAAATACGTCTTTCGAAGGGCTTTGTTTTTTAAATTTAGTCGATTTTGATGCACTTTATGGCCATAGACGCGATGTGATCGGGTATGGAGAGGCCATTATGGCATTTGATCAACGACTCGGGGAAATCTTGCCCCGATTAGGAGACGAAGACTTGCTGATCATTACAGCCGATCACGGCAATGACCCTACGCATACAGGTACGGACCATACAAGGGAATATGTGCCATTGCTCGTGTACAATAAAGGGATAAAACCAGTCAATCTTGGGAAACGCCGGACATTTGCTGACATAGGGGCAACCGTTGCCGACAATTTTCAAGTAGAATTGCCTAGCAACGGAACGAGCTTTTTAGCAGAACTAAAGCCGGAGTAAAAGGTTATTCAGTTAAAAAAGTCGGATATTAAGCATAGCAGGCTAGCAAAAATCACGGCAACGAACAGCAGCTGCTGTTCGTTGCCGATGGAGGGAGAATGAGCGATGAGAATGGTCGGTCTAATCGATAAAAAGCGTGATGGCGGGGCTCTCGCAAAGGAAGAAATTCGCTGGGTCATTGATGGGTATACAAACGGCACCATTCCTGATTACCAAATGGCAGCGCTGTCAATGGCGATTTACTTTAAGGACATGAACAAAGAAGAACGGGCAGAGCTGACGCTGGCAATGGCGGAATCAGGGGATATGATTGATTTGAGCGCGATCGAAGGAGTGAAAGTCGATAAGCACTCTACAGGGGGCGTAGGCGATAAAACGACGATCGCCCTTGCTCCACTCGTTGCTTCTGTCGGCGTTCCAGTTGCGAAAATGTCAGGAAGAGGGCTCGGCCATACTGGCGGTACGATTGATAAGCTCGAAGCCATTCCTGGTTTTTCTGTCGAAATGGATACAGACACGTTTCTGAAACGGGTGAATGAACAACGTCTTGCCCTCGCAGGCCAAACGGGCAACTTAACGCCTGCCGACAAAAAGCTTTATAGCTTGCGCGATGTCACTGGCACAGTCAACTCAACCCCGCTAATCGCTAGCTCGATTATGAGTAAAAAAATTGCTTCAGGCGCTGATGCAATTGTGCTCGACGTAAAATGCGGATCTGGCGCTTTTATGAAGACGTTGGACCATGCCGTTGAGCTTGCGGAAGCCATGGTTGAAATTGGTTCGAGCGTTGGCCGTGAGACGATGGCTGTCATTTCAGACATGAGCCAACCTTTAGGCAGGGCAGTCGGCAATGCGTTAGAAGTGAAAGAAGCTTTTGCTGTTTTGAAAGGTGAAGGTCCTGCTGATGTCCGCGAGCTTTGTCTTGTATTAGGCAGCCATATGGTTTATTTGGCTAAACGAGCAGAGTCTGTTCAAGCGGCGCGGCAACTTCTTGAAGAGGCGATTCAAAACGGTGACGCGCTAGAGACGCTGAAAGCATTTATCGCTTCACAAGGCGGTGACCCATCGGTCGTCGAAAATCCAGCACAAATGCCCCAAGCATCCGAGCAAATCGCTGTCTCTGCTAAAAAATCAGGCTATATTAAAGAAATTGCAGCCGATAAAATTGGCACAGCCGCCATGCAGCTTGGCGCTGGAAGGGCAACAAAAGAGGACGAGATTGATTTAGCTGTCGGCCTTGTGCTTGAAAAGAAGACAGGCGATTACGTAGAGGCAGGAGAAACACTTGCAACCCTTTATGCCAACGAACAAGGAATAGAGGAAGCAAGAAAGCTTGTAGAAGATGCTTATCAGATTGTCGATGAGAATGTGGAACGACCAACGCTCGTTTATAAAGAAATCTACGGCCAATAGTTGCTAAAATGATCCTCATTTTGTCATGAAGAATAACCGTGGCG
Organism: Shouchella clausii; assembly: GCF_002250115.1. GTDB lineage: Bacteria > Bacillota > Bacilli > Bacillales > Bacillaceae_D > Shouchella > Shouchella clausii. The sequence goes on along the minus strand of NZ_CP019985.1, from coordinate 3,955,016 downwards.
AATAGATTAACTAACACCTAAAAGAGGCGCCTTTCACTGCTAAAAATAATGAGGTTTAGCAAAAATCGATGTTTAAATGACAGCATAAACGTGTATACCATTCATAAAGCAGATGAAAAGGAGTGCATATAGGTGGCAGATATTGTTTACACATCATCCGCAACAGCACAAGGCGGACGTGAAGGGCATGTTAAATCAGATGATGCAACGATTGACTTAGACCTTGTCAAACCAGGTTCGAAAAAGGAAGGCTCAAATCCAGAGCAATTGTTTGCAGCTGGGTATGCTTCCTGTTTTGACGGCGCATTGAACTTAATGGCAGAGAAAGCGAAAAAAGAAATTGACTCGACCACAACCGCCCATATCTCTCTCGTTAAAGACCCATCTGACGGAGGGTTTCAAATAGGCGCCGAACTTGAAGTAGTAGTCAAAGGCGTATCTGAGGAAGAAGCACAGGAACTTGTCGAAAAAGCACATGAGTTTTGCCCTTATTCAAAAGCAACACGTGGTAACATCCAAGTGAAGCTGACTGCGAAAGCAGAATAAAAGGAGGGTGACCCATTGTCACTAGCAAAAGATATCGAGCGGTTTAAACAAATCCATTGCGATGACGGCTGTCTTTCAATTTACTTGCGCACGTCTTTGTCCAGTACGGATCAGCAAAAAGGTGAGTGGAAGATCCGTTTAAAAAATGGGCTAAAAAAACTGGAAGAATACTTGGAAGCTAGTGAGAATGACGCGGAACTCAAAAGTTTTAAGAGACTGAAAAAGCTTGCCGAAAAACACATTAAAGAATTGTCGCCTAACCTGCCGAAAAGTATCGTTTTTATCGGTTCTGCAAGCGGCGACCTGTATGTGAAGAAGCTACAAGTCCCGGTAGAAAATGATTTTAGGTGGGAGCATTACCCTGTAGTCGACCAACTTGAGAACTTAGAAGCGAAATACCCTCTTTCTGGCATTGTGATGATTCAGAAAACAGATGTATTAGCAGTTGAGACAAGTTTAGGAGAAGTAAACGATGAATTGCATTATGCTTGGGATGTAGAAGCAGAAGATTGGAAAGAATACATTGGCGCACGCCCTGAAGGCGAGACAGGGGCTGCCCTTCATCGCGAGTCGTACGCAAATCGGTTTGATGCCAACCAGCAACGCTGGTTTAAAAAAATTGCCAATAAAATCGAGAAACAAGCAAGAAAGAGAAATTGGCAAACGATTCATGTCGTTGGCTCACCAGACCAAACGACGGCGTTTGTCAAACAATGTTCGACGGCTGATGTTGCCGTTTTAAAAAAGAATTTGGCTAAGTTAAAAGCACACGAAATCGTCAGAGAAGTAAATGAATCTGCCGTATAAAAAAACAAATCCCTGCTTCACGAAGCAGGGATTTTAATGTGTAAAAATTCGTGAGGCGAAACAAATGTTTTGACAAACGAAGAAAATCGTCGCTATAATCAATGGGTAAAAAGCTGTCCGCCGTTCAATTATGCCATTATACATAAAAGCAGTTCCCCTCTCACGTTCATTTCGCTCGTCCTCAGTAAAACGATGTTCATTTGCAGAAAAAGAATACCGACTGTTTAAATTGAATGATAAAGAAGGGTAAAAAATGGAGTCTACACAAACAGAAGAGTCAACGTTTAATAAAAAGCCGCTTGTAGCCGTTATGCTAGTAGGCGCATTCATCGCCATTTTAAACCAAACATTGCTGACCACTGCATTGCCACACTTAATGGTTGATTTGCAAATTAATGAAAATAAAGCTCAATGGGTTACGACGATTTTCATGCTTGTTAATGGCATTATGATTCCTATTAGCGCTTTTTTAATTGAGAAATTTCGAACCCGTTTCTTGTTCTTAACAGCGATGTCGCTTTTCGGCATCGGTACGCTCATTTGCGCTCTTGCTCCTTCATTTGCTGTTCTTATGGGTGGCCGCGTCATTCAAGCAGCAGGAGCAGGCATTATGATGCCGCTTATGCAAACGGTCTTTTTATTAATTTTCCCAGTTGAAAGACGTGGAGCAGCAATGGGGATGGTCGGACTTGTCATTTCATTCGCCCCAGCTATCGGTCCAACATTGTCTGGCTGGCTAGTCGAAATGTTTCCATGGACGATCTTATTCTGGATTTTGATTCCTGTCGTTGTCGTTGATATCATTGCCGCCGCTTTTGTCATCCGCAATGTGACAGAATTGCGTTCGCCAAAACTTGATCTTTTATCAATTATCCTATCAACGCTTGGATTTGGCGGTTTGTTATTCGGTTTTTCAAATGCTGGTCAAGCTAGTTGGACGAGCCCACTTGTGTTTGTTCCACTTGCAATCGGCATTTGTACACTTGTGATGTTTATCAAAAGGCAGCTTTCGTTAGAACATCCTATACTAGAGTTCCGTGTCTTTAAGTACCCGCTGTTTACATTGACGACTGGAATCGGCATGCTCGTTTTCGTCTCGCTTGTAGGCCCGGCAACGATTTTGCCACTCTTTATTCAAAATATGCAAGGCCATTCCGCTCTGGAAACAGGGCTGACGATTCTCCCGGGTGCTGTTTTAATGGGGTTAATGTCGCCGATTACTGGCCGTATCTTTGATCGCATTGGTGCAAGGTCTTTGTCTATCATAGGCATTGCCCTTCTTGTTGTCACGTCACTTTTGTATACGAATTTAAGCGAGTCGACAAGCCTAGTTTATTTAACAGTCGTTTATGCATTTCGCATGCTCGGGCTTTCGTTAGTGATGATGCCGGTAACAACGGCAGGGCTTAACGTGCTGCCGCGCGAGCTTATTCCGCACGGAACAGCGATGAATAACACGATGCGGCAAGTAACTGGCTCAATTGGTACAGCTATTCTCGTAACAATTATGACGGCATCTGCATCGCTTCACACCAATGAAGCGATGATCCAAGGAGTCAACAATGCCTTCATCGTAGCGACAGTGTTAAGTTTTATTAGCTTATTACTATCTTTCTTCATTAAGAAGCCTTCGGCTGTTTAACGTTTAATGGTGGTCGGTTCCCGGGTATGGTTCAATATACACGACAGCCATTTGGTCATGGTTGAAATGGAGAAAGGAGCCGGTAAGTGTGAAAAAGTATACAGTTGTTCCAAATAAGGACGCGACTACATGGTTATTAAAAGTAGAAGACGTCGCTCCTTATGAAGAGTTTGACAAGCAATCAAAAGCAATTGAAGCGGGCATGAAGTTGGCTGAAGCCAACCGGCCAAGCCAGTTGATGATTTTTGATGAAAACCATGAACAACAGGGAATTCAAACTTTTTAGTGTGCACTCAGACTGATGGAAAGAAGGGGTATCAGTCGAGGCAAAATAGCGAGGGGAGGGACGCAATAGATCGATGTGTGGCCCCCATGATAGAAATGGAATTTTGAATTATACGGTTCCACAGGTTCAAGTCTTAGGCGCGAATGGACTGCTAAGGAGTGGGAGAGGGCTATGTAACAAGAGGTAAGCCCTCTCTTTTTATTATGCGGTTTTCGAGAGTTTCCAAGCTGGAATAAGGGAATGGAAACGGAAAAGGGAGCTTGCTATCATATGGATGGTGACATAAATAGCCAGTGTCAGCACATAGGTCAGCAACCACGCCGACCATGTGCTTTTTAAAAACAAAAATAGCAGCGTCATGCCGACGGGAAACGGAGTGACAATAATGAGCCACATCGGCGAACGGAGCTTTTCAACCACTGCTCCTAACACGACAACACTAGCTCCAATCAAAAGGGGATGCCAGATTGCTAGAGCTTGCTCCAAGAAGAAATCGCCAAGAAAGTAAGCAAAACTAGTAAGAAGAATGGCTGTGAGTAGACTGATTATGTAAGGCAACATGATCCCTCCTGAAGAGTTTCCTACGATTAGTTTAGTACAATCGTCGGATTGCGTCACGAATTATTTAAATGAGCGTGATAAGCGAACGTATGTGTGTTATGATGGAGGAGCACTTGATGCAACAAATACATAAAGGAGTCAATGATGACAGGAAAAACCCATATGATTGGCGGCGTAGTAGCATGCCAAGCGATGGACACAATCGTTTTTTCAGGAGCCCATGGATGGGTCTACTATGCGGCTGGGCTTGTCGGTGCCGTCTTGCCTGATATATGCCACACCCATTCTAAAATCGGCAGAAGATTCCCGGTATTGTCGAAAACGATTGCCACTATTTTTGGCCACCGCACATTTACTCATAGTTTGCTGTTCCTACTGCTGGCAAGCATTGTCTTGCGCTGGCTGTTTCCGGAAAACGAGGCTGTGCAAACAGGCGTGTTAATAGGGATTGCTTCTCATTATTTGCTCGATGCTTTAACGGTACGGGGAATTCGGTTTTTTTACCCCGCCAACATCCGTGTCCGTATTGCTCGGATTCGTACTGGAAGTTGGCTTGAGACCGTTGTGCTTGTTGCCTTAACAATTGCAATGGGATGGTTTTACTGGGGGCCCGTTTAATCGCCGGTGCATAAATGACGTATTCTCCTCTCATACTAGGAAGATCGACTAGTTGAGAGGAGTTTTTCACGTGAACAAGAATTGGCTAACCGTTGTTGTGTTTATTGGCGTTAGTTCACTTCTTTTTGGCGGAAGGTTTAGCGATGCCCTTTCTTATCAAGCGATTGAAGGGGATGGCCCAGTGCTTGTGCAAACGACTGCCCTTACACAGATCCAACGTGAAAAAATTCAATTTCAAGGACCGAATGACGAAAAAAGGCTCGCGTTAACATTTGACGACGGTCCTGATCCCGTTTACACAGAACGTTTACTTGATTTATTAAAGGAAGAGGAGATCAAAGCCACTTTTTTTGTACTAGGTTATAAAGCAAAACAACATCCATCTCTCTTAAAACGAATGGTGGCAGAAGGGCATAGCATCGGCAATCACAGCTTTACCCATCAAGAGTTGACCAAGCTTGAACAAAGCGAGGTGCTAGACGAAGTGCAACAGACACAAGCGGTCATTGAAGAAGCGACTGGCGTCACTACCAATTTAGTGAGGGCCCCTTATGGGAGCGTGAATGACATGGTTGTCAAAACACTCACAAGAAAAAGTTACCACCTAATTGGTTGGAGCATTGATTCGTTAGATTGGCAATACCAACTGCCATTTTCGATTGCGATGAATGTAGTCGACGGTGCCCATTCTGGTGGAATCATCCTCCACCATGACGGCACTGCTACAAGCTACCAACTGTTTGATGATCTGCCTGCAGAAATTGAATGGTTGAAAGAAAAAGGCTATACATTTGTAACGGTCCCTGAACTGTTGCATTTGCCCGAAGCAAGTTAAGCCATTGGCTCGACTTGCTATTTGTTATTTTTGAAGGTTGTGCAGCAAAGGGCAACGGAGGCGAGCGTTTTAATTTTTGTTTTGGCAAATGTATAACCTTTCCAGTAAATGGAGACACTAGCAAATAGTTTTTTTATGATGACGGCCTAGTGGAGGGAAAAACATGAAAAGAAAATGGAACGTATGGATGCTCCTGTTTGTTATGTTGTTTGCATGCACTGGTGAAGCAGCGTTTGCCAAAGAAAAGGAAATGCCTCAGTTAGCTGAAAATGCCGCGTCCGCAATATTAATTGAACGGGATACAGGTGAAGTATTGTTTGAAAAAGATAGCGACAACATGCTTCCCCCGGCTAGCATGACGAAAATCATGACGATGCTGCTTATTATGGAAGCGATTGAAGAAGGCACGATTAAGTACGAGGATATGGTGACCGTTAGCGAGAATGCCGCTTCCATGGGCGGATCGCAAGTCTTTTTAGAACCTGGAGAAGAAATGAGTGTGGATGACTTATTAAAAGCCATTGCCATTGCTTCTGGGAATGATGCAGCGGTAGCGATGGCTGAACATATTGGCGGCACAGAGCAGGAGTTTGTAAAAATGATGAATGCGAAAGCGGCAGAGCTTGGTTTGGAAAATACACAGTTCAAAAATCCGAATGGCTTGCCTGAAGCGGATCATTACTCTTCTGCTCATGATTTAGCCGTTATGGCGAAAGAGCTGCTTAAATATGAAAACATCACTTCTTATACAGGGATATACGAAGATTATTTACGCAAAGGTACCGATAAGGAGTTTTGGCTCGTAAACACGAATAAGCTCGTCAAGTTTTACCCTGGCGTCGACGGCTTGAAAACTGGGTTTACACAAGAGGCAAAGTATGGATTGACAGCAACAGCAGAGAAGAACGGGATGCGTGTCATTGCCGTCGTTATGGGGGCGAAAACGCCGAAAGAGCGCAATGCTGCAATAACGAACATGCTTGACTATTCATATAGCCAATATTCAACGAAGCGGTTGCATGAGCGAGGAGACCTTATTGGGGAAGTCCCGGTTATAAAAGGTAAGGATAGGCATGTACAAGCAATCACGCCTGAGCCCGTTTCATTGCTGTTGAAAAAAGGCACGAAACTTGAGGAGATTGAGACGAAAATTGAGCTTTTTGAAAACGTGGAAGCACCTGTCTCAAAAGGGGATACAGTTGGCCAGCTAATTATTGTAAGAGATGGCGAGACGCTCTCAAGAACAGACCTGGTGGCAGCCGAAGACGTAGAAAACGCTTCGTGGTGGACGTTGTTTAAACGGATGTTGTCATCATTTGCTGGAAAATAGCTAATCACAAAAGAAAAGCAAACTTTGTCACTAGTTTTGTCATGTACAAGGAATCTGTCATTTTGCAGGCGAATGAATTACTAGCAAAACGACGGAGGTGCAGTTTGTGAACTTGAAAATCGGATTGGAGCAAAAGGAGCATGTATTGTTAGTTCGGCTAGAAGGGGAACTGGACCATCATTCTGCCAAAGAATTGCGCAGCCAAATAGAAGCACGGCTAGAAAACATCCAGCATATTGTGCTGAATTTGGCTGAGCTGTCTTTTATGGACAGTTCGGGGCTTGGCGTCATACTGGGCAGGTATAAGCAAATTAAGGCAAATGGTGGCGAAATGGTCGTATGCGCGATTTCGCCAACGATCGAGCGGCTGTTTGAGATGTCTGGCCTTTTTAAAATTATCCGTTTGGAAGAAAGCGAACGATTCGCATTGCAAAAATTGGGGGTGGCATAAAGTGGCCAATAAAATGAATCTAGCGTTTTCGGCTTTAAGTGAAAATGAATCTTTTGCCCGAGTGACAGTCAGTGCCTTTATTGCCCAACTTGATCCGACGATGGAGGAATTGACGGAAATCAAGACGATTGTCTCAGAGGCGGTCACCAATGCGATTATCCATGGGTACGAGAATGATCCGAATGGACAAGTTTATCTTACAGCTGAACTGAAGGACCGTGAACTCGAACTCATTATCCGCGATGAAGGGGTAGGCATATCAGATTTGGATGAAGCAAGACAGCCGCTTTACACCTCGAAACCGGAACTAGAGCGCTCTGGAATGGGCTTCACGATTATGGAAAATTTTTGCCAAGAGATGAAAGTAATTTCCGAACCAATGATTGGGACAACCGTTTACGTCAAAAAACAGCTGACCACGACGAAAGCAATGTGCAGATAAGGGGTCTTGCTTATGAGTGCAGAGGTGAAAAACAGCGGCAAAAAAAAGCCACTATCCGATAAACAAGTGAAAGAGCTTATTGCAAAAAGCCAGGAAGGCGACACAGAAGCACGGGATTCGATCGTCAACCATAACACACGTCTCGTCTGGTCAGTGGTTCAACGTTTTTTGAATCGCGGTTATGAGGCAGATGACCTTTTTCAAATTGGCTGCATTGGTTTAATTAAGTCTGTCGACAAATTTGACCTTTCCTACGACGTGAAATTTTCCACGTATGCTGTGCCGATGATTATTGGTGAAATCCAACGGTTTCTGCGGGATGATGGCACAGTGAAAGTAAGCCGGTCCATTAAAGAATTAAGCAATAAAATCCGCAAAGCAAAAGACGAACTGACGAAAACGCTGCGCCGGGCACCGACCATTAATGAGATCGCTGAACATTTAGGCGTGACGCCTGAGGAAATTGTATTTGCTGGAGATGCCAACCGGAGCTTGTCCTCAATCCATGAAACGGTTTATGAAAATGACGGCGATCCGATTACACTTCTAGATCAAATTGCCGACCACTCACAAGTCAAATGGTTTGACAAGATTGCTTTAAAAGAAGCGATTTGCGACCTTGGCGAAAGGGAGCGGCTAATTGTGTATTTGCGTTATTATAAGGATCAAACACAATCAGAAGTGGCTGAACGTTTAGGCATTTCGCAAGTGCAAGTTTCTCGGCTTGAGAAAAAAATATTGGAACAAATGAAAGAAACAATGTCTGACGCCACATAAAAAAGCAAGCTCAGAGGTTTAGGAGCTTGCTTCTTTTTAGTTGTGAAAAGAAAACCCCGGGCTCGGCCCGGGGTTCCAAAAAGCTTCCAGCGAGGTATTAAAAAAACTCCACCGCGGTGCTAAAATATATTTGGTTCGCCAACCAATATATGAAGCAAACGGAGGAGTTTTAAATGTCTAAAGACACTAACAGTTTAGCACATACAAAGTGGAATTGTAAGTATCATATAGTATTTGCCCCAAAGTACAGAAGGCAGGTAATCTATGGGAAACTTAAAAAAGACATTGGAGAAATATTAAGAACGTTGAGTGAAAGAAAAGGTGTCGAAATTATTGAAGCAACTGCTTGTAAAGATCACATACATATGCTGGTGAGTATTCCGCCGAAAATCAGTGTGTCTTCATTTGTGGGATATTTGAAAGGGAAAAGTAGCTTGATGATATTCGATCGGCATGCAAATTTAAAATATCGATACGGAAATCGAAAATTTTGGTGCACAGGTTTTTATGTAGATACAGTGGGAAGAAATAAGAAAGTAATTGAAGAATATATAAAAAACCAAATACAAGATGATATAGTCGCAGAACAATTAAGTTTGTTGGAGTATGTAGATCCATTTACAGGTGAAGAGGTAAAGCGTAAAAAGAAAAGAATGCGCTAGGAGGCCTTTAAGGTCTGGCCAGTGAAAGTAGTACAATTGGCGAACCGTTCAGTAGCCCTTTAGGGTTTGGTCAGTAACAAAGGCTTTCAGCCGTAGAACAAACCACCCGTTGTCACGGGTGGTTTTGATTTGTCTAGGGGCATATGTGTAGAGGAATGTGTAAGTATGGTACAGACAATCCAGGTGGCAAGCTTTGGACAGTAGGAATAAGGCCGAAGGAAAAATGCTTAAGGAAGACCCACCTGAGGAAGCAGAGCGAAGATGTTACCGCAAGTATACCGTTGCCGAAAATTATTGTCAACAATTAATGTTGTGAATAGTTCGTTTTGTATATGTCATACCACATGCTTTCAAATGTTGAAGCATGTGGCTTTTTTTGTTTCTGCGCATGAATAGGTTGAATCGATACATACTAACAGGAGAGCGAATGAAGGAGCCATCCATTGTGAATGCGAACAAACAAGAAGAATACAAAGAGAATATTGTCTTGTATAAACCGAAAAGCCGCTATCTAAAACATGGGTCTCTGGCTTTTTTTTCAGGTGGGCTCATTTGTGTAATCGGTCAACTGATTTTCCGAGGGTATCATGCTTTGTTCCAATTATCCGATGAAACGGCAACGAGCTATATGCTTATCACGTTAATTGCCATTGCCGTTTTAGCAACAGGCATGGGCTATTATCGCAAAGGAGCACAACTGTTCGGTGCAGGACTACTTGTCCCGATTACAGGGTTTGCCAATGCCATGGCTGCTACGGCCCTTGAATACCGGACAGAAGGGTTGTTAACGGGGGTAGGCTCCAATTTATTTCGGCTTATTGGCCCGGTGCTTGTTTTCGGCATCAGTACTGCCTATCTCGTCAGTTTTTCCAGACTGTTGATCCGCATGATTTTACACTAGAAAAGAGGGAAACTATGGGCCTTTCACATCGGACAATTACATTCTCAAATCCAGTGTATATCCAATCGAGCGGTACGGCAGTCGGCCCAAAAGAAGGAGCAGGGCCACTGGCTGGCTCTTTTGACTACCGATACACGGATATTTATTGTAATGAAAAAAGTTGGGAAATGGCAGAACGTGCATTGATGAAACAAGCGATTAAACAATGTTTAACTAAGAACCATTTATCGATAGACTCTGTTGATTTGTTTGTTGCCGGAGATTTAAGCAACCAGACGACCGCTTCTAGTTTTGTCGCCCGTGATTTGCAATTGCCATACATCGGTACATATTCAGCATGCGCCACCTCTGTTGAAACGCTAATCATTAGCGGCGTATGGGTGTCTAGCGGGTTAGCCGATTTGGTACTCGCAGCGGCAAGCAGCCATTACGGCGCCTGTGAAAAGCAATTCCGCTATCCAACTGAATTTGCAGTCCAAAAACCAGAAACCGCCCAGACAACTGTAACTGGAGCAGGTGCTGTTCTACTGGGGAAGAAGCGTACGCAAATTCAATTAACAGAAGCAACGATTGGCCGTGTCCAAGACCTAGGCATCACCGATCCGATGAGTTTAGGGGCAGCGATGGCACCAGCTGCAGCTGAGGTGACAATCGGTCATTTGCACAAAACGAATCAGCAAGTAAGTGACTTTGATTTAATTGTGACAGGTGATTTGGCGATATCCGGAAGTGAAATTTACCGGAAACTTTTGCGAGAGCAAGGCATTTATATAACCGGGCGTTATGAGGACTGCGGCGTCATGATGTACCACTCTAAGCAACAAGCATTAGCGGGGGGGAGTGGCGCAGGTTGTTCCGCATCCGTTGTATATGGGCATATTTACCATCGCCTTCTCGCCGGAGAACTAAAACGTGTCCTTGTCGTTGCAACTGGGGCCCTTCTAAGTTCGATGACCGTTTTACAAAAGCAATCGATCCCAGCAATTGCCCATGCAATTGTCCTGGAAAGGAGGAATTAGCAAATGGAGTTTTTATGGGCGTTTTTAGTCGGTGGAGCCATTTGTTTAATCGGTCAGGTTTTGCTCGACGCAGCAAAGCTGACCCCTGTTCAAATGCTCGTCGTGATGGTAATAGTGGGAATCGTCCTTGATGGCTTTCATTTGTACGAGCATTTGGTTGAGCTTGCTGGAGCAGGTGCCACTGTTCCTTTAACAGGGTTTGGTTATTCTCTTGTTCATGGCGCGATGGAAGAAGGGGCAAAGGGATTGTTTAAGATCACAGACGGAGTGTTTGAAATTGCCTCAACAACGATTGTGTTTTCGATCTTGTTTAGCGTTGCAGCGGCCTTGTTTTTCAAGCCTAGGGGTTCGACAGGATGAAGAGGAAAGTTATTTTTGTGACAGACGGGGATTTAGCAGCTAAAAAAGTACTTGAGTTCCTTTCGGCAGAGCTTGGTTGCCGCTGCATTAGCGCTTCATCTGGCAATCCCTCCACGTTAGCTGGCGAACAGCTTGCTACGTTGATCTTGTCTGCCCCCGACGTACCAATTTTAGTCATGTTTGATGATTGTGGCTGGCGTGATAACGGGCCGGGAGAAGAAGCGATGCGCTATCTTGCTGGCCACGACCAGATCGATATCATCGGGGCGGTAGCAGTTGCTTCTAAAACACATGCAAAAGAGTGGGCCCATGTTGATGTCTCTGTTGACCGAACAGGCGAACTGACTGGGTACGGAGTCGACAAAGAAGGGGTGCCTGACCTGGAAATAGGGCGTATTTATGGCGATACCGTTTCTATTCTTGATGAACTGCAAATTCCCTATATAGTCGGCATCGGCGATATTGGCAAGATGGCACGCTTTGATGATGTCAAACGCGGGGCGCCTGTGACGCGGCAAGCGTTAGAAATGATTTTAGAAAGGAGTGGATACCGTGAAGTCCCCGATGAAACCGATGAACTTTAGCCATGACTTTTCCGAGAATGAAGCGATATTAAAGCAAAGGCTCGGTCTTGATCAATCCTTTGACGTTGGCGTTCGCAAGCTAAAAATTTTTAACAGAGAAGTCGGCATTTATTATTTGACAGGTCTTGTCGACAATTTGTATATCATTGAAATTTTACGCGAACTCATGGAAGTTGAAGGCAGATTGCGCCGTGTCGAACAACCGTTTGTCACGATTAAAAATCATTTGGCCCATATCCAAGTGGAAGAAACCGAATCAATGGACCGCGCCATTACTCAAGTGCTGTCAGGGCTGATCTTCGTCATTGTAGACGGGGAGGCAAAAGCGCTTGTTGCCGACGTCCGCTCCTATCCAGGAAGGGGTCCTGAAGAGCCAGATACAGAGCGTGTTGTCCGCGGGGCACGGGATGGCTATACGGAAAATATTATTTTTAACACAGGGTTGACCAGGCGCCGCATTCGTGACGAGCGGCTTCGGCAAGAAATTATGCAAGTTGGCGTCCGCTCCAAAACCGATATTTGCCTTTGTTATATAGATGGGATTGTCGACCCTGGCTTTATTAAAATCATTAAAAAAGAATTGAAAGCGATCAACATCGACGGCTTGACAATGGCAGACAAAGTCGTCGAAGAATACATTGTCAAACAAGGCCTTAACCCTTTTCCTTTAGTGCGCTACACCGAACGGCCCGATGTAGCAGCTACCCATATTTTAGAAGGACATGTCGTCATCATTGTCGACACATCCCCGTCTGTCGTCATAACGCCAGCGACAATTTTTCATCATGTGCAGCATGCGGAAGAATACAGGCAGGCTCCAGCAGTTGGGACGTTCCTGCGCTGGATGCGTCTAGTTGGCATTTTGTTTTCCCTTTTAATTGTGCCGTTTTGGTTGCTTCTCGCCATCAATCAAGAAATGGTGCCCCCCGCTCTAGATTTTATTGGCGTAAACGAAAATAAAAACATTCCAATTGCACTGCAAGTTATTTTTGCCGAAGCTGGCATTGAATTGTTGCGGATGGCTGCAATCCATACGCCTTCGCCATTAGCGACTGCACTAGGGCTAGTCGCCGCCTTGCTGATTGGCGAAATAGCGATTGAAGTTGGCTATTTTACGGCAGAAGTGATTCTCTATGTTTCTCTTGGCGCAATTGGCATGTTTGCCACTCCAAGTTATGAGCTCGGCGTAGCGCTTAGGATAGCACGCTACGGCTTAATTTTATCAGTCATCTTTTTGGACGGAATGGGCTTAGTCGTCGCAATGACATTGCTGTTTTTTTCACTTGTGCGCCTCGCCCCTTTGCAGCGCCCTTACTTATGGCCATTTTTGCCTTTTGACCCGCCGGCATTATACCAAGTGTTGTGCAGGGCTTCGGTGCCATCGCTCAGGTGGAGGCCAAGCATTGTCCATCCACAAGATAAAATTAGGCAAACGCCAACAAGCGAGTAGCCAAATGAACGTGGATTTGATACACTAGTGGAAAAACGCGAAAAAGCAGCTTAGCCTTTTTGGCTGAAGTTGCTTTTTTTAAAGGGATACAAGGGAGTGGAGCCATGTATTTACACGGGACAATGACAATTAACGAAGCTGGCCATTTGGAAATTGGCGGCGTCGATACAGTGGATTTAGCAAAAAAATACGATACGCCCTTGTTTGTTTATGACACGGCCCTCATAAAAGAACGAGCCCACGCTTTTAAACAAGCATTTGAGGCAGAAGGGGTTTCCTACCAAGTTGCCTACGCAAGCAAGGCTTTTAGCTGCATTGCCATGTACCAACTAGCCGCCTCACTAGACTTAAGCATTGACGTTGTTTCAGGGGGCGAGCTGTTTACCGCCCTAAAAGCAGGCGTCAAGCCAGGGCGGATCCATTTCCACGGCAACAATAAAAGCCGAGGGGAATTAGAAATGGCCATTAAAGCGGGAATCGGCTGTATCGTCGCGGACAATTTTTACGAATTAGAATTGCTTGAGCAACTCGCCACAAACATGGAGCGAACGGTTTCAATTTTGCTCCGTTTGACTCCAGGGGTTGAAGCTCATACCCATGAATTTATCGCAACAGGGCAAGAAGATTCAAAGTTCGGATTTGACATTGCTAGCGGGCAGGCGGACAAGGCGGCTCGGATTGCCGAACGCAGCAAATTTATTGATTTGCTTGGCGTCCATAGCCATATCGGTTCGCAAATTTTTGAAACAGAAGGTTTTGTGCTTGCGATTGAAAAAGTCTTTAACCAGCTTCAAGGTTGGCATGAAGAATTCGATTTTGTCCCGCGTGTGCTCAATTTCGGCGGTGGCTTCGGCATCCGTTACGTAGAGGGAGACAAGCCACTAGAGCCTGAAACGTACATTCGAGAAATTGTAAAAGAAACAAAAAAACATGCTGACCGTCTAGGTTTGGCCATCCCGGAAATATGGATTGAGCCTGGGCGTTCCCTTGTCGGGGATGCAGCTACAACGCTGTATACAATTGGGTCAACGAAAGATATTCCCAATGTCCGGCGCTATCTATCTGTAGATGGGGGAATGAGCGATAACTTGCGCCCAGCTTTATACGATGCGAAATATGAAGGATTGCTTGCCAACCGCGCCCACGACAAAGCAGAAGAAACATTTTCTGTAGCCGGAAAATGTTGTGAAAGCGGCGATATGCTTGTTTGGGATATGCCTCTGCCAGAGGTGCAGCATGGCGACGTTCTAGCGATGTTTTGTACCGGTGCATATGGCTATTCAATGGCAAATAATTACAACCGCATTCCGCGCCCGGCTGTTGTATTTGTAGAAGACGGGGCAGATCAACTAGTGATTCAACGGGAAAGTTATGAGGATTTAACTAAGCTCGATCTTTCTTATCAAGCGAATGTAAAAGAAACGAGTGACGTTTGAGAATTACTGGAGATTTGTGTACAATGGAACAAGCGCTTGCCGCTACTTCATAGTTGAGAGTGAGGGTTTTTGGATGAAAAAAGGAAGCATTGAATTTGAAAACGGTGAAAAGATTGTCATCGAATTTTATGAGGACGCCGCGCCTGGTACTGTAGAAAATTTCGAAACGCTGGCCAATAAAGGATTTTACAATGGTCTTACATTCCACCGTGTGATCCCTGGATTTGTTGCCCAAGGGGGAGATCCGAATGGAAATGGAACAGGTGGTCCAGGCTATACGATAAAATGCGAGACAGAAGGCAACCCACATAAACATGTTCCGGGGGCGCTTTCAATGGCACACGCCGGCCGAGACACAGGTGGCAGCCAATTCTTTATCGTCCATGAGCCTCAACCCCATCTTGATGGTGTGCACACGGTGTTCGGGCAAGTTGTAGAAGGACTAGACAGTGTGTACCGCATCAAACAAGGCGATGTTATGTTAGAAGTGAAAGTTTGGGAAGAATAAGTGTACAGCAGAAAGCCCTGTCATCACGACAGGGCTTTCTGCTGCAAAATAAACAAACTTAGAATAAAAATCATTTGACGTATTGTTTTTTTAGTACAGACGCCCATTCATAAACAAGTGATTGATCTAAACCACTGGTAACCCTAGCCAACACCACGAGGGATTGTTTTACAAGCTGAGGGGCATGATAAATAATACGGAGGTTAGAGCATGAAGAAAATTGTCGGCACCATAGCGGTTTTTATTATTACTTACGCGCTTTTTTCAGCAGCCGATTACCTGTTTCCAGTTGATCAAGAATGGTACCATTCACTGAGCAAGCCAGAATGGACGCCAAATGGATCTACAATTGGAGTCATTTGGGCTATCCTGTTTGTCCTAATCTCCCTTTCTGCTGCTATTGTATATGCAGCCTTTAGATTTAAAGGTGCAAAAAGCTACTGGTTTGCACTTTTAATTAATTATGTGATTAATCAAGCATTCAGCTATTTCCAGTTTACGCAAAAGAACTTGTTGGCTGCATCGATTGACTCCTTGTTTGTAGCCCTCACCGCCTTGGCATTAATGATCGTAGCAAAAAAATATAGCAAAGTGGCAAGCTACCTTCTTTTGCCTTATGTTTTATGGAGTGTATTTGCGACCATCTTATCCTTTACAATCTATTCAATGAATTTGTAACCATGTAGTCAACGCATTTAATTGGATGTGTTTTTAAGAGGGGATGGCGGCAATGCCCCTTGTAAAAACGTTATAAACGCGTTTACTTGTGGAAGGGAACGGTGGCTTTCTGGGCAATGAAGCCAAGTGCTACGCATCGTTTCCTTGCCGTTTACGTCCAATGGCACACGTATATAGTCGTTTCCGTTCAAGTCGCGGACAGCAACCTCTGGAAGAATGGCAGCGCCAATGCCGTTTGCCATTAATTGTTTGCATGTTTCAATTTGGTCAACGTTGATCGTTTGTAAGGTCGAATGGGCAGCCTCAGCATATAGCCATTCTTCAATGAGCGATTGAAAGGCATCGTCGCTTTGAAAAGAAATGAACACAGTTGGTTTTTCGGTATCGGCGCGGCGGACATAGTAAAGCCGTTCAGAAAATAGCAGCGTAAGCCCTTCTTTATCATCGACATCGCCGCGGATAATCGAAAGGTGCGTATGATGCCTGTTTTGATAAATAGCAGAACTAAGGCCGGTATGCAAATCGATTTTGACATCGGGATAAGCGTTCACATAAGCACGCAACGGCTTTGGCAATACATATTGGGCAATGACAGATGAGATCCCTAGTGAAAGCGTACCGCGTACGGTTCCTGTCAACTTGCTAAGACGGTCTTGTAGTTGTTTTTCTTCTTGAACACGGCGTTTGGCAAAGGCAATCACTTCTTCCCCGACTGGTGTGGGAATGAGTGATTTGTGGGTGCGGATAAACAGCGGTTCCCCAAAGCGTTGTTCAATTTGCTTAAGCCGCTGGCTGAGAGCAGGCTGGGATATGTATAACTTGCGGGAAGCACCGCGAATGGTCCCCTCATCGCTTAGCGTTGCAATCAATAAGTCCTCTTCGAGTCGCATCCAACCATCTCTTTTCCAAGCAATGGGTATCATTGCTTTTTTCATTAGTTTACAAAAACAGGCGTTTTGCAGCAACAATTGAAGTGTGTAATGCCATGAATGAAGGATTCAAATGTTAAGGAGGGTGGATAAATGGAAAAAACAGGATCGATCTGGCTGCCGTGCTACGGCGATTGGTACAAAAGTTGTTTATCTATAGTATTTGAAGAAATATTAGGAATATCACCAGTTTTGGAATAGAAGCAGTTTCTTTGAACTTGGTGAAGATTCTATTAAAGCAATTAAGGCAGTTTCGAAGTTGTGGGAAAAGGTTATAAGCTTTCTATCGCAGCAATAATTACTGAAATTATAAGATATAGAAGGAACGGGGCAGAGAATACTTCTTTGTCAGTCAAGAAAATAGTTTCCGCGCATGGGGGGGGGAAAATGATATATTTAGAATGATGAAATTATTCAGATGATCGCTCGTGATGGTTCTACCCAAAATATCTGATCCAGCAATAAACAATTTTCGAAAAGCTATACGAAAAAGTTGTGTATCTTTTATTAAAGATAAATTATCTGGAAATCAAGTTGTTAAGAGTTTTAACATCGAAAAAGAGATTTTTGAGAGGGCAAAGGCGAACAAGCAGAAAATGCAAAAATGGTATACGAAAATCTGCTATCACTAATTATTTCACTTACTGATATTATTGATGCTTCCAATGGTTTATTATTGAGTCAGGAGCAAAAGCTAACGGTGTATATTACATAGGAGCTGGTTTTTGTCCTGGAATTACAGTTCTGCTATTAAATGAGTGATAAATCATTTACTAGACGAAACTAAGTATGTGAATGGTTATATTGGTAGCGCGGAACATTATACGAAAACTTCTATCACAGATATATTAATGAGTGGGCATAGTGTAATTGGAAAAACAGACTCTTATTGGAGTGATCATTGTGTTAAATATGAAAAAGCTTTTACTTAAGAGATTGCCGTGGATCTCACTTGGAGTTATAGCTTATATACTGACAAAATACGCGCAGAACCATCAGGATTGGGCGGAAAAATACAGTAGGTCTGTATATCCGTTATTGTCAAAAACAGTAGGATTTGTACCTTCTTGGGTCAAATTTTCTGTTAGTGAATGGCTCGTAGTGTTGGTTGTGTTCCTTTTGCTATTTTATATAGTTTATTATGTGCGCAAGGTTATCATGAGTAAAGGTGTACGTAGGATGGTAGTTTATCGTGGTACTCTAGGAATAGTTACGATCTGTAGCGTGATATATTTTTGTTATACTATTTTGGGTGGAATAAACTATCACAGATATTCTTTTTTGTCTTATACCGAATATAATAAAGAAGAAAACTACAGCAAGGAGGAACTGGTCAAATTGAGTAAGTCGCTTGCCGTTGAAATGGAATTGGCAAGGGAAAAGTTAGCGGATACTGATCTTTTGGTTCAAGTACCAGAGGTTTTTGATTACTATGCACAACAAGCAGTGTTCTCGATGCAAATGTTATCAAAGAAATATCCCATTTTGGAGCATTCTTTATATTCAACACCAAAACCAGTTGTGATGTCAAAACTAATGTCGCATGCAGGGATACATGGTATTTTTGTCCCTTTTACTTTTGAATCTAATATCAATGTTAATGTGCCAGTTTTCTTGGCGCCTGCTACTATGGCACATGAATTGGCACATCAGAGTGGTTTCATGCATGAGGATGAGGCAAATTTTATAGCTTATCTGGCATGTAAGCAGCAGGACGATCCAATGATGCTTTATAGTGGTTTTTTTCTAGCATTTGATTATTCTATATCTGAGCTAAAAAAGGTTGATCCAGATAAGGCGTCTGATATAATGTCCAGTCTGTCCAAGGCGGTGCAGCATGATATAGAACAAAATGAGCAGTACCGGGATAAGTATGAGGGTGTTATTTCAAGTATTTCAAGAAATGTAAATGACTTATATCTGAAGGCGAATAATCAGTCAGACGGTTTGAATAGCTATAGTGATATGGTAAATTTATTGCTGGCAGAGCAGCGAGGGATAGAGAAGTATAATTAAATAAAGTATAAATATTATTAGGAGTGAGTGAAAATAAACAAAATAAGAGTATTCCCCATTCTATATGCTGGAGCCTCGGTAAAATCAAAAACCCTATGAAAACCGTGGGCGCTTCACCGACATCCATCAAGCAGAGGCATAAAGAGATCCGAAAACGAGAGACCTTCGGTCATTGGGAACTGGATACGGTCATATCGGGTCATGGGAAAAGCAAAGGCTGCCTGGCGACCTTTATCGAACGAAAAACCCGTTGGTATTGCGCTATCCCCATGCCCGACCGAACGGCCGTCTCTATGGAGGAAGCCATCCGAAAGCTGAAACTGGGATCGACCGCTGTGCCTATCTTTTTCAGAGCAGTTAATCGGACCCGCCTAAACATACATCTTACGATACTCCTTGGATGTTAATCCCTTCCTTTTTTGAAACAGGTGTGCATATTTCCTAATAGAAAATAGAGAAACGCGTGCCATGAGCGAACAACAATCTTTGTGGGTAGAAGGTTGTTTCCAGAATCGCAGCAAAAAGTAAATGATTATTGCCGAGTGAATTTAGAGTATGTTACATTTAAGTAGACGGATGAACACATCGAAGTCGTATACGGCAGCTGGAGGTGAATTTCGTCGAATTATGTAAGCGCTTTATTTAATTAGACTTATCGTTTTACTCGGAAAAAGAAAAAGGAGGGATCGCATGCAAGTTGAACAAACGTATCATCCAGGTTTGGACGGAGTGATTGCGGCAGAAACCGATTTATCTTTTCTCGACACGGAACAAGGACAAATCATCATCCACGGTTATGACTTGATTCAATTATCAAAAACAAATGGCTATTTGGATATTGTCCACTTATTGTTAAAGGGTGAATTGCCGTCGGAACAAGAACGGCTAGCATTAGCAGAACGTTTAAGCGGTTCGTATGACTTGCCAGAAGCTGTTTTGGACGTTTTAAAACGGTTACCTGCATCGACACATCCAATGGATGCACTGCGGACAGGCGTTTCTGTGTTAGGAGGGTTTGATACACGGCTAGATGACCGCAGTGAAGAGGCAAACCGTGAACGAGCCTATGAACTACTGGCGAAGTTGCCAGCAGTTGTTGCTAACAGCTACCGCATCCTTGAGAAGAAACAAGTTTTAACGCCAAAAGATTCCCTTTCCTATAGCGCCAATTTCTTATACATGATTACTGGAAATGTGCCAAGCGAATTAGAAGAGCGTGTGTTCGACCAATCGCTGTTGCTCTATTCTGAGCATGAAATGCCTAACTCCACTTTTGCAGCGCGAGTCATCGCCTCCACACTTTCAGATATGTATGGCGCCCTTACAGGGGCAGTTGCTTCTTTAAAAGGGCATTTGCACGGCGGCGCCAATGAAGCAGTTATGTATATGCTCCTTGATGCAAACTCACCTGAAGAGTTTGAAACGCTTCTATCGAATAAGTTAAAGAAAAAAGAGAAAATAATGGGATTTGGCCACCGAGTGTATATGAAAAAAATCGATCCTCGGGCTCTTATTATGAAAGAGGCGCTTGCTGAACTTTCACAAGCTGCTGGAGATGACAGACTCCTGAAAATGTGCGAGGCGGGAGAGGCTCTTATGGCAAAAGAGAAGGGGCTTTATCCAAATCTAGACTATTATGCCGCCCCGGTATACTGGATGTTAGGCATCCCAATCAGCTTGTATACCCCTATTTTCTTTTCTTCCCGGACAGCCGGGCTAAGCGCCCATGTAATCGAGCAACATCGAAACAACAAGTTATTTAGGCCTCGGGTTAAGTATACAGGGCCACGTTATACATCTGTACAGAAATGAAGGGACAACGGAGGTTTTTTGCATGGACTTGAAAACGGATACAAGAAAAACAGACTTGCTTTTAGAGGAAATTGCTGAATATGTGCTAAAAAAGGAGATTACAAGCGAAGAGGCGCTAGAAACCGCAGCGCACGTTCTTGTTGATACGATTGGCTGCGGCATTCTCGCCCTCCGCTATCCGGAATGTGTGAAAATGCTTGGACCAGTTGTGCCAGGGACGGTTGTTCCAAATGGCGTTAAAGTTCCTGGCACATCCCATGTTCTAGACCCGATTCGGGGCGCTTTTAATATTGGTACGATGATACGGTGGCTTGATTACAACGATACGTGGCTTGCTGCTGAGTGGGGGCACCCATCGGATAACCTTGGCGGCATTTTAGCGACGGCGGACTATATAAGCAGAAAAAACATAGCGGAAGGCAAAGCGCCTTTGACGATCCAAGATGTGTTAATCGCGATGGTGAAAGCTCATGAAATCCAAGGCGTGCTTGCGCTGGAAAATAGCTTTAACCGAGTTGGCCTTGACCATGTGCTCCTCGTTAAAGTAGCGACTACGGCTGTTGTTGCCGGAATGCTTGGTGGTACAAAAGAAGAAGTTATAAACGCCGTTTCCCATGCGTGGATTGACAATTCCTCGTTGCGCACATACCGCCATGCTCCGAATACAGGCTCCCGGAAATCATGGGCGGCCGGGGACGCGACTAGCCGAGGTGTCTTTTTAGCAATGACTGCCTTAACAGGCGAGATGGGCTATAAAACGGCGCTATCTGCTCCTGGATGGGGTTTCCAAGACGTGCTTTTTAATAAAAAGGAAGTCGTGCTCGCCCGTAAGCTGGACTCATATGTCATGGAAAATGTGTTATTTAAAGTGTCTTATCCAGCTGAATTCCACGCGCAAACGGCAGCTGAAGCGGCAGTCACGTTACATGAGTCAGTCCGTGACCGTCTGGATGAGATTGACCGTATTGAAATCCATACCCATGAATCGGCAATCCGCATCATTGACAAAAAAGGGCCGCTTTACAATCCTGCTGATCGGGATCATTGTTTGCAATACATTACAGCAATTGGCCTGTTAAAGGGTGCAATTGTCGCAGATGACTATGAAGATGAAATGGCCCAAGATCCCCGCGTGGACCAACTTCGCGATTTAATGGTTGTCACGGAAAACAAACAGTTTTCAATAGACTACTTAGATCCAGAAAAACGGTCGATTGCCAATGCAGTGCAAGTCTTTTTTAAGGACGGTACAAAAACGGACCAAGTAACAATTGAATATCCACTTGGTCATCGTTTCCGTCGCGAAGAAGCCGTCCCTGCTATTCAGGCAAAATTCGCAGCAAATATCGCTAGCCATTACCCACAAAAACAAGAAAAAGCAATCCTTGAGGCGTGTACAAACAAAGACTTAGGCAACATGTCAGTGCCGGCTTTTACAGACTTGTTTGCCTTATAGAAGGAGAGGAGAGATTGCAATGCCTTGGATTGTAGACGAACCACGCTCACAACAAGAACTAGCAACGTCATTTTACAAACAGATGACAGAAAAGAGAATTTTGCAAATTCCAGGTGCACATGATGCCATGGCTGGCTTAATCGCAAAACAAACGGGCTTTACCAGCCTTTATTTGTCAGGAGCTGCTTTTACGGCGAGCTTAGGATTGCCTGATCTTGGGATTGTCCATTCAAACGAAGTCGCTGCCCGAGCACGGGAAATAGTGCGGGCTACAAACCTGCCGCTTTTAGTCGATATCGATACTGGGTTTGGCGGTGTGATGAACGTTGCCCGAACAGGGGTGGAAATGGTTGAAGCTGGCGTTGCTGCTGTACAGATGGAAGACCAAGACTTGCCGAAAAAATGTGGCCATTTGAACGGAAAAAAACTGATTCAGGCTGAAGAGATGGCGCAAAAAATTGCTGCTTTGAAAAAAGCGGCTCCGTCGCTAGTCATCATTGCTCGCACCGATGCAAGGGGCGTGGAAGGACTTCAGTCAGCTATTGACCGCGCCAAGCTTTATCTCGATGCCGGCGCGGATGGCATTTTCCCAGAAGCGTTGCAAGGCAAAGAAGAGTTCCGTGCCTTTGCCGAAGCAGTCGAAGCGCCTTTGCTTGCAAATATGACGGAGTTTGGCAAAACGCCTTATTACAAAGCAGAGGAATTTGAACAGATGGGCTTTGCGATGGTCATTTATCCGGTCACATCGCTTCGCGTAGCGGCCAAAGCATATGAACGTGTGTTTACCGATATTATGGAGAACGGCACGCAAAAAGCAAGTTTGGCTGACATGCAAAAGCGCAGCGAGTTATACGAAGCGATTTCATACGATGAATTTGAAGCGTTGGATGCGTCTGTCGCAAAAACGGTATTAACAAGCGACCAGTAATACGTTGCAAAATCATACGGATTGGTAGAAAGCACTTGTCTGTTAAATATTGATAAAACGTGTGTTTTTGCAGAAATGATTATTATGAAGGATGTCGAGGCAAACGACGAAGTATGCGAGCGTTTGCCTATCATTTGAGAGCCTACTTGGCAGGCTCTTAAGCTTACGTAATGTCGACAACATTACCAGAGGGGGAGATGTCGTGAAAGTCGGGTTCATCGGTTTAGGCAATATGGGCATGCCAATGTCAAAAAATTTGCTTGAGTCTGGATATGAAGTAGTTGGTTATGACATCAATGAAACTTCGGTTTTAGCGTTTGAACAGGCTGGGGGAAAACGGGCCCGTGATTTGGCAGACATCGTGCTGGCCAGCGAGCTTATCTTTACAAGCCTCCCCTCTTCTGAAGCGGTTGAAAATGTGTATTTAGGAGAAAAGGGTGTATTCGCTTCGGCCCCTTCGAGCATTTTATTTGTCGACACGAGCACAGTTGCCCCAGAGCTTGAAGTGCGGATTGGGCAAGCGGCAGAAGAAAAAGGGTTATCGTTTTTGGCAGCTCCTGTTAGTGGCGGCGTCGTTGGTGCGGAAAACCGAACCTTGACGTTCATGGTTGGCGGTCCAAAAAAATTGCTTGAGGCGGTATCCGACCACCTAATGAAACTAGGAAGCAATGTCTTTCATATTAGTGAAAGTTATGACAGCGGCACCAATGCAAAGTTGATCAATAATTTGTTGATTGGCTTTTACACGGCCGGTGTAGCAGAAGCATTGGCGCTTGCCGAAAAGAGCGGCTTAAACTTGGATTTTTTGTTTAATGTCCTAAATGTTAGTTATGGCCAGAGCCGCATTTATGAGCGAAACTATAAGTCGTTTATGGCAACTGGCAATTATGAACCTGGATTCGCCTTAAAGTTGCTTAATAAAGATTTGCGTTTTGCGATGGATCTAGCGAAAGAGCGTGGCGTGAAATTGCCGATTAGTGAAGCTTTAGTTGAACTGTATGCAGACGCTGAGCAAGCAGGGCTTGGAGAAAAGGACATGGCCGTGTTGTTTGAACGGATTGGGGAACAGACGATTTCCTTTAAAGCGGAAGGAGTGGCTAAACGATGACCACAACGAAAGTGAAAACGGTGAAAAACTGGATTGACGGCGCTTGGGTGGAAGCATCTACGGCTGAAACGGAAGTCGTGCCAAACCCGGCAACGGGGGAAACCATTGCTTACGTGCCTCTTTCAGGCGAACGTGATGTTGAACAGGCGGTGGCGAGCGCAAAGCGGGCCTATGAAACATGGAAAACAGTTCCTGTTCCCGAGCGTGCTCGGTACATGTTTGCGTATTTGGAGCGGCTAAAGGAAAATAGGGAGCAATTGGCGCAGTTGATAACGCTAGAAAACGGCAAGACGATCAAGGATGCTAGAGGGGAAGTCCAGCGTGGCATTGAGTGTGTGGAGCTGGCTACGTCGACACCGACAATGATGATGGGCGACGCTCTTCCCGATATTGCCAGCGGGATTGACGGTTCGATTTGGCGCTATCCTTTAGGCGTTGTTGCTGGCATTACGCCGTTTAACTTTCCAATGATGGTACCGTTATGGATGTTTCCACTTGCGATTGCTGCAGGGAATACATTTGTTCTAAAAACCTCTGAACGGACACCGCTTTTAGCTGAACAACTTGTCTCGCTTATGCATGAAGTCGGTTTGCCAAGAGGTGTGTTGAATTTAGTGAATGGCGGCAAAGCAGTGGTTAATGGCTTGTTAAACCACCCTGACGTTGAAGCGATTTCGTTTGTCGGCTCTGAGCCAGTGGCTCGCTATGTATATGAAACAGGTACGGCAAATGGCAAACGAGTTCAGGCCCTTGCAGGCGCAAAAAACCACGCTGTCGTTTTAGCTGATTGTGAATTAGATAAGACGATCCGAGGGGTCATTGGTGCCGCATTTGCATCGAGTGGCGAACGGTGCATGGCTTGTTCCGTCGTCGCCGTCGTTGAAGAAGTAGCGGATGCTTTTATCGAAAAACTAACGGCAGAGACGAAGAAATTGACAGTCGGCAACGGCAAAAACGATGAACATTTTGTCGGCCCGCTCATTCGCCAAAGCCATAAAGACAAAGTTGTTAAATACATTGAACAAGGGGTAGAGCAAGGGGCAGAGCTGTTGGTTGACGGCCGCAACGCAACGAGCGAGGAAGCCGGCTATTACCTTGGCGCAACTTTGTTCGACCACGTGACACCGGATATGACGATCTGGCAAGAAGAGTTGTTTGCACCAGTGCTCAGCATTGTCCGTGTGCGAGATTTGGAAGAGGCAATTGCTTTAACGAACCGATCTCGCTTTGCGAACGGAGCCGTTATTTATACATCAAGCGGCAAGGCTGCACAACACTTTCGAAATGCAATCGATGCCGGAATGGTTGGCATTAATGTGAATGTGCCTGCTCCAATGGCGTTCTTTTCATTTGCCGGTAATAAAGCATCGTTTTTTGGCGATCTTGGCACAAATGGACGTGACGGCATCCAATTTTATACAAGGAAAAAAGTCGTTACAGAACGCTGGTTCAATTAATAAAGGAACCTCGTTACGCTTAAAAACCACTTGAAAACAAAATCAGCGTGTCTACTTTTAGAGCCACCTGCAAAAGGCAGGTGGCTCAGACTGTAGGCAGATCATTTGTTGCTTCTCAAATGTGTTGACAGCGCAAAGTTGAAAAACATTGCTAACTGTATGTTTCATCTGAGAAGCCATTTCTATCAGTCTGAGTGGTGGGAGCGACTTTACAGTTCACGGAAAAAGGAAAGCGCTAATTCGTCAGGTACCTCTTCGATTGTTTTATACTGATAATTGGGCATACGCGTTTTATCGATTAATACAGACCGTACGCCTTCATAAAAATCATCGCAACGTAAAAAGCGCAAAGCGAGGCGCTTATCGGTTTCATACGTTTCTTCAAGCGTAGATGTCTTCGATTGTTTTAAATGGGCGAGTGTCACCTTTAGTGATAAAGGCGATTTGCTGCGCAATATGTTGGCGCAATCTTGGGCAAATTCATCCGCTTTCGCTTCTTCAAGTGAAGCGATAATGGCTTCGACCGTTCTGTGGGAAAAATGTTGATCGATTTTCGCTTGCAGCATCGCCAATTCGCTTTTTGGCGGTTCTGCAATGAATGACTGCAAAAAAAGGTGCAGTGCTTGACCCAGATCTTGTTCGCTATTTGTCCAGTCGGTGCTAAGCAATTGACTGCGAAGAGGTTCAATCGTTTCTCTTTTCGTATAATAGTCGGCGCACCCTAGAAAAATCGCATCTTCTCCAGTTAGCATTGCAGCAGTCAGTGCTGCATACCTCCCTGTATACCCAGGAGCAAGGCTCAGAAAATAACAGGCCCCTACATCGGGAAAGAAGCTAATGTTCATTTCAGGCATAGACCACTTCGTTGTCTCGGTGACAATGCGGTGACTCGCGCCGTAACTAAGGCCAACGCCTCCTCCCATCACAATGCCGTCAAGAAGGGCGACGATCGGTTTGGGGTAGGTGGCAACGAGCAGGTCAAGTTCGTATTCATGGGCAAAAAAATGTTTTGCTTCCTCGATTCCGTTTTTGCTGTCCCGGGCGTTATAAAGCGCTTTAATGTCTCCGCCAGCACAAAAAGCTTTGCTCCCGGCTCCTTCAAGAAGAACGAGTGCAACCTCATCATCCTGTTTCCACTGTTGCAATTGTGCCAACATGCCACTCACCATGTCATAAGACAGTGAATTCAACGCTTTTTCACGGGCAAGTGTGATGACTCCTACCCCAGTATCTAATTTTTCAAATCGCATATTGGTCGACATTGCTTCACCCCATCATTAAAAAGTAATCGCTTCTTTTTCTATTTTGACGCATTTTTAGCGGAAATGCAAAACATTTCAACTTGCATTGCGCCATCTTTTTCGTTATAATGATTATTTATATAAGGCTAGGCTACTTTTTTCTGCCTGCGGGAGTTGATGCCTCCCGTCTATTATCACTTACACCGCCTCCTTTCAGGCGCAGGGAAAAGACTTTTTGTACATGCAATTCAAACTGGCGCGGCCTCGGAGCCGCAAGGACGATCGAGAGGAAGGGCTTTCGTTGTCTTGTTAGCAAAAAATTCCATAGAGTCTAGCTTTTTGTCTCTTCTAACGGAACAAGAAGATAGAATAGAGAAGCTTATAAGCAGGCAAAGCACGTAGAATGGCGATGATGACCAAGTGCTTTGCTTTTTTGCGTTGTTCGAACTTTATTTACTACGAGCTCTAGTGAATGAACGACATGATCAAAAAGCAAGGAAGCAAAGTCCTTGCTTTTTTTATTTTCCAATGATAATCTTGGTTTACTTGATGAACCAATTACAAGTGAATAATACTCAACTTCGGGGCAGGGTGTAAATCCCGACCGGCGGTGATAAGGCAATTGCCTTTTAGTCCGTGACCCGCATAAGCATTACTTGTGCATGCGGTGGATCTGGTGCAAATCCAGAGCCGACAGTAATAGTCTGGATGGGAGAAGTTCGAGCGCAAACGTTTAAAAAAACAGTTCTGTTTGCTTTATTTGTTGTGCGCAAAAACGTATGAAGCCATACGTTTATTTCCTGTACCCTGAAGACATGTTCTTCAGGGTTTTTTCTATTTAAAAGGGGGCATGACTATGTTTACAGGGATCATTGAGGAAATGGGCAAAGTAGCTTTTGTGTCAAAAAAAGGCAAAGCGATGACATTGGCCGTTAATTGCAAAACCGTTCTGGCGGACGCGGCAATCGGCGACAGCATCGCTGTGAATGGCGTTTGTTTAACGGTTACGGCGATATCTGAAAGCCAATTTCAAGCAGACGTCATGCCAGAGACATACGAAGCGACAACGATCAAACAGCTTGTTCCTGGCCAGTTTGTTAATTTGGAACGGGCGATGGCTGTCGGCAGCCGCTTTGGCGGGCATATCATTTCCGGCCATGTCGATGGCATCGGCATCATTCAAAAAAGACAACCAGTTGAGAATGCTGTGCTATTCGAAGTGGAAGCAGACCGAGAACTTGTTCGCTATATTGTTCAAAAAGGGTCGATCGCTGTTGATGGAACGAGTTTGACTGTGTTTGCCGTCACTGATACAAGCTTTACGATTTCGATTATTCCGCACACACTTGAAATGACCATTATGGGCACAAAGAAACCTGGTGACCATGTCAATTTGGAATGCGACATTATCGGCAAATACGTTGAGAAACTGCTTGCCCCGAAAGAAAGTGCCGCTCGTACGCCTTTGTCGCAGCTTCTTAAAGAAAATAGCTATATGTAAAGGGGAGAACAACGTGTTTGAATCGATTGATGAAGCGATCGCACAATTAAAAGCAGGGGGAATAATCCTCGTTGTAGATGATGAAGACCGGGAGAATGAAGGGGATTTTTTGGCTCTTGCTGAAACGGCGTCCCCTGAAACAATCAATTTTATGGCAACACACGGACGCGGTCTTATTTGTGTCCCTTTGACAGAAGAGCAGGCTGAACGCCTGCAGCTTGGGCAGATGGTGTCTCACAGCACAGATCCACATGGAACAGCATTTACTGTGAGCGTCGACCATTCACGTACGACAACTGGCATCTCCGCTTTTGAGCGGGCAGAAACGGTCCGCGCTCTAGCAGATGCCAATGCGCTGCCAAGTGATTTTAAACGGCCAGGGCATGTTTTCCCGCTTGTTGCCAAAAACGGCGGTGTGCTACGTCGGGCTGGTCATACGGAAGCCGCTGTTGACTTTGCGAAACTTTGTGGAGCGAAACCGGCAGGCGTTATTTGCGAAGTAATGAACGAAGACGGTTCGATGGCTAGAGTGCCTGAGTTGCGTATCATTGCCGATCAGCACAACTTGCCGATGGTGACGATTAAAGACTTGATCGCTTACCGCCGTAAGACGGAGAAAGTTGTCACAAGAGAAGTGGCTATTTCGTTGCCGACTGAGTATGGCGATTTTAAAGCGGTTGGCTATACAAATTCCATAGACGGCAAAGAAAGTGTCGCCCTTGTTAAAGGGGACGTCGGAAACGGTGAACCTGTTCTAGTTCGTGTTCACTCCGAATGTTTGACTGGCGATGTGTTTGGCTCAAAACGATGCGATTGTGGTCCGCAGTTGCACGCGGCGCTAAAGCAAATTGAAGCAGAAGGACGAGGCGTGTTGCTCTATATGAAACAGGAAGGCCGCGGGATTGGGCTAATCAATAAATTTCGCGCTTATAAGTTGCAAGAGGAAGGCTACGATACGGTGGAAGCGAATGAGCGCCTTGGATTTCCAGCGGATTTGCGCGAATACGGGATTGGGGCGCAAATCCTTCGTGATTTAGGCATCCGTGACATGCGGCTTTTGACGAATAACCCTCGAAAAATTGCAGGGCTAGAAGGCTATGATTTAAACATTGTTGAGCGTGTGCCACTGCAAATGGAAGCTGTAGCTGAAAATGAACGTTACTTGCATACGAAAAGAGAAAAACTTGGGCATATGCTCAATTTATAGGAGGACTTTAAATGGGGAAAAATTATGAAGGCCATTTGGTGGCATCTGGATTAAAGATCGGAATTGTTGTGGGTCGTTTCAACGAATTTATTACAAGCAAACTTCTCGGCGGCGCGCAAGATGGGTTAATCCGCCATGGAGCAGATGAAGGCGATATCGATGTAGCTTGGGTTCCAGGAGCGTTCGAGATCCCGTTTGCAGCCAAAAAAATGGCTGAAAGCGGCCGATACGATGCTGTCATCACTTTAGGGACCGTCATACGAGGGTCGACGCCTCATTTTGACTACGTTTGTAATGAAGTGGCGAAAGGCGTCTCTTCATTGGCTTTAACAACTGGGATTCCAGTCATTTTTGGTGTCTTAACAACGGATACAATCGAACAAGCTGTTGAACGAGCAGGCACAAAAGCAGGAAACAAAGGATGGGAAGCAGCAAGCGCAGCGATTGAAATGGCGAATCTAGCGAAGCAGTTTGAGGCCGAATAACGGCAGCTTTTTCTATCAGTCAGAATGCGGTGATCGACTTTGTCGACTATCTCAAACGGCCCTAAAGGGGCCGTTTTTTCTGCTGTTCTACCCCTTATTGCCATTTTGATTGCGTAGTATGTGCTTATGAATAAGTTGGGCATCAGCGAGATTGCTTGGAGCACACCACGATTTTCCAGCGTGGCGTTGACATGCTGCAAGCAAGGCTGTGTCCCATATCGGAAGGTTGTAGTCCTCAAAACAATTAGAGCCTAAATGGGCGAGCCGTGTTTTCATATCTTGTTTTAGCGTCCTTGCATTTAGGCCTAGTTCGTAAAGGTCGTTTGCCTCTACAGGAACGCGTTTGAGCAAGCGGCGATACAAAATCGCTGCTCCTTTTATGTTCCCTCTTCGCACATGATAAAGGGCGACCGCTAGTTGGATGAGCGTGACCCAACAAGAAGCGCGCTTGTCTTTCGGAACGGATTTCCATTCTGCCTCTAACACTTCGTGGCATTCAAAGTAATCCCGTTCCGCATGAAAATAATAGAGGAAATCAAGATAGCGCTGTTTGTACATCGTTCGTTCCCCTTTGCTGTTGCAAAAAAGTGGTTTATGGTATACTTCTAGCGTGAGTCGACTTTTTGTGGCTAGAAACGAATTGGCCACGAAAGCAGAGGACCGTTGCTTTCGTTTAAGATGTCCAAATCTAATGTGGTGATTGAGTGAACACAACAACTTATAACGTAAAAACAGATTCTTTTGAAGGGCCCCTCGATTTGTTGCTCCATTTGATCGCGCAGGCGGAAGTGGACATTTATGATATTCCTGTAGCAAAAATTACAGACCAATATTTACACTATATCCATACAATGCAAGAACTTGAGCTTGACTTAGCAAGCGAATATTTAGTCATGGCGGCCACGCTTTTGCACATTAAAAGTCAAATGCTTTTGCCAAAGCCCGAGGAATTGTTTTACGAAGACGAGGGGATGGAAGCAGAAGACCCTCGGGATGAACTCGTTGAGCAGCTTTTGGAATATCGGGCTTTTAAAGAAGCGGCCGAACAATTAAAAGAAAAAGAAGCACAGCGCAGCTTAGTCCATACGAGACCTCCAAACGATTTGGACGCTTTTTTAAGTGAAGAAGAAGAACGGAAGCTCCAAATCGAAGGCGTCACACTTGCCGATATGCTTGGCGCGTTTCAGAAGCTTCTACAGCGCAATGCATGGAATGCACCAAAAACGAAAACGGTTCAGAGTGAAGAACAGTCGATTGAACTTCGTATGAACGAACTGTTGGACGAGCTATCGGCCCATTCAGGCAAGGCTCCGTTCCATACGCTGTATGAGACTGGCAATGTGTCTCAGCTGATTGTCACGTTTTTGGCCATGCTTGAGCTCATTAAAACACGGGCGATCCATTGTGTGCAAGAGGAGAGCTTTGCTGAAATTATGATTTACTTATGGGATGGTGATGAGCATGCAAGCAAGTAAGCTCGCAAAAATCGAAGGTTTGCTGTTTGTCACAGGTGATGATGGCATTTCGCCAACAGAAATGGCCGAACTAGTTGAAATTAGTGAAGACGAAGTGATTCAATTGCTAGAAGTGCTTTCAGAACAAATGGCAAAAGAGGAGCGAGGCATTCGGTTAGCGCGTCTTGCCAACCGGTATCGGCTGACAACAAAGGTAGAACATGCTGATATGTATAAAAAGCTGGCTTCATCGCCGATCCACGGCGGTCTTTCCCGTGCGGCCCTTGAAACGCTGGCGATTGTTGCTTACAAGCAACCAATTACACGGGCTGAAATTGACGAAGTACGGGGAGTCAAGTCGGAGAAAGCGCTGCAATCGCTTGTATCAAAACTGTTAATTGAAGAGTGCGGTCGGGCGTCTGGGACAGGCCGGGCAATCCTCTATGGCACGACACCGTATTTTTTAGACCATTTTGGTTTAGAGTCGTTAGCGGACTTGCCTGATTTAAAAGAGCTTGATTTAAATGAAGAAGAACAGGATGAAACGGATTTGTTCTTTGAAAAGTTGAACGCTGACTTGTAAAACAGCAATGAAGGGGTTTGCGCGATGCAATTAAACCGGCTTGTCAATTTTCACAAAACGCTTGGAGACAAAACTCGTTTGCGCATCATTGCTTTGTTAAAAGATGGGCCTCTTCACGGGCAGGCGATCGCAGAAAAACTCGGCTTAAAACCGCCAACTATTTCTCATCACATTGCCAAGCTGCGTGAAATTGATTTAATTTACCAAAGGCGTGACAAAAACACGATTTATTTCTATTTGCATGAAAAGAAATTAATGCAAATGGCGCAAGCGATTGTGTTGCTTGGTAGTGAAGACATGTTTGGAGCAATCGAGGTAGATGAGGAAGTCAAACAAAAAGTCATCGGAAATTTTTTGCTGGCAAATGGCAGGCTGAAAACGTTGCCTGCACAGCGGAAAAAGAAACTGATTATGCTTGAATATATGACAAAGGGACTGCGGACTGGGAAAGTTTATACGGAAGAGGACATTAACAATCATATTCAACAGTTTTACGATGATTATGCCACTGTCCGCCGCGAATGGGTCATGTCCCATTTTATGTTCCGGGAAAACGGGAAGTATGAACTAAACCCTCGAGAGATGTGGCCTGTTTAATCAACTTGTTCTAGCCCGCTGTGAAATCGATGATGTTACGAGAGCATTTACGGTAGCCCCAGCGGAGGCATTTGCCTCTGGCTGGGGCTTATCGGTTTTAACAGCCACGAACATTTATTAAAAGAATCCTTGCGAGTTGTCATTATAGCTGACAAGCATGTTTTTCGTTTGCTGGTAATGGTTAAGCATCATCAAATGTGTTTCGCGGCCTACACCTGATTTTTTATAACCGCCAAAAGCAGCATGTGCTGGATAAGCATGATAACAATTCACCCAGACACGACCGGCTTCGATCTGACGTCCAAAGCGGTAAGCGGTGTTGATGTTGCGTGTCCATACGCCCGCACCAAGACCGTAAAGGGAATCGTTGGCAATTCGTAGTGCTTCATCTGCATCTTTAAATGTCGCAACGGAAACAACAGGGCCAAAGATCTCCTCCTGGAATATCCGCATATTGTTTGTTCCTTTGAAAACGGTAGGCTCAACATAATAGCCGCCGCTGTAATCCCCGCTTAACTGCCTTTGATTGCCACCTGCAAGAACTTCTGCCCCTTCTTCTTTGCCAATGGCTAGGTAGGACAGGATCTTTTCCAACTGTTCTTCAGATGCTTGTGCGCCCATCATCGTTTCCGGGTCCAGTGGATTGCCTTGCTTGATGGCAGCGACACGTTGGAGCGCCTTTTCAATAAACGCATCATAAATCGTTTCGTCAATGAGCGCGCGAGATGGGCATGTGCACACTTCACCTTGGTTTAACGCAAACAGCACAAACCCTTCAATCGCTTTATCTAAAAAGTCATCCTCTTTCTCCATAACATCTCTGAAAAAGATATTCGGTGATTTCCCCCCTAATTCAAGCGTGACAGGAATCAAGTTTGCAGATGCGTACTCCATAATTAACCGGCCCGTTGTCGTTTCTCCAGTAAAGGCGATTTTGGCGATTCTTGGCGAAGATGCAAGTGGTTTCCCTGCTTCGAGGCCAAAACCGCTTACCACATTAACGACACCTGGAGGCAGCAGATCAGAAAGGAGCTCCAGCAGAACGAAAATCGACGCAGGCGTTTGTTCGGCCGGCTTAAGGACGACGCAATTACCAGCAGCTAGTGCAGGCGCTAGCTTCCATACGGCCATTAGAATCGGAAAGTTCCAAGGAATGATTTGACCAACAACACCAAGTGGTTCTTGGAAATGATAAGCAACTGTATTTTCATCAATTTGGCTAAGTGTTCCCTCTTGGGCACGTATCACGCCAGCAAAATAGCGAAAATGGTCGACAGCGAGAGGAATATCGGCGTTTAATGTTTCCCGAATCGGCTTTCCGTTATCCCATGTTTCGGCTACCGCAAGCATTTCCAGGTTTTCTTCGATCCGATCGGCCACTTTGTTTAGCAAATTGGCCCGTTCGGCAGCAGGCATTTTTCCCCAGCTAGCCTTCGCATTGTGGGCAGCATCAAGGGCTAGTTCAACGTCTTCCGCACTTGAACGGGCTACTTCACAAAATGGCTTCCCTGTCACAGGGCTGCGGTTTTCGAAATAGCGCCCGTTGACAGGAGCAACCCATTCGCCTCCAATGAAATTGTCGTAGCGCTCCTTAAAATGGACAAGTGCCCCTTCCGTATTAGGTTGTTGATAAGCCATGGAAAGTGCGTCTTCCGTACTAGATGGTTGATAAGCCATGAGAAATTCCTCCTTTTATGTGGTTTATACGTAGTTTCGAGATAAAGAAAGCGTTTCCCTGCAAATTTATACTTTTTTCGCAATTGGCCAAGAACGGTTGCATATACGTAGGGAGAAAAGGAAAAAGGAGGGAATAATGTGGATTCGCATGAGCAAGCATTAAGAAAATGGAAAGATGAGCTTGCTAGGCTTTGGAAAGAGCAGGAAAGCGAGTTTGTCAGGTCCATAGGAGAAGAGCAAACACAGCCATTTACAAAGTCGTTAAGCCAATTGGAATATGCGCTTGAACACGATCCTACACAAGCAAACGAACATGCTCAACACGCCTACGACTCATGGGTAGTAATGGCCGATTTAAGAGGAAAAGGGAAAAATAACAGCGTCCCCATCGGCGGTCATAGGCTACCGCCAATGCCTTATTCATATAATGCGTTGGAACCGTACATTGATGAAAAGACCATGCGCCTTCATCATTTAAAGCATCATCAGACGTATGTCAATGATTTAAATAAAGCAGAGAAAGAAATGGAAAAGGCAAGACGTACTGGAAATTATGATTTGATTAAGCATTGGGAGAGGGAAGCGGCGTTCAATGGGGCGGGTCATTATTTGCACACGCTTTTTTGGCATGTCATGTCGCCAAATGGGGGCGGAGAGCCGCAAGGGGCGCTAAAAGCAAGAATAACAGAAGACTTTGGCTCCTTTCAAAAAATGAAAGCCCATTTTTCCAATGCTGCTGAAAAAGTCGAAGGCGGCGGCTGGGCGATGCTCATTTACGCGCCGAGGTCCCACCGGTTAGAAATTCTTCAGGCGGAAAAGCACCAAAACCTTTCCCAACAAGACCAAGTGCCGCTGTTGGTATTGGATGTATGGGAACACGCCTACTATTTAAAGTATCAAAATGAGCGTAAAGCGTATATTGAGGCATGGTGGAATGTTGTGAACTGGAAGGAAGCTGAAAATCGTTACCGCCAGGCCTCGCAGTTAAAATGGGTGCCCTATTAAAAAAACAAACCTAGGAGGGGCCTAGATTTGTTTTTGTTTATAAAATCGGCGACAACAGCCGTGAAATTGACTCTTTAAAGCGGACGCTTATTGGCCTGTTTTCATACATTTCTGGCGTAATTTGAGTAGAGTGTTTTACATCATTCTCAAAGTCCGCTATTAGCTGGCCAGCGATTTGACTGTCATAAATAAAGGCATTTACTTCAAAATTGAGCTTAAAGCTCCGTTGATCAATGTTAGCGGTACCGACAGAACAAACCGTTTCATCGACGATCAACACTTTATTATGAATAAAGCCATTTTCATACTGATAGACCGTTGCGCCAGCTCTTAGCATTTCGCCAATATGGGAAGTGGTTGCCCAGTAAACGAACATATGGTCCGGTTTGTTTGGAATCATCAGTTTTACTTCTATGCCTGTTTGTGCAGCGACACGAAGGGCATCAAGCAACGTTTGGTCTGGAATAAAGTAAGGCGTCTGGATTAAAATCGACTTTCGCGCATCCATGATCATTTTTAAATAGCCATTTTTGATTTGTTCAAATTCCGAGTCTGGTCCGCTTGAGACAATTTGTACAGGCGTATCGCCAGCAGGCGGCACTTCTGGAAAATAACGATCGTGGTAGGAAATATGGTATTGTTTGGAAGCCTGGTTCCAATCTAGAATAAAGCGTGTTTGAATCGCTTGGACAGCAGGCCCGACGATGCGCAAATGGGTATCGCGCCAGTAGCCAAATTTTTTGCTTTTTCCTAAATACTCATCTCCAACGTTAAAGCCGCCGACATAACCGCATTTGCCATCTATGTTAACGAGTTTACGGTGGTTGCGGAAATTCAAACGCAAGTTAACAATCGTAAACCTAGATGGGAAAAAAATCCCGATTTCTCCGCCTGCTTCACGAAACGCTTTTAAATACTTTTTGCGCAAAGACCGGGAACCGAGGTCATCATAGAGCAAGCGGACTTTTACGCCTTGGCGCGCTTTTTCTGTCAGCGCATCCACGATCGTTTTTCCGATCTCATCGTAACGGAAAATATAATACTGGATGTGGATGAACGTCTCGGCTTGTTTGATGTCCTTTAACAATTGCGCAAATTTTTCTTTGCCGTCGCTGAAAATATCGACACGGTTCTCTTTTGTTAGCAGCGCGTCGTTGCTCATTAGATGCATATAGATCAATTCGCGATTTTTATCAACAGTAGGGCTATAAAAGCGGAACGAAGTGTCTAAAAGATCACGCTTTTGTTCTTCAATGAAATGCTCGAGTCCTACTTTTTTTATTCCTTCCCATTCAAACATTTTCCTCCGTGTTAATGTTTGCCCGAGGAAAATGTAAATAATAAAGCCGCCTAGTGGAATAAAAAATAGAATAAGCAGCCATGCCCAAGTCGCCTGTGCATCTTTCCGTTCAATAAAAATTAAAATGGCGGCAAGCAAGATATTGACGATCATGAGGGCGACAAGTAAATATGTTGGTATTGCAATTGCAGATTCAATCATCATAAGTATCACTGCCACTTTCTCTTACGATCTAAAAACGCCCCGACCTAAAAATTGCCCAGATAATCCAAAAAAACATTAGTGAGGTAATTACAAGCCCTATTTCAATAGCGGGGATTTGCAATAGGATGGTTGGCTCTGCCGTTAAGGAGCCACCGATAATGACTCCAGCCATAATAATGCTAAATGAAAGGAGCACGATCGAAAAAGCAAGTTTATTGCTAATT
Organism: Shouchella clausii; assembly: GCF_002250115.1. Classification (GTDB taxonomy): domain Bacteria; phylum Bacillota; class Bacilli; order Bacillales; family Bacillaceae_D; genus Shouchella; species Shouchella clausii. The sequence goes on along the minus strand of NZ_CP019985.1, from coordinate 3,917,939 downwards.
CGGTCCACTTTTTGAATCAAATGGTGGATTTCACGAATTGAGATATTGACTTTTAATTTTCCGTCACGGATATCTTTTAACGTTTTGCGCATATCTCGTGGAAAATAGCGCAATGTTTCCATGCCATCTTGAAATTCGGCTTGAACTTTTTTAGCAAAGTTGCGTGGATCATAGCGCTCCTTAATTAAGACACGCCCAAACGGTTCAACAATATCAATAATGCGCAATGTCGGAGCAAGTGACGAGACAATCGCTTCCACTGATAATAGTGCTTTTCCAAGCATTGTCAAATCGACAGGGACAATGCAATCATGTTTATTGGCGACATTGAACAAGTCTTGGACAGCTTCGGCAAGAGAAATGTCAGCCATTGGGATGTCGTAATATTTTAACCGCAAATGGTCAAGGTCATCCCAGAGGCGGTCACGGTCGACGTGGTCGTGAACAATATCCATCCGGAAAAGAGCTTCCATGACGCGGTCGGTATTGCGGCCTTTTAAACCAAGGACAAGCAAAGCCAAATTTTGGCGCATATCAGTTGTCAAGCGGCCTACCATTCCAAAATCAATCAAAATGATCTCGTTGTCTTTCGTGACAAAGACATTGCCTGGGTGTGGATCGCCATGGAAAAAGCCATGCACAAAGATTTGCTCAAACATGCCTGTGGCAAACCGTTCAGCCACGATTTCTTGGTCAAAGCCTTTGTCGTATGTAGCATCGGTTATTTTCGTGCCATCCACATAGGTCATTGTCAACACTTTCATTGTTGAATGAGACGAGTAGACAACCGGCGTAAAAAGATGTTGTGTTTCCGAGTTTTGCCGCCTAATCCGTTCTGCGTTTTGCGCCTCATTTTTATAATTGATTTCCTCTTTTAGCGCTTCGGCAAACTCATGAAACAAATCAACGAGACGGAAGCGTTTAACCCAACCGATCCGCTCTTCGGCTAACTCTAGCAAATCTTGCAAAATGGCAAGGTCCGTTTCAATCGTGCGCTCGATTCCTGGGCGCCGTACTTTCACGACGACTTTTTCGCCAGTAGGCAGTTCAGCCCGATGGACTTGCCCAATCGATGCCGCGGCCAACGGGACTGGCTCAAAGGAACGGAATAACTTCTCAAGAGGTGCTTCCAGTTCTACTTCAATGATGTCTTTCACCTCTTGATAGGCAAAGCTTGGCACATTGTCTTGAAGTTTCTCCAATTCAGTTAGGACATAAGCAGGAAAGAGGTCCCCCCGTGTACTTGCAAGTTGTCCAAGTTTAATGAAAGTAGGGCCAAGCTCTTCTAAAAGCAAGCGAATCCGCTTGGCGACCGAAAGCGAAGAGTCTTTGGCACGTTTTTTTTTGGTTCGTTTTTTAGTGCGATCTAGCAGCCCTAAATCACGGACAATTTGGCCAAAACCATAGTGATAAAGGGCTGTAATAATATCTTGGTACCTAGAAAGGTAGCGAATGCGCGTTTTTAACATAGGTTTCGTCCTTTCCAGTCCTAGTTCATTCCGTTACTTTTCTGCGTCCTTCTCGCTAAGGGCTTTTTCGAGGGCAGCGACACGGGCTTTAAGGGCGTCGACCTCTTCCTTTGTCGGCACATCCATAGACGATAAGAATTGTTTCGTCCGCTCTTGAATCATGTTTTCCATATTTTCCTGCGCCTTTTGTCCCTTTGCCAGCAAGTCATCGATAAGTTGGTTCGATTCAGACCGTTTGACTTCACCGCGTTGGACTAAGTCATTGACTGTTTTTTCAATTTGTTCTTTGCTCGCAGCAGCAGCACCTACACCTAAGGAATACATATTGTTTAACAGATCTTTCATTGCCATTCTTTTCACCCTCCTATTGCAATTTGGTGTTGTAGGTTCATTGTATACAAAAGCAGTTGGCAAACACAATCAATATATAATATGTGTTTTCTTGTTTTACGACAAAAGCAAGCAATATGTTTCATGTTTGTTTCCCAAAACATAACAATGGTGCTTATTGGGGGATTTTACTCTTACTCGGCTCTGTACGTTTGCAAGAATAGTGGTTCGCCATCGATCCATTCTGCATACAGGACGTCTTTATAAGACAGGATGCCCCGTTCTTTTAATTGATCTTTAAGCCAGGTTTCATCTTGGCCAATTTCCTTTAAAGCTTTTTTGATGACTTCCCCATCCATAATTAACAGGATTGGCATTGGCAGGTTTTTTGGGTTTAGGGAAAGGTCACGGTTAGTTGGCTGTGCGTAAGGCGGTTTGAGTTGGACGTTTACTGTACCGTTTGTTTCTAAAATGCCGTATTCAACTTGACGGACTGAGAACACACTTTTTTCACGCAAAAGATGTTGGAGCTGGTTCAAATCAAGTTTATTTTTGCGGAGTTCCTCATATTGAATTCGCCCTTTAGCAATCACAATCGCCGGGGTGCCTTCAAGGAATCCCCGTGTGATACGAAATTTTTGCGTAATGATTTCAATGCAATAAATAAGTGAGCCCCATACGAAAATGGCATAGAGCACATACTGGAGGCCAATATCTTTATCATAGATGGCATTGCCGACTAATTCGCCGATAACGAGTGCCGAAATAAAGTCAAATGGTGTTAGTTGCGTAATTTGGTTTTTGCCAAGCACTTTTGTTAGCAACAGCAGAGCAAAGAAGCCAACAATGAGCTCGGTTGTGAGAAAGAGATACCCTTCCATCGTCTACCATCCCCCAATTTCAAGATCTGTTCGTATTCAGAGTGCAGCAAATGCAGATAATGATGTAGTGTGCTAATAGGCAAGCAAAAAATTTACAAAAATTTCATGTTTAAACGATTTCTAACTAAAACAAGCTATGTGTGTGTCTTGATATAATTTGTAGGTGGAGGTGAAACTAAACATGAAAAGAAAATTGGTTTCGATACTTGCTGTTCTCCTCTGTTTAGGAGCTTGCACTCAAGCTGAAGATGAGCGAGGCAGCGCCTTCAAACTCCAGGAAGCTGCAGGCCATGGCCAAGAAGCTTCGGATAGGGCGAAGGACGAAATTCTGGCGATGGAAGAAGTGATCAGCGTCAGAGGCATCCAGTATAAAGAAGAAATGGTTATGGCGATGCATGTCAAGCAAGTGGATCGCTTTCAACTAAAAGACGTACGAAAAAAAGCATTTGACCGGATCAAAGCATTATATCCAGATTATACGATCCACATTTCCACGGACAAGAAAATCTACAAAGAACTAGAGGACGCTGAAAATAAAGTGAAAGCCGGCAATTTAAGCGAAAAAGAGCTTGAAAAAACAATCAAGGTCATTGAAAAGCATTCGAAAGGATAGGGCACATATGGCAAAAAAACAGCTTACGCCGCAGCAACAAGAATACCAAGAACTGCATAGTTCTTATGAGAAAAAGCGGCCTGTACTTAAAAACTGTATTTACGCCTTTTTTATTGGCGGTTTTATCTGTTTAATTGGACAATGTTTGCACGTTTTTTTCTATACGAACTTTAATTTTACCGAAAAAACGGCTGGAAATCCGACAGTCGCCGTATTGATTTTTTTGGCGACGTTAATGACAGGTCTTGGCTTTTATGATCGGATTGCGCAAATCGCAGGGGCTGGGACGGCAGTGCCAGTTACTGGTTTTGCGAACTCGATTGCATCGGCTGCGATTGAGCACCGGACGGAAGGGTATGTGCTTGGCGTCGGTGGCAATATGTTCAAATTGGCCGGTTCGGTTATTGTTTTTGGCACTGTTGCCGCCTTCTTTATTGCGCTCATCAAAACGATTTTAATGAAAGCGGGGGTGCTTTAATGCTAGCAGGCAAACAGAGTTGGATTTTTGACAGCAAACCGGTCATAACGGCAACAGGAACAGTGGGCGGACCGTTTGAAGCAAATGGCGCCATTCCAGAAGCGTTTGATTTATTGCATGACGATTTATGGATTGGCGAAGATTCCTATGAAAAAGCGCAGACTATTCTGATTGAAGGCGCGGTAACAGAAACGTTGAAAAAAGCGTCCTTAAAAAAAGAAGACGTCAACTTTATGCTTGCTGGCGATTTGGTTAATCAGCTTACGCCTTCCAGTTTTGCCGGCCGTACAATTGGCATTCCGTACTTAGGCATGTTTGGTGCTTGTTCAACATCGATGGAAGGGCTGGCAATCGGCGCGATGATTATGGAAGCGAACGGAGCTAGGCATGTGATTAGCGTCGCTTCAAGCCATAATACAGTGACTGAAAAGCAATTCCGCTACCCGACTGAGTATGGGAGTCAGAAGCCGCCAACCGCGCAATGGACAGCAACTGCCGCCGGGGCGTGTCTACTGGAAAAAACAGGAAACGGGCCAGTCGTTACGAAAGCGACAATCGGCCGCATTGTCGATATGGGCTTATCCGACCCTTATGATATGGGAGGAGCGATGGCGCCTGCTGCTGCTGACACAATCGCCGCCCATTTTCGCGACACGAACAGCAAACCCGATGACTATGATTTAATCGTATCTGGCGACCTTGGCCAAATTGGCTTGCCGATCTGTCGTGACTTATTAAAGCAACAAGGGTATGACCTTGACCACAGCAAGTTTCAAGATTGTGGCTTAATGCTCTATAAAGAAGACCAGCCTGTTATGGCTGGTGCAAGCGGACCAGGCTGTTCTGCTGTCGTTACGTACGGGCATCTTTTGAAAAAAATGCAAAAAGGGGAGTTAAAACGGTTGCTCGTTGTGGCAACAGGCGCATTGCTTTCTCCTTTGTCTTATCAGCAAAAAGAGTCGATCCCTTGCATCGCTCATGCGGTGTCGATTGAAGCGAACGGAGGGATGTCATGATTTTTTTGTGGGCCTTTTTAGTTGGCGGTGTCATTTGCGTCATTGGCCAACTGCTGATGGATGTCGGCAAGCTGACGCCAGCCCATACGATGTCGACGCTCGTCGTATCAGGGGCGATTTTAAGCGGGTTTGGTTTATATGAACCGTTAATTGATTTTGCCGGCGCAGGCGTGACTGTACCAATAACAAGTTTCGGAAATTCCCTTGTCCAAGGGGCGTTAATGGAAGCAAACCGCGTCGGCTTGATTGGGATTATTACCGGCATTTTTGAAGTGACGAGCGCCGGCATCTCTGCTGCGATCATCTTTGGATTTTTGGCTTCCCTTTGCTTTAAACCAAAAGGCTAAAACTGCTTGTATGTAAGAATAAAAACCTTTTCGCCGTTCAAAACAGGTGAAAAGGTTTTTTGTCGTGGTTGAATTCGAACAAGCCCGTCATATTCATAGCTTGTTCGCATAAAGTGGTACTAAACGGAGTGGAGGCTGGAGGGTATGATGAAAAAAACAATCGTTCACTGTTTATTGCTCGGGTTCTTGTTTTTTTTCCAGAGCAGCGAGGCGCTTGCGAATGAACCTGCAACATTTCCTGTTTCTGGACAGGCCGCTATTTTGATGGAACAGTCTTCTGGCCGTGTTCTGTATAGCAAAAATGAACATCAGCCTCTGAAAATCGCCAGCATTACGAAGATTATGACGGCCATCTTAGCGATTGAATCAGGCAAGCTAGACGAGACAGTAACCGTGTCCAAACGTGCTGAGGGAACAGAAGGTTCCTCCCTGTATTTAGTGGTTGGTGAAAAATTAACGCTCCGCGACTTGGTGTATGGGCTTATGCTACGGAGTGGCAACGACGCAGCTATAGCAATTGCTGAACATGTTGGCGGCAGTGTCGAAGGCTTTGTTTTCTTAATGAACGAAAAGGCAGAGGAAATTGGCATGTCTAATACGCTATTTCGTAATCCGCACGGGCTAGATACAGATGAAGACCACTTGTCGAGTGCGTACGACATGGCGCTTTTAACCCAATATGCGATGGAAAACGAAGAATACCGAGAGATTTCATCGACGAAAGACTACCGTTCAAAAGGCGATAAAGTCCGTGTGTTCCATAATAAAAACCGCCTCCTTACCGAGAAGTACAGTTACTCAACTGGCGGGAAAACAGGTTATACGAAATTAGCAAAACGAACGCTTGTGTCTACCGCTTCCAAAGACGGGCTTGATTTAATTGCCGTCACGTTAAATGCCCCTGATGACTGGGACGACCATATGCATATGTTTAACTGGGGCTTTGACCATTACAGCCTTGAACGGCTTGTGTCAAAAGGGCAGCTAAAAAGCAAAGTCGATCCATTTTACGAAGGCAATTTGTATGTCCCGTATGACGTTGTGTATCCGCTAACGACAGAAGAAAAAAGTCAGTTGCAGTCTGCTTTAACGCTGAAGAATCCCCCGAAAAGAGGAAAATTTACTGACCAGGAGCTGCTTGATCCAATTGGAAAATTAGCGTTTACGGTTGATGGCAAAACGATTGAATCAATCCCTCTTTATTATCAGGCTCAAGAAGAGGAGCACGTGTCTTTGTTTCAAAAAATTGGGCGGTTGCTAACGTTCATCATAGGGGTGCGACCTTTATGATTAACATGATTTGGGCCGGTATGCTATTGATCGGTCTTATCTATGCAGGTGTGAACGGGACGATGGCAGAGGTGACCGAGAGCGTTTTCACAGGGGCGAAAGAAGCGGTAACGATATGCATCGGCTTAATTAGCGTGCTGACATTCTGGCTTGGGCTGATGAAAGTCGCAGAAGCGGCTGGGCTTCTCAAGGCATTGGCGAAAATGGTCCATCCCCTTGCAAGGCGACTTTTTCCAGAAGTGCCAAAAGACCACCCAGCAATGGGTTATATATTGTCGAACATGACCGCTAATGTGTTCGGTCTTGGCAATGCCGCGACACCGATGGGCATTAAGGCGATGGAGGAGTTGAAACGGCTAAACGGCGGCAAAGAAGAAGCGAGCCGTTCTATGGTCACGTTGCTTGCTTTAAACACAGCGTGCTTAACGCTCGTGCCGACAACAGTCATTTCCATTCGAATGTCGTACGGTTCTGCGGCGCCTACAGATATTGTCAGCACGACGATTTTAGCTTCTGGCTGCGCCATGCTAGGGGCGATTTGCATTGACCGCCTTTTTTATATGCGCCGGGCGCGAAAGGAGCGTAAAAAGAAATGACCTATTTAACATCGCTTTCCGTGTGGCTTATCCCGTTGCTCATCGGTTTTGTCGTCCTTGTCGCTTCGTTTAAGCGCGTGCCGACGTATGAAACATTTGTATCGGGTGCAAAAGAAGGGTTTAGCATGGCTGTTTCGATTATCCCTTATTTAGTCGGAATGCTCGTCGCTATTTATGTGTTTCGCGCTTCAGGGGCGATGGATGCTCTTGTCGGTGCCATGGCGCCGGTACTAAGCTGGGTCGGCATTCCTGCCGATATTGTGCCGCTCGCGCTAATGCGCCCAATTTCGGGAACAGGCGCTCTTGGCTTAATGACTGATTTAACTGCTGTCCATGGCCCCGACTCTTACATTGGCCGCTTAGCTGCTACGCTGCAAGGAAGTACAGATACAACGTTCTATATTTTAACGGTTTATTTTGGTGCAGTCGGCATCAAGAAAATGGGCGATGCCCTAAAAGTCGGACTACTTGCTGACTTAGTCGGCATGATTGCCGCTGTTGTTGTCGTTAGCCTCGTCTTTGGGTAAGCGAGGAGAAACGGGCAGAAGAAACAGACATTGACAAGCAAAAGAGCGTGGCTGGCAAAAGCTAGTCGCGTTTTTTTATGTTGGGAAATTTTATGTCATTTGTTTGATTTTTTGAGTATGATTAAATCTCTACTTTCGCCTACTTGTATCAGCCGCTTGAAGGCGGTATGATGGCAAAGAGGTGAACAACGATGGAACGATTGCAAAAAGTTATCGCCAAAGCAGGAGTGGCTTCGAGAAGAAAAGCAGAAGAATATATTGTTGAAGGTAGAGTGAAAGTAAACGGCGAAACGGTCACAGAATTAGGTACGAAAGTAAATCCAAGCAAAGACGCTGTTGAAGTGGACGGCGTTCCCCTTGATAAAGAAGAGCCTGTCTACCATTTGTTGTATAAACCGACTGGCGTCGTGTCAACATCAAATGACGAGAAAGGACGGAAAGTCGTCACAGATTTTATTGAAAGCGAACAAAGAATTTATCCGATTGGCCGGTTGGATTATGACACATCTGGTTTGCTTTTGCTTACGAATGATGGAGAGTTTGCCCATCTGCTCATGCATCCCCGTTATAAAATTGAAAAAGAGTACATTGCCAAAGTGAAAGGAATCCCTGAACGAAAACGGATCAAAGAACTTGAAACCGGCATTGTATTAGAAGATGGCAAGACTGCCCCGGCAAAAGCAAAAGTCCTGTCGATTGACAAGAAAAAGCAAACAGCAATTGTGCGGCTCATTATCCATGAAGGCAAAAACCGCCAAGTCCGCCGGATGTTTGAAGCAATAGGCCATCCTGTTGTAAAGTTAAAGCGCGAGCGCTACGGGTTTTTAACGCTTGGCCATTTACATCCAGGCGAATCAAGGCCGTTAAAGCCGATTGAAGTCAAACAATTAAAGGAACTGGCTGTCACGAAACCGTCATAAAATGACAGGCGGACAAAACGAAGAAAGCGCTATAATGTAAGAAAACGTTCACATTTTCGCGAGAGGAGGGGACGTCGCTTGGGTAAAAGCAAAAAGAAAAGGAGCATTATCCGTTTTACGGTGTTATTTGCAATCGTGTGTGCAATCGGCTACACGATTTATGCGAATGCCGCCTCTAAACAGGGAGCAGTCAAAGTCGGAGAACCGGCGACCAACTTTGCGTTAGTTGATCTTGAACAGGAGCGGTTTGAGCTTGGCCAAAATAAAGGAAAAGGTGTATTTATTAACTTTTGGGGCACGTTCTGTGAGCCGTGCGAGCGGGAAATGCCTTACATTGAAAATGCTTATGAGCAATACAAAGACGAAGTTGAAATGATTGCCGTCAATGTTGATGAGGCGCCCCTAACGGTCCAGTCTTTTATCAATCGCCACGGCCTTACTTTTCCAGTCGCCATTGATGAGCGCCGGGAAGTAACACGGGCGTATGGAATCGGCCCGCTTCCAGCTACAATCTTAGTGGACGAGCACGGCATTGTGCAAAAAGTACATACAGGCGCAATGACAGAGGAAATGGTCCACGAATTTTTCCAAAGCATTGTTCCTGACGCATAAGGGCATCTGGGGGGATTTGTCATGAACGAACAGACGCACGTATGTGAGTGCGGTCACAAAAACAAAGAAGGCACCGAGATGTGCGCTGCATGTGGGAAGCCTCTGACGGAAAAAGCGCGAACAGAAGGCGTGAACATGCGCTACGAGGGGGCAGCGATTCGCTCAAAAAAGCGGAAAGTAACGGTACTTGATCGGATTTGGGGTTTCTTTTCTTCCGTGAAAGTCGGCGTATGGATTATCGTTTTGCTGCTGCTTGCCTCGGGAGTCGGGACAATCTTCCCACAAAACAATTATATTAGCGGAGAGCCAGAAGTATTCTATGAACAAGAGTATGGCATCTTCGGACTGTTTTACTACAAGTTAGGCTTGCACGAACTGTATAGTTCGTGGTGGTATATTGCTTTAATTGTCGCACTTGGCATCTCCATTATTGTTGCCAGCATTGACCGTGGCGTTCCCTTGTATAAAGCGTTAAAGTCGCAACGGGTAACGCGCCATAAGCATTTTATGACAAGGCAGCGTTTATTTTCAAAGACAGCAATCGCGCCTTCAGAAGCGGAGCGAGCGATTGCTGAAGCGGCAGAAAGGCTGAAACAGAAACGCTACCGCATTCGTGTCGAAAATGGGAACGTACTTGCGGAAAAAAACCGCTTTGCCCGTTGGGGCCCGTACGTCAACCATTTAGGCTTAATTTTGTTTTTGATCGGTTGTTTGCTCCGCTACATTCCGGGCATGTACGTGGACACGCAAATGTGGGTCCGTGAAGGAGAACAAAGCCCTATACCAGAAACAGATGGTTACTTTATTGAAAACCGTGGGTTTAAGTTGGAGCTATACGACGAAAATGATGAGCGCTTTCAAGATGCATTTGCATCAAGCAATGCAGTCGTTCCTGAGACGTTTGAAACCGATGCCGTTCTTTATAAACGGCAAGAATCAGGAATTGTCGGAGAGAGTGGCGAGCTTGAACAGGTGCAAGAAAAGAAGATTCGTGTCAACGATCCGCTCAAATTTGATTCATTTTCCCTTTACCAAATGGATTATCGCTTAAATGAGTTGCATGAAATGACGTTTACATTGGAACATAAAGACACTGGCGATACATTTGGCGAACTAACCGTTAATTTACTTAACCCTGAGGAATTTTATGATCTTGGTGACGGATATGCCGTTGAACTTGCTGATTATTATCCTGATTTTCATATAAATAACAATAAGGAACCAGCTACACGTTCAAGTGTGCCGAATAACCCATACTTTGTTTTTAAGATGTATACACCTGATACCCCAGATGGTGAAACAAGTATGGTCGGTATCCAACAAAATTTAGAACCGTTAGGGGAAAATAAATATAAAATGACATTTGTCGATGTCGATTTAGTCAATGTCAGCATTTTAACGGTTCGAAAAGACTTGACGATGCCACTTTTAATTGCTGGAGGGTCGATCTTTATTATTGGGCTCATTCAAGGGTCGTACTGGGCTCATAGGCGTGTGTGGCTGCAACAAGTTGGCGGGGAAGTTTGGATTGCTGGCCATACAAATCGGAACTGGCTGTCTTTTAAAAGGGAAATTGATGATGCATTAGAAGGCAATGCGCTTACAGCTCCAGTCGATCAAGAGGAAGAAGCGGAGAGCCGCTCAGAAGGAGCATAAAAGAAATAGGGGGACGTTATGGTCAATCTTAGCTTTAATTTACTGCTGTTTGCTTTTTTTGCTTATTTGACAGCAACGGTATTTTTTGCGTTCTCCCTTCGGAAACGGAAAAAAGAAGCGGAGTCAAGCAAAACAGCAACAAAAGAAAGCAGGCGTGGGTTCGTGTTTGCGTCTTTAGGCTTGCTTCTAGCTTTAGGCTATTTTATAACGCGCTGGTTTGTAGCAGGCCATCCGCCTGTCAGCAATATGTTTGAGTATATGACTTTTCTCGGAATTGCGATGAGCTTGGCTTTTGTTATCCTTTATTTTATTTATCCAAGCAAGTCAGACGTCATTGGCTTTTTTGCGATGCCGACTGTAATGCTGTTGATTGTTTACGCGTCAACATTTGAAACGGCGATTTCGCCACTTGTGCCGTCTTTGCAAATGCCGCTAATGCTAAAGCTTCACATTATGACGACTTCGATTGGACAAGGGCTATTAGCGATTGGCTTTGCCGCCGGGCTAGCTTATTTGATCCGCACGATCGATTTAACGACGAAAAGTTGGAAGCCGCGGGCACTGGAAGTCATCATGTATAGTATTCTCTGTTTTCTTGCCTATTCGACGCTTTCCCATGGGTTTGCAGCAGCAGGATATGAAGTCGAATTTCAATATGTTAACGAAGAAGGCGTCGTTTCAGAACAGCCGATGGTGTACAATTTGCCAGCGATTGTCGGGCCAAATGAATGGGAACTTTTAACAGAGGGTGCGATGGAACCATGGGTGTCAGTACCTAGCATTATCAAAGCGAGTGATTTGAACGATTTAATTTGGTCATTTGTTGCTGGTTTAGTACTGTATTGGCTGCTGCGGTTGATTTTGCGCAAACGGCTCGCAAAGGCGATCCAGCCGCTTTTGAAAAACATTAGCCCGCAAACAACAGATGAGTTAAGCCATCGCGCCATTGCAATTGGCTTTCCTATTTTCGCTTTAGGCGGACTTGTGTTTGCGATGATTTGGGCGCAAATTGCGTGGTCACGTTTTTGGGGATGGGACCCGAAAGAAGTGTGGGCGCTTATTACGTTTTTATTTTACGCCGTTTATCTCCACTTGCGTTTAAACAAAGGTTGGCATGGTGAAAAATCGGCATGGTTATGCGTAATCGGTTTTGCAATTATTATGTTTAACCTCGTATTTGTTAATTTGTTCATGGCGGGTCTACATGCTTACGCATCTTAATTTTGGCGGAATTGTTACAGCCGGTGCTGGAACAATTCCGCATTTTTAGTCGTACGAATGGCAACTAAAATTTCTTCCGTGGTACACTACTAATGAGAGCAGTATTGATAAGGAGGTTTCCCAAATGGAATACAAGCCAACATTGCTTGTTGTAGATGATGAAGAGCGGATTCGCCGCTTGTTGCGAATGTATTTAGAAAGGGAAGAGTACCAAATTGAAGAAGCAAGCAATGGGGAGGAGGCACTTGAACTCGCCCTTGCAAAAGAATATGACTTGATTTTGCTTGATGTGATGATGCCTGGGATGGACGGCGTTGAGATGTGCCAAGAGCTCCGTAAGAAAAAAGCGACGCCTGTAATGATGTTGACGGCCAAGGGAGAAGAAGCAAACCGTGTGCAAGGGTTTGAAGTAGGAGCCGACGATTACATTGTCAAACCGTTCAGCCCCCGGGAAGTGGTGCTCCGTGTGAAAGCTTTGTTGCGTCGTGCGTCTGCTACTAAGTTTTTGCAAACTGACACACAGACAAAAGATGTGCTCGTGTTTGGGCCACTCACGATTGACAATGATGCCCATCGAGTGACCGTTGACAAGACGGAAATTAGCTTGACGCCAAAAGAATATGAACTGCTCTTTTATTTGGCGCAATCACCTGATAAAGTGTTTTCTCGTGAACAGCTATTAAAGGATGTTTGGAACTATGAGTTTTTTGGCGACTTGCGAACAGTCGACACACACGTCAAACGGTTGCGCGAAAAACTGAATCGCGTTTCTCCAGAAGTAGCAGCCATTATTTCAACCGTTTGGGGGGTTGGATACAAGTTTGAGGCGACGCGTGGGTGATGCTTTGGCAAAGTGTGGTCGGGAAATTATGGTTCACCATCCTTTTGCTTGTCACCGCTGTATTGACGATTTTAATGGTGCTGCTGCTTCGCTTTACAGAAGGAAATGCGATTGAGGAAGCTGAAAGCCGCTTAAATAGCTACGCAAATATGGCAAAAACGATGTATGAAACCCATTCGGATGAAACAAGTACGTATGATTACTTGCAATCGTTAAGCGATGAATTCCAAATTAATATCACCATTATTAAAAATGGCGCAAAAGCGTGGAGTGCCCAAGGCAACCGCTCAGGCGAGATCAATGTTGCGACATTGCTGGAAGAGTGGTCGGTAGAAGGACTTGAAAAAGGCGAGCGGATTGTAACCGAGGCCAATTATCCTGCAAATGGACAGGAGCAAGACCCGATTGAAATGATCGTTGTCGGTGTGCCGTTATCAGAAGATTATTTAACGAGCAGCGGCATCATTCTATACCAACCACTGTCTGCCGTCGAGGAAGCAGCTGCAGAAACGCGGCGGATTATCTATTTGTCAGCAGGCATCGCGTTAGTGTTGACAACTGTTTTTGCATTTTTTTTGTCAAGCCGAATTACGTCACCGCTGCGAAAAATGCGGCAAGCGGCATTGGAGGTGGCACAAGGGCAGTTTCATACGAAAGTGCCGATCCTTACACAGGATGAAATTGGCCAGCTAGCGATTGCCTTTAACCGGATGCGCCGAGAGCTCAACCGCAACATTTCCGAGTTAAATCAAGAAAAAGAACAGCTTTCCCATATTCTCGCCTCAATGGCTGACGGCGTAATTACACTAGATCGACAAGGCAGAATTTTATTGACCAACCCTCAAGCAGAGGAAGTGTTAGCGCTGCTATTCTATGAAGAGGGGCAAAAGCCAAAAACGGGTGAACGGAAAACATTGCCGATATCGTTAACACCTTTGTTTGAACAAGTCGTTTCAGCGGAGAAAGAAGAGCTGCAAGAACTGTCCGTTCAAGGGCGAAGTATGGCTGTGTTGATGGCGCCTCTCTATGCTGAAGAGCATGTCCGCGGCGCTGTAGCTGTTGTCCGTGATGTAACGGAAGAGCGCCGCCATGACAAACTGCGCAAAGATTTCATTGCCAACGTGTCACATGAACTGCGGACGCCAATCTCGATGTTGCAAGGCTATAGCGAAGCAATGGTTGACGGGGTAACGTCAAGTGATGAGGAACGAAAAGAAGTCGCGCAAATCATTTACGATGAATCGCTGCGTATGGGCAGGCTCGTCAATGAGCTCCTCGATTTGGCGCGTATGGAAGCGGGCTATATTGACTTGAAACGGGAAGAAGTGGATCTCGATTCTTATTTAGAACGGATTACCCGTAAGTTTGCAAGCTTTGCCCGCGACTATGACGTAACAGTCGAATTGGCCAGGCCAGGAAGAGGACAGGTTGCCGTATTTGACCCTGACCGGATTGAGCAAGTTTTAACCAATTTAATTCATAATGCGATCAGGCATACAGATCCTGGTGGACTGATTACCGTTGTACATGAACAAGAAGAAGAACGTGACACATTTGCCGTCGTTGATACGGGGAGGGGCATTCCTGAAGAAGACCTTCCTTATGTGTTTGAACGTTTTTATAAAGCGGACAAAGCGCGGACAAGGCAGCATGGCGGCACAGGGTTGGGCCTTGCGATTGCGAAACATATTATTGACGCACACCAAGGGAAAATGACTGTCCATAGCCGCTTAGGAGAAGGGACAACGTTTCGTTTTACGTTGCCTAAACATCAAGGCGATAGGATGAAATGAAGACATTCTGTGATTAAACAGAGGCAAGCAACGGTATTGCTCAAGTGGATGTGGGCAATGCAGCCGGATGCAGCGTTTGTCGAAATCGACAAGGCGCTGCATTTGCCGTTAGGAAGAAAAATGGCAGGAGGAACGCGATCTTGTTACCGCAGCGCGCATTGCAACAATTTTTAAATACGCATAAAATCGCCGTTTACGCTGGAGCGATAGTGATCACTCTTTTTGTGGTGATTGCCGCTGTTCGCTTTGGCAGCGTCGGCCTTTCATTCCCAACGGTTTTCTTCGTCCTTTTCCAAGAAGGGCTGAACATCCCTCTTGGAAAAGAATTAGATCCAGGACATGTGCAAATTATTTTACACATTCGCCTTCCTCGAGTGCTGCTGGCGCTTTTCGTTGGCGCCTGTTTAGCTGTAGCTGGTGCTGCTTTTCAAGGGCTGTTGCGGAATCCACTTGCTGATCCTTATACGTTAGGCGTTTCCTCCGGAGCTGCACTTGGAGCAGTAGCCGTGCTATTCTTTCAATTGGCCTTTTTCGGAGCGTGGACATTGCCGCTTGTCGCAATGGGGTGTGGGTTTTTGACGTTAGTGGCTGTCTTGTATTTTACAAAGCTACTTTCACCATCTTTGCAAAATGAAACCGTTGTGCTTGCAGGGATCATTGCCAGTGCTTTTTTAGGGGCAGGCCTTTCGCTAATGATTGCGATGTCTCAAGATGAGCTACGGCAAGTCATCAATTGGTTGATGGGCAGCGTTGCGATGAGAGGCTGGGCCCATATTGGCTTATTGCTGCCGCTTTTTGTGGGCGGGTTCACATTGTTGTTTTTTTGTAGGAATGAGTTGAATGCCTTTATGTATGGAGAAGAAACGGCGCAGCATTTAGGCGTTCATGTGGTACAGAAAAAATACATCGTCCTTATTGCCGCAACTATTTTAACAGGAAGTGCCGTTGCCGTCTCGGGTACAATTGGCTTCGTTGGGCTTGTTGTCCCCCATATGTGCCGAACGCTTTTTGGGAGCGACTATTCACACTTGCTCCCTCTGGCAGCCATCGTTGGCGGCAGTTTTTTAGTGGTATGCGACATGGCAGCCCGTGTCGTCGTTTCTCCTGCAGAACTACCAATTGGTGTTGTAACCGCGCTCATTGGTGCCCCAACCTTTGCGTGGATGCTATATAGAAGCCAGCGAGCGAAAAGGAGGGACCAGGTGACATGATTGTTGCCAATGACCTTTCCGTTAACCGAGGGGGTCGTCTAATCCTCGATCAAGTAAGTTTCCAAGCAAAGAGAGGGCGAATGCTTGGCATACTTGGGGCGAACGGCAGTGGCAAAACGACGTTGTTAAAAACGGTGACAGGTTTTTATCCTTATCAGGCAGGTTCGATTGAAATTGACGGAAAGCCGCTGGCTACACTAAAGCCAAAAGAGCGGGCGCGGCGGATGGCTGTGCTATCCCAAGAGGAGCATGTTTCCTTTGACGTGCCTGTCTATGAAGCGGTCGCCCTTGGCCGCTACGCTCATCAACAAGGCTTGTTTGCCGTTAAAGGAAAAACAGACGACGACATCATTCGGAAAGCGATGGAGGAGACAGGCATAAGCGACATGGCTGAACGGTCGTTGTTAAGTTTGAGCGGCGGCGAAAAACAACGTGTCTGGCTCGCTCGGGCGCTAGCGCAACAGCCTGACAGCTTGCTACTTGATGAACCGACAAACCATTTAGACTTGGCTCGCCAAGTTGCGCTCATGGAACATTTAACAAAACTGCTGGCAACACGGCAATTGACGGTTGTGTGCATTCTACACGACATTAATCTGGCGAGTTTGTATTGTGATGATGTGTTGTTACTGAAAAACGGAAAAGTGATATGCCAAGGTGAAACGCAATCGATATTGACACGGGGTGCTCTTGAAAATATTTACGGAACAGCTTTTCATGAATGGCAAGAGCCTGTTAAAGGAAGGAAACAATTTTCGGTGGTCACACGCGTCTAAAGCGTCAGTGCAGGTGAACAAACGTCATACGCAAATCGAAGACGTCTAAAATGGCCCTTAAGGAGAAGGTAGAATGAGGATATATACGAAAAGGGGAGATCGGGGCGAGACGAGCATTGTTGGAGCCCGCTTGCTAAAAACAGATGCACGCGTTGAAGCGATTGGTGCAGTCGATGAATTGAACAGCTCACTTGGCTTTGCGATATACAGCTGTAAAAAGCACGGCCTTAGCCAACTAACAGAGGAGCTGGTTGTGTTATCACACCAATTATTTGATGCAGGGGCCGATTTGGCCCAAGCGAAAGAGGGGAATTGGAAGATCACGAGCGCCCATACCGATGCGTTGGAGCGTTGCATTGACGCTCATACGTCTAAGTTGCCGCCACTGTCCGGGTTTATTCTTCCAGGAGGGTCTGAACCTGCTTGCGCCTTGCATCGTTGCCGTACAGACGCCCGCAAAGCAGAACGTAAAATCAACAGCGTCGCCAATGTCTCCCAAGCGTTGTTGCCTTTTTTTAACCGCTTATCAGACTGCTTTTTTACAATGGCGCGTAGCGCTAATCACGAGCTGGCCGAGCAAGATGTCCTCTATGTCGGCGAGCAACGCCTGCAAAGGGAGGAATAAAACCGGAAATGAAGCCATATGGATAGTAATGGTGAATGTTCAAAAGAGCGATAAGAAGGCGCTATTTGCCGGCTTAGTGGCTCTTTTTTAGCGACTTGAAGGAGGCCAATATGGTTGGTTTTATCGATTTTGCAAGGCGGGTCGGGATTGTGCTTGTGCTGGGGCTAGCCATCAGTTTGCTTTTTTTTAGCTTTAAAAGTCCTGCCTCAGACGAAGTCATTATGGAGCGAAACATCGAGCGGCAAAAGCAATAACTTGCCAAATCGCTGCTTTTAGCTGAAAGGAGCGTACATAGTTAAAAAGCCGTTGGCAACCCTAAAGGGAGCAACGGTTTTTTAGGAGGGATACATGTGCCGCTTCTTTTAGAATATGGTTGGGTTCTGCTTGTTTTAATTGCTCTAGAAGGGATTTTAGCTGCTGACAACGCAGTGGTGCTGGCAATGATTGTGCGCCATTTGCCAGAAAACGAAAGAAAAAAAGCTTTATTTTATGGGCTTGCAGGTGCTTTCTTATTTCGCATCATTTCTTTGTTCTTTATTTCCTTGCTTGTCGATGTATGGCAAATTCAAGCAATAGGCGCTATTTACTTGTTGTATTTGTCTATTCACTATTTGTATCGAAAATGGATCAAAAAGAAAACAAAAAGCGCAAAGGCGATGAAAGCGCCTGTAGGATTTTGGAAAACAGTCGTAAAAGTCGAGCTTGCCGATTTTGCATTTGCGGTCGATTCAATTTTAGCGGCCGTCGCCCTTGCCGTCACATTGCCAGCGACCAATTGGCCAAACATTGGCCAACTAGACGGAGCACAGTTTGCTGTTGTCCTAAGTGGTGGGATCATCGGCATTGTGATTATGCGGTTTGCAGCAGGCAAATTTATTAAATTGCTTGAATGGCGGCCTAGCCTTGAAACAGCCGCTTATTTAATCGTTGGCTGGGTTGGCGTAAAACTTCTTGTTTATACGCTTGCCCATCCTGATTTGCACATTTTACCAGAACATTTCCCAGAATCTTCGCTATGGAAAACGATCTTCTGGACCGTATTTGCTGGGATTGTCCTTATCGCTTGGTTCAAGTCGTCAAAGGATTTGAAAAAGGCTTCTCTACAACCATAAAGACTGTAGACCAACTTTGTTGTTTGTGTTGGAGCGGTGTTCACGCTCTCGAAAACGCTGTTCGAACATTCGGTTGGCATTGGTTCGACTGGCAAGTAAAAAAGCAGCGACTCCTTAAAAAGAGTAGCTGCTTTGTCATTTAGTTTGATAAGCGTATTTCTGCTGTTTTTTGTATTGGCTCCCTTTGTTCAAGAATGTTAAGGGCGAGCGTATTCAGCAGATGAATAGGCTTGCTGTAATGTGGTTGGAAGAAGAAATCAGCAAACGCTAAATCAGTCACCGTCATCTTCTGTTGGATGCAGACCGATATGGTATTCATTAATTGTGTATGATCGGTCTTGCTCATGACTTGGGCACCGACAATACGAAGCGATTCCTGTTCGAAAACAAGCTTTATCCGAACTTCCTCAGCAGAAGGCATGAATGTCGGGCGTTCATGGTCCGTGATTGTAAACGAACGGACATCAAGGCCATATATCGCTGCTGTTTCTTCAGTTAAACCAGTAGAGGCAATGTTTAGGTCGTACAATTTTAGTCCAGATGTTCCTTGTGTCCCTTTATAGGCAAATGTCGGCCCATTAAGATTGTACGCCACAAGCGTGCCCATTTTCGTTGCATTTGTGGCCAGAGGAATGTAAGCCATATGGTTGGCAGAGTTGTGAAATACTGCACAATTGTCTCCAGCAGCAAAAATGTCAGGATCGCTCGTTTGCATGTATTCATTCACAAGTAAAGCGCCATTCTCAAGTGTGTCGACTTTATCTTTAATGAGATCTGTTAGTGGCTTAAAGCCGACGCAAAGCAAGACAAGGTCTGCTTCGTGTGTCTGATTGCTTGTTTGCACGGCTTGGACACATCCTGCCGAATTTCCGGTAAATGATTCGACTTTTTCGCCTAGCGCAAGCGTCACATGATGTTCACGTAATGTTGTTTCAATGTCATTAGTAAACTCATGGTCGAGGTATTTGTTTAAAATCCGGTTAGCACCTTCAATAAGGGTTACGTCCTTGCCATTTGTTGCAAATGCCTCAACGAGTTCAATGCCAATGTAGCCCGCACCAATGACAGCTATTTTTTGGGCGTTTGTTGCTTTTTTGATAATTTGTTGGGCTTGGTAATAGTTTTTGCAAAGCTGAATGTTCTTTAAGCCGACACCAGGAATAGGCGGTATGACTGGAGCGGAGCCTGTCGTAAATACGAGTTTGTCATAGTTGTCTGTAAATTGTTCACCTGTTTGAAGGTTGCGAACACGAATTTCTTTGTTTTCATTATCAACGTTAATCACGTCGTGAAGGACGTGCATGTTTGCGCCAAGAGCAGCCAACTCTTGTGGAGATGAATAAAACAAGTCTTCAGCATGTTCGACGACACCGCCGACGTGCAAGGCAATTCCGCAAGACAAAAAGGAGACTGTATCGTTTCGCTCATAGACGGTTATGTCAGCGTCAGGATGGAGCCGGATCAAATTTTTAACAGCTGTCGTACCAGCATGGGTACAGCCAATTACAATTATTTTCATTGTTGTAGCCTCCTATATAAGAATGTGAGTGATTTCACAATAGTAGTCTTTATTTGTGAACCATTGAGCAAAATACTCAAGTTGATCATATCATATTGTGAACTGGTGAGCAAACATTTTTTTAATTTGTTTTTAAAATCGCTATGGAAGTAGAGACGTGGGTTAGGTAAGTAGAAGAAAACGAAGGCCACCTCGTTGAAAAACGAGGTGGCCAGGCAATCGATCATTCACTTTTGCTATCGACGAAGCGCGCCTATAGCAAAAGCTGTCTATGTTTTTCAAGACTTATAAATCAATGACGCTAGCAATGGCGATTTCGTCAAACGTTAACAAACCGTCAATCACCGTTTGATCTACATGTTTATCGACTTGGACAATCATAATCGCTTCGCCACCGGCTGATTTTCGTCCAACTTGCATCGTTGCGATGTTGACGTCATGCTTAGCGAGAAGTTGGCCCATTTTGCCAATAACGCCAGGACGATCAAAATGTTGAATGTATAAAATATGTCCTTCTGCGACGACGTCAACTGAAAAACCGTTGATTGAAACAATCCGTGGCCCATATTCATGGATGTAAGTCGCCTTCATTTCAAACTGTCTGCCTTCGCCATGGACAATTGCCTGAATGAGGTTAGAGTAGCCAAATGTTTTCGTCACATGCTTTTCGCCAAAGGAAATGCCGCGTTCTTTGGCGATAAGTGAGGCGTTGACATCATTGACAGCCGCATCCACACGTGGTTGGAGAAAACCGGAAATAAGGCTTCTCGTTAACACGCTCGTATTTTGTTCAGCTGTTGTGCCGCTGTAAAACACTTCGATTTCTTGGACAGGCACGCGCATTAATTGCGATAATACAGAGCCCATTGTCCTAGCAAGGTCGTAATAGGGCTTGATTTTTTCGTAAACTTCTTTTGGCATTGCCGGCAAATTAATGGAGTTTAATGCTGGTTCACCGTTTAAAAATTGCAGTACTTCCTGAGAGACTTGGGCAGCAACGTTCAATTGTGCTTCTTTTGTGGAAGCGGCAATATGAGGTGTTGCAACGACGTTAGGATGGTCAATCAATTCTTTGTCCGTCGCTGGCTCTTCTGTAAACACATCCAAAGCAGCCCCGGCTACATGGCCGTTGTTTAAGTAGTGTTTTAATGCTTGTTCATCAATGATGCCACCACGAGCGCAGTTGATTAAAAACACACCTGGCTTTGTTTTCGCGATTGTTTCCATATTCAAAAGCCCTTTTGTGTCTTTCGTTAATGGCGTATGCACAGTAATGATATCGGCAACGGATAGAACATGGTCCAATTCGCCTTGGGCGATCCCAAGTTTTTCTGCTCGTTCAGCCGTTAAAAATGGATCATACACAAGCACGCCCATTTCAAACGCTTTGGCTCGTTTAGCTAATTGCGTACCAATACGGCCAAAGCCAATAATGCCGAGTGTTTTTCCCCGAAGCTCAGTGCCTTGGTAAGCTTTGCGGTCCCATTTTCCTGATTTGACACTAGCGTTAGCTTGAGGAATGTTGCGCAACAAGGCGCACATCATCGCAAATGTGTGCTCCGCGGTTGAAATCGTGTTGCCGTCAGGTGCGTTAATGACGACAACGCCATGTTTGGTTGCCGCTTGTATGTCTACATTGTCAACACCGACGCCGGCACGAGCAACGATTTTCAAGCGCGGCATACGGCTGAGAAGCTCCTCGGTGACTGTAGTGGCACTGCGGATTAACAGGGCATCGTATTGCTCCAGTGGCCCAGCGTTGTCGACGCTTGCTTGTGTAACCTCAACATGGTCGGCCTCAAGCAAAGGCAACAGGCCTTCTTCGCTCATCGTATCGGCTACGAGAATGTGAAATTGGGCTGTTTTTGGCTCTGCAACTTGGTTCATTGTACTCCACTCCTTTTATCGTTCTCTTCCTACATAAATGAAAAACGCCCCCCACAGCGGCAGAATTTTGCTGTGAGGGGCGAATGTTCGCGGTACCACCCTCGTTGTTTGCACAAGATGTGCATCTTTACTGGTAACGGCAGAAGCCGGCACACGTCTACTGTTTTTCGACGTGACAACTTAGAAGGGCTATCCAAACAGGCTGTCACTGGTTTGCAGCTCCCACCAGCTCTCTGAATCGGCCTTGCTTTTCATGTCTTCATCATCGTTTTTAGCAATTTGATTTGTTAGATAATTTATCATGGCAACGCAGAAAAGTCAATCGTCAAAACCAAAAAAGTTCGGTTTTTCTTGTAATCGCTAATCCTCGTTTGTTATAAAAAAGAAAAATACAGAAAAAAGACAGATAACTTTAATCAAAATCGATTCTTTTATTCGTATTTAGTTGGATCACCGTTAAAAGGCTTGTCGGAAATTTTAATCGAGTCTGTTGGGCAGCCATCTTTAGCATCGATTGCATCATCAACGAGCAAGTCGGGAAGTGGCTTATTTCCAGTATTATGATCAAGGAGAGCGTAAGCTAGCCCTTCTTCATTGTAATCATACACATCTGGGGCAACGAGCCCACAGGCGCCGCAAGCAATGCATGTATCTAGTTCGACAATCGTATAACAGTTTTTCATGGCAGAACTCCTTCAGCCTAAACTGATTCAATTGTAGCGCGCAACAAGCAAAACTGCAATTGACAAACAAGGACAAAAACAAGGCTGTTTTGGTACAATGAGGAAAACCAAGGCACGATTGAAAGAGGGAAAAATCGTGAAAGAACAGCTTTTTATGCTTGCCTGTCATCGTTTTCAAGGCGAACGCTCTTTATTTGGAGCGTATCATTTATTAAAAGGCAAGCGCTCCGCACAAACGATACAAGATGGCGCTTTGTTCAGCGCTCTTCCTTTGTTTGGTCTTTTGCCCCACTTGTCTTATAACGAAGCGGAACAAGTCGTTAAAGCGTTGCTTGAAAATGGGAAAGTCCGCGAAACGGACGGGGCGCACCAGCTGACTGAGAAAGGCGAAATCCAGTTGGATGCCTGGCTACATGCTCATTCTTACGTGCAAAATATAAACAATGGATTGTTCCAACAGGCGGATGTGCTCTTTTGGAACCGCCTCGCTCTGCTTGTGCAGTCATTAAATGCATTAGCAATGGGGGTTTCTTTTATTCCTGTCGTCGGCGATTTAGATGTACAGCGATTCGTCAAAAACGCACTCCCAAAACCTGCTGAACGGAACCGGTACAGACTGAAGTTATATAAAGAATGTGCCGCTTTTTTAAGAAAGCGCGATCGACTGCAAGCTGAACTGTTTGTTCTACAGCTTTCAAGGCAAAAGCGGATCGGGGAGACGAGGCAACAGCTTGCCTTGCGCTATCGTCTTTCCTTAATGGAAGTTGAACTACGCCATAAAAGCAACCTCCATGCACTGATGGCTGAGATCAGTGAAAACCCGCGCAATTACGAAGCGCTTTCACATTTGCTTCCTACGATACAAAGCCGGACAAACACTGCATCGGCACGAAAAACAGCCTCTTTATTGCCGCAAGTTGATTCCGTGCAAGAGCTCGCGCATATACGCGGCTTAAAGCCGGCGACGATTGAAGATCATCTCGTCGAAATTGCTTTGTTTGACCGCTCTTTCCCGATTGACCGCTATGTGAGCGAGGAAACGCAAAAAAACATTTTGCGCATCAGCCGCGAGCACCGTACGTTAAAGTTAAAAACGATTCGAACAGCGCTTAACAATGAAGTCACTTATTTTGACATTCGGCTTACGCTGGCGAGGAAAGGATTCATAAAATGTTAGAACGCCATTTGCAGGCTTTGTTTGGTTTTACTTCATTTAGGCAAGGGCAAAAAGAAATTATTGAAGCGCTCATAGGTGGGGCAGACGTGTTGGCTATGCTCCCGACAGGACGGGGCAAGTCCCTTTGTTACCAGCTGCCTGCTTTTCTCGCCAACGGGGTTACGATTGTCGTTTCACCGCTGCTCGCGTTGATGGAAGACCAAGTCCAGCAGTTGAAATCAATTGGACTGAAACAAACTGCCGCTCTCAACAGCTTTACGGAAATAGCAGAACGCAGACGTTTGCTCCGTAACCTTGCAAAAGTGAAACTGTTGTACACGTCGCCAGAGATGTTGCAATCACGAGAACTGCTCGCTGCTTTGGCAAAGGTAAACGTCGCTTATATTGTCGTCGATGAAGCCCATTGCGTGTCTTATTGGGGGCATGACTTCCGCGCTGATTATTTGCGGATCTGCGACATTAAACAGGCGCTTGGTTCGCCGCCTTGTTTAGCGATTACCGCCACAGCAACGAAAGAAGTCCGCGCTGATATTAAAAAACGGCTCGATTTGCGGACGCCGTTTGAACATATTGAGAGTGTCAACCGCTCCAATATTGTGCTTTTAGCTGAGGAGGCTGCTGACCAAGCTCAAAAACAGCAGCGCCTTGTCGAAATGGTTGCTACTTATCAAGCACCGGGAATCATTTATGTTCAGAGCAGAGCGCAGGCAGAAGCATGCAGCACTTATCTTGCTCAGGAAGTGAAGAATGTTCGGACGAGCTTTTATCATGGCGGCATGGAAAACGCCGACCGCTTGCTCGTCCAACAACAATTTATGAATGGCCAACTGGATGTGATTTGTGCAACGAACGCATTTGGTATGGGGCTTAACAAAACAGATGTGCGTTATGTCATCCATTTGCATTACCCACTTGACATCGCCTCTTACATCCAAGAAATTGGTCGTGCTGGACGCGATGGGGCTTTAAGCTTTGCTTTGCTTCTAACTGCTCGAGAAGATCGTGTACAAGCGGAAAATTTACTTAAAAAAAACGATTTTACTGCCGATGAATGGGTATGGGCACTTTCACAGTTAAAAGTAGGAGAACCGCTTGATTTTCCATCATTTGAGAACCGGCTTTTAGCCATGCAATCCGATCAAGCGCGGACGGTTGTATATTTGTTAGAAAAATGGGGTGTAATCAAGGCGGGGCTTGTCCAATCCTTTTCAGTGGCAAAACTAACAAGTTTGCTCCACCGCCATTTTAAAGAGCAAATCGCTGCCAAAAAGAACCGGCTGTTACCGGTGTTTCACTATGGTCGTAATGACCAAACTTGCCGGCGCCAACAATTACTTTCCTATTTCGATGAGATTCCAGCCTTTCAAAATCCGTGCTGTGATGTGTGTGGCCTCACTCTTGACTCGTTTAAACAGCAGCCTGTTAACGTAAATGAGGAGCCGTTTTTGTGGGAAGAAGAGCTTAAAGCCGTTTTTGCAGTGGCGGAGGAAAAACGATGAAAGCAGACCGCCGCGCCGCCACTCAGCTGGATAAAAAAGATTTCTACATCAGCCTATACGGTTCGCAATTGCTGCTTTTGGTCATTGGCATCGCGTTAAGCTTTTTCTATACCGGCGGACCGGTTGGCATTTGGCAAAGCCTTGAATTTCAGTGGGGCACGGGAATAGGATATGGAAGTTTGTTTGCTGTTGCCGCCCTGCTTACAAATTGGCTGCTTGTCGTGTTGCTGCCAAAAGGCTGGCTTGATGATGGGGGATTGAATGAGCGTGTTTTTACCGGCATGAGCCCTGTCCATATTGTCTGTTTTTGCTTGTTGGTGGCCTTTTGCGAGGAATGGCTATTCAGAGCCGTTTTGCAACAGCTCGTTGGGCTGCCGCTGGCGAGTTTGCTGTTTGCGATTGTCCATTTTCGCTATGTAACAAAGCCTGTGCTATTTGCCTACGTACTCGTTATAAGCATAGGGCTTGGCTGGACGTTTGAGGTGACAGGGAACTTTGCGACTGTTGTATGTGCGCATTTTTTCATTAACGCTGTTCTTGCTTTTGTTTTAAATGCTAAGAACAGAAAGTAGGAGGAGATGCCAATGAGCGAGCAGCCGATTTATTTAGAAAACCAAGGAGAACCTGAAACGCTGCCTCCCCGTTCAAAAGTACGGCACCATAAAAAGAAACGTAAAGACAAGAAAAAAGCAGTGGTCTCTCCCATTGCCCATATGCTCGCTGTTCTTTTCTTTTTGCTTGTTTTCACGAGTTTAGCGGTCTCGTTCTATTTGTTCTAAAAGGACAGCCTTTCCCATACATTACGTATGGGAGGGGTCAGGCGATGGGAGGACAACTGGCACTAGAGATGATTACGAAAGAGTTGATTAAACGTAAAACAGAGTGGGATCGTTTGGAGAAACAACACTTGTTTTGCGGGTGGGCTGCGCTCATTAGTGGTTGCACATTTGTAATTCTTTTGAATGAACCTCAAACTGGGCGTATCGTCTTTCCCAAAGCGTTGCTGGCTTCGCCATTGTCAACAGCTTTGCTCGTCGTACTCTTTTTGTCTGTTATCGGACTTGTTCATTTATCAAAGAAGGCGGCAAAAAAAGAAAAGGAATTTGAGGCGCTGCGCAACGAGTTTATCGAGCGCAGCGAAGAATTTTGGCCAACTGAGCGTAGTGCAGCCGAGAAAGAAGCCTATTTAAAAGAAATGCAAACGCGCTACTCCATCAACTTGTTTTATTTCGAATGAGATAAAGATAAACAGAAAAGCTAAAAAAAAACAGCCTGCTCAGCAAGCTGTTTTCGTTTGTAACAAACATTCATAGATGTCGGTCGTCTACCTTGTTCATCGCTCTGAAACCGCTATGCAAAGGCCTCTACACTTGCCTGCACATCTCGTTTATCAGTCTGTTTCACTTTCCTTTTTATTGGCCCGGAAGCGGATAAAGGCAAGGTGTTCACGCAATAGCTGAGCCTCTTTGTGTGTAAGTTCATTGTCATAAAAGAAAGAGCCGTTTTTCTCTTTGGAACGCCCTAGCAGATAATCTGTTGAAACACCAAAGACATCTGCAAGGCGGCGTAATGTATCGGTGTCAGGGGTGCGGTTGCCATTTTCATAGCCTGATATGGACACTTTTGTTACATTGATCAGCTCGCCTAGCTGTTCCTGGGTAAGCTGTCGTTCTTTCCTTAATGCTTTTAGCCGCTCTGGAACAATTGTCATATGCACAACCCTTTCTGCTCGGTCTACCTGTATTATATGTTAACAAATCGCTAACGTAAATTCGGTTAACTAAATAGAAACAATTGTATTTACAGAAGAAACTGGGAAGGATATACTGTAGTTAACTTTTAGTTAATCAAATGAGGTGATCGTATTGCAGCGGGAAACATTGAAAAAAGTTCGATTGGAGCACCAAATGACGTTAGAGGCAGTAGCAAAAAAAATTAACGTGAGTACCCCATTCTATTGGCAAATAGAAAATGGGAAAAGAGGGCTTTCTTATGAACTTGCTTACCGGATTGCGGCTGTTTTTTCCTTAAAGCCCGATGATCTCTTTTTTGACGATATGTTAACTATTAATTTACAAAATGAAAAAGAAACAAAAAATGATAAAAGTCAGTCTAACAAATAAAAAAGGCGGATTCCTTTTTGCAGGGGAATGTGTTTTCGATGCAAAAAATGGTAAATCTCTCAAAGCGCCAGTTTTGGCGTTTTTTTTATTCAATCGAAAAAATCAACTGCTGCAAAGAAAATAAACATAGTAAGCAGGAACAAGACCATTTATTAGCCAATGAAGACAACAGCAATATCAGGCTAGAGACTGAGTGCAAGACCATTCTAAAGGGTATCGCGCGTTTTTGGACTGATTGTTAAAATAAATGCGTAGGTGGCAATGATTTTCAAAAGGAATTATGATGGTGATGAGTTCCTAAACGTCCAAATGTAAGTCGATCATTCGATTCTATCTAACATAATGTTGGTTTTTCGGGTTTGTAAGGTTGACCAGTTCCTAATTTGTTTATTAGCGCAAGAGTTTGTATGTGAGGTGAAAGGAGACAGAAATAAACAAAAAGCACTTGATAGGTTATAGATAGTCAATAAGTCAGCGAAGGATAAACGGCGACTGGCAAACGACACAATGTATTTGCAGATGACATAGTGTTAGTGTACTATTTGAATAGAACACTAGAACAAGATTGATTCCCTTTAATTGAAAAGGAAATGGGCTTAATTCTAAAATTTTTATAAAAAGAAATGGAATCTTTCTTCTTTTATTGGCAAGAAGCTTTATACTTTACTAGTGTTCTATTCGAGAAAGTAAGCTCCATTTCAGAAAAGGAAAGAGGAATAACATGAATATTGGGATCTTTACCGACACCTATTTTCCGCAAATTAGCGGGGTGGCTTCGTCTATTGCAACACTTGAAAAAGAATTGAGCGCCCGGGGTCATCGCGTTTACATTTTTACGTCAACGGATAAAGCGGCAGATCCAGAACAGGAGGAGGGGAAGGTTTTTCGGTTTTCAAGCCTTGCTGTTGGATTTGTTCCCGAGCGACGCTTAGCTTATGCTGGGATACGCAGAGCGACAAAACTGATGAAGGAACTAAACATCGAAATCGTCCATACCCACACAGAATTTACAATGGGATGCTTAGGAAAGCATCTTGCACATAAATGTAAGCTTCCTCACATTCATACATACCACACGATGTATGAAGACTATGTTCATTACATTGCACGAGGAAAGCTGTTGTCTCCGAAAATGGTTGGCCGTTTAACAAAATGGTTTTGCCGCGGTGCTGATGCTGTCATTGCACCTACGGAAAAAGTGAAGACATATTTGCGCCGTTATAAAGTAAGCGAACCGATTTATGTCATTCCGACGGGCGTCTCGGTGAAGCAGTTTAAACGTTCCGAAGCAAGCTTGGTAGATGTGTTGGCGTTAAGGAAAAAGCTTGGGATCAATGAAAGTGACAAAGTTATTATTAGCATTGGCCGGATGGCAGAAGAAAAAAACATGGAGGCGCTCTTGTACGCAATCAAATCATTGGAGAGCGAACTGGATCATGTAAAAACGGTGATGGTTGGGGACGGACCTGTCCGAAAGTCTCTTGAAGCGCTGGCTGTGTCCCTTGGAGTTAGCGAACATGTCCGCTTTACTGGTGCTGTTGAGTGGAACCAGATTCATCATTACTACCATTTAGGCGATTTGTTCGTAAGTGCCTCGACGACTGAAGCGCAAGGCCTCACCTATATTGAAGCGATGGCTTCAGGCTGTATTGTAGTGGCCAAGTCTGATCCAAGTATTAAGCGGATTGTCTTAGACGGCACAACTGGTTTTGTCTTTAAAGAAGATGAGGATCTTGGACCACTTTTGCGCCGCTTACTGCACTCATCCCATTTAACGAAAGTGCGCAAAGCTGCCAAGAAACAAATTCAGCCATTAACCGCAGAAGCTTTTGGCGCTAAAGTAGAACAAACTTATTTTGAGCTCGCGAAAAACAAAAAAATCGAAAACAGTTCGCCAAAACTTATGCAAGCAATCCTTTACCGAAAAGAGCAGTCATTATGATTAAACTGGAAATGTTATCGTCTGCAGAAAAAGTAAAAGGGCAGGGGGTCGCCTCTGCCTACCGGGAACTAGTCAACGTTCTGGAGCGAAAAGCACAACATAAATACGATCTTCAATTGAATACATTTCAAGCCGCCGATATTACCCATTACCACACCATTGACTTAAAGTTTTATCTTGCGTCATTCTCGCGGAAAAGAGGCATAAACGTAGGCTACGTTCATTTCTTACCTGAAACGGTTGACGACAGCTTGCAGTTGCCACGCTTCTTCCGACGTGTGTTTTATAAATACATTCTCGCCTTTTATAAGCGGATGGACCGGCTTGTTGTCGTAAACCCTTCCTTTATCGACAAGTTGGCTCAGTATGGAATTGAGCGTGAACGGGTATCCTACATTCCAAACTTTGTGTCTAAAGAAGGGTTTTCAGAAGGGACGGAGGAAGAGAGAATCGCGTTTAGACAGCGGTTCAATATTCCGGAGCAGGCGTTTGTCGTGTTGGGTGCAGGGCAAATCCAACACCGAAAAGGCGTCTTGGATTTTCTGGATGTCGCCAAACGCCTCAAACATATTCATTTCGTTTGGGCAGGCGGTTTTTCGTTTGGGCAGTTAACTGCTGGGTATGCCGAATTGAAAAAACTAGTGGAAAACCCGCCGGAAAATGTCCATTTTACAGGAATCCTTGAACGCCATGAGATGAAGCATTGCTACAATGCAGCTGATTTGCTTTTTTCGCCGTCTTACCATGAGTTGTTCCCGATGACGATTTTAGAGGCAATGAGCTGTAATAAGCCGTTGCTGCTTAGAGATTTGCCTTTATATGAAAACATATTATTTGATTTTTATGAGCGGGCTGGAACAAACGAAGCGTTTGCGACGACCATAGCACGTTTGGAGGCCGACCGCAGTTTTTATGAGCAGACGGTCGAACGGGCTAAAAAAGGTGCAAGCTTCTACTCAGAAGATCGTTTGCTTAACGAGTGGGACGCCTTTTATTCAAGCCTCCTCAAGGTAAGGGAGCCTGTGCATGAATAAGAAACAAATATTTTTACAACTAGGGCTAGTCATTTTGCTCGGCGCTCTGTGCGTGTTTTTCCTGGCGCGGAATGTTAGCTTAGAGGCGGCTATTGAAGGTGTTCGCCAAGCCCACTTAACTTGGCTCGCTCTAGCAGCCGTTATGCTGCTGTTGTCTTGGCTCTTGGAAGCAGCCGTTCTAAAAGTGATGGTCGGAAAAAGAGCAAAGCTGGGGTTATTCGACAGCTTTTATTCAACAATGGTAGGCCAGATGTTTAATCAGATTACTCCAATGGCAGCAGGGGGGCAGCCTGCACAGCTTTATGTATTAGTGAAAAAAGGTGTGCCTGGTGGAAGCGCAACGTCGATTTTGTTGATGAAATTTCTCGTCTTCCAAGTCGTGCTTGTGTTAAGCTTTTCCGGAATTTTAATCGTAGGCTATGGCGCGTTGGCGCAAGCAATGCCACAGTTGAAACTGCTCATGCTGATTGGTTATGGAGTCCATGTTGTCGTGATTGTGGCGATGTTGCTCGTCGTGTTTTACCGGAAGCTGGCGGAAAAGCTTGCCTACGGGATTCTCTATCCTGTCCGCTTTATTAGCAAGCGCAAGGCAGTTGAATGGAAAATTAAATTAGGCGGGGCATTAGTCGATTTTCATGAAAAAAGCAGGCAGCTTGTGCGGAGCAAGCGTGCTCTCTTGGTTACATCTTTGTTAACTACTGCACAGCTATTGCTGTTTTTCAGCGTGCCTTATTTTATTTTTCAGGCACTGGGCGCACCGAATATCACCCTTTTAATTGGCACAGTGTTCCATGCGTTTGTGGTCATGTTTGCGACAGTTGTGCCGACCCCTGGCGGCAGTGGCGCGGCTGAGATGACGTTTAGCGGGCTGTTCCAGTCTTTTGTCTCGCCAGCAACATTGTTAATTGCACTCTTGTTTTGGCGGATCCTTACGTCATACAGCACAATCTTAGTTGGCTTTTTCCTCATATTAGGGGAGAGCCGCAAAAAAATCAGGCGAGTCAAGGAGAAGGCTGTTGAAGGGGTGTCTATAAGGAGGCGCCAGAGGTCATAACGGGAAAATGATAAGCGCTTGTTGGATAGCCTTTCAAAACCGCCTCCCGTTATGCTATACTGGAGTTGTATTCGTTTTCTTTAAGGCAGACAAAGCAAGGAGTGGACAAGAATGAGCGGGTCTCAATTAATTTCTATTCTCGGCATCGGTCTAACTGCCATTGCTGTGGCGGTTTCGATGGCGTTTATGCTATTGAAAATGTCCCAGAACTCTGATTAAGGCAGTATGTTTTTTTTCGATGGTATCCTTTTAGGGTACCTTTTTTGTACATAAATGAGGAGGGGTGTCGGTGCAAGAGGCGTTGTTTAAAAAACTTGAGTCACTTTACCCAGAAATGGTAGAATTGCGCCGGGATTTTCATGCTGAGCCTGAACTGGCCTTTGAAGAAGAAATAACACCAAGAAAAATTGCTTCCTATTTGCAAAATCTTGGTATTGACGTGCGCACACAAGTTGGGGGACGTGGTGTCGTCGGGACGATCAAAGGCAAAAAACCAGGCAAAACAGTAGCATTGCGTGCTGATTTTGATGCATTGCCTATCCAAGAAGAAACAGGGCTGCCGTTTGCTTCGAAAATTCCTGGGAAAATGCATGCTTGTGGCCATGACGGCCATACCGCTACATTGCTCGTATTGGCGAAAGCGCTCGTGGCGATGCGTGATGAATTAGAAGGGACAATTGTCCTCATCCATCAATTTGCAGAAGAATTTGCCCCAGGCGGTGCAATTGCAATGATCGAAGATGGTTGTTTAGATGGGGTGGACGCCATTTTTGGCACCCATTTGTGGAGCCCCCTTCCTTATGGGGAAGTTGGCTATTCATATGACCGTTTGATGGCTGCTTCAGACCGCTTTGAAGTGAATATACAAGGAAAAGGCGGGCACGGAGCTCTTCCCCATGAAACGGTTGATGCTGTCATGGTCGGCTCATCTGTGGCAATGATGCTCCAACAGTTAGTGAGCCGCAATGTCAACCCTTTAGAACCGGCAGTCGTCACAATTGCTTCTTTCCATGCCGGAGGTGCTTTCAATGTCATTAGCGATACGGCGAAGTTAGAAGGGACGGTAAGGACGTTTAGTGAAAGCGTACAAAATCAATTAATTGTCCGTATGGAAGAAACGATCAAAGGGGTGTGCGAGGCGAGCGGTGCAACTTATTCGTTTACTTACACAAAAGGGTATCCAGCTGTCGTGAATGACAGAAAAATGACGGAACTTTTAATGAAAACTGCGAAATTGTTCCATCCAGTAGAAAAATTGCATGAAATCGAGCCCGTTATGGGCGGGGAAGACTTTTCTTATTATTTACAACGGGTTCCAGGAGCGTTCTTTTTCACCGGTGCTGGAAATGAGGAGAAGGGGATCGTTTATCCTCACCATCATCCTAAGTTTGATATTGACGAGCGTGCTATGCTTGTGGCCGCCAAACACCTAGGGGCAGCTGCTCTATCTTTCTTAGGAACTGGAGATAAAAAGTAACACGGAGGCAAATTATAAGCCTCCGTTTTTTTTAGTTGTGAAAAGAAAACCCCGGGCTCGGCCCGGGGTTCCAAAAAGCTTCCAGCGAGGTATTAAAAAAACTCCACCGCGGTGCTAAAATATATTTGGTTCGCCAACCAATATATGAAGCAAACGGAGGAGTTTTAAATGTCTAAAGACACTAACAGTTTAGCACATACAAAGTGGAATTGTAAGTATCATATAGTATTTGCCCCAAAGTACAGAAGGCAGGTAATCTATGGGAAACTTAAAAAAGACATTGGAGAAATATTAAGAACGTTGAGTGAAAGAAAAGGTGTCGAAATTATTGAAGCAACTGCTTGTAAAGATCACATACATATGCTGGTGAGTATTCCGCCGAAAATCAGTGTGTCTTCATTTGTGGGATATTTGAAAGGGAAAAGTAGCTTGATGATATTCGATCGGCATGCAAATTTAAAATATCGATACGGAAATCGAAAATTTTGGTGCACAGGTTTTTATGTAGATACAGTGGGAAGAAATAAGAAAGTAATTGAAGAATATATAAAAAACCAAATACAAGATGATATAGTCGCAGAACAATTAAGTTTGTTGGAGTATGTAGATCCATTTACAGGTGAAGAGGTAAAGCGTAAAAAGAAAAGAATGCGCTAGGAGGCCTTTAAGGTCTGGCCAGTGAAAGTAGTACAATTGGCGAACCGTTCAGTAGCCCTTTAGGGTTTGGTCAGTAACAAAGGCTTTCAGCCGTAGAACAAACCACCCGTTGTCACGGGTGGTTTTGATTTGTTCGTTTTGTTCAAGCGAACAATTGGCCGAGAAAAGTTGCCAAATAAGGCAATTATGGCAGGAATGTGGTATGATACAACTATACTTTTCGAATGACAAGGAGCTTAATGGAAATGTGGAAATTATGGATAAAAACCGCTGTTGCTTTTGCCGGGGGCGCCTTGGCGATGCATATGGTGAGACAAGCTCAAGAAAACAATGTCCGCTTCCACACTTTCTCAAGCGCGAAAATCCCGACAAAAGCAGATCCAATCGAGCTTTTGTTTATTTCGGATATCCACCGGCGGCGTATTGCCGATGAAATATTGGATATGGCGAGAGAGCGTTGCGATGCGGTAATGATCGGTGGAGATCTAACAGAGAGAGCTGCTCCAAAAGCGCGGACTGAAGAGAACTTACAAAAATTAGCTGAATTGGCGCCTGTTTTTTTTGTGCGAGGCAACAATGACGAAGAAGTCGATCAACAATGGCTTGCTGCAAGCCTCCATAAGTATGGCGTAAGCTATTTAGATAATAAACAAACGACGATAACGATAAAGGAAACGTCTGTCACAATCATTGGACTTAGCGATAGAGACTATAGCGAGGAAGAACTGGACAAGCTTTTTGCCGACAAACAGGACACTTATACAATTGTCCTTTGCCATTACCCAAATGTAAGCCATTCCCTACATGGGAGGGATGTGGACGTGATGCTTTGTGGACATACGCATGGCGGACAAATCCGTGTCTTTGGGTTCGGCTTAGAGAAAAAAGGCGGACTTGTACAGGAAGGCGGATTTTTGAAACTCGTGAGCAATGGGTATGGGACGACATCGGTACCCCTTCGTTTAGGCGCTGCGCCTGAAGTTCATGCGATTACGATCAAACCAAGCACAGCAAAGGTGGAGGAATAGGGGGCAAAGGCAGGATGATGACCTCTAAAGATGGGAAGTATAACATAAAGGCCGTTTCTAAGAAATTAGGGATTCACCCGGGAACATTAAGGGCGTGGGAAAGGCGATACCAGGCCATTAACCCGGATCGGAACGAAAGCGGCCATCGTTTGTATACAGACGAACACATTGCCGTACTCCGCTGGCTAATTGAAAAAGTCAATGAAGGATTTTCCATTAAGCAAGCCGTTGAACTAAAAGAGGCTGACAAAGCGAGCGGGGAATGGCATACAGCAACGGATCATTCCAGCTATATAAGCAACCTTGCCACGGATTTCCTAAAAGCTTTGCTCGCCTTTGACGAAGAACAAGCCCAAGAATGGCTGAACCGCGCTTTTAGTATGTATTCGATGGAACGTGTGGCGATTGAACTGTTTAGTATTGCCTATGACATGCTTGAACAGGAAAGAAAGCAAGGAACGATAACACTTGCTCATCAACAATATGCTGTACGAGCCATGGAGGCGAAAATCACAAATTTGGCAATGGTGCTGCCTACGGACAGGTCCAAGCAAAAAATTTTGTTGTTTTGCGGCCCTCATGAACAATCGGCTTTGCCGTTAAGGATCTTTGCCTTTTATTTAAAGCGGAAAGGATTTAGCACAATCTGTTTTGGGACAGGAATTTCTGTTGAAGATGCAGAATTGGTTGTGCAGCAGTGCGCGCCCGTCCTTGTCGCTGTTTCTTGCAGAGACGAGCAGAATATGCAGGCTGCTGAGGACTGGTTGAAACAAGTGATAAAAAAACAGCCTAACACGAAAATAGGGTTGCTTGGAAAAGGGTTTTCAGAGCTCCATGACAACAAGAAAGCAAACTGTGAGACGATTTTCATCGGCAAGTCAAGAGCAGACTGGGAAATATGGGTTGAACGAATGCTGCAACATTAAAAATTGGATTTAAGAAAAACAATGATTTTGAGAACCATCTTTTGCGTACCCACATACCGTATCGTATAGATACGCGCGAGAGAACCATACGGGCATAAAGGAGGGGCTGGTATGCGCTTAGAGCGTTTAGCAATCGATAAATTTAAGGTTTTTTTAACCTATGATGATATGGATGAAAGAGGGATTACAAAAGAAGACTTGTGGCAAGATGTTCCGAAAGTCCATGACTTATTCCGGGATATGATGCTGGAAGCAGATGACGAGTTAGGTTTTAAAATCGATGGGCCGATTGCAGTTGAAGTGTTTGCGATGCCAGCGCAGGGCATGGTTTTTATTATTACGAAAGGTGACCCTGCTGACGAGTATGATGCCGAAGACTATGAAGAAGGCTTCATTGAAATGCAATTAACTTTAGACGAAACCGACGAAGTTTTTTATGAATTTTCTTCGTTTGAAGATGTTATTGGTCTTGCATCTCGTCTACACGCCATTGGTATGTTAGGCGGCGAATTGCATTCCTATCAAACGCGCTTCTACTTAAAGTTTAACGAAGCAGAGCTTGAAGAAGTGAATGAAGCAGCCCTAATAGCGATTTTATCAGAATTTGGCAGCCCTGCGACAACCTCTTTCCATCGTATTTGCGAATATGGAAAAGCGTTAATGCCGGCACAAGCGATTGAACAGCTTTATCGGATTTTTTATCTTAAAACGTAGCTAGGTGTAGCGAAAGGCATGAAACCTTTCGCTGCTTTTTTCGTAAACAAAAATAACAGTACTTGAGCGAAAAGCAATAAATGAATGAAACCTTGGTATGATAAGGGGTAGCGTTTTAGGAGTGTGAGAACGGTTTATGGCAATATTGTTAATTGAAGATGATCGATCAATTGCAACGATTGTGAAAGAGTATTTAGAGAGGGAATCCTTTAAAGTCGTATGGCAAGCTGATGGCGAGAGTGGCTACCGTGCCTTTTGTGACGGTGCTTACCAGCTTGTATTAATCGATTTGATGCTCCCGAAAATGGATGGGTTTGCTTTGTGTGAGAAAATTCGTGCCAGTTCAGAAGTGCCCATTATTGTTGTTAGTGCAAAGCAAACTGATTTTGACAAAGTCCAAAGTTTCGGGTTAGGCGCAGACGACTATGTAACAAAGCCATTCAGCCCCCTTGAACTAACGGCAAGGGTGAAAGCGCAAATTCGCCGTTATGAACGGTCGTACCCACAGCAAGAAGACAGGCTTCAATTTATAGATGTAGAAATCGATATAACGGGCAGGCGTGTTTTCGCCCGTGGCGAGCAGATTTCTTTTACGGCAAAAGAATTTGAACTGCTGCTGTTTTTAGCCAACCACCCAGGGCGCGTTTTTACAAAAGAAGAGTTGTACGCAGCGGTATGGAATGGCGACGGCTTTGACAGCAGGACGGTGACAGTCCATGTAAAAAATGTCAGACACAAATTACAAGACGGGACGAAGCATCCGAAATACATAGAAACGGTGTGGGGCGTTGGCTATAAATTTATAGGGCTTGGGAACCGATGAAGCTTAGGGGGCAGTTAAACTTGCTCTTGCTCGCAACCGCGCTTGTCCCGTTTATTGCGACAAGCTTATTTTCATACCAACTAAACCGTGTGGCGAAAGAAGAGTCAAGTAACCATTTAGAGTCGATGATTGTCGCTAAAAGCATAAGCCGAACGCTAAATCAGAATGCACAAATGTTTGATGGCTCGGCAAAAGAGCTTGGCCGCTTGGCGCTTAAACAACATGATAACGTCCAGTTAGGTCTTTATTCAAAGGATCGGGCCTTGCAATTCCAAAGCGCCTCTGAGGAAGGGGTTTTTGCCACTCACCTTACGCCAGAGGGCATGTTCAGCAATTTGTATAGTTGGCAATCAAGTGATTCGGCCTACATTTACAAGGAGCCGATTTTTTTGCAAGACCAAATTGCAGGCTACTTTGAGCTTCGCTTTGACAAAAGCGGCATACGCAAGGAAACGAAGGAAGTCTACATGTTGACGATCCTGTTTTTTCTTATAACCGTAGGTATCACGCTTTTCATTGTACAGCACTGGTTTAAACGGAATATGCTCGTTCCTTTTGCTTGGATGAAAGCGGAAATGGACGAAGTTGCTTATGGAAAACAAAATCGTACGACCCCTGTTAAGCGGGGGCGTACGGAAGTTGGCCAACTGATGGACAATTTTGCAAACATGGCAGCGCATTTGCGAGCAATTGATGCCCAAAAACAAAGTGATGACGAAGATCGCAAGAAGCTGATTGCAGCGATTTCACATGATTTACGGACGCCTTTGACATCGATACGCGCGTATGCAGAAGGGATGCACGCCCACCCTGACAAAAGGGAGGAGTACAGCAAGGTTATTTTAGCAAAGACCGAGTATATGCAACGATTGATTGAAGATTTGCTGATTTTCTCCCAAGTTCATTCAACGAGCTTTAGTTTGTCGTTAAAAAAAGTTGATGCAGAAGAGCTTGTCGAATTGTTGTTTGACGGGTACGACCTTGAAAAAGAGCAGTTAAGGTTAAGTACGAACATGGAAATAGAGCCAGCTGAAGTCGATGCAGATGCAGGCCGCCTTGTTCAAGTCATGGACAATTTGGTTACCAATGCCATTTGCTATTCGCCTGAAGGAGGAGCAATTTCCTTGTATGCAACTAACAAGCAGTCTTGTTTGCCTCCTTTCGTTGCGCGGACAAATGAACAGCGACTCTATATTTTTGTTAAAGATGAAGGACAAGGCATTCCAAGTGGCGTGCAACGCCAGCTCTTTGACCCGTTTTTTCAAGTAGAACAGGCAAGAAGCCAAACAAACGACAAAGGGGTAGGCTTAGGGCTGTCTATTTGCCGGGAGCTGATCAATCAACATGGAGGCACAATTGATGTCTATTCGTCGCCACCACACGGAAGTACGTTTTTCTTTTCCATTCCGTGCATAAAAACAGAGGGGGGAAATGAATGAAACGGCAACCGCTTTTTTTAGCGGCCATAACAGGGTTGTTGTTTACAGGTGGGTGCAGCTTCATGACCATCAATGCGGAAGATGTGCTCGAACAAGCCCTTGCAAGAGAAGAAAAGTTTGTTCCTTATACGATCATTAAAGAATTTGATGATGGCTACAGCGAGTCGGTCTATGCAAAAG
Organism: Shouchella clausii; assembly: GCF_002250115.1. Classification (GTDB taxonomy): domain Bacteria; phylum Bacillota; class Bacilli; order Bacillales; family Bacillaceae_D; genus Shouchella; species Shouchella clausii. The sequence goes on along the minus strand of NZ_CP019985.1, from coordinate 3,879,463 downwards.
ACGAGCAGACGCAGCGGGTCGACTTTGCCAAAGACGGCCAGCTGTTGTCCACTTCTTTATATGTTGATGGAAATATTTATGAAAAAGACTATGAAACAAAAATGATTTACGAAGCAAACGCAGAAGAAGCGACGAACCCGCTTACTCCAAAAGAAGCGTTGCTTGATGAAGTGAACTATTTGTTGAAAAACCATGAGATTGAAGTCGTTGAAGACGAGCGCTTTTTAAAACGTGATGTGTTTAAACTCCATTTTTATTCTGAGACTGATCACATAAAGGAAGCTGAGTTATGGGTCGACAAAAAAACGTACCTCCAACTAAAGACGGTTTATACGTACTCTGATCAAGTCGTGGCAGGGGAAGCTGTCGAGGTTCGCTTTAAGCCTGACTTTCCCGAAGGCTGGTTTGATGTGGAGGAAGATGGATTTGTTTTAGTAAGTGAAGAGGCACCTGTCCAAATGGAAAAAAACGAATTGGCTGATGCCTTTGACAAATCGCTGCGCTTGCCAAACGAGTTAAACGGCTTGAAGCTGGAAAACATTGAGCTGTATAACGGCGGCAGTGAGGACGCTTCGGTTGTTGCGTCGTATCTCGATAGCGAAGGCAAAGAAATTGAACTGACCGTCTCAAACAGCTACGGTTTGGAATGGATTGGTGAAAGTGAGACCGAGACTGTTCGTGGCATTGAGGTCCATTTTAGTTGGGAACCGTCGAGTCATTATGCAAATTGGACGGAAGACGGGCTTTTCTATGAACTGTTCACAATGAGGGATTGGCAAAAGCAACAGGCAGTGGAATTGATTGAAGGAATGGAACTTGTTTCAGCAGACTAGTCGGTTTTTAGAAAAAAGGATGGCAATTATGTGAGCATTTCATTAAGATAAAGATGTGAGCAGCTGACTTCCAAAGAGGTGGAAAAGATGGACGAAAACCAAGAGGATAAATTAGATGTTCTTGCAGCAACTCAGTCCATTATACATAAGGCGCTAAAAAAACTAGGCTATCCAGATGAAATGTATGAACTACTTAAAGAGCCGGTACGGATGTTGACCGTCCGTATTCCTGTGAGAATGGATGATGGATCAACGAAAATCTTTACCGGCTACCGTGCCCAACATAATGACGCTGTTGGTCCGACAAAAGGAGGCGTACGGTTTCATCCAGATGTCAGTGAAAAAGAAGTCAAGGCGCTGTCGATTTGGATGAGTTTAAAAGCAGGCATTGTCAACTTGCCATACGGTGGAGGAAAAGGAGGCATTGTTTGCGACCCAAGGCAGATGTCGTTTAGAGAAGTGGAACGTCTAAGCCGTGGCTATGTCCGCGCGATTAGCCAAATTGTTGGCCCGACGAAAGACATTCCTGCGCCAGATGTTTTTACCAACTCGCAAATTATGGCGTGGATGCTTGATGAATATAGCCGGATTCGCGAATTTGACTCACCCAATTTTATTACGGGAAAGCCGCTTGTGCTCGGAGGGTCACACGGTCGAGAGGCAGCGACTGCAAAAGGTGTGACGATTTGCATCATGGAAGCGGCGAAAAAGAAAGGAATTGACCTTGAAGGCGCGCGCGTCATTATTCAAGGCTTTGGCAATGCAGGGAGCTTTTTGGCGAAGTTTATGGCCGACGCAGGGGCACTAGTAGTAGGAATTGCCGATGCATATGGCGCCCTTTATGCAGAAGAAGGTTTAGATATTGACTATTTGCTTGATCGCCGCGATAGTTTCGGGACAGTAACAAATTTATTTAAAGATACGATTACAAATGAGGAGCTGTTAGAAAAAGAATGTGATATTTTGGTTCCAGCAGCTATTGAAAACCAAATCACCTCACACAATGCAGGCAAGTTAAAAGCAGCGATTGTCGTCGAAGCAGCTAACGGCCCGACTACGCTTGAGGCCACGCAAATCCTTGCAGAACGGAGCATTTTGCTTGTGCCTGATGTCTTGGCAAGTGCTGGGGGCGTAACGGTCTCTTACTTTGAATGGGTGCAAAACAACCAAGGCTACTATTGGACGGATGAGGAAGTTGAAGGACGGTTGCGGACAGTGCTGACGGAAGCGTTTAACAACATTTACAACCTTGCTTTGCGCCGTAAAGTCGATATGCGCCTCGCTGCCTATATGGTCGGTGTGAGACGCATGGCCGAAGCTTCTCGGTTCCGTGGATGGGTTTGATCTGCTATACTATGATGAGAAAATAAGTGCCCTTGTCCAAAGTTGCCTTTGAGGACAAGGGTTTTGAATGTTTTGATGAGGTGAGGAATGTGGTAGATGCAGTCATTATTGGCGGCGGCCCTTGTGGCCTTGCTGCGGCAATTGCATGTCAAGAAAAGGGGTTGTCTGCTGTTGTTGTGGAAAAAGAGAACATTGTCCACTCAATTTACCGCTATCCAACGCACCAAACCTTTTTCAGTACAAGCGAACGCTTAGAAATAGGCGGTGTCCCTTTCATTGTGGAGGACCGCAAACCCCGGAGGAACCAGGCGCTTGTCTACTATCGGAATGTAGCAAAATTAAAAAGGCTCCACATTCGTGCATTTGAAAAAGTGCTCCGCGTAGTAAAACGGGCTGATCGTTCATTTGAAGTGACGACGACAAAAGGAACACTTGAAGCGAAGCATGTGATTGTGGCCACAGGCTATTATGATTCTCCTAATATGATGGGAATACCAGGTGAAGATAAAAGCCATGTGATGCACTATTTTAAAGAAGCCCATCCTTATTTCGACCATGATGTGGTTGTTATAGGCGGCAAAAATTCGGCTGTTGATGCAGCGCTTGAGTTAGAAAAAGCGGGTGCCCGCGTCACTATGCTTTATCGGGGCAGCGATTATTCAGCAAGCGTAAAGCCGTGGATTTTGCCAGAGCTCGTGTCCCTTGTGCGGAATGAAAAGGTCAAAATGGTCTTTCATGCTGATGTGTATGAGATTACGGATAGCCACGTACACTACCGGATAGGGAAACAAGAGCACAAAGCTAAAGCGCAGTTTGTGTTTGCGATGACCGGCTACCATCCTGATCACTCTTTTATTCGCAGTCTTGGTGTACATGTCGATGAAGCAACAGGAAGGCCTGTATATGACGAGCAAACGATGGAAACAAATGTGGAAGGCATTTTTATTGCCGGCGTCATTGCTGCTGGAAACAATGCTAATGAAATTTTTATTGAAAATGGTCGCCTGCACGGCCCTTTGATTGCACAAGCAATTGCGCGCAGGATTGAAATGGAGTGATGAAGATGCGCCATGTGATGTTGCTGACAACTGGAGGCACGATTGCAAGCACCACAAGCGAAAGCGGCAAATTGGTCGCAGGTGAACTTTCTGGAGAAGAGTTGGCAAAGCTATGTGGTTTGCCGGAAGACATCCGTGTAAGTGTGCGCTCTGTATTGCAAAAACCAAGCGTTCATATTACACTCGCCGATTGGCTGTTGTTAAAGCGCGAAGTAGAGCGTGCTTTTGAAGACGAGACGATTAACGGGATTGTTGTCACACACGGCACCGATACGCTTGAAGAAACAGCCTATTTTTTAGATTTAACGAACAAAGACGAGCGTCCCATAATCGTCACAGGATCTCAACGAGGACCAGAGCAAACAGGCAGTGATGCGTTTATTAATTTACGTCATGCCATTTATGCTGCTTGTGAACCTGATTTAAAGCATACTGGCTGTGTCGTCGTTTTTAACGAGCGGATTTTTGCAGCCCGTTATGTCAAAAAAGAGCATGCCTCCAATTTGCAAGGGTTTAATGCCTTTGGTTTCGGCTATTTAGGAATTATAGACAACGATGTGATTTTTACGTATCAAAAGCCTGTTCGCCGGGAGTTTTATGAAATTGGCGATACTCCTCTTAAACAAATTGGCATTGCTAAAGTTTATTTAGGCATGAGCGCAGACATGCTGGAAGGGATGATTGCTGTATGCGATGGGATGGTGGTTGAAGGCGTTGGCCGCGGCCAAGTTCCTCCAAACCTAGTAGCTACGTTGGAACGAGCGGTTGCCAACAAGAAGCCAATCATTGTGACGACCGCCTCAGAAGAAGGGAAAGTATACCCAACGTATGACTACAAAGGAAGTGCCCACCAACTCGAACAAATGGGTGTCATTCTCGGCTCCGATTATGACAGCAAGAAAGCACGGATTAAAGCAATGGTCATGCTAGCAGCGAACAAGGAACTAGCAGCTGGGTTTATGTGATGGCGCTTGCTGATCGGAATAAGCCGGTTTTATACTAGAAAAAAGGAATGTTTTATTAGCGAACCAAAGAGAGTAGGCGGTCAGCCATGGTATCCCTTGTTCTAGCTGCACTGGCTCCGGCCATGGCATTGTTTTCATATGTCTATTTGCGCGATGTATACAGCAAAGCAAAAATGTTTCTCGTTCTCCGGATTTTCATTATCGGCGCGCTGCTAGTCGTGCCGATTTTGGTCATCCAATTTGCCTTTACTGAAGAAAATGTCTTTCCCCATCCAGCTGCTAAAGCGTTTTTGCTTTACGGTTTTCTGGAAGAAGGGTTAAAATGGCTCATGTTGTTTGTATTTGCCTACCAACATGGACAGCTTCAGCGCCCAGGGGACGGCATTTTGTTCGGTTTTTCCGTCTCCCTCGGCTTTGCTACAGTTGAAAATGGCTTATACATGATCGCTTATGGGTTAGAGGCAGCCATCCCGCGAACTGTTTTGCCAACAACGGCACATGCTGTTTACGGGATTGTCATGGGCTATTACATTGGACAAGCGAAGTACAAAGAAGACCATAAAAAAATGTTTTTACTTCTTGGAGCGATTCTGCCAATCCTATTGCATGGCGGATATGACTTTATTTTATCAAGCTTTGGCCATTATGTCCTTTTTGCGATGATTCCATTTATGGTCGTTCTTTGGCTTCTCGCTATATGGAAGCTGAAAAAAGCAAGCCGTTTTACTGTTTAAAATCCTTAGACTGATACGCTTGTCAAACGACGTCTTATGCGAGCGTTTGTCTACAGTCTGAAGCCGTTTCACTGTGTAAGCGAACATTTAACACGAAGGGGGATTCAATCATGACCACAGCAAACCGCTATCGCATCGTCATTCGCTGCCCTGTATGTGGGGAGAAATACATTTTGCGCGGCAAGCGCAATGAACAAGGTGAATACGAGACAGGGTTTAAACAGTGCGTCTGCGGAAATGAAGATCAATTGATTGTTGAAGCAAACCCGGAATAATCGCCATCATTTGTGGCGATTTTTTTTTCGCGTTATAAACGATGGAGAGGGCAGCACTGAAATAATGGTTGCACTTGCGTGAAAGTTGCGGTAAAGTGGAAGAAACTTATAAATGGTGTTTAACAATTGAATAGGTTCTTATCAAGAGAAGTGGAGGGAATGGCCCAATGAAGCTTCAGCAACCAGCCAGCGATGGTCAGGTGCTAAATCCAGCAGTTTATCTGCAAGATAAGAGAAGCATGCACGTAAGCAACCCCTTCTTCTAATCTTGGAGAAGGGTTTTTTGTTTTGCAAAAGTACATTTTAGGGGGAACCGAGAATGGGAAAACGAGCTGAAACCATCTTAGCGCAAATTGGCAATCGCCGCGATGACCATACTGGCGCAGTAAACACGCCTGTTTATTTTTCAACAGCATATCGCCATCCGGGCATTGGCGAATCGACAGGGTATGATTATGCCCGTACAGGTAATCCGACAAGGGAAGTACTAGAAAAAGCCATTGCTGAATTGGAAGACGGCGAGCGCGGATTTGCGACTAGCTCTGGAATGGCTGCTGTTCAAATTGTGCTTTCGTTGTTTGAGCAAGGTGATGGGGTTATTTGTTCGAAAGATTTATATGGCGGTACGTACCGTCTGTTTGAAGGAGGCTGGACAAGGTGGGGCGTGTCCTTTACATATGTCGATCCACGGAATTTGCAAGAAGTTGAACAAGCGATTCACTCTAACGTGAAAGCCATTTTTATCGAAACGCCGACTAACCCACTTATGCAGGAAGCCTCGATTCCAGCGCTTGCTGCTCTCGCCAAAAAACATGATTTGCTGCTCATTGTCGATAACACATTTTATACGCCGCTTTTGCAGAAGCCACTAACGGAAGGAGCAGACATCGTCATCCATTCGGCAACAAAGTACTTAGGAGGCCATAACGATGTCGTTGCCGGGCTTATCGTTGCGAAAGGAGACGATCTTTGTGAACGGCTCGCTTATTATCATAATGGTGCTGGCGGTATTTTAGGAGCATTTGATTCATGGCTGCTTATTCGAGGAATGAAGACATTGGCATTGCGGATGGCCAAGCATGAAGAAAACGCTAAAAAAGTGGTGCATGCATTGGAGCAAACAGAGGGCATTGTAGACGTGCTTTATCCTGGGAGAGGCGGAATGCTGTCGTTTCGGGTTCAAAACGAAGCTTGGGTCAACCCGTTGCTAAAGCATTTGCAATTAATTTCGTTTGCCGAAAGCCTCGGTGGTGTCGAAAGCTTAATGACCTATCCAGCAACACAAACGCACGCTGATATTCCAGAAGAGATCAGACTTGCAAATGGAGTCGATAACTGCCTTCTTCGTTTCTCAGTCGGCATTGAAAACGGAGAAGATATTGTAGCTGATTTGCTGCAAGCATTTGCCGCCGCTAAAAAATCCTAGGAGGAGGAAATACGATGGAACTTCGCGACAAGTTAAAAACGAGCTTAATCGTTGGAGACGGGGCTATGGGCACGCTTTTATACGAGCAAGGTTTTGATTTATGTTACGAAGAATTAAACCTTTCCCAGCCTGACGCTGTTTACAATGTGCATCGATCGTATATTGAGGCAGGTGCGAAACTGCTGCAAACCAATACGTATGCAGCAAATGCCGTCAAACTTAAAAAGTATGGATTGGACGAAAGTGTCGCAGACATCAATAACGCCGCCGTCAGCATTGCTAAAAAAGCGATTGGCAACGACGAACAGCTTGCGTTAGTTGGCACAATCGGCGGGATTCGCGGGTTCCTCCATGAAGAGACGGAAAACAAGGCGATTACAGCTGCTTTACTTGAACAAATAACTGCTCTCTTAGAAGCAGGCGTTGACGGGTTATTGTTTGAAACATTTTATGATTTTGAAGAGGCAAAAGAAGCAGTAGCGCTGGCAAGGCGTCTTACAGACAAAGCAATTATTATGAACGTGTCGATGGGCGATATCGGCGTCTTAAATGGCGGTATTCCCCTCGGTGAAGCGCTCGAGCGACTCCATCAATTAGGAGCAGACGTTTTAGGAATCAATTGCCGTATGGGCCCTTATCATATGCTCCGCTCTTTGGAACAGCTTGAATTATCGTCAGCTTTCCCACTTGCTTGCTATCCGAATGCCAGTTTGCCAGGTTACCGAGACGGACGCTTTGTTTATGCTTCCAATACCGATTACTTTTATGAAATGACAGGGGCGTTTATTGAACAAGGCGTCCATTTGATTGGCGGCTGCTGTGGCACTACGCCTGGACATATTGCCGCGATCGCTAAAGCCGTCGAAACGAACACGCCGAAAACACGCTCGCTCATTGTCAGACGGCCAAGCCAACTTCAGGAGGAAGCACCAGGAAGAGGAGAACGGCTTAATGAGCCGTTGGACCAATTGGCAAGGCGCAAACAAACAATTATTGTTGAACTTGATCCGCCAAAAAAATTAACGATTGCGAAATTTATGGAAGGAGCCAAAGCGTTAAAAGAGGCAGGGGTAGATGCGTTAACGCTTGCCGACAATTCTCTTGCTAATCCTCGTATTGACAACCAAACGTTGGCGATGTTAGTAAGGGAACAGTTAGGATTGCGTAGCCTTGTCCACTTAACATGCCGTGACCGTAACTTGATTGGCATGCAATCACACTTAATGGGGCTCCATCTAGCCGAGCTTCATGATTTGCTTGTTATCACTGGGGATCCAAGCAAGATTGGTGATTTTCCTGGAGCAACATCTGTGTATGATGTATCTTCGTTAAAATTGTTGCCTTTAATTAAGCAAATGAATGAAGGGATTTCATTCTCTGGAAACTCCCTTGGCAGTAAAGCATCTTTTTCGACAGCGGCAGCGTTTAATCCCCATGTTAAGCATCTTGATAAAGCGGTGCGACGTTTAGAAAAGAAAATCGAAGCTGGTGCTGATTATTTTCTGACGCAGCCAATTTTCGATGAACAACAATTTGAACAATTGTATAACGCAACAAAGCATTTGCCTGTGCCGATTTTCGTTGGCATTATGCCGCTAACAAGCAGCCGAAACGCGGAGTTTCTTCATAATGAAGTGCCAGGAATGACATTGAGCGACGAGACAAGAGCACGGATGGCGGCATGTGGAAACGACAAAGAAAAAGCCGAGCAAGAAGGTTTGCAAATCGCGATGGAGCTAGCCGACGCAGCTAGGACCTATTTTAACGGCTTGTATTTAGTAACACCGTTTTTGCGTTATGAATTAACTGCAGCGCTTGCCACCCATTGCCGAGCGATAGCGAATCCGACAAACCACACGATGGAAGGCGAGCGAATATGACAGAATCTCTATTTGAAAAGCAGCTAAAGCAATCGATCCTTGTGCTAGATGGAGCAATGGGGACGATGTTGCAAGAAGCAAACTTGACGGCAGCCGATTTTGGTGGAGAAGCATATGAAGGCTGCAATGAGTATTTAAATCAAACTGCACCTCATATTGTATCGGAAATTTATGGAAAATATTTACAGGTAGGGGCAGACATTATTTCCACTAATACGTTCGGCTCAACGAGCATCGTTCTTGCTGATTACGGCCTTGCCCATTTAGCCTATGACCTTAGCAAGGAAGCCGCTCGACTAGCCCGAATGGAAGCTGATCGCGCATCAAAACCAGGAAAACCCCGTTTCGTTGCTGGAGCGATGGGCCCGACGACAAAGTCATTGTCTGTAACTGGGGGGACGACATTCCAAGAACTAATCGAAGCGTACGAAGAACAAGCCCGTGCTTTAATTGACGGAGGCTGTGACGTTTTGTTGTTGGAAACGAGCCAAGATATGCGCAATGTTAAAGCCGCGTATCTAGGGATAAGCGAGGCATTCAGACGTACTGAACGAACATTGCCGCTAATGGTATCGGGAACGATTGAACCGATGGGCACGACATTAGCTGGACAGACGGTGGAGGCCTTCTATTTGTCGCTTGAACATATGAAGCCAGCAGTTGTTGGCTTAAATTGCGCGACTGGGCCGGAGTTCATGCGCGACCATATTCGCTCCCTCGCAGAACTTGCTGAAACGAATGTGAGCTGTTACCCAAATGCAGGGTTGCCCGATGAAGATGGTGTGTACCACGAGACGCCAGATTCGCTTGTTAAAAAACTTGAAGGATTTGCTGCCAAAGGTTGGCTAAATGTAGTTGGCGGCTGCTGCGGCACGACGCCTGCCCACATTAAAAAAATGGTTGAAGTGATCAAGAAGTACCCGCCCCGCAAGGCGAAAATACGTCAAACCCACGCTGTATCAGGGATTGAACCGCTGTTGTATGACGACTCGATGCGCCCGCTTTTCGTTGGAGAACGTACAAATGTGATTGGCTCACGGAAATTTAAACGCCTGATTGAAGAAGGGGAATATGAACAAGCTTCGGAAATCGCAAGGGCCCAGGTCAAGCGTGGAGCACACGTCATAGATATTTGCTTAGCAGATCCAGATCGAAACGAACAAGAGGACATGGCTGCTTTTCTGAACTATGTAGTCAACAAAGTTAAAGTGCCGCTAATGATTGATTCTACTGATGAAGCTGTCATAGAACGAGCGCTTACCTATTCCCAAGGAAAGGGGATTATTAACTCCATTAACTTAGAAGATGGCGAAGAGCGGTTTGCCGCAGTGCTGCCACTTGTGAGAAAATATGGCGCCGCCATTGTAGTAGGAACAATTGATGAAACAGGTATGGCTGTCACAGCCGAAAGAAAATTGGCCGTGGCAAAGCGATCGTATAAGCTGCTAACCGAAAAGTACAACATTCCGCCTCATGACATCATTTTTGACCCGCTTGTATTTCCTGTAGGAACAGGAGACGAACAATACATCGGTTCGGCAGCAGCAACAGTCGAAGGGATTGCCCTTATAAAAAAAGAGCTGCCCCAATGCTTAACGATTTTAGGAGTCTCGAATGTCTCTTTTGGGCTTCCTCCAGTTGGCCGTGAAGTATTAAACGCAGTCTTTTTGTATCATTGCACACAAGCAGGCCTTGATTATGCGATTGTCAATACCGAAAAGCTGGAACGTTATGCGAGCATTCCTGATGAGGAGAAACAGCTAGCCGATCGGCTGTTGTTTCAAACGAATGATGCCCATTTGGCGGCGTTTACTGATTTTTATCGTGGGAAGAAAACCGAGAAAAAAGTCGAGTATGCAAACATGTCCTTAGAAGAGAGGCTCGCTGCCTATATTGTCGAAGGGACAAAAGAACGACTTGAGACAGACTTAGCTGAAGCTTTGCGCCTGTATGACACGCCACTTGCCATTATAAATGGACCACTGATGGCGGGCATGGATGAAGTTGGACGGTTGTTTAACGCCAATGAATTAATCGTTGCAGAAGTGTTGCAAAGTGCAGAAGTCATGAAAGCGGCCGTTGCCTATCTTGAACCACATATGGAAAAAAGCGAACAAGAACAAGGGAAAGGCAAGATATTGCTTGCAACGGTTAAGGGAGATGTTCATGACATTGGCAAAAACCTTGTCGACATCATTTTGAGCAATAACGGTTTCTCTATCGTCAATCTAGGAATTAAAGTGACCTCTAATGAATTGTTAGAAGCGATTAAAAAAGAACAGCCAACAGCAATTGGGTTATCAGGTCTGCTTGTTAAGTCCGCCCAGCAAATGGTGTTAACAGCACAAGACTTACGGCAACAACATGTGGACATCCCGATTCTCGTTGGTGGCGCTGCTTTAACGAAGAAATTTACGGATACACGGATTGCTCCTGAATACGAAGGATTAGTCGTTTATGCAAAAGATGCAATGAATGGTTTAGAGCTTGCCAATCGCCTCACTTCTCCAGAAGGACGAAATGAACTTGCCCTTGAACTAGCCACGGCAAGACAACAAAAAGCAGAGTTTAACGATCAGCGAAAAACGAAAGCGCCGACGCTTGCTAAGAGGCAAAAGTCGGATATCGCCCATCATCACGCTGTCTTTAAACCAACGGATCTTGATGAGCATATAATCCGCGATTATAAAATCGACCATATTTACCCATATGTGAATATGCAAATGCTTCTTGGCCGTCATCTTGGCATCAAAGGAAAAGTGAGCCGCTTGCTTGCTGAGAAAGACCAACGCACCACGAGTCTAAAAGCCCAAGTTGATGCGTTTTTCCAAGAAGCGAAGATGAAGAAAACGTTACAGGCGAATGCGATGTACCGTTTCTATCCTGCTAATGCCGACGGCGATGAGCTAGTGATCTTTGATCCTTATGATGTTGGCCGTGAACTTGAACGTTTTGCTTTTCCCCGGCAAACGCAAGCTCCGTTCTTATGCTTGGCAGATTATGTCCGCCCTATTGGTGAAGGGGTTGATTATGTCGGGTTTTTAGCGGTTACCGCCGGAGCTGGTGTGCGCGAGGCAGCAGAAGCGGCAAAAGCAAAAGGCGATTACTTGTATAGTCATTTAATTCAAGCGGCTGCATTAGAAACAGCCGAAGGTTTGGCAGAACGCGTCCACGAGCAAATGCGTGATCGTTGGGGGTTTCCAGATGGCGCTGATTTTACAATGAGCGAACGGTTTGCAGCGAAGTACCAAGGCATCCGCGTATCGTTTGGCTATCCTGCCTGTCCGAATTTAGAGGATCAAGCTAAGTTGTTTCAATTGCTCCGTCCAGAAAAAATTGGTATAGAATTGACCGATGGGTACATGATGGAACCAGAAGCATCTGTCACAGCGCTTGTATTTTCTCATCCGGAAGCCCGTTATTTTAATGTGGGGGGCTTATAAGAACACAGACGCAAATGAGCGAAAGCATTTGCGTCTGTTTTTTTGTGCATAAAAACACCCCAGCAAAACAAAGACTAGCAGTAACGACCAATTTCCCCACAATGAGTGGGCATAAGGAGGAACGAAAATATGTTTCGAACAAAGCGAATCGCTCGGTGCCTTCTCGGTGCAACTTTAGCGTTTGCGGTTCTTTTTTTTAACAACGAAATGGTTGATGCCTTTAGTGACCAAATCATTCAAAAAGGGGCAACAGGCGACGATGTCGTCGAATTGCAATCTCGTTTGCAGTATGTAGGGTATTATAATGGCAAAATTGACGGTGTTTTTGGTTGGGGGACGTACTGGGCTGTGCGGCATTACCAGTACGAATATGGGCTTGAAATTGATGGGTTGGTTGGAGACGACATGAAAGCAAAGCTGGCGAGCACAACCGACTACGATAAAGCCTTTGTGACAAAAGCACTGAACGAAGGTAGAAAATTTTCTCACTATGGCGGCACACCAAAAGACATCCAGAAAGGGCCAAAAGGTTCTGCCGATAAGCAAGGCAAACAAAAAAAAGAAGCAAGAAAAGGTGGCGAGGCACAGCAGCCAACTCCGAATCAGCCTGAAACTGGAAATGAACAAGAACCCATTATTGAAAAAGCAAACAATGTGCCTTCAGGCTATTCATCAAATGATATTCAACTGATGGCTCAGGCAGTGTATGGCGAGGCCCGTGGGGAGCCTTATGAAGGACAAGTCGCGGTGGCAGCAGTGATTGTCAACCGTCTAAATTCAGCGACTTTCCCAGATACAGTCGCTGGCGTCATATACGAAGACCGTGCTTTCACGGCGGTAGCTGATGGGCAAATTAATTTAGGCACAGATGAAACGGCAAGGCAAGCTGTGCTTGATGCCTTAAATGGGCAAGACCCGACCAACAATGCGCTTTATTATTTTAATCCAGATACAGCGACTTCAGGATGGATTTGGTCACGGCCACAAATTAAGCGAATTGGCAAACATATTTTCTGCTATTAAAACGGAGGTGCTAGTTGCATGTTTCGCAATCTTTTAATCGCTGCTTTAGCTGTTGCAGTAGTAGGCACAGGCGTTTGGGGCTACCAGCAAAAGCAAGAAAAAGACCAGCTGCAAATTACAGCGAACAATACGTACCAGCGGGCATTTCATGATTTGACTTACCATATTGACCAAATTGAAGACGAGCTTGGCAAGACACTTGCGATGAACACACAAAGGCAATTGACGCCTTCACTGGCTGATGTTTGGCGGGTGACGAGCCTTGCTGAGAAAAGTTTGGCTGAACTGCCTGTTCAAGAGTTAAATATGGACGACACCGAAAAATATTTGTTTAAAATCGGCGATTTTGCCTACCGTACATCTGTCCGCGACTTAAACAACGAGCCGCTTACGGACAAAGAATATGAGACATTGTCCCAATTGTATGAGCAAGCCAGTTCTATTAGGGAATCAATGAGAAAAACACAAGCAACTGTTATGCAAGGAGACATGCAATGGCTGGCTCAAAATGATGAACAGCGAGAAAACGAGCCATCCCAATCATCGGTTGCAGGCCACTTTGAAAGATTAAATAAATCGGTTCAAGGTTTTAGCGAAGTAGAATGGGGCGCAACGGATTCAGCGATCCGCAACTTAAATGGCGAGTTAAAAGAAGCGCTGGCAGGAAAAGAAAAGATTTCAAAAGAGGAAGCAAAGCAACGAGCGCTTGATTATTTAAAATTAGGCGAAGGCACGAGCGTGCAAATTAGCGACTCGCCAAAAGCGCTAGAATATCCAGCTTATTCTCTCTTGATTGATGATCCTGATAACCAAGCCAACTATGACATGGATATGAGCGTTGAAGGCGGCGAACCGATTTGGTTTATGCAAGACCGGCAAATTGATAAAGCGAAAATCAGTTTGAATGAAGCGGTCAATAAAGCGCAGAACTTTCTTGAACGTGGCGGCAAAGAAGGCATGCAGCTCGTTGAAAGCACGCAATACGACAACGTTGGCGTTCTCGAATTTGCTTATGTCCAAGACGGAGTCCGCATATACCCGGATAACGTCATGATTGAAGTGGCTTTAGATGACGGGGACGTTATATCCTATGTCGGCCGTGGCCATCTGATCCACCATCAAGAAGACAGGCAAATCCCAGAACCAAAATTGACGAAAGAAGAGGCGCAAGCCAAAGTCAATAAACATGTCGAAATTCAAGAAGACCACCTTGCCGTCATTGAAAATGACATTAATGAAGAAGTATTTGTTTATGAATTTTACGGAACAAGGGATAACGACACATACCGAATTTTCATTAATGCGTTGACAGGCGAAGAAGAAAAAGTCGAACGAATGAAGGATTCAGAACCAGAATATTAATTCAGAAGGCTCTCCGGAAAGAGAGCCTTTTTTTCGTCTCGTGCTTGCCATTTATGCAAATTATGAGATAATAAAAAGAAAGATACGGGAAGTGAACGTTAGGATTGAAAAGTCTGCTGCTTTGTCGTATCGTAAGAAAGAGAATGCAGGAAAGTGTTGTGAATTTATGGCAAAAGGATTTAATGTGGCAATTGATGGACCTGCTGGCGCCGGAAAAAGCACAGTGGCCAAAAAAACAGCTGAAAAATTAGGTTTTCTATATATTGATACTGGGGCCATGTATCGGGCGATCACATTTGCGGCGTTAGCTGAGGGCGTTGATTTGCACGACGGGGAAGCGCTTGGCAAACTTCTAGAAAAGAGCGAGCTGCGTTTGGAATCATCCAATGAAGGGACGGCTGTTTTCTGGAACGGCGCTGACATTACCGCTGCGATTCGTACAGACGAAGTGAACAGCAATGTGTCGCTTGTAGCGAGCCACCGGGAAGTACGGGAAGGCATGACAGCGATGCAGCAGGAGCTGGCCAAATCGAAAAACGCCGTACTAGACGGACGCGATATTGGAACCCATGTGCTCCCAGATGCCAATGTAAAAGTGTTTTTGACTGCTTCAGTCGAAGAACGGGCTCGACGCCGCCATCTTGAGCAATTGGAAAAAGGGCTCCCGTCGGATTTCGAACAACTAAAAAAAGACATTGCTAAGCGTGATGAACTGGATTCAACACGAGCGATCGCTCCCCTTAAGCAGGCAGCCGACGCGCAAGTCGTCGACACGACCAGCATGGGAATTGATGAAGTCGTTGAGACGATTCTCGATTTAGTAAAGGAGCATTCGCGCCAATGACACTTTACCAATTTGGACAAGCCGTTTGCCGCCTTTACTTGAATGCGCTGTTCAAAGTTCGTATTTATGGGAAAGAAAACATTCCAGACAAAGGTGCAGTGTTGCTATGCGCAAACCATATTAGCAACAATGATCCGCCTTTGCTAGGTGCCTATATCAAACGGCCAGTACGTTACATGGCTAAAAAAGAGCTGTTTAAAGTACCTGTTTTGAAAACGCTGCTGAGAAAGCTAGGCGCTTTCCCAGTCAATCGCGCCGGCGGCGATAAACAATCGCTCCGCACTTCTTTAGATATTTTAAAATCTGGGGATATGGTAGGCATCTTTCCAGAAGGAACGCGCTCTAAAACCGGTGAGATCGGAAAGGGGCTGTCGGGCGCTGGTTTTTTTGCTTTAAAAAGCACCGCCCACGTTGTCCCGTGTGCCATTATTGGCCCTTACAAAATGAGGGGCCGTGTTACCCTCGTTTATGGAAAGCCAATCTCTATGGAAGAGCACCGGGCGAACCGCACTTCAGCAAAGGAAGTCACTGAAATCATCATGGATGAAATTCAAAAGCTGAAGGATCAATATCAAGATCTATCATAAAACGTCCTTCATTCGTTTTTAGAAACATTGAAGGCTGTTTATAAAAAAACGCAAGATGCCCGGCGTTGCCGGATTGAAGGAGGCAAAAGTCAATGGTCGAAGAAATGAATGACGGCATGAATGAAATCAAATCTTTTTCTGTAGGGGATATTGTTACAGGGAAAGTAACAAAAGTTGAAGACAAGCAGGCATTTGTGGATGTCGGCTTTAAAGTAGACGGCATCGTGCCCATTAGTGAACTGTCGAGCCTGCATGTAGAAAAGGCAAGCGATGTCCTCTCTGTTGACGATGAATTAGAACTGAAAGTCACAAAAGTCGAAGATGATGAATTGATTTTGTCGAAAAAAGCGGTTCAAGCCGAAAAGGCATGGGAACAGCTTGAGGAAGCGTATGAAAAAGGCGAGGTTATTGAAGCAGAAGTAGCCGAAGTTGTGAAAGGCGGCCTTGTCGTCGATGTTGGCGTAAGAGGATTTATTCCTGCTTCATTAGTAGAGCGCCATTATGTTGAAGATTTTTCTGATTACAAAGGCAAGCAATTGCGTTTGAAAGTAACAGAAATTGACAAAGACAACAATAAGTTGATTCTATCACAACGGGCTGTTCTCGATGCCGAAATTGAAGAAAAGAAAAAGCAAGTGTTGCATTCCCTTTCAGCTGGCGATGTCGTTGAAGGGAAAGTTCAGCGCTTGACCAGCTTTGGCGCTTTCGTCGATGTTGGTGGTGTTGATGGGCTCGTCCATATTTCGCAAATTGCCCATGAGCGTGTCGAGCATCCGTCAGACGTGCTGTCAGAAGGGCAAGATGTGAAAGTTAAAGTGCTTTCCGTTGATCCTGATAGCGAACGCGTTTCCCTTTCTATCAAAGAGATGCTAGCTGGCCCATGGGAAAACATTGAAAGCAAATTTTCAGCTGGCGATATCGTTACTGGTACAGTCAAGCGCCTCGTATCGTTTGGTGCTTTTGTGGAAATCGCACCAGGGGTGGAAGGACTCGTCCATATCTCGCAAATTTCTAAACGCCATATCGGCACTCCGCAAGAAGTGTTGGAAGAAGGGCAACAAGTGCAAGCGAAAGTGCTCGAAGTTAGCGAAGCAGACAGACGCGTATCTCTTAGCATTCGCGAAGCGTCTGAAGAGCAAGAACGAAAAGAAACACGTGCCTATGAAAAGCCAGCCAACGACGAGCCCTCTGGCTTCTCGCTTGGAGATATGATCGGCGATCAGTTGAAAAAATACCGTGACCAATAACACATGATCCGGCGCAAGCTGAGCTGCGCCGGTTTTTTTATGTCTAAATGTTGGTGAAAGCGCCGATACTGGGCAATGAGGTGATGAGAAATGGACGGTGTATTTGTTTACTGGTTTGGTTGGCTCGCCTGGATTGTCGGAACATTTTTGTTGCCGAAAAATGAACTGCGGCAAGTGATGTGTGCAAGCATTTTAGCGCTATTATGCTTTATTCCTTTGAACGTGATCATTTCAGGCAACCAAATTAGCATTGGCTATGTTTTTAGTCTATTGATCTGTTATCTACAGCTAGGAAAGCTTAGGTTCATTGGCATCATGTATCCGGCTGTTTGCTGTTTATTTGTTGCGGCCACTTACATAGGCATACAAGAATTGATTCGTCTCGATCCGGTTATTTTACTCATTGACGGCCGTTTTCTGTCTGCAGGTGCTGTACTTTTAACCATTTTTATCTTAAAAAGGAGAGCAAACCGTACTGCTGTGTTAGCGACTGGCCTCCTTTACGGCGACTTGTTTTTGAATGTGTATCGCCATGGTTTTAACGGAGGAATGGAGCTTGGCTCGCTTGCGTTTTTTGACGTATTTGCCATTAGCGTCTCCGTGAGTACAGCCGCTTTGGTCTTTTCAATGGCCCTAGGGAAATGGCGCCAGCATGTGCTTGCGAATAGTAGACAGCCGAAGCCAGTGCCAACAAGGATAGACAAGCATGCATGAAGATAGTAAAATGGATAAGCTGGAGAAGAAAGCGAACGCTGTTTTTTAGTAGTTTGAAGGAGAAAGGGTGTGTGATTGTGACTAAACCAGTTGTTGCAATCGTTGGCCGGCCGAATGTAGGGAAGTCAACTATATTTAACCGGATTGTTGGCGAGCGTGTCGCCATTGTTGAAGACTTACCGGGAGTAACGCGTGACCGTTTATATAGCAAAGGCGAATGGCTAAACCACGAATTTTATGTAATCGACACAGGCGGAATTGAGCTTGGCGATGAACCGTTGCTCGTGCAAATGCGCCAACAGGCGGAAATTGCCATTGACGAAGCGAATGTGATCATTTTTATGGTCAATGGACGAGAAGGAATCACTGCCGCAGACCAAGAAGTGGCAAACATGCTTTTCCGGTCGAAAAAGCCGGTTGTGCTTGCTGTTAATAAAGTCGACAACCCAGAAATGAGGGATTCGCTTTACGAGTTCTATTCATTAGGGGCTGGCGAGCCTTACGGCATTTCAGGCTCCCACGGATTAGGGATTGGCGACTTGCTTGATGAAGTGGTTCGCCATTTTCCTGAAGAAAACGACGATGATTATGCAGATGATACGATAAAAATGGCATTGATCGGCCGTCCGAACGTCGGCAAGTCTTCGCTTGTTAATGCGCTTCTTGGCGAAGAACGGGTGATCGTCAGCCAAATTCCAGGGACGACCCGTGACGCGATTGATACATCCTTCACGCGAGATGGCCAACATTATGTTGTGATTGATACCGCCGGTATGCGTAAGCGTGGCAAAGTTTATGAAGCCACTGAAAAATATAGTGTGCTCCGCTCACTAAAGGCGATTGAACGGTCTGATGTCGTTCTTGTCGTTTTAGATGGCGAAGAGGGGATTATTGAACAGGATAAAAAAATAGCCGGTTATGCCCATGAAGCGGGAAGGGCAATCGTCATCGTCGTCAACAAATGGGACGCCGTAAAAAAAGACGACAAAACGATGCAGACATTTATCGAAGACATCCGTTCCGAGTTTCAGTTTCTTTCGTATGCGCCAATTTGTTTTTTGTCCGCCAAGACGAAGCAACGCCTTCACTTGTTGCTGCCTGAAGTGAGGAAAGTGTCAGAAAGCCATCATCTTCGTGTCCCGACTCATGTCCTCAATGATATGATTATGGATGCGGTAGCCATGAATCCAACCCCGACGGATAAAGGCAAGCGCTTGAAAATCAATTATGTGACGCAAGTGGCCGTACAGCCGCCGACATTCGTGTTCTTTGTAAACGAACCCGAACTGATGCATTTCTCTTACAGGCGCTTTTTAGAAAACCGATTGCGTGCTACTTTTGAGTTTGAAGGAACGCCTATTCACATCATCGCACGAAAAAAGAATGATTAATAATTGGCAAGGGGGAAACTGAATGATCGTTTCATTAATTGTGACGGTGTTGTTCGGTTATTTGCTTGGGTCTGTCAGCTTTAGCTATATCATTGCGAAGAAAATCAAGAAAATCGATATACGCAGTGAAGGAAGCGGCAATGCTGGAGCGACAAATACATTGCGTGTCCTTGGAATCGGGCCGGCCATTTGTGTCCTTTTGCTTGATGTTGCAAAAGGGGTTGCCCCTGCGCTTCTTGCCATTGCCCTCACGAATGGGGACTACCCTCTTGTACCGGCTTTGGCTGGCTTAGCGGCGATTCTCGGGCATAATTGGCCTATTTATTTTGGGTTTCGCGGCGGAAAAGGAGTTGCTACTTCGATTGGCGTTGTGGCCACGCTTTTATTTCTTCCTGCCCTTTGTGCCGGAATTGTAGCGATTTTAAGCATTGTTTTCACAAAATATGTATCCCTTGGTTCGCTTTTATTTGCAGTGTTAACGCCAATTGCTGCGCTGATCATGCTGCCGTTTTTTCATTACCCATTAGAGTATATTTATTTGGCTGTATTATTGGCGATCTTATCTTTATGGCGGCACCGCACGAACATGGGGCGCCTTATTGCAGGCACGGAAAACAAATTAGGGAAAAAACATGCGTAGGAGGAGTTCATGATGCAAAAAATTGCGGTTATTGGAGCGGGAAGCTGGGGAAGCGCTTTAGCGATGGTTCTTGCGGATAATGGCCATGATGTTCGTCTCGTCGGGCGCCGACAAGAACAAATGAATGAACTGAACGAACGTCATACGAATGAATCATATTTGCCGAACATTGAATTGCCAACAACCATTCGCGGCTATACTGGGATGGAGGAAGCTCTTGATGGTGTTGAGGCTATCGTACTAGTCGTTCCGACTAAAGCGATGCGTGAAACTGTCCGTAAAATCGTGCCCTACTTGCAAAAGGCAGTACCGGTTATTCATGCAAGCAAAGGGATTGAACCTGCGACTCATAAGCGGATATCCGAAATGATCGCTGAAGAAGATGCAAGCACAAATCGCATCTCTTCTATTACGGTTTTATCTGGGCCAAGTCATGCCGAAGAAGTCGCATTGCGCCAACCGACAACCGTTACAGTTGCTTCAGCGAATGATGAGGCAGCCAAATATACGCAAAATTTGTTTATGAACCAACAGTTTCGTGTCTATACCAACCCTGACTTGATCGGTGTTGAAATCGGAGGAGCACTAAAAAACATTATTGCACTAGCCTGTGGTGTGACGAATGGCCTTGGTTACGGGGACAATACAAAAGCAGCGATCATGACGAGAGGGTTAGCGGAAATTTCTCGCCTGGGCACGACAATGGGGGCCAAACCATTAACGTTCTCAGGTTTATCAGGGCTCGGCGATTTAATCGTTACTTGCACAAGTGTGCATTCACGTAACTGGCGTGCTGGACGAATGATTGGCGAAGGCTTATCCATGGATGAAGTGCTTGAAAAAATGGGAATGGTAGTTGAAGGAATTCGAACAACCCAGGCAGCCTATGAACTATCCGAAAAGCTGGAGATTGATATGCCAGTCACCAAAGCGCTCTATAGTGTTCTGTTTAACGGAATTGACCCTTACCAAGCAGCTGAAGAACTAATGGGGCGTGTAAAACGTCATGAAGTGGAGTCGCTTTACCGTTCGTAAACGTCATATATAGTCCGTTTGATTGCGTCTAGATTGCGCACACTCTTTTTTTCTCATGCATACGATAAGGAGAACCGTAAGCATGAGGAGGGATTTAGGTGTTTAAGAAAAATGACTCATTTTTTGATCAAGTGCATAAAACAACAAAAGTGCGCCCTGATGAGCTATTAAAGCTGGCAAACTCTGTTAGTCAAGCTAATTTGAAAGATGAGGCAACGTTGCGCCAATTGATTGGAAAAGTGGCTGCCCTTGCAAACAGGCCAGTCTCTAAACAACAAGAGGACCAAATCGTTGAAGCGATTTTAAACAACAAAATGCCAGCTGATATGGCTTCATTGGCTAAAATGTTTAACAACAAAAAATAAGACAAATTAGTCAAACATCTAGACCAAAACCTGGAGCCTGCATATACTTTAATAGAACACCTACTATTAAAAGAGGGCTAAGAATTAGGATTTAGTCAAGCTAGAGAGGAGAGCCCCACTCCTGTCTAGCTTTTTTTATATCTATCTGCTTGTCTTTCCTTATGGTATACTTGCCTATGTACCAATTTGAAAAGAGGGGTGTCTCGCATTGTCGCAAGCGATGTTAAATATGTACATATCTTTTGGCGGTCTGCTGCTCATGTTCATTTCTGCAGGTACCGCGCTTTTAGCGCGAACAAAACTAAGCGGCTTCTTTTCAAAAGTTGTGTTAACGTTTTCTTTTTGTTGTCTGCTTGTTTCAGGGATCATTGTCGCCTATATCGTCCTTGGCGGTCCGACATCAACGGGAAGGTAGCCATTTTGCAAGGAGGAATGAATCAATGAAGCAGCTTCTTGCTTCCTGTATGGCAGTTTGTGTCGTTCTTTTCCTTAGCGCTTGTTTTTTGCCACAGGAACAGAGAGCAGAAAATCAAATTGCTTACCCAGACCAACTAGCGGCTGTGCAAACGGCTGTTGACCAATTTCATGAGGATACCGGAGTCCTTCCAATTACCAATTTTGATGAGAATACCCATGAGTACCAGCGCTATACGGTTGATTTTAGGCAGTTGGTTCCCCGTTATATGCAACAACCGCCGGGGACAGCCTTTGAAAATGGCGGTACACATCAATATACGCTCATAAATGTAGAAGAGGACCCAGAAGTAAAAGTCTTGGATGTTACGGCGATGAATGTCGTTCGCGACCTTCAGCAACGGATTTACGATTATATGCGAGAACATACATATGCGCCAATCGGAGAGGCGCTAGACTACAATTTGTTTACGCTTGACTTTCAAGCACTCGGTTATTCAGAAGAGCCGTATGTAGCAAGTCCTTATAACCAAACATCGCTACCGTTGTTATTTACAAACGATGGCGAAGTGGTAATCGATTATTTACTCGATTTAAAGATGGCAGAGCAGGAAAAAGAGTTTGAGGAAGGTGTCGACCTCCGCCGTTATTTATATGAAGACTCTCCTTTTTTGCCATTGTACTCAGTGCCGTACTCCCTTGATGAGGAAGGCAATATTCAATACGATACACGTTTCTACGATTAACTCCTCGATTACAAAGTCCTTCCTTACCATTCGAATTGATAAAACAGGTCTAATCTGCCCCTTCCATCCATATAGTTACATTGGAAGGGGCATGTTGCGGAAGGCTCCCCTTCTCAAGCATTGGATGCAGGCACAATTTAATTTTCCTAGTCAGTCATAATAAGTGGACAATGTCATAGAAATGATAGTGGGTAGATATGAAAGACTCGGCTGCATCAAACTTTACTTGACCGGGAGGGGATTCTTTTGTTGGAAAAAGTAGATATCTTTAAAGATATCGCAGAGCGGACCGGAGGCGACATTTATCTCGGTGTTGTAGGGGCGGTTCGCACTGGAAAATCGACATTTATTAAGAAATTCATGGAGCTAGTCGTGCTGCCGAATATTGAAAATGAGGCTGACAAAGCGCGTGCCCAAGATGAGCTTCCGCAATCGGCAGCAGGAAAAACGATTATGACAACAGAGCCGAAATTTGTTCCGAATCAAGCTGTTTCGATTCATGTGGATGAAGGGCTTGACGTCAACATTCGCCTCGTTGATTGCGTCGGTTATGCCGTTCCAGGCGCAAAAGGCTACGAAGATGAAAATGGACCACGGATGATCCACACACCGTGGTATGAAGAACCGATTCCGTTTCAGGAAGCGGCAGAAATAGGGACGCGCAAAGTCATTCAAGAGCATTCGACTTTGGGTGTTGTAATCACAACCGATGGAACGATAGGCGATATTCCACGACAAGACTATCTCGAATCAGAAGGGCGAGTTGTTGAGGAACTTAAGGAAGTCGGGAAGCCATTTATCATGATTGTGAACAGTGTACGCCCAAGCCATCCAGAGACGGAGGAGCTGCGTACATCACTTGCTGAAGAATACGATATTCCGGTGCTGGCGATGAGCATTGAGAGCATGACCGACCATGATATAAATAGTGTGCTTCGTGAAGTTCTGTTTGAATTTCCCGTTCATGAAGTCAATGTCAACTTGCCAAGCTGGGTCATGGTTCTAAATAATGAGCATTGGCTGCGGCAAAGCTATGAAGACTCTGTACGAGAAACAGTCAAAGATATTAAACGTCTTCGTGACGTCGATCGGGTTGTCAGCCAATTTACAGAATTAGAGTTTATTGAAAAAGCGAAATTGGCCGGAATTGAAATGGGCCAAGGAATTGCCGAAATTGATTTATATGCACCTGATGCCTTGTACGACCAAGTGTTGAAAGAAGTGGTTGGTGTTGAGATACGAGGAAAGGACCATTTGCTGTCTTTGATGCAAGACTTTGCCCATGCCAAGTCCGAGTATGACCAGGTTGCAGACGCTCTTCGCATGGTGAAACAAACAGGGTATGGCATTGCCGCTCCGTCTTTGAATGACATGAGTTTGGATGAACCAGAAATTATTCGCCATGGCTCAAGATTCGGTGTCCGTTTAAAAGCAGTGGCGCCATCCATCCATATGATTAAAGTCGATGTCGAGTCGGAATTTGCGCCAATCATTGGCACCGAAAAACAAAGCGAAGAACTTGTTCGCTATTTAATGCAAGATTTTGAAGAAAATCCGCTTTCGATTTGGAACTCCGATATTTTCGGTCGGTCCTTAAATTCGATCGTCCGTGAAGGGATTTCCGCTAAATTGTCGTTAATGCCTGAGAATGCCCGCTACAAACTGCAAGAAACATTAGAGCGTATTATTAACGAAGGCTCTGGTGGATTGATCGCCATTATTTTGTAACGGGGCACAGGCGGCTCTTTAGGCATTTGCTTTATTAGCATCAACGCTGTTTGATCGTTAAACGGATAGTGGTTTCGACTAACTCATTGCCAATTGCGATGAGTTCTTTTTGCTTTTCCACTGTTCTTTTGCTACTCTTTAGAAGAGATTTATCCTTTATAAAGAGTTCGGTGGAGGGACAAGAATGGTTGACCACGATAAATTGCAGCAAGCAGTGCGCATGATATTAGAAGCAATTGGAGAAGATCCTGAACGGGAGGGGCTTGCTGATACCCCCCGAAGGGTAGCGCAAATGTATGAAGAAATGTTCAGCGGTCTTCACGAAGATCCTAGCGAGCATTTAAAAACGGTGTTTGGCGAAGAGCATGAAGAACTTGTCCTTGTCAAAGACATACCGTTTTTTTCGATGTGCGAACATCACCTTGTACCGTTTTTTGGAAAAGCTCATATTGCTTACATTCCCCAAAATGGGATCGTGACAGGGTTGTCGAAACTGGCGCGCACTGTCGATGGCATAGCAAGAAGGCCGCAAGTACAAGAAAGAATGACAAAAACATTAGCGGATGTGCTAATGTCTACTTTAGACGCAAAAGGGGCAATGGTCGTTTTGTCAGCAGAACATATGTGCATGGCCATGAGAGGCATTAAAAAGCCAGGTTCGAAAACGGTGACGACAGCGGTGCGCGGCTCATTCGCCAATGATGGAGAAGCCCGTGCGGAAGTATTGCAACTAATCCAAACGAAGGAGGCATAACAATGGGGCATGAGAATGATTTTTTTGTTATAAAAGCAAAAGAAAATGGTGTTCAGGTCATTGGTCTTACCCGCGGTTCGGATACACGCTTCCACCATTCGGAAAAACTCGACAAAGGTGAAGTCATGATTGGCCAATTTACGGAACATACGTCAGCTGTCAAAGTCCGCGGCAAAGCAATTATCCAAACAAGCCACGGCACATTGGATACGGAGGAATCAGGCGCTTAAATGCGAGCGCTTTTTTCTTTGTGTTCATTGGATAAGGGCGTATGCTATACTATATAAAGAACATTAGCGGGTTGCACGCGATAGAGGGGACATGAACAATGAGCAATACAACGTTGCCGGTGATGCGATCGGCGCTTGAAATAAAACAGCGCTTTGAACGGATATTGCAATACGATTATTTGCAAGGATACATTGACAACACCCGCCCCGACGCCGATGAACTTTGGCTGGTTTATACGATTTTGACTGAATCGGAACCGCCAGATCGTGCCGGGGCGATCACGCTTGCGTGGGGCTTTGCCCACGCCGGACTACTGGTCCACGATCTTGTGTCCTTACATAACACAAATGAAGAGTTTGCCAAAAAGAAGCGCCAACTAAATGTCTTGGCTGGCGATTTTTATAGCGCTCTCTATTATCAAGCTTTGGCTCGAGTCCACGCGGTTGATATGATTGAACTGTTTGGCAGCACCCTTCAAGAAATATATGAAAAGAAAATCGCAAGCCACCTAGACAAAGACAATTCGTTTGAAACTCGCCTCGTTCAAACGGAAGAGATTGAAGCGCTACTGGCAGTGGCGATAGCCAACGAAATTGGTCAGGAAGGATACGAGCCGTTGCTTAGGCCGTTTTTTCTGTATAAACGCTTAGAAAAGGAAAAAGAAAATGCCGAGGCGGGTTGCTTATCGCCGCTCATTGAAGCTTGGATGGCTGAGGACAGACAAGGTTCCCTTTTTAAAGCTGAACAGCAGAGGCAATTAGAACAGCTACAAAAAGCAGTGGACAAGCAGAATAATAAAGCAAGCGCGTTTATAAAAACATTCCTTGAAAAAGCAAGGAGGTAGCGAGATGGCCCAATCGAAAGAACAACGCGTTCATGACGTATTTCAGTCGATTTATAAAAAATACGACGTGATGAACTCTGTTATCAGTTTGCAGCAACACAAAAGCTGGCGTAAAGATACAATGAAGCAAATGGATGTCCAAGCAGGAACGAGTGCTCTCGATGTATGTTGCGGCACAGGTGATTGGACGTTGGCGCTGTCGGAAGCTGTAGGCGAGCATGGGTCCGTGATTGGCCTTGATTTTAGCGAAAATATGCTCGCAGTCGGACGTGAAAAAGTGGCAGACGCTAAGCGCACTAATATCTCGCTCGTCCATGGAAACGCGATGGCGCTTCCGTATGACGACAACACGTTTGATTATGTGACGATCGGTTTTGGTTTGCGGAATGTGCCTGATTACATGCAAGTGTTACAGGAGATGTGCCGAGTAGCGAAGCCTGGAGGTAAAATTGTTTGTCTCGAAACGTCGCAGCCAACCATACCAGTCTTTAAACAACTATACTTTTTTTATTTTAAGCGGATTATGCCCCTTGCAGGAAAAGTGTTTGCTAAAAAATACGAGGAATACTCGTGGCTACAAGAATCAACATTAACGTTTCCAGGAAAAGACAAACTTCGAGACATGTTCGTTGAAGCTGGAATGAGGGATGTTGTAGTAAAGAGCTACACAGGCGGTGTTTGCGCTATGCATATGGGGATAAAGCCGATATAGAACTGTGTGATATTGGAGAGGAGTAAGGCAGTAATGGCTACTGCAGCTTTAAATAAAACGAAAACCTTTTTGCGAATGATTAAGTTTGAACATACGATTTTTGCATTGCCGTTTGCATTCCTAGCAATGTTGCTTGGCAGTTTAATTGCTTACGGACAGTTTCCTTCATTGCTTCAGTGGCTTTGGGTGACATTGGCGATGGTCGGAGCAAGGAGTGCCGCGATGTCGCTCAACCGTGTAATAGACGCCAAATTTGATCGTGAAAACCCTAGAACGGCAAACAGGGAGATACCAGCAGGGCTGTTATCGAAAGCGGATGTCTGGATTTTTATTGTCGCTTCTTTTGCACTTTTGTTTTTGGCTGCTTCGCAGTTAAATATTCTATCCGTCTATTTGCTGCCAATTGCCGTATTCTTTCTTGTGTTTTATTCCTATACCAAACGTTTTACGTGGGCATGCCACTTGATTTTAGGGATAACGATCGGGATTGCGCCTCTAGGCGGATGGGTTGCTGTAACAGGCCAACTGCCATTGGCTAGCTTTTGTTTGTTTTTGGCTGTTATGTTTTGGCTTGCTGGTTTTGACACCGTGTATGCAACACAGGATGCTGAATACGATCAAACACACGGGCTCCATTCGATTCCAAGCCGTTTCGGCATCAAAAAAGCGTTATGGATCGCCCGTTGTTTTCATGTCGTCAGTTTTGCGTTTTTTGTCGGTCTCTACTTTTTAACGCCTTTGACATGGATTTACTTAGTGGGCGTCGCCCTTTCAGGAATGATTATGATTTACCAGCATTTAATTGTTTCTGAGAAAGATTTATCAAAAGTGCAATTGGCGTTTTTTCCGATGAATGGGACGCTTAGTGTCGTCATGTTTTTGTTTGCTTTCGCTGATATGCTTGTTATCCGGTTTTATTAAAGGAGGTTCCTATGAGCTTACATGTTGGAGAAATTGCATATACCAACACATTGCCGTTTTTCTTCGAGCTAGACCGCAGCTCATTAGAACAACATGGCATATGCATAACGCAAAATGTACCGGCGCACATCAACCATATGCTAGCCTCTGGTGAACTTCAAGCTGCCGCCATATCGTCTTTTTCCTACGGCAAAAATGAAAAAGACTATGTGGTGTTACCGGATCTTTGTGTTGCTTCGGCTGGCATGGTTCACTCTCTGCTCTTGTTTTCAAAAGTGCCGATTAATAAGCTTGAGGGCGAGTCGGTGGCTTTGACAACAAGCTCAGAGACAACGGTTCATTTGCTGAAACTCGTATTAAAGCGTTTTTATCAGGTAACACCTTGCTATAAACAAGAAAAACCTGATTTGGCAAACATGCTTACATCCCATACAGCAGCCCTTTTAATAGGCGATGACGCGATTCGAGAGCGCCACGCTGATGTCCCTTATGTGTATGACCTTGGCCAGTTGTGGTATGAATGGACGGGCTTACCGATGACGTACGCATTATTTGCAGTTAGGAGAGATGCGCTCGAAAGCAAAGCGGAAGAAATTAACGTGCTGCACCAGTCCTTACGAAAAAGTTATTTGCGAACAGCAGCGGATGGGTATAGGCAGATAAACCGTTATTTAGAGCGTAAAGGAATGGCAAGCCTTTCTTTTTGGGACATGTATTTTGAGGCACTGCTTCATCAGCCAACAAGCAAAACGGAGCAAGGTTTGCTGTATTATTTTCAGCTTTGTTATGAAGAAGGCTTTCTTGAACGGGAAGTGCCTACATTGAGAAAGTGGAGGCCGACCACGTCTGTTATAAAATATAAGCAGTAACAGTTTCTGCACGAGGGTGGCGTTGATGAAGTTAGCAGATATTTATAAAGCATTTCAAGGAGATATAGAATTTATTGAAGCAGAATTGGAGCGAACCCTTTCGGCTAAACACCCTGTTTTAAAAGAAGCATCAACGGGGTTGTTAAAAGCCGGCGGGAAACGAATCCGTCCTGTGCTTGTGCTTTTGGCGGGGAAGTTTGGCGATTATCAATTAGACAGGTTAAAGCACATTGCCGTTACGCTTGAACTCATTCATATGGGTTCCCTTGTCCATGATGATGTCATTGATAATGCACCGCTAAGGCGTGGACGGGAAACAGTGATGTCTCGTTGGGATAACCGTGTAGCGATGTATACAGGCGACTACATTTTCGGGCACGCGATTGAAACGACAAAAGCCTTTAGCGATAAACAAGTCCATACGATTATTTCCGACGTCATGAACCAAATATGCCGAGGCGAAATCGAACAAATCCGAGACCAGTATAATTGGGATCAAGGTTTACGCATTTACTTGAGGAGGATTAAGCGCAAAACGGCATTGTTGATTGCCGTTAGCTGCCAGTTGGGTGCCATTGTTTCTGGTGCGACGGCTGAACTCCAAAAAAATCTTTACTACTTTGCTTATTTTCTTGGGATGTCTTATCAAATTATGGACGACATACTCGATTTTGTAGGCACCAATGAACAGCTAGGCAAGCCGGCTGGGGGCGATTTGCGCCAAGGCAATGTCACGTTGCCTGCGCTGTATGCAATTGAGCACACGCCTGGATTTAAACAACGGCTAGAGAAGTCGTTAACGAAAGAGTCGTCTTTAGAAATGGACATGGAGCCGCTATTAAATGAAGTCCGCACATCAGGCGGGATTGAATATGCACAGGCAATGAGTGACCGCTATTTGCACAAGGCGAACACGCTTTTAATGGAATTTCCAGACATTGATGCCAAAAGGCATTTAATTGAAGTAGCCAGTTACATAGGACGGAGAAAATACTAAGCCAGCGACGAGCTGGCTTTTTTGTTCGTAAAAAAGCCCATCTATTCTAAGAAATCTTATTGTTAGCGTTTTCCTAATTTGCTATACTTGAAACGTTCGGTGTAAACATTCATAAAGCGAGGTTAGACAATGGAACGTACATACGTAATGGTTAAGCCTGATGGCGTACAACGTAATTTGATTGGAAACATTGTATCGCGGTTTGAACAAAAAGGGTACACGCTTGCTGCAGCTAAGCTGGTCACGTTAAGCAAAGAAACGGCGGAAACGCATTATAGCGAACATCGGGAACGCCCGTTTTTTGGCGAGCTTGTTAGCTTTATTACTTCCGGACCTGTGTTTGCGATGGTTTGGGAAGGAGAAGGGGTTATTAAAGCAGCTAGACAACTCATTGGCGCCACCAATCCTAGCGAGGCTGCTCCAGGAACGATACGCGGCGACTTAGCAGTAAACGTTGGCATGAATGTCGTACACGGATCTGATTCCCCAGAATCTGCCGAGCGTGAAATCGCTATTTTCTTTAAAGAAGAAGAACTAAACGATTATCAAAAAGACAGCAATAAATGGGTTTAAAACAAAGCCAGTTGAGTTCTGCTCAACTGGCTTTGTTATGTAAAATGAGACCGTTTTAAAAAGAAGCCTGCTTGACTGTGTCGAGCTACCGTTAAACATGGTACACTCATTTTAAGAGTTTAGCATTAATATGGAAAGGAAGAACGTTATTTGGCAGACGGTGCCAGAAAAACGGCAACACGATGAGAATGGATGAAGATTATGAACAATTCGTTACTACTTTTTACAAACTGAGTGGCATTCATTTGCAAGCATATAAAGAGACGCAAATGAAACGGAGGCTCACGGCACTACGCGATAAACGGCAATTTTCAAGCTTTTCTAGCTATGCGAACGCGATGGCAAATGATCCTTTACTGCTTACAGAATGCGTGGATCGTGTCACGATCAATGTCTCTTCGTTTTTCCGCAATCGCACCCGTTGGGAGACATTACGTACAGAGATTTTGCCGCGACTAGCAACGAAAAAAAGCGGCTTGAACATCTGGAGCACCGCCTGTTCGACTGGCGAAGAACCGTATTCATTGGCGATGTTAATCAAAGAAGCAAACATTCCTTTACAAAATAAAACGATTCTTGCGACCGATATCGACTCTGCCATACTCGAAAAGGCACGCTTGGGCCTTTTCCGCCAGGATGCATTCAAAGAAATGAATAGCCAGTTCCAACATGCCTATTTTCGTAAGCAAGGGGACGATTTTGCAATCACAGAAGATGTGAAAAAGCTTGTGAATTTTAAGCGCCTTAACTTACTTGCTGACGAGTACCCAACACGCTGCGATTTGATTATTTGCCGCAATGTGCTTATTTACTTTACAGAGGAGGCAAAGCGAACGATTTTCAAAAAATTTAGTGAGTCTTTGGTTCGTGGCGGTGTTCTGTTTGTCGGCAGTACGGAACAAATTTTTGATCCTCAACAATATGGTCTACAAGCAATAAAGCCGTTTTTTTATGAAAAAGTAACATGAATGTACAGACAATTGCTCCAATACATGCTATAATTTAACGCATAAAAGCGATAAAGTATTGCCGGCAAGATAGGAAAGGGTGTTAACATTGAGATTTTTAACAGCAGGAGAATCACATGGGCCACAACTGACTGCGATTATTGAAGGCGTGCCAGCGCAATTGCCGCTTTTGGCAGAAGATATTGACCGCGAATTGGCAAGGCGCCAAGGCGGTTACGGCCGTGGTCGCCGTATGCAAATTGAAAAAGACCGCGTTCAAATAGTAAGCGGCGTGCGTCATGGCATGACGACTGGTGCCCCTATCACATTTGTTGTCGAAAATAAAGACTGGAAAAATTGGACAAAAATAATGGGCGCTGAACCGATAAGTGAGGAAGAAGCGGAAAAAATGAGGCGGAAGTTAACACGTCCCCGTCCAGGTCACGCTGATTTAAATGGTGCAATCAAGTACGGGCACCGCGATATGCGCAATGTCCTAGAGCGTTCATCTGCACGGGAAACGACTGTCCGCGTTGCCTGCGGGGCATTGGCAAAAGTCATCCTGAAAGCTTGTGGCATTGAAGTTGCCGGACATGTCCGCGAAATTGGCGGCATTCGGGCTGAGAAAACAAACTATGCGACGATTCAAGAATTGCAAAAGCGCTCAGAAGAGTCGCCTGTACGCTGTTTAGACGAGGATGCAAGCAAAAAGATGATGGCAGCCATTGACAAGGCAAAACAAGATGGCGATTCGATTGGTGGCATTGTTGAAGTTGTTGTTGCTGGCGTGCCTATTGGCCTCGGCAGCCACGTCCATTATGACCGCAAATTGGATGGCAAAATCGCTGGCGCGGTCATGAGCATTAACGCGTTTAAAGGCGTAGAGATTGGCATTGGCTTTGAGGCAGCACGGCTTCCAGGCAGCCAAGTTCATGATGAGATAACTTGGAGCGAAGAGGAAGGCTACAAGCGGAAGACGAATCGCCTTGGCGGTTTTGAAGGCGGGATGACCAACGGCATGCCCATTGTCGTAAAAGGTGTGATGAAGCCGATCCCAACGTTGTATAAGCCGCTGCAAAGCGTAGATATTGATTCGAAAGAACCATTTGCCGCAGGTGTTGAACGTTCCGATAGCTGTGCCGTCCCCGCTGCATCGGTTGTCTGTGAAAATGTGGTAGCGTGGGAAGTTGCCAATGCCTTGCTCGATACATTTGGTTCTGACCAGCTTCCTCTGATCCAGGCTGCTGTAGAACGTCATCATGCCGCTTCAAAGGAGTTTTAAACGATGTTTGTGGACATTCACACCTCTTCAAAACAATACAAGGCTGAAGTGGGGCCAGGGATTTTGCGGGAGGCAGGCAAAACGATTGAAGCGCTTGCCCCGGCTTCTTCCTATTTGATCGTTTCAGATGAAAATGTCGCAAACCGTTATCTCGATGTGTTGGTTTCTTCTTTTACAAAAGCTCCTCATACGTTTGTCGTGAAAGCGGGGGAACAATCAAAGTCTTTTCAAGTGTATGAGCAGCTTGTTGTTTTTTGTTTGGAAAAACAGCTTGACCGCCAGTCGGTTATCATCGCCTTCGGAGGCGGCGTTATCGGCGACTTGGCCGGGTTTGTAGCGGGCACCTATATGCGTGGCGTTCGCTTTATCCAAGTTCCGACTACTTTACTCGCCCATGATTCAAGCGTTGGCGGAAAAGTAGCAGTCAACTTGCCTGCCGCTAAAAATATGATTGGCGTTTTTCATCAGCCTGAAGCTGTCTTGTTTGACACAGAATTGTTGGCAACTTTGCCGGAAGACGAATGGCGTTCTGGTTTTGCAGAAATCGTTAAACTTGGTTTTATAGCCGACGCGTCTTTTTTAGCTTGGCTGCGTGAAACAGTGCCTTCACTAACAAGTATAAAAGCAGATCATTTGCAAAAAATGGTGGCCAAGGCAATTGCCATCAAAGCTAACATTGTTGGCAAAGATGAAAAAGAGCATGGCATCCGCGCCCATTTGAATTTTGGTCATACACTCGCTCATGCGATTGAAGCAGAACTGGGGTATGGAAAGGTAACCCATGGCGAAGCGGTGGCAATCGGCATGCGTTTTGCTTTTCGCCTTAGCCTCCGTTTTACGGAAGAGGATTTGCGGCTTGCCGATTATGAAGATTGGTTTTCTGCCCTCGGTTATGACCTTCGTTTGCCAGCAGGGCTTTCAGCACAACGGTTGCTTGCCCGTATGAAAAGCGACAAAAAAACGAATGCAGGAAAGATTGTCATGGTGTTGCTCGCACAGCTTGGAGCCGCCTATACAAAAACAGTCGATGAACATTTGCTTTTAGAGTTGTTAGAAGAAGAACTGGGAGGAAGATCATGATTCGTGGCGTCCGAGGTGCAACAACAGTTACAAAAAATGAGGCACAAGAAATTGAACAGGCCACAGAGGCACTCGTGCGGGAAATGGTCAGTCAAAATGCGTTGCAGCCAGAGCAAATTGCCCAAGTGATTGTGACCGCTACAAACGATATTGATGCTACATTTCCGGCGAAGGCGGTCCGGCATTTACAAGGATGGCAATACGTTCCTGTGATGTGCGCTCAAGAAATTCCGGTAAAAGGAAGCTTGCCCCTTTGTATCCGTGTAATGATGACAGTGAATACATCTTTAAAGCAAGAGGAGATTAGGCATGTTTTTTTAGAAGGGGCGATTGTGTTGCGTCCTGATTTATTAAAAAAATAGGCGCTTAGGGCGTTGACGGGAAACGGGGATTTGCGTTACACTACTGGGCAAGAGGAAATAGCAAGAATAGTTGAGTTTGAGCACGATAAGAGACTAGTTGAGAATGAGTTGAGCGGAGCGGAGAAGAGTAGAGAAGAGTAAAGAATGGTAAGCATGGTTGCTTAAAACATGCTTTTATATGTTTTTTCCATACCTTCACCAGAGGCGAATCCCCTTTTTTCGCCACCCCCGCTCTTCATTTTCACATCACAAGGAGTGAGTGAGATGAAGAAAACCCCTTTTGCATCTTTTCAGCAAGCCTACAACCGTTACGGTACATGCTTTTATAGCGAAACGGTATTTGCCGATGGCTTGACGCCTATTCAAATGTTTCAAGCATTGCAAGAAAAAGCGACCTATTTGCTCGAAAGCAATGACGTACAGTCGGAATGGTCCAATTATTCCTTTATTGGTTTGAGCCCAATTTATGAGTGTGTAGAAGAGAACGGGTCTTATAAAACCATTCATTTGCAGACTGGTAAGGTGATTGCAAGTGCGTTAAATTTCGAAGCATGTTATCAGAAAACCGTTTCACATATCGACCCGCAACCGAGCGAAATGGAGATTCCTTTCCAAGGAGGCGCCGTAGGCTATGTCAGCTATGACGCGGTCGAAGAAATGGAGCCTGTCATCAAGCGGAGCGATCAACGTAGCTGCCCGTATTACCATTTCATTTTTTGTGAACAGTTGCTGAGCTTTCATGAGCAAACAAAGCAATTGACGCTGATTCAATTAGTCAAAAGTGGCTTGCAGCCAGCAGAACAAGCTTTTGCCGAAGCGCAAGCGAAAATTCGTACGCTAATCGGCAAATTGGAAAGTGCTAAAGCGCCTGTTTTGCCACATATGGTCACGAAAAAGCAGCTGCCGATCGAAGTTCGCTCCAACTATTCGAAACAAGGCTTTATAAACGATGTAAACCGGATCAAAGCTTATATCCAGGCAGGTGACATTTTCCAAGCCGTTTTGTCACAACGGCTCGAAATGACCGTTTCTGTTGGCGGGCTCGATTTGTACCGTGTGCTGCGCTATGTTAACCCTTCGCCGTATTTGTACTATATTAAAATTGGAAAAAAAGAAATCATCGGAAGTTCGCCAGAAAAGCTTGTCCAAGTGCGCGGTGACCATGTCGAAATACACCCAATTGCAGGCACGCGCGAGCGTGGGCAAACGGCGGCCGAGGACGAAGCGTTAGCCCGTGAGTTGCTAGCTGACGACAAAGAACGGGCTGAGCACCATATGCTTGTTGACTTGGCGCGCAATGACGTTGGCAAGGTTTCGGTTTATGGAAGCGTAGAAGTCCCCTCTTTAATGGAAATAGGAAAATTTTCTCATGTGATGCATCTCGTCTCTAAAGTAACAGGCAAATTAAAGCCTGAAGCAACGCCTTATGACGCCTTAAAAGCGGCATTTCCTGCTGGGACTCTTTCTGGTGCACCGAAAATTCGCGCTATGCAAATTTTAAATGAGCTAGAACCGACTAGACGGGGCATCTACGGAGGCGCCATTTGCTATATGGATTTTAACGGCAATATTGATTCTTGCATTGCGATTCGTACGATTGTTCTGGAAGGCAATTGCGCCACCATCCAAGCAGGAGCAGGCATTGTCGCAGATTCAGACCCAGAAAAAGAATACGAAGAAACATTGAACAAAGCAAAGGCACTTATTCATGCGATTGAACAGACAGAAGCGTTGTTTGCAAAGGCGGTGCGTTTGTCATGATGAAGCAAGTGCTGAACAAATGTTTAATGGGCGAATCCTTGTCTGTCCAAGAGGCGGAGCAAGTGATGGAACAAATCA
This sequence comes from Shouchella clausii, assembly GCF_002250115.1. Lineage (GTDB taxonomy): Bacteria > Bacillota > Bacilli > Bacillales > Bacillaceae_D > Shouchella > Shouchella clausii. The sequence goes on along the minus strand of NZ_CP019985.1, from coordinate 3,843,998 downwards.
TGTCAGGGCGTGCGACCGCCAGCCAAGTGGCGAGCCTCATCACGATGATGCGCGTTCGTGGCGAGACTGCGGAGGAAATTCTCGGCTTTGCCAAAGGGATGCGCGCTTATGCGCGCAGATTCCCTTCTGTCATTGAGGGGGCGATTGATACGTGCGGCACAGGAGGAGATGGACTAGGAACGTTTAACATCTCGACTGCGTCAGCGCTCGTTTTGGGGTCGCTCGGTGTCCCTGTCGCCAAACATGGCAATCGCTCTGTCTCTTCCAAAAGCGGCAGTGCTGATGTGTTGGAAGAGCTCGGCATCAACATTCAAGCTTCCGTTGAAGAAGCTTGCCAAATGCTTGAAACAACAAACTTGTGCTTTTTATTTGCGCCGCTGTACCACCAGTCAATGCGCCACGTCGCTGGCCCACGGAAAGAAATTGGCTTCCGTACCATTTTTAATTTGCTAGGTCCGCTTACGAACCCAGCCGGTGCCCGTTACCAACTTCTCGGCGTTTACGATGAAGCAGCCGCTTTGAAAATGGGAGAAGCATTGCGCCAGCTTGGTAGCGAGCACAGCCTTTTAGTTACAGGCGCTGATGGCCTTGATGAATGTGCCATTCATGGCGACACACACGTAGTGGAAGTGAAAGATGGTACGTGCGAAACGTATCGGTTCTCACCTGACGACGTAGGCTTGCCGCTTGGAAATCTTGCTGATATTCAAGTAGATACGCCTGCTGAAAGTGCTGCGTTAATCCACGCGATTTTTTCAGGCGACGGGCCACAGGCAGCTAAAAACATTGTTGCTTTAAATGCCGGGGCAGCGTTGTACGCCTGTGAAAATGCCAGTCACATTGCTGAAGGCGTTCACTATGCCAGCAAAGCAATAGAGAGCAAACAGGCGTTTCGCTATTTGCAATCATTGCAACAACAGGGAAGGGGAATCAAGCATGCTTGAGAAAATTTTGGCGACAAAACGAGAGGAAATCAGCCAACTCCAGTTGCCTAAAAAGCAGTATTTTCCGAAAAAAAGTCTGAAAGCGTCCTTACAGAAACCGTCTTTGCCACTAGGGCTAATTGCAGAAATAAAACAGGCTTCCCCTTCGAAAGGGGTTTTATGTGAGACGATTTCACCAACAGCGATTGCACGGGTTTATGAAGAGGGTGGCGCAAGCGCAATTAGCGTTTTGACAGACCGTACGTACTTTCAAGGTGACATTGCTTATGTAGCTGAAGTGAAAAAGACCGTGTCTTTGCCGGTATTGCGGAAGGATTTTATTTTGTCGCCCCTTCAAGTGGAGGAAACGGCGTGTATTGGCGCAGATGCCATGTTGTTAATAGCTGGTACAATGGAAGCGAAGCAGCTCCACGAACTATATGAACTAGCGTATAGCAAAGGGGTGGAGTGTTTAGTTGAAGTCCATAGCGAAGAAGAGCTAGAGTCGCTTCTTGCTGTTTTTACACCAGAAGTGATAGGTATCAATAACCGCAATTTAAAAACGTTCCAAACATCGGTTGCCCAAACCGAGCAGATTGCAAAAATGGTGCCGAAAGAAGCGTTGCTTGTGTCCGAGAGCGGCATTCATACACCTGATGACATTGCGCGTGTAAAGAAAGCCGGAGCGAACGCTGTGCTGATCGGCGAACAGTTGATGCGTAAAGACGATAAAAGGCAAGCGATCATCGACTTGTTTTCTGAAAGTGCGATAAACCAATGAAACTAAAATATTGTGGACTGCATCAGCAAGAGGATGTCGAAGTGGCAGCGGCTTCTCACTGTGATTATATGGGTTTCGTATTGGCAAACAGCAAGCGCAAAGTTGCCCTTCATGACGTAGCGCAATGGTTGGCCACAACTGACATGAGCACGAAGCAAACGGTAGCGCTTTTTGTGAATGAATCACTTGACACAATCGCACAAGTTGCCAGCAGCGGCCTATTTGATGTGATCCAGTTACATGGCACCGAAACGCCTGCCTTTTTGCAGGCCGTCAAGGACCGAACACAAAAGCAGGTATGGAAAGCGATCCATCATTCAAGCAGCGCGCTCAGCATCATGCAGGCTTTTGCAGGCATTGCCGATGGCTATGTAATTGATTGTAAAAGTGCCAAAGGCTGGGGCGGAACAGGCGAATCATTCGACTGGAAACAGATCCCTTCTTATACGGAAGAAGGAGTTCGGCAAGGTACGCAAGTGCTTATTGCAGGCGGAATTACGCCTGAAAACGTCGTCGAGCTTGCCCGCTACCAAATAGACGGACTGGATGTATCGAGCGGAATTGAAGAGAACGGAAAAAAAAGCGTCGCAAAAATAGCGCGCCTTGAACAAGAAGCGGGGGTCCATTATGCAGGAAACAATACCAGATAGCCGCGGCCGTTTTGGCGAGTTCGGCGGCAAATATGTTCCCGAAACATTAATGTCGGCAATTGAAGAGTTGGAAGCTGGGCTGGCAAAAGCGATGGTTGATCCCGCTTTTATAGGAGAGCTAAAAGCCGACTTGGCTGAATATGCAGGCAGGGAAACACCGCTGACGTTTGCAAAAAACATTAGTGCAAAATTAGGCGGAGCCAATATCTATTTAAAACGGGAAGATTTGGTTCATACGGGGGCTCATAAATTGAATAATGCAATTGGCCAAGGGCTCCTTGCAAAACGAATGGGCAAAAACAAGCTTGTCGCCGAAACAGGGGCAGGCCAGCACGGCGTCGCTACGGCAACGGTTGCTAGCCGCCTTGGCATGGAATGCAAAGTGTTTATGGGCGTGGAAGACATGAAGCGGCAAGAGTTAAATGTATTTCGCATGGAATTACTTGGCGCCGAAGTTGTTCCGGCGGAGACTGGGAGCCGAACGCTAAAAGACGCTACAAATGAAGCGATTCGCTATTGGGTCTCCCACGCAGATGATACGTTTTATCTAATCGGCTCCGTAGTCGGCCCACATCCTTATCCGAAAATGGTCCGCAATTTCCAACGTGTAATCGGCGATGAAGCAAAACAGCAGATTGGAGAAAAGACAGGGCGGCTGCCTGATACAATTGTTGCTTGTGTTGGCGGTGGCAGCAACGCAATCGGTATGTTTTACCCGTTTCTCGAGGATGAAGTGGAGCTTGTCGGCGTCGAAGCGGCAGGACGGGGGCTCGATACAGCCGAACATGCTGCCACGATCAGCAAAGGTTCGAAAGGAATCATCCATGGCTCGCTTACTTACTTGCTTCAAGATGAAGCTGGGCAAATCATGGAGCCTTACTCGATTTCCGCAGGATTGGATTACCCTGGCGTTGGCCCTGAGCATGCCTACTTGGCCGCCCAAAAGCGAGTCCGTTATGAAGCTGTAACCGATAAAGAGGCGCTCGAGGCACTTGCGCTTCTTGCAAAAGAGGAAGGAATCATTCCTGCAATTGAATCGGCTCATGCGTTGGCTAAAGCTTTTCAAATGGCGAAAACGATGACGCCAAACCAATCTGTGCTCGTATGCTTATCAGGCAGAGGCGATAAGGATATGCACACATTGCAGCGGGTTTATAAGGAGGGGTACGATGAATAAGCGGCTTACTGACGCTGTAAAAAAGGGTAACTTGTTTATTCCATTCATTACCGCTGGAGACCCGGTGCCAGAAGCAACCATCGCCCTCGCACTCTCATTACAGAGAAGTGGGGCGGATGTACTGGAGCTTGGCATTCCTTATTCTGACCCGTTGGCAGATGGGCCGGTCATTCAAAACGCCTCCAAACGCGCACTAACAGGAGGGATGACGCTGGCTAAGGCTATGGCGCTCGTCCCGGAAATGAGGAAAGAGGGGCTTACAATTCCGGTTATTGTCTTTACTTACGCCAACCCTTTGCTACAATTTGGGTTTGAACGTTTTTGCGAGACGGCATGCGACTACGGAATTGACGGCCTCCTCGTTCCCGATTTGCCGTTTGAAGAGAGCGAAACATTGGCTAATGAGTGCGAAAAACAAGGGCTTGCCCTTATTTCACTTGTAGCGCCAACATCTCAGCAACGGATCAAAGCGATTGCCAGCCGCGCCCAGGGCTTCCTTTACTGTGTATCCTCACTAGGCGTAACCGGCGCGAGAAAAACACTTCATCCACAAGTGGAAGCTTTTTTAAAGCTGGTAAAAGAAGCATCGCCTGTCCCATATGTAGTTGGATTTGGCATTTCCAGCTACGAACAAGTTGAGGAAATGGGGCGCCATGCTGACGGTGTTGTGATCGGGAGCGCGATTGTTGAGCAAATTGGCCTTAGATGCGAGGCGTTGAAACAGGCGGAATCACGAGATGAAGCAGTCAAAGAAATTGAGCAATATGTCAATTCTCTCCTTCATCCCGCTCCGACCTATTAAACAGTTGCTAGTACGCTTGATTTTGCGTAGGATAGCTAGTAAGACTAGGGAAAGCAGGTGCAGACACGATGTTAGCAAAAAAACAAATACAAGGGTTGCCACCATATGCCCCAGGCAAGCCGATTGAAGATGTGAAAAGGGAATACGGTTTAGAGACCGTCATAAAAATGGCATCGAATGAAAATCCGTATGGGGCGTCTCCTGCTGTGGCAAAGGCGATTGCCGATGGAGCATCAAAAACGTTTTTGTATCCGGATGGCTATGGCACAGCCTTGCGCAAAGCACTTGCTGCCAAACATAAAGTAGATGAAGGACAGCTTATATTAGGAAATGGCACCGATGAAGTTATTCAACTACTATGCAGAAGTTTTTTAACGCCTGAGACCAACACGGTTATGGCGACGCCCTCTTTTTCTCAGTACAAGTTAAATGCAACGATTGAAGGGGCAACGATCAAAGAAATAACCGTTAAAGAAGACGGCTCCCACGATTTAGATGCAATGCTTGCAGCGATTGACGACCAAACGCGGATTGTCTGGGTCTGCAATCCTAACAATCCAAATGGGGTCGCACTCGGTGAAGCTGAGTTGAAAAAGTTTTTAGACGCCGTTCCAACTACATGCTTGGTCGTTGTCGATGAAGCTTACTATGAATATGTAGAATTAGAAGACTTCCCAAACAGCATTGCGCTGTTAAATGCATATCCGCAACTAGTTGTGTTGCGGACGTTCTCAAAAGCATATGGACTTGCAGGCCTCCGCGTCGGCTACGGCATTAGTCAGCGTGAGATCGCTCGCCAAGTTGAACCTGTGCGATTGCCCTTTAACAACAACATCCTTGCCCACACAGCCGCGCTCGCAGCGCTGGAAGACGAAGCGTTTATTGTGGCGTGCAAGCAAAAAAACAGTGTCGAGAAGGCAAAATTGCGCGCTTTCTTTGAGGCTAGAGGGATGTTTGTGTTTCCGTCGGAAACAAACTTCTTGCTAGTGGAAACAGGGATTCCGGGAGATGTAGTCTTTCAAGCTTTTCTTGAGAATGGCTTTATTCTCCGTTCAGGTGAAGCGCTCGGTTACCCGACGGCAATCCGAATTTCCATAGGCAATGAGGCCGAAAATGATGCCTTTATAGAAAAAGCTCCTGAGATTTTGGACCAGCTCCTTGCAAGCTTAGGCGCATAAAGAGTAGGAGAATGGTATTGACATGAAGCGTACAGCATTTGTTGTCGGGATGGGGTTGATTGGCGGCTCCATCTCGCTTGCAATTAAGCGCGACCAAGACATCCATTTGGTCGGCTACGATATTTCAGCCGAACAGCTCCATATGGCTAAAGCACTTGGCGTAATTGATGAGGCTGCCTCAAGCCTAGAAGAAGGGGCACAAGCAGCTGATTTTATCATTTTAGCAGTGCCAGTAAGCAAAACGATTGAATTGATTGAGCAGCTTAGCACGATCTCGTTGAAACAAGGTGTCATCGTTACGGATGTCGGTTCAACAAAGCAAGATATTGCCGCGGCTGCTGATACCCATTTCAGTGACAACGTCTGCTTTATTGGCGGCCATCCGATGGCAGGCTCACATAAATCAGGCGTCGAGGCAGCAAAAGCCCATTTGTTTGAAAATGCGTTTTACTTACTAGCCCCTGGCAAGAATAGTGAGCCACGCCATATTATCGCCTTGCAAAATTTGTTGAAAGGCACGAAAGCGCGTTTTTTGCAAATGGAACCACAACAGCATGACAAACTGGCAGGCACAGTGAGCCATTTCCCCCATATTATTGCAGCTAGCCTAGTCCATCAGCTCAAAAAGCTTGAAAAAACCGATCCAGAGGTAGCCCAATTAGCGGCAGGTGGTTTTAGGGACATTACGCGGATTGCCTCGGCGAGCCCGGTCATGTGGCGTGATGTGCTTTTGCATAATAAAGAAGAAATGCTGCGCCTATTTGCCGAATGGCAAATCGAGATGGATTCTGTAAAGGAAATGGTTGAACGCTGCGACGGCAAAGCCATTCATGCTTACTTCCAAGAAGCAAAAGCATTTCGTGAAGAGTTGCCACAGCGCGAAAAAGGAGCGATACCCGCTTTTTATGATTTGTTTGTCGATGTTCCTGACCATCCAGGTGTTATTTCTGATGTGACAAGGATACTTGCTAATAAAGAAATTAGCATTACCAATATTCGGATATTAGAGACGCGGGAAGACATTATGGGCGTTTTACGCCTTAGTTTCCGTTCAGAAGAGGATCGAATATATGCCCAAAAAGAACTGAAACGGCATATGTATGAAACTTACACAATATAAGGAGAAGAATATGGACGAGACGATAAAGGTGCTAAACAAAGCAGAATCGGGTTTGTCAGGGACAATTGTCGTACCTGGCGATAAATCGATTTCACACCGCGCTGTCATGTTTGGCGCTATGGCGAATGGTACAACAAACGTCAGCGGATTTCTTCCTGGCGATGATTGTTTAAGCACGATCGCCTGTTTCCGGCAAATGGGCGTGGCGATTGAACAAGAAGGCGACAAAGTCACGGTTGAAGGCAAAGGGTTAGATGGGCTGAAAGAGCCAAATGGGGTGTTAGATGTCGGCAATTCCGGCACGACGATCCGTTTGTTATTGGGCGTCCTCTCTGGCCGGCCTTTTCATTCGGTCGTTGTCGGTGACGATTCGATTGGCAAACGCCCGATGGCACGGGTGACTGCACCACTTCGGCAAATGGGCGCGCAAATTGACGGACGGGAAACGGGAAATAAAACCCCATTGTCGATTCGCGGTGGGCAAACGAAAGCAATCGAGTATACGATGCCTGTAGCAAGTGCACAAGTCAAATCAGCGCTTCTGTTAGCAGGATTGCAAGCAGAAGGGGAAACATCTGTTACAGAGCCGCAAACAACAAGAGACCATACAGAGCGAATGCTTCATGCTTTTGGCGTGAAAGTGACGACAGCGGGCAAGACCATTTCGATTCAAGGCGGCCAGTCCCTTCAAGCAGCTGACGTTGTTGTTCCAGGGGATATTTCGTCGGCGGCGTTTTTTCTTGTCGCAGGCTGTATCGTTCCGGGGAGTCGCGTCCACTTAAAGAATGTAGGCTTAAATCCAACGCGTGCCGGCATTCTTGAAGTCTTAAAGCGGAGTGGAGCAAAGCTGTCGATTGACGAACAAGTGACTACAGGTGGTGAACCGCGGGGCGATATGACGATATCAAAAAGCGAGCTCTCACCGTTTGTCATTGAAGGGGAGGAAGTGCCTACGTTAATTGATGAAATACCGGTGTTAGCAGTGCTTGCTACGCAAATTTCGGGCACAACCATTATCCGTGATGCTGAAGAGCTAAAAGTGAAAGAAACGAACCGCATTGATACAGTTGTAGGCGAATTGGCTAAGCTTGGTGCGGACATTGAAGCGACCGATGACGGCATGATTATCCGTGGCGGCAAGCCGCTTACAGGCGGGAAAGTGGATTCCCATGGCGACCACCGTATTGGCATGGCGCTTGTCATTGCCTCTTTATGCGCAAATGGGCCGGTAGAATTAGCAAACACAGGCGCCATTTCTGTATCGTATCCTCAGTTTTTTGAGCATTTACAGTCGCTACAGTAGAAGAGCGTCCAAGCGAATCGAAATCGATTGTAGCAGAGGGGCGAAGTCAGGAAAGCGAGGACGGGAGCAAATGGTTCCGTGTGCGTGAACAGTTGCTAAGCAGATCAACGAAGATACGAGCAGTGTTTATAGTCTAAAAGCAAGCCATGTGCTTGCTTTTTTGCCCCAAAAAAAAGAATCCACCTGTAAACGAAAGCGTTTACAAATGGATTTAGCCATAATAGCTAAGAATGTATGGATAGGAGTGGAGAGAAACCATACGCTAATTAGAGAATAAACGAAAACGCTTCCATTGTCAACAGGTTTTGCCATAAAAGATTTTTTTAAAATGATGGGCAAACAGAATGGTTGAAAGGGCACAATTGCTTACTATAAAATAAAGGCAAGAAGCATGCAAAAGGAGCATGATGTTTTTGTGGATATAAAAAAGAAAGTTTATGCATCGATTGAATCTGGGAATGTAGAAGAAGCACTCCGTTTACTAGATGCGTTTGCGAATACAACGAACCATGACCAGCTCTACCAAGCAGCGGAGCTTTATTATGAGCTAGGACATGTTGATAAAGCACGGCCGCTTATTGAACAATTGCTCGAATTATACCCTGATGAAGGGGAGTTGTACGTTTTGGCGGCAGAAATGATGATTGACGCCGACCAAGAAGACGAAGCGATTGAGTATTTATTAGAGATCGGCGAACACGACCCAAGTTTTTTACAAGCACAACTGCTGCTTGCTGATTTATACCAGTTGCAATCTCTTGATGAAGTAGCTGAGCAAAGACTGCTCGCCGCCCATAAAAAAGCGTCTAATGAGGTCATCATTACGTATGCACTCGGTGAATTTTATCTTGAACAAGGTTCATATAATAAAGCAATCCCGTATTTAAAACAGGCATTGCATGCAAAAGAGGAACTGGGTGACATAAATGTCGGTTTGGCGCTTGCTGAAGCTTATGGGGCTAATGGCCAGTTTGAAGACGCGCTCTTGCTATACCACCAGCAAAAACAGAATGAACTGCCGCCGAATGCTTTGTTTAACTTTGGTTTTACCGCTTTTCAGCAAGGTGATTACACGGTGGCAATTGAACAGCTTGAGGCTGTGAAAACACTCGACCCTGATTTTACAAGTGTCTATGTGCCGCTTGCACGCGCTTATGAAGCAGAAAAGCGTTATGAGGAAGCATTCGAAACATTGGCCGCGGGTATGCGTATGGATGAATTTAATGATGCGCTGCCATTGCTTGCAGGGAAACTGCTGTATAAACAACAGGATTTTGTCGGCGCTGAACAATACTTACGCCAGGCTATTGCTTTAAATCCAACAAATACAGAGGCGTTGCAAACATTAGCAGCGTTTTTGCGGGAGCAAGAACGATATGACGACTTGCTGGAGCTTGTCGAACATGCCAAGTCCTACGGAGAAACAGATGCGCTGCTCGTTTGGTACGAAGCACTCGCTCATAAACAGCTAGAGTATTATGAAACGGCACGGGAAAAATACAAAGAGGCCTATGTTGCTTTTCATGAAGACACAGACTTTCTAAGCGAGTATGGCCACTTTCTTTTGGAAGAGGGAGAGCGAAACAAGGCGGTAGAACTTTTTCAAAAAGCGCTGCAACAAAGCCCTGAGCGGAGTGATTTGTCAGAACTCCTCGATGAATTGCAGGCAGAGTAGTATGATACAGCGCGATTTGTAGAAAACGAATTGTGGCTAGAAAAAGGATTCAGGCAATGGCAAGGCGAATTTACAGGTATGCAGGACTAGGAAAGTTTCCAACGAATTCAGAAAGGGGGAGTGAGCAATGAGCAATATGGTTCCAGTCATGGACAAAAAAGCATTTTTGCGCAGCTTTCTCAAACGCCATCAACTGAAAAGGCGAGAATGTGCTTGGCTTTTGAACTACTTGATGAATGATGATACGCTAATGGAACGAGTTCACTTTTTAAACCATTCTGAAGGCACGCCAAAAGCTTTGGTTATTTCTGCTCAAGGAATCGAACAAATCCCATTTTCTTTCCGCAAAAAGCATCATGTCACAACGGATTGCGAAAAAGCGTTCCACGACATTCGCTTAAACCAAACAGAAGACATATATATTGAGCTCCACTTCCAAGAGCGCTTAACGTGCCCGCAATATTTAGCGGTGCTCGAAGACAATCCGTACTTGCCAGAAACGCAAGAAAGGGCTCAGGCATTTGAGCGAAAAGCAGAAGCGCTTTTACAGGAGTCGGTTCGCTTGTTCCAACTCAAAAAGCTGTCTGAAGCGATTGACGAGGCGCTTGACAATGGCGATAAGGAGACGTTCATGGAATTGAGCGAACGGCTAAATCGCTTAAGAAAATCTTGAAAACAGGGCCAACTGGCTCTGTTTTTTTGCTATACTATAGAAGGACAAAAAGGAGAGGATGATATGCGGTTTCGTGCAGCAGACATTGATACATATTTAAAAGCGGCTGACTATGTAGACACGGCTCTTATTCCGCTAATGAAAACAACGTGGGCTACTGAGGCGAAAACAGTGACGCAAGCGGTTGAGTTTACTGCTCAGCTAGCAGATGAAATGGAACGGCAATTTCACGGGCGGATCATGCAATTTCCTGCTTTTACTTATGCCCAATCAGAACCAATGGCAAGCCGCATTGACAGGCTGTTAGGGTGGGCAGCCGATTTAAAAGCAGCCTCATTTTCCCACATTTGTTTGTTGACTGCTGACGGGGAATGGAAAACGGCTGAAAAGGAGCTTGACGGAATGGCACTGTTTTTTGTGCCGGCGCTTCCCCTTGAATTTGTTGAAGCGAAGCACCGTAAAGAAGTGATGGACGGGCAGTTGAAACAGCTTATTCCCCTTTTATCGCAGCTATGGCAACAAAAAGTCTGAAAGCGCTCTTCTAACTTATATTGCGCAATGTAGGCGGTTTATAGTATGATGGTATCGTCCTAGTATTAGTCTTGTTAAGAATGCTCAGAATAAAAGGAGCACAATTATGAACGTTGTTAGGAGGGAAAATAGTGAGCGAGAGAGACCACAAAGTATCAAGACGGCAATTTTTATCGTACACGCTCACTGGCGTCGGCGGTTTCATGGCTGCTGGCATGTTAATGCCGATGATTCGCTTTGCCCTTGATCCTGCCTTAAAAGCAGGTGCGGAGTCGGATATGCAGCTCGTTTGCGAACTGGATGATTTGACCGATGTGCCGCAGCGCTTTACATGGAGCTTCACGCAAGTTGACTCATGGTACGAGTCACAAGTAGAGCACGAAGCTTACATCTATTTGGACGGCGATAAAGTTGTCGCTCTATCTTCAGTATGCACTCATCTTGGTTGCACGGTTTCGTACAATGAAGATGCGAGCGAGTTCCAATGCCCATGCCATGGAGGCCGTTTTGAAGAGGATGGTACGAATATCGCCGGAACGCCACCAACGCGACCGCTTGATGTTTTTGAAGTCGTGGTGGAAGGCAATCAAGTTTATCTTGGACAGGTGAGTCAAAGAACTTAGGAGGGGCGCGAGAAATGCTTCAAAAAATTTATGATTATGTGGACGAGCGTCTCGACATAACGCCAATGTGGCGGGATATCGCTGACCATGAAGTGCCGGAGCACGTCAACCCAGCTCATCACTTTTCAGCGTTTATTTATTGTTTTGGCGGTTTGACGTTTTTTGTAACCGTTATTCAAATTTTGTCGGGAATGTTCCTTACCATGTACTACGTGCCGGACATTGTGAATGCCCATGCATCTGTTTACTTTTTGCAAAACGATGTAGCAATGGGTGTCATTGTCCGCGGCATGCACCATTGGGGCGCCAGCCTTGTTATTGTCATGATGTTTTTACATACGTTGCGCGTGTTCTTTACCGGCTCGTACAAAAAGCCACGTGAATTAAACTGGGTTGTAGGAGTATTGATTTTCTTTGTGATGCTTGGCCTTGGCTTAACAGGCTATTTGTTGCCTTGGGATATGAAAGCATACTTTGCGACTGTCGTCACACTTCAAATTGCTGAAAGCGTACCGATCATCGGCGACTTTACAAAAGCGTTGCTTGCCGGAGGCGAAATTGTCGGTGCTGCGACGTTGACGCGCTTTTTTGCTATCCATGTCTTCTTCTTGCCAGCAGCATTGCTTGGTTTGCTTGGGGCGCATTTTATCATGATTCGCCGTCAAGGCATTTCTGGCCCGCTATAATAGCTAGCTAATATGTGATTATACTAAGGGGGGAAACCCATGCATCGAGGAAAAGGAATGAAGTTTGTCGGCGATTCCCGTGTCAAGGCGGATGGCCGAAAACCAAACATTCCAAAAGACTACTCGGAATACCCTGGAAAAACGGAAGCTTTTTGGCCAAACTTCCTATTGCGGGAATGGATGGTAGGGGCAGTCTTTTTAATGGGCTTTTTATGCTTAACTGTGGCCCATCCTGCGCCGCTTGAAGCAATCGCTGATCCATTGGAAGCCTACATTCCGCTTCCAGACTGGTATTTCCTGTTTTTATATCAATTGCTTAAGTATGAGTTTGCTTCTGGCGACTTTAATGTACTAGGTACGGTGGTTATTCCAGGCGTTGCATTCGGCGCTTTGCTGCTTGCTCCGTGGCTGGATACATCAAAAGAGCGTCGGCCTCACCGTCGCCCGATTGCTACATCTATTATGCTTCTTGGTGTTGCTTCCGTTGTTTACTTGACATGGGAGTCAGTGGCCCAGCATGACTGGGAAGCTGCTGCCCAGCAAGGGAAGCTAGTAGAAGGAGCCGAAATCGATGAGGAAGCAGAGGGGTTTGAAATTTATTCAAGCCAAGATTCATGCATTCAATGTCATGGCGACCAAATGACAGGCGGTGCTGGAGCGCCGAACTTGCTCGAAACAGAAAAAACACCTGAAGAAGTCATTGAAATCATTCAAAATGGGCAAGGAGCGATGCCTGCCGACCAGTTCACGGGGTCTGAAGAAGAACTGCAAATTTTGGCAGAGTTCATCGCAAACCATGGTCAAGACCCAGAATGATTGTGTTATACTAAAAGCTGCCTTTTTAGGCGGCTTTTTTCATGAAAGGAAGGGCTGGCATGCTAGCTTATTTGTATGGGCTTTTAACGAAACGCATCAGCTTATGGTTGCTGCTAATCATTAATGTGTTAGGCACGATCTATGGGTTTTACTGGTATGGCGACCAGCTTGCGGCCACTCCGCTGCATTTTATCTGGTTTGTGCCTGACAGTCCGACGGCAAGTTTGTTTTTTGTGTTTGTGTTGATTGGCTTTTTGATCCGGAAGCAATCCGGCTTAATCGAAGCGCTTGCTGCTGTGACGTTACTTAAATACGGCGTGTGGGCAGTTGTCATGAATACGTTTCAAGTGATGGAAGGCGCCCCGCTTCATTGGCAAATTATTATGCTGAATGTATCCCATGCAGGCATGGCTTTACAGGCGCTTTTATTCATGCCATACTTCCGCATCAAAAAAGGACATTTGGCGGCAGCGTTATTATGGACTGTCTTCAACGACTTTATCGATTACCATTTTCACATGCACCCGTGGTTAAGTACTCGAATTATGCCTTATATCGACGGCATTGGCTGGTTTACATTCCTGTTAGGACTTGTCTGTGTAGCAACCGTCTACTTCCTGAACGTACGCCAGCACGCGCTTCGTATTAATTTGCCAGGCTAAGGTCTACTCTTGTCCTTTTGTTCATAGGATGTTTAGAACAGAGGAGGGACAAGAAATGCGTCATTGGATGATGCTCGTTTTGCTTGTTTGTATCGTAGTGATGCTGCCTATGCCTGGCTCTGCTAATGATGCCCAAGCGTGGAAAGAATTGAATCATACGGCAAATCAAGTGCTGAAGCTAACGAAAGAACAGCGTTATGAAGATGGAAAACGGCTAATGAGTGTGTTTGCGGATTTTTTCCTTTCTTATGATTTTGAAGACCAGGAATGGACAATGTCTTCGTTACGCACACTAACAACAACGTTTGAAAATGCTGAAGATGCATTAACGGCTACAAATATGCCTGATGATGAACGAATTCGCCTCGTCACAGCGTTTCGCCTTGCGATTGACGCGTTTGCCGAAAACAGCGAACCCCTTTGGAAAAGCACGGAAACGCAAGTGATGGCGTCACTAGACGACCTAGAGGAAGCGGCTGTGTCAAAAGATGCCCAAGCTCTGAAACGCCAAATAAATGCATTTCATTCCCTATACGGCATGATTCGTCCGGCTATCCACATAAGCACAACTGAACAAACCGTTGTTCGTTTTGACTCGTATTTTGCTTTATTAGAAAACCAATCCGTATCGCCTGAGCAACTGGAAGATCATATTGAAACGATGCGCGGCGCTTTTAAAGAACTTTATGAAGGTGGTGGCGAGGACGGAATAGACCCATCGCTCTTATGGGCGATTCTGTCTATCGGTGGGCCGCTTGTTGTGTCTTTATCTTATGTTGGTTATCGAAAATACCGGGCTGAGAAACGGCGAGTAAAGGCAAAAGAATAAAATGTGTCAAAACGGTGACAGCCGTTCAAAAAACAGCGTGCAACAATAGCGGGAAGTTTGACTTTCTTTGACGTTTTGATTACGATAATAGTATTAAGATAAAGTGAGGTGATTGCAATGAGTCTCGGTGTTTATTTGTTTTATTTAGCGTTTCTCATTCTAATCCCGCTTCTGGCTCAAGGAAAAGTAAAACGGGCGTATAAAAAATATTCGCGCATCCGAAACAGTGCAGGAATGACAGGTGCAGAAGTAGCCCGAAAAATTCTTCATGACAATGGCATTTATGATGTTGAAGTCGAAGAGGTTAAAGGGGAGTTATCTGACCACTACGATCCACGTGCCAAAGTTGTAAGGTTGTCAACAGACAATTACCGCAACGCTTCAGTTGCCGGAGCGGCCATTGCCGCTCATGAAGTAGGACACGCGATCCAAGATGCAGAAAACTACTCGTTCTTGAAATTTCGCAGCGCTTTGGCGCCCGTTGCTTCCATCGGCAGCAATTTAGGCCAATGGCTGATTTTAGCCGGTTTGCTCTTCGGCGTTGGTGCTCAAGTTGGCGGAAACCCTGTTTTGCTAATGGGTATTATCTTCTTTGCCACCGCTGTGTTATTCCAAGTGGTTACGTTGCCAGTCGAGTTTAACGCTTCCAACAGAGCAATGGAGCAAATGGTTGCAAGTGGGATTATTGTAAACAACGAAGAGCGGGAAACAAAGAAAGTCCTTGATGCCGCTGCTTTAACTTATGTGGCAGCAGCGCTTGTCGCTTTGCTCGAACTAGCACGCTTCATTATGATTTACTTGTCACAACGCGACTAATGGTCGGAACAAATCGGCTTAGTCTGAAACCAGCTCATTCACTTGGGCTGGTTTTTTTGTGCCCATTAAAATGGGAGCTTGCATGCCCCGAAAAAGCGCTTTAACAGTGAGCTTCGACAGACAATGCCCGTTTTTTCGGGCAAAGCCCTTTACAAACATGGTTTTCCTAAAGTAGACTGAGTTTGTTTATCAGAAATGGGGAGACGGAATGAAACAGAATCCAACAGGAATGGAAAGGCTGGCGCTTGCGTTTTTGCTTGGAATGCTAGCCGTCCTTGGGCCACTCAATATTGATATGTATTTGCCAAGCTTTTTGCAAATTAGCGAAGATCTGCAAGCGCCCGCTTCGCTTGTGCAACTAAGTTTAACAACGTGCTTAATCGGTTTGGCGATCGGGCAACTTGTCGTCGGCCCGATCAGTGACGCAAAGGGAAGGAAACGGCCATTGCTCATTTCAATTACGTTATTTGCCGCTGCTTCGCTTTTATGTGCGTTTGCTCCAAATATTGGCGTCTTGATTGCTGGCCGTTTTTTACAAGGATTTACGGCAGCTGCTGGGATTGTCGTGTCTCGTGCGGTTGTCCGTGATGTTTTTACAGGCCAAGCATTAACAAAATTCTTTGCGTTGCTTATGGTGATCAATGCCGTGGCGCCGATGTTAGCACCAATGGCGGGCGGGGCGATTTTGCTGTTGCCAGGGGCGCGCTGGGGCTGGATTTTCTTGTTTTTGTCTTTGCTTGGTGTCTTAATCGTTCTCGTTGCAGGAATAAAGCTAGAAGAATCGCTTCCACCAAGCAAGCGAGTGCCAAGCTCTATGTCGCATATCCTATGGACATTTAAAGATTTGCTTAAAGACCGTTCTTTTATCGGCTATGCACTTACACTCGGGCTTGCTCATGGCGGTAGTTTTGCCTATGTGGCAGGCACTCCGTTTGTTTATCAAGGCATTTACGGTGTAAACGAACAAGTTTATAGTGTGTTATTTGGCATCAATGGTCTAGCGATCATCACCGGTACATTCGTGGTTGGCCGTTTAGCTGGCATAGTTCATGAGCGAACGTTGTTGAAAACAGGAGTGATGGTTGCGAGCTCGGCTACAGCTATCCTTGTCTGTATGGCGGCCATTCAAGGGCCATTATGGACAATTGTCGTTTCCATTTTTGTTTACATGACGTCAATGGGAATGATCACAACTTCTTCCTTTACGTTAGGAATTGCCAAACAAAGCCATCGTGCTGGCAGTGCTAGCGCGATGCTCGGCATGTTGCCCTTATTCCTTGGAGCGATGGTTGCGCCGCTTGTAGGTATTGATGAATCAACAGCAGTGCCGATGGCCGCGATTATGTTTGCCACAAGCGTATTGGCCCTTAGTACATGCCTTGGTTTGACGAGAAAAGAGAGCAGTCCTAGCCAAGTCGAAAAACGGTAAGGTCCGAAGCAAACGTATAGCGCTAAACGAAGAAGGGAAATCCTTCAATAGACATGGTTGGAGGTGAAAAAAGCAACAGAGAAGCGGCATGCTCTGTTGCTTTTTTACTGCTTAGCCAATTCGAATCGGTTGCTTGTTGTCATCGAGTGTAAACCCTTCACCGGCGGCTTCGGAAACATCGTGGATGGTCATGAACGCATGGGGGTCAATGCGATGCACAATATTGCGCAACCTCACCGTTTCATTGCGGGCGACGACGCAATATAAAATTTCTTTTTCGTCGCCAGTAAATGTGCCTTTCCCTTGTAACGTCGTTGCGCCTCGGCCCATTTCACGTAAAATCGCTTCTGAGATCTCCGTAATCGACTCGGAGATGACAAAGGCTGCTTTCGCATTGTAGGATCCTTGTTGGATAAAGTCAATGACTTTGGCGGCAATAAACACATAGACAATCGTGTACATTGCTTCACGCAAATCAAGATAGACGAGAGAGATGGCAATGACACACGAATCAAATACAAAAAAGGTCCGTCCGATGCTCCAGCCAAAATAGCGCAAGCATAGTTTCGCAATGATGTCTGCTCCGCCGGTTGTGCCGCCAAAACGAAAGACAAGCCCAAGCCCTGTACCGACGATAGCCCCTGCGAATAATGCGGCAAGCATTAAGTCATTGCCAAGGAAAATATGTAAGTTAATACGCTGGAACAAATCAAGGAATAACGATAAACTGAATGTGCCTACGAGTGTATAGTAAAAAGGAATCCGGCCTAACATCCGCCAGCCTATAAAAAACAACGGAATGTTAATAACGATGTTGGTGATTGCCGGGTTGATCGTAAATAAAAAGAAAAAAAGCAAAGTAATGCCTGTTACGCCGCCATCTGCCAATTGGTGTTCCATATTAAAGTAAACAAGGCCAAACGACATAAGCGCCGTGCCGAGCAAAATGAAAAAAATGTTTTTAACGTGCCGGTTGACTGCCAAGCAATCGCCTCCTTTTCGCGTCCATTCTTAGTTTACTCAACTTCATGGAAAAAAGAAATATCACGTCATTATTTTTAAATTGCGCAGGCGCGTGCTTTTCGCTAGGATAGAAGGGAAAGGAAGTGCCGATGATGCCTGAAGGAAAAACAATCGCAGAAATGCAAAAAGAAGTCGACTCGTACATAGGGCAGTTTAAAGAAGGGTATTTTAGCCCACTGGCGATGTTGGCTCGCTTGACGGAAGAATTAGGCGAGCTAGCAAGGGAAGTGAACCATTACTATGGAGAGAAGCCCAAAAAAGCATTAGAAGAAGACAAAACGATGGAACAAGAAATCGGCGATATGCTGTTTGTCCTCATTTGTTTGGCGAACTCACTTCAAATTGACTTAAGCGAAGCGCATGATCTTGTCATGCATAAATTCCAAACAAGAGACAAAGACCGCTGGACAAAAAAAGAAAAAGGAGAACAGAATCAATGACACGTATTGTAATTGCAGGGCCCCGTGGCAACATGGGGCAAGAAGCAGTCAAACTTTGTTTGCAAGAAGAATCATTTAAGCTTGTTGCGGTAGTTGATTCAAAAAATGACGGCAAACAATTAAAAGATTTGCCAGAATTTCCACAAGGTGATTTACCAGTATATACCGATATGGCACGCTGTTTTGCTGAGCATGAACCAGATGTATTAATTGATTTGACGGCACCTGCCTTTGGTAGAAAACATATGGAAATAGCGTTTGAGCATGGCGTCCGTCCAGTTGTGGGAACGACAGGGTTTAATGATGAAGATATTCGCGATTTAACGCAAATGGCCGAAGCAAAAGAGCTCGGTGCCATCATCGCCCCCAACTTTGCTATTGGCGCGATCTTAATGATGAAATTCGCGCAAACGGCAGCACGGTACATGAATGACGTTGAAATTATTGAACAGCACCATGACCGCAAGCTTGATGCGCCATCGGGTACAGCGGTAAAAACGGCACAGCTCATTGCAGAGGTGCGGGCTCCGAAAAAGCAAGGGCATGAGCAGGAAAGAGAAGAGATGGCAGGCGCAAGAGGAGCTGACTTCGATGGCATGAAAATCCACTCTGTCCGTTTACCTGGGCGAGTGGCCCATCAAGAAGTGCTGTTTGGCGGAGTGGGGCAAACGTTATCGATACGCCACGATTCGCTAAACCGTGAAAGTTTTATGCCTGGTGTAAAGCTTGCCGTTAAACAAGTGGTCAAGCTCTCGACGCTAGTATACGGCCTTGAAAATTTAATCGACTAAGGGGAGAACGACATGAAAATCGCTTTAATTGCCCATGACAAGAAAAAACAAGAATTGGTTGATTTTTGTGTTGCTTATGAGCCCATTTTAAAAGAGCATGAGCTGTACGCGACTGGTACAACGGGCACTCGGATCATGGAGGCGACTGAGTTGGTTGTTACCCGTTTTAAGTCTGGCCCATTAGGGGGCGATCAGCAAATCGGGGCGCTCGTTGCTGAGAATCAATTCGATTTAATTTTGTTTATGCGCGATCCATTAACGGCGCAGCCCCATGAACCGGATGTCACTGCTTTAATTCGGTTATGTGATGTGCAAAGTGTGCCGCTGGCGACAAATATGGGAACCGCTGAAATTTTAATCAAAGGGCTTGAGAGAGGCGATTTTGCTTTCCGTGATATTATCCATGAACAAGAAAAAGCAAACCCATTAAAAGAAGGCTGAACGCCTTCTTTTAACGTTGGAGGGAGCAAATGAAAACAAGGAAAGCAGAAATACAAGACATTGTCCTTATCCAAGAGATCGCCAAGCGTTCATGGGAAGACACGTATAAAGACTTGATTCCCGCTGATATCCGCCAAGTTTATATCGAGCAAGCTTATTCGCGCCAAAGCTTGTCGGTTAAGATCAACTCTTCTGCTGCTTTTTTTGTGGTGGAAGAGGCTGGTAAAGTCATTGGCTTTGCCCAGCTGGCTAGAAGTGAAAAAGAAACCGATTTGGCTGCCCTTTATGTCGATCCTAAGATGCTTGGTTGTGGAACAGGGACATTGCTTTTTGAAACAGTCGTACGCGAACTAAAACAAGGCGAATCACTTGTTGTGTACCTTGAAAAAGGCAATTTTCGTGCTGTACGCTTTTACACAAAATGTGGTTTTGCTTACAAAAACGAATTTAAAGAGCGGCTATTTGGACATGTCTTTCATACAGTAAAAATGGTCTTCAAACGGGATGGGGAGAGGAACACATATGTATAAAACGATCGACGGTGTCCGCGTATGGGGGGAACCACTTGAAAACGCTGTTGAACAGGCCGTTCGCTGCAGCCAGCATGGCGATGTCGTCCAAACGCTATTAATGGCCGACCACCATAAAGGCTACAGCCAACCGGTAGGAGGCGTTGTCGTCTATGACGGCCAAGTATCCCCTTCTGGAGTCGGTTATGACATTGCCTGTGGCAACAAAGCAGTGCGGACAAATGTTACTTTTGAGGAGATTCGCTTGGAGCTGCCTCAGCTTCTCGATAAAATTTACGAAGCGCTCCCATTTGGCATTGGCCAAAAAAACAAGCAGCCAGTTGACCATGAACTGTTTTCTGATCCTGACTGGCATGTGTTTTCGGAAATTGAACTAGGGCTTACAGATACATTACAAACATTGGCACGTAACCAACTCGGTACGATTGGGAGCGGCAACCATTTCGTTGATTTGTTTGTGGAAGAAGAAACAGGCGTTTTATGGGTCGCAAATCATTTTGGCAGTAGGGGCTTAGGCCATAAAACAGCTAGCGGTTTTTTGAACTTAGCGAAAAACAGGCCGTTTGCTAGCAAAGTTAGCGGGGAGAGCATGGAAGATGTACCGACTTTGTTTGATGTTGCCTCCGAGTTAGGTGACATGTACATCCGAGCAATGAACTTAGCCGGAAAATACGCATATGCCGGCAGAAACCATTGTATTGCTAAAGTGCTCGCCATTTTGCAAGCAAAAGAAACGTTCTCTGTTCATAACCATCATAACTTTGCTTGGAAGGAAACGCACAATGGCAAAGACGTTTATGTTGTCCGTAAAGGGGCAACGCCTTCTGCTCCAGGACAGCTTGGGTTTATCGGTGGCAGTATGGGTGATTATTCAGTTATTGTTGAGGGCATTGATAGCAAGGAAAACAAGGACGCTTTTTACAGCACAGTCCATGGAGCTGGCAGATTAATGAGCCGTACACAGGCAGCGGGCCGTTTTACAGGAAAAGGCAAGAACAGACGCCGTAGCGGCGGAGCGATTAGCTCTGAGCAAATGGCAGCTGCGCTTGCTGCGTTTGGAGTAGAATTGCGCGGCGGAGGCACAGATGAAAGTCCATTCGTATATAAAAAATTAGATACGGTCCTCTCTGCTCATAAAAATACGTTAAAAGTAAAACATCGCTTAAAGCCTGTTGGCGTTTGTATGGCTGGCGAGAACGAATTTGACCCATACAAAGATTAAGGGTGTTACAGCTGTGCAATAAAAGCATTACCTAGGCGAGATGAGAAAAACGCTCAATCATTCTCCTGCTGTTCACTGACACTGAAACGTTATCGATGGGCATACGCTGGCCATAAGGAATTTGGTAGGTCGTTGCTTTCCTAATAGCAGATTCCCTAATGAAAACCGTGTTTTTTTGTTTGTGATTTTTCGGCTTCCTTTAATAAACGGCATGCCGTTAAACAAAAGAACATAAAATAGATAAATTGGAATATAGGGGGAAGCACGATGATCGTTGAATTTGTTGATATGGATAATCACGATCTTCTTCATCAAATTAAAGGCGAGGAAGCAAAACAATTTCTAGATTATGCGGGCACCATCAATAAAGTCCATTTGCGAATCAGCAAAGATCTGTCTTTTCAAGGGGCAATTGCCGAAATGATTTACGACTTGGATTACATTCGCGGGACACCTAGTCAACGAATAGAAGTGCGCTTAGCAAACATTCAGATCAGGCGGCTAAATTAAAAAAGCCAGCAAAAGAATGAAAACAGGCTGGCTTTCATAGATGCTAAACTTCTTTTTTCATTAACAAATGGGGGATACCGTCTTCCATAAAGACGTCAGAAGCCGTTTCGTATCCAAAACGATGATAAAACCCTTCTGCATGTTGTTGGCCATGGAGCAACAATGAGGCAGCGCCTTTTTGCAAAGCAATGGCTTCCAATGCTTCAATGATTTCTCTGCCGACACCTTTTTGGCGCCAGTCTTTTAAAATGCAAATTCGTTCGAGTTTCCCGGCGTTTTCGACTAAACGGATACGGCCTGTCCCGACTGGTTTTTCACCGTCATAAGCAATGACATGTGTACAAGCAGCATCAAGATGGTCATATTGGTCGAACTCGTCTTCAAGTGGGCAATGTTGCTCCTGGACAAACACCATTTCCCTAATATGAAATGCTTGTTCTAACTCTGCAAGTGTCGTGGCGATTTTTATTTCCAAAGGTCATTCCCCTTTTTTGTAACATGATTTTTCGTTATCGTTATTTTACCTTGAAAACGTATGTTCTGTAAATGTTTTAAGTCGAAAAATCGTTGTTGAGCTATGCTACAATAGTATAAAACGAAGGAAGGCTGAAAAGGAGTGAGATAGTTGCTGCTCAAACTAAGATTTACATAACAACGGTGCAGAGGGCCTCCCCATAAATCGGGACAAACCGGCGTACATCTGTTTATTAATGGGGAGGAGTCAAAAGATGGCATATAGCAAGACCTTTTTAGAACAAGTAGAAACAGCAATGAAGCAGTCATTTAGCGGTTGGAATTTTGAGCAGTTAAGAGGGCGAGTGAAAGAGGAGGAGCTCGACTGGTCTTATCGGGATTGGGTCAAGGAGTCACTTAAGCAAAGGACAGTGCTGGATATGGGCACAGGCGGTGGCGAATTTTTGTCTTCGTGTGCTCCATTCCAAGGAAAGGTCTATGCAACAGAGGGATACGAGCCCAATGTAGAAATTGCGCAAAAAGCATTAGCCCCGTTTGGCGTCTGTGTACGTTATATAGAAGATGATGACTATCTGCCATTTTCTGATGGGGCTTTTGACAGCATTATTAACCGTCATGAGTCATACAGCGAGCGAGAATTAGCGCGTATATTAAAACCAGGTGGAACGTTTATTACGCAACAGGTTGGCGGTGACGATTGCAAAGAAATCAATGACGCACTTTCACTTCCTTTAAATACTGAATTTGCAGATTGGAAGCTGGAAGTGGCAGTTGACCGCTTAGTTGCACACGGCTTTAGCATTGAAGCAAAAACGAAGGCTTTTCCAAAGCAGCGTTTTTTTGATATTGGTGCGCTTATTTATTACTTGCGGGCGATTCCCTGGCAAGCACCAGGCTTTTCTGTGGAACGCCATATGCCCCAGTTGGATCATATCGCTCAGGAGATAAAAAAGAACGGGTATTTTGAAACGACACAGCATCGATTCATCTTGAAAGCGAGAAAATAAAAAGGGCGGCTTTGTGCCGTCCTTTCAGACTGTAGACAAACGCTCGCATACTTCGTCGTTTGCCTCGGTCATATGCTTTGAAACTGTCGTTTCATGCGCAAGAAAATCGTTGCTCATGAACCCCCGTTCTATTCGCATCTTCCCTCGGCTGCACTCCTCGTCTGACAAACGTTTTCTATCAGTCTGAATGATTTTGTCGACAAAGTCGGCAACCTCACTCATTTAAGCATGAGAATGGTGAGCGTTGCTTAATTCGAGAAACCATTGCTTGTCCTTAGTCAGAAGGGCAAGCTCTTGAAGCGCGCGAATATCATCGGCTTTCAGTTTGGGAGAACATGTTTGCAAATCTTCTTCATTTGCCAAAAGCGGCTGCTTACCATTTAAGACACGCTGCTTGGTATGGAATTGGTAAATTGTTTTGATGGGGGTGTTCGCTGAATTGGACGCCACCACTTTTGCTTCGCTAATCCAACCAAGAATGCGTGCGCGGCCTGCTTTGTAAATAACCCATTCGCCATTTCCGTACATGCCAATCAGCTCCTTTTAGAGAACGTATTCACTGTAAAGAGAAAATATGCGCGAAGAATCAAAAAAGCAAAGCCACTTGTTTTTTAATTTCACGTACTGAATTAAATAGCCCAACTACATCTTCTTCAAACCATAAAATTTCACATACCGTATTATAGTGAAACAATGAGCTACAGCAAAAAAATAATCATAAAAAAGCTTTCTGGGGGAGAGGAGTAGGTATTGGAAAAATGGAAAAAACTATGTGAGGGAGACGCTGAGCATAAAAAAACATTCTGCTGGGAAAAGGCAGAATGTCGGGGAAATTATTAAGGCAGTTTCTACTATACCACAGCTTGCGCCTATTGTATAGCGGAATGAGGCTGTTAAATCAATCCAATACAAAAAAACAAGGAGTGCAATTGCCGTTAATCAAGTGTATAATAGAAAAAATCTTTTTAAATAAGCACAGCAAAGCATTAAAGGAAGAAAGTTAGGCGGCTGCTAAGCAAATTTCAGCTGTCTGA
Source organism: Shouchella clausii (assembly GCF_002250115.1). Lineage (GTDB taxonomy): Bacteria > Bacillota > Bacilli > Bacillales > Bacillaceae_D > Shouchella > Shouchella clausii. Next base: position 3,819,852 of record NZ_CP019985.1, on the reverse strand, counting down.
GCAACATTTTCGGTATAATGGGGAAGGGCAACAAACACCTATTGCTGATTGCTTAGCGAGCGATAGAAAAAGACAGTCAAGAAAAGAGGTAAAAAGATGAACCAGATCGAACAAGCGGAAGCGGTTTTTGTTATTTTTGGCTCTACAGGTGATTTAGCGAAACGAAAATTGTTTCCTTCTATATACAATTTATACAGAAAAGGCAATTTGAACGAGCATTTTGCTGTAGTAGGTTTAGGGCGTCGCGAATGGGGTGATGAAAAACTAAGAACAGTCGTTATGGAATCGATCCAAGAAGAACTCGGTGGGCAAAGTCCTGAAGTGACTGAATCGTTTTTAAAACATTTTTCCTATCTATCATTTGACGTCACCAACAAGGATTCCTATAGCGAGCTGAATGACAAGTTGCATATTTTGGATGAGACATTCCAAATCCCTGGGAACCGTATTTTTTATATGGCAATGGCACCTGAATTTTTTGGGCAAATTGCGCAGTCAATACATAACGAAGGGTTAAAGGACACGCAAGGATGGACTCGACTTGTAATTGAGAAACCGTTTGGCACAGACTTGCAATCGGCTATCCGTTTAAATGATGAAATACGCCAGGCATTTTCAGAAGATGAGATTTACCGGATCGACCACTATTTAGGCAAAGAAATGGTGCAAAACATTCAAGTGATTCGTTTTGCTAATGCTATATTTGGTTCATTGTGGAACAACCGGCATATCGCTAATATCCAAGTGACTTCCAGTGAGCAGCTCGGTGTCGAAGGACGGGGCGGCTATTATGAAAAATCAGGAGCCCTTCGTGATATGGTACAAAACCATATGCTGCAAATGGTGTCTCTCTTGGCAATGGATGTACCTCTTCGCTTGTCCACCGATGATATACGTAGCGAAAAAATTAAAGTGCTACGCGCATTGCGCCCGATTGTCGGCGAGAGCATTAAGGAAAATGTTGTGCGGGGGCAATATGGCCGAGGAGAGATCAATGGGCAAGAAGTGATTGGCTATTTAGAAGAAGAAAATGTGAGTGATTCGTCAAAAACAGAGACTTACGTTGCGGCAAAGTTAATGATTGACAATCATGTTTGGGCAGGCGTCCCTTTTTATATCCGCACTGGAAAGCGGATGGCGGTGAAGTCAACGAAAATCGTTGTTGAATTTAAGGAACTACCTTTAAATCTGTATAGCAAGGAAAACAAACAGACTGGGCCGAATTTGTTGATCATCCATATTCAGCCTGATGAAGGCATGACGATTGTATTGAACGGCAAAAAGATTGGCTCCGCAGATACAACGCCTGTCCATTTGCAATACAGGCATGATAGCGAAGACCGGTTTAACACGCCTGAGGCATATGAGCGGCTCCTCTTTGATTGCATGATGGGCGATGCCACAAACTTTGCCCATTGGGATGAAGTTAGTTTGTCATGGTCCCTTGTTGATGCGATCTCCAAAGCGTGGTCAGAAAGCGGTGAAAAACTGCCAACTTATAGAGCAGGTTCAATGGGGCCGAAAGAAGCGGATAAGCTTCTTGAAGCAGACGGCTTTTCATGGTGGCCTGTTGAGGAAATGTAAAATAAAAAGCTTTGGCTAAAAGTTGAATAGACTAAACGAATAAGTGGATATTATGTTCATTATATGAGCATATATCCTCTTTTTTGTTATTTAGATTAGGTTGTACATAGGATAATATATAGTAAAAAGGGAGATTTTAATGGTAGCGAAAAGCGAAAAAGAAGCTCTATTATTGGATAGCGACAAATGTTTTAAAGCGCTGCTTGAAATAATTGAATCAGTGCCTAGCAGAAAACGGACTATTACGATTGAAACTCACGAAAGAGACAAGAATTTCCGTGATATCATCATGCATCTGTATGAATGGCATACAATGCTTGAGAGATGGTATAGAGAGGGTATGGATGGAGATGTTCCATTTATGCCTGCACCGGGTTATAAATGGAGAACGATCGAGTTACTTAATATGCAAATTTGGGAAAATTATCAAGATGTAACATTAAATCAAGCAATAAAAAAGTTGAAGTTAAGTCATGAAAGAGTAATGGATCTAATTCGATTACATACAAATGAAGAAATCATGACAAAAAAATATTATAAATGGACTAAAACAAGTAACTTATATAGCTATTTTGCAGCAAACACTTTTAATCATTACAATTGGGCTATAAAAAAATGTGAAGTTATTGCGAAGGCCATAAAAGTAGGGGAAAAGCAAACGTTATGAAATAAATTACTTAAATATCGGTGTGTTAGCTGAATGAGGGAGGACATAACATATTAGTCATATACAATATGTTATGTCCTCTAATTTATCTAACTTTTTTCAGTCTAGATTTTGGTAATAGTTGGACCAAGCTCTTTTGCTGTTATGAGACGCCTTAGTCAAGCCAATTTGTATGGAAAACGCCTTCTTTGTCAATGCGTTGATACGTATGGGCGCCAAAGTAATCACGCTGTGCTTGGAGCAAGTTCGCTGGCAGACGTTCACTCCGGTAACTGTCATAGTAAGAAATGGCACTCGAAAACCCTGGTACTGGGATGCCGTATTCAACTGCTAGAGCGACCACTTCACGCAGTGCTTGTTGATACTTTCTGGAAATGTTTTCGAAGTACGGATCAAGCAGCAAGTTGTCTAAGTTGGCGTCCCGCGCAAATGCATCCGTAATGTTTTGCAAAAAGGCAGCGCGGATAATACAGCCGCCGCGGAAAATTTTCGCGATCTCTCCATATTGAAGGTTCCAATTCATTTCTAAGGACATCGATTTCAGCTGCGAAAACCCTTGGGCGTAGGAAAGCACTTTGCTGAAATACAGTGCTTGGCGAATTCGTTCGATTAATTCCTGCTTATTTCCTGTGAATGGTTTTTTCTCTGGGCCAGACAATATTTGGCTCGCTTTAACGCGTTCTTCTTTCATAGCGGAAAGGAAGCGGGCAAAGACCGACTCAGTAATAACAGGGAGAGGTACGCCTAGATCAAGTGAGCTTTTGCTTGTCCATTTTCCAGTCCCTTTTTGACCGGCTGTATCCAAAATGACATCAACCATCGGTTTTCCTGTTTCTTCATCGACTTTTGTGAAAATGTCGGCGGTGATCTCAATTAAATAACTATCGAGTTCTCCTTCATTCCATTCCTTAAACACACTGTGCAACTCTTGAGCGTTCAGGCCAAGCACGTTTACTAATAGCGAATAGGCTTCGCAAATCAATTGCATGTCCCCATATTCAATGCCATTATGAACCATTTTTACGTAATGGCCGGCACCGTCGGTACCGATGTAAGTCGTGCAAGGTTCACCATTTACTTGAGCCGCAATTTTTTCAAACATTGGCTTGACGAGTTCGTAGGCTTCTTTCTGCCCACCTGGCATAATGGACGGGCCTTTTAGCGCTCCTTCTTCACCTCCGGAAACGCCTGTGCCGATAAAATGAATCCCATGCTCCGCTGCTGTTTGGGAACGGCGTATTGTATCGGTATAATAAGTGTTGCCGCCATCAATGAGAATATCTTTTTTATCTAATAGCGGGATCAAGGAATCAATGACTTGATCTGTGACTTGGCCAGCTTGAACCATAAGCATAATTTTGCGCGGCTTTTCCAAAGAATGAACAAACTCTTCTAATGAAAAAGTACCGACTAAACGCTTGTCTTTGTTGTGGTCAAGAATTTCTTTGATTCGTTCTTCTGAAACGTCATAAAGAGAGACAGAAAACCCTTTGCTTTCAAAGTTCAAAGCTAGGCTGCGTCCCATGACACCGACGCCGACGACGCCAATATTCTGCTTTGCCATATTCTTCTTCCTTTCCAAACTTGCTTTCATATAAATCGATATGAACATACCATATGTAAGCGTTTTTCAGCAAGCTGGCCAACTTAAGAAACCTTAAGTTGACCGACTTGCGATGATCCAAGCATGGCCAAGTTTTGTCCTGAACTTTTCCATCCTCAATTGGTGCTGTTGCATTTGCGCAAAACAATCAGGGGAAAGAAGCGGTGACGGCATAAGGTCGTTGCCTTTATCGCTTTCATCTTGCTGGAGTGCTTCCGCCACTGCTTCTTTTACTACCTTTACATGGCTGAATCCATTCTCTGTCAAAGCTGCTATCCAATCTTGAGCCGTGAAGAGTGACCGAAAGCCATAACCTTTTTTCAATTCAGCGATTTCCTCTGTCGTTAGAGATTGTGTGCATATAAGCTCATTCGCATACATTTTTCCGTTAAAGGCTAGGACTCGCTTTATTTCTTTCAACGCTTTTTCTAAATCAAGGAAAGCTAGCACCGATTCCGATAACGCAATATCGACGCTATTACTTGGGATATCCATCGCTTCAATTGTTCCTTCATATAAAGATACAGCAACATTTTGTTCAGAAAAGCGCTGTCTCGCTTTTTGCAGCATGACAGGGTGTTGCTCAATCGCCCAAACGTGGCAGTCATAAATTTGCTTTAAATAAGCAGCAGTTTGCCCGGTACCGCACCCACAATCAAGGATGACGGTATCATCATCAATATCCATATTAATGATCATTTTTTTTGACTCGGCAAACCCTCCTGGGTGGGCGCTGCCAATGCCAAATGCAGCTAACATATCTGTGTAATCCATAATCCCTCTTTCCGTCCTCTTTGGTTACCTGACTAAAGGGGACTTTGTTAGAATGGGCCATCAGGCGTTTATTGCAGATTATGCAGCCGCTCTTTTATTGTGCTTATATGACAGATATGTTTCAATTGTAATCGCAAAAATGAGCGAAATAAGCGGATTTAAGCAAAAAATAAGCGGAATTTGCCTCCATGTCCTCGGATATAGCGTCTTTCTATGACAAGAGCGGCACAAAAATGTACAAAAACGGCCAATTGTGAGTAATTGTGTAATGGGAAGAAAGGACTAGGGAAGAAAGTGCCAGTTATATGTCCCTGAATTAACTTTTATTACAGTTTTATTTCGTGTTGTTTAAGAAGAGCGAAAGACGATTGTCTCCTGGCCTGAAGACTGTTACTATCCATATCAGCAAGTAATTGAAGGAGGCACTACTTTGAAAAAACAAATTCCATTCAAAGTCTTTCGCAGCATCGGGCTGCCAGTTGTGACTGCAGGGGTTATTTTCTTCAGTGCACCAACAATGGCGAACGCCATGTCAGACCGCACCCTTTCACAAGGCGACAGTGGCGAGCAAGTCGAACAATTGCAACTACTTTTGACAGACAATGGGGTTTTTGATAAAGAAGACATAAACGGAACATTTGGAAACTCCACGACTTCAGCGATTAAAGAATTCCAAGCATCTGAGGATTTGCTTGTTGATGGCATCGCTGGATTGCAAACACTAGGTGCCTTGCACGCCCTTGAACATGGCGATGAAGGCAAATTAGTTGAAGAACTGCAAGAGCAATTAATAAACTTAAACTATTATAAAGGCGAAGTGGATGGGCTATTCGGTTCCTTAACGGAACGGGCAGTGAAAAGCTTTCAGTCTGACAACGGTATTGAAGTAGACGGTATTGCTGGCCCGGCTACATACAGCAAGCTCTATTACAACCAAAAGTCAGCTTCAGCCGAGCCAATAAAAGTAGAAGAAAAGCAAGCTGAACCAACACAACAGTCAGAAGAAGCAAGCGAAGAACCGAAAGCAAATCAGAATCAAGAACAGCCTGCAACAGTAGAGGAAGAACCGGTAGAGGAACCACAAGCTGAACCACAGGCAAAAGCAGAACCGGAAACACAGCAAGAAAGTAAGAAAGAAGAGCCGGCAGAAGAATCGGCTCCTGCTAAAAGCGAACAACCAGCAGAAGAAGCTCCTAAACCTGCAGAAGACTCTAAAACTACAGAAGGCACAGCTACGTATCAAATGGAAGCTACCGCTTATTCAGCCGACTGTAATGGCTGCTCAGGTGTAACAGCAACAGGTATTGATCTGAAAGCAAATCCAAACCAAAAAGTGATCGCGGTAGATCCAAGTGTCATCCCTCTTGGCAGCCGCGTGTACGTGGAGGGTTATGGTGAAGCCATTGCTGGAGACACTGGCGGTGCAATAAGCGGCAACAAAATTGATGTCTTTGTCCCATCTCAAAGCGATGCCATTAATTTTGGCCGTAAAACAGTCAAAGTGACTGTCTTAGACTAATAAGAAAAACCGAACGATGCGCCTTTGGCGCATCGTTTTTTATGTTACAGCCAAGTTACATTCAGATTAAAAAGCTTGTAACAAGGGTTAAAGAGGGACACGAGTGAGTAGGTATGGTAGCAGATTACGAGAAAGCGAGGCGAACAAGTTGAATATTGCTTACGAGGAAAGACGCCGCCGCCACTTAGGAGAACCTGTTGAAAAAAGCGCTAAAACTAAGGGGAGATTTACCATGCCTATAAAACTTTGTTTCTTCTTTATGAGCGTACTCTTGTTTAGTTTGATTAGTTTACCTGAACAGGCAGATGCCGACACATTCAGTCCAATACACGAAGGTGAAAAAAGCGAACGTGTTGAGAAACTACAAGACTATCTTGTAGAGCACGGTTACTTAGAGGATCAAGATCGGTCCCATACATATGACAGTAAGGCAGTAGAAGCAGTTAAGCAATTCCAGCAAGACAACAACCTATTAGTAGATGGTATTGCTGGGGTGCAAACCCTTGGTTCAATGGCTGTTTTACAAGAAGGGAGCGAAGGGCCCCTTGTTTACATGCTCCAAAAAAAATTAGCACAGTTGCAATACTACCAAGCAGACATTGATGGGTACTACGGTGTATTGACAAAAGCTGCTATCACCGCTTTCCAAAAACAGAACGGCTTAGCAGCAGACGGTATTGCTGGGCCACTAACCTTTAAGGCATTGTATTATAGTGGGGCAGAACCTACTGAACAGCCAGAAAAGAAAAGTGAGAAAGCAAATGAAAACAATAATGTAGTAGAGAAAAACAAATCAAACAAAAGTGAGAATGTGGAAGAGGAAAACGAATCAAACGAAAGTACAAATGTTGACGTAGAACAGCCAGCAGAGAAAAAAGAGGAAGAGCCAGCAAACGCGACTTCTTCTACACACAAAAGCGAAGGCAAAAAGACCTTTCAGATGGAAGCAACTGCTTATACAGCGTATTGCAATGGTTGTTCGGGCACAACAGCGACAGGCATCGATTTGCGTGCCAATCCAAACCAAAAAGTGGTCGCCGTTGATCCAGCAGTCATCCCTCTTGGCAGCCGTGTGTATGTAGAAGGGTATGGGGAAGCGATTGCCGGAGATACAGGTGGGGCAATTAAAGGACAAAAGATCGACCTTTATATGCAATCGGAAGCGGATGCTTATGCATTCGGCAGGCAACAAGTAACTGTTACTTTGCTTGAATAACGAACGGTTCGTTAGATAATATCATTCAGACTGATAAAAACCGCTTGGGTCAGACGAGGAATGCAGGCAAAGAAAAGGATCAATAAATTGAGGCAACTTGCGATGTATGCGGGCGTTTGTCTACAGTCTGAAGGAAGCGCACCGCGCTTCCTTTTTCTATTTATCCTCTTTTTTCGGTTCGATGTGCACGGTCGTATGAAGGATATTATGCTTTGTTCGCAAATCCCGTTCGATTTGGTCCGCAATATCGTGGCTATCTTTTACCGTTAAAGTAGGTTTTACTTCAATTGTTACATCGGCATAAACAGAGCTGCCAACTTGGCGTGCTTTTACCATTTTCAATAGATGGACTTGCTCATTTTCCTCAATTGTATTTCTGTACCCTTCAAGCATCTTTTCATCAAAGCCATCGGTTAATGAGTGGGTGGCATCTCTAAAAATCGTCCAAGCTGTATAGCAAATAATGAGGCCAATCAGCAACGCAGTCAATGAATCAAGCCAGCCTAAATGGAAATGGGAAGCGATAATGCCGATAAGCGCCCCAAAACTGACGAGTGCATCGTTTTTATTGTCTTGAGCGGCAGCAGCGAGAGCTTGGCTATTGATCTTTTCAGCGAGCTGTTTATTGTAGCGATAGACAAAAAACATGATGACAGTGCCTCCTGCCGCTGTCCATGCAGCGACCATGCTAGGTGCTTCTGTTTCATTTGCGCTCAGAAGAGTCGTTCCTGCCTCGATTAACACTTGAATGCCAATGATTGCCATCAAGAACGCGGCCAACAAGGCGGAAATATGTTCTGCACGGAAATGGCCATACGGATGGTCTTTGTCAGGCGGCTTTTGCGAAATGCGCAAGCCAATTAAAACAGCAATCGAAATAATAATATCTGAAGCATTGTTGTAGCCGTCAGCGACGAGCGCTTGTGAAAAAAACAAATAGCCGATCGTCAGCTTTACTGCAGCCAAAAAGATATAAGCGCCTATACTAAGCCATGCGCCGGATTCCCCTTTTTTTAGTTCTTCATATCGTTTCATCAAGGCTAACCCTTTCTCCGAAAAATATCATGTTTCTTTGCGTTTCTTTATCCTACCAAACAGGTAGCGAGTGGGTCTACAGCAACATGTTTCGCTGCTCGCAGCACTATGGCTTCTATGGAACAATTTTTCCTAAAACCAACATTTCCCGTAGCAGAAACGAAAAAATAGATGAAGAATTACAGATGATAGCAAAAAGCTGTTTGAATATGTGATAATATGATATAGTAAAGTGATAATAATAACTCGTTTTATTGCCTAGTATAGACAATTAAGCAGTTTTTATTGGGGAGAATAGACGATTCGATCAATTTCATAAAGGGTAAGCATTTTTTTGTTTGTCGTCTTGTTCCTAAATCATATCATCGATGTTACTAGAGAAAAAATGAAGGAGCGCTCGTTCATGACAACACAAAAACTCGAAATTATGAAATGTACGCACAAAAAACAAAAACCCGAGTCCTCTGCTTTAGAGTTTGGCAAGTATTTTACAGACCATATGTTTATCATGGATTATTCAGAAGAAAAAGGCTGGTACAGTCCTCGCATTATCCCTTACCAACCATTAACCCTTGATCCTGCTGCAATGGTATTTCATTACGGTCAAACGGTTTTTGAAGGCTTAAAAGCGTACCGTTCTGAAGATGGGAGCGTCCGCTTATTCCGCCCAGAAGAAAACTTTAAGCGCTTGAATCAATCAAGCGACCGTTTGAGCATCCCGCCGATTGATGAAGCACAAATGCTCGCTTATTTAAAAGAATTGATCCGTATCGATAAAGACTGGATTCCTACGATGCCAGGTACTTCCCTTTACATTCGTCCATTTGTGATTGCAACAGAACCTACATTAGGCGTAGCGCCTTCACGTAATTATAAATTTATGATTATCTTGTCTCCAGTCGGCGCTTACTATAAAGAAGGCATAAACCCAATTGGCATTTTTGTAGAAGACCAATATACGCGCGCCGCACCAGGAGGCACAGGGACTGCGAAAACGGCTGGCAACTACTGTGCTGCTTACAAAGCGCAAGAGCGGGCTACAGCGAACAAACAAGCACAAGTTCTATGGTTGGACGGGATGGAGAAGAAGTACGTCGAAGAAGTAGGCAGCATGAATGTGTTCTTTAAATTGAACGGAGAAGTGCATACACCTGAATTGTCAGGCAGCATTTTAGAGGGCATTACCCGCAAAAGCGTGATTGAGCTGCTAAAAAGTTGGGAAATTCCGGTGTTCGAACGGCGGATTTCAATTGAAGAAATCGTGAGCGCAAGCAAAAGTGGTACGCTTGAAGAAGTCTTCGGTACTGGTACAGCGGCGGTCATCTCCCCGGTCGGAGAACTTTTATGGAAAGACCACAAAATCGTTGTCAACAACAATGAAACAGGAGCGTTGGCCAAACGTTTGTACACGGAATTGACAGGCATCCAAACAGGAGAACAGGAAGATCCGTTTGGCTGGACTGTCCGTTTGGAAGAAGAGGAATAACCACATCCGGAGGCAAGTATGATACGAGCTATTTTCTTTGATTTAGATGATACGTTATTATGGGATAAAAAAAGTATAAAGGAAGCTTTTAGGCAGACGTGTGCTTTGGCGGCAACGGTGCATACAGACATTGACCCGGACGCACTAGAGGAAGCGGTTCGTACTCATGCCACGGAGTTATATCAGTCATATGAAACGTACGAGTTTACAAAAATGATTGGCATTAATCCGTTTGAGGGCTTGTGGGGGGCTTTCCGTGATGACACGGAAGACTTTAACCGCCTCCGGGAAATTGCCCCTGTGTACCAACAAGCTGCTTGGGCAAAAGGGTTAGCAGAAATAGGCGTAGAAGATGGGGAATTGGCGAACCAATTGGCGACTCATTTTCCATCAGAACGGCGAAAAAACCCGTATGTGTTTGACGATACGTTTGCAGTCCTTGATGAACTGCAACAATCTTACAGGCTTTTGCTTTTAACGAATGGCTCTCCTGATCTGCAAAATACGAAATTGGAGATTACTCCTCAACTTGTCCCTTATTTTGACCATATTTTGATTTCTGGCGCTTACGGGAAAGGCAAACCGAATGTAGCAATGTTTGAGCATGCGCTGGAATTGTCAGGGACAGCGAAAGAGGAAGTGCTTATGGTTGGCGATAACTTGCATACAGATATTCTTGGCGGAAACCAAGCTGGAATCAAAACCATTTGGTTAAATCGTGATGGGGTCGAAAACAGAACCGACATTCACCCAACCTATGAAATTCGTCGTTTAAGCGAAATTAAAAACGTGATTGCCGAAAAAAAAGATTGCAGCTTGTAAAAACATATGGTTAACTTTAAATAACATAATATAAATTACAACCACTAGGGGTGCGTTTATGCTGAGAAAGGCGTTTAGCCTTAACCCTTTACCTGATCTAGGTAATGCTAGCGAAGGGAAGTGCGGTGTACAATAGGTGCTGCTTTGGTTTGCCCATGGCAGGGTCGTGTGCGTCGCTCCATCCGTTTCGGGGGAGCGTTTTTTTGTGCCCTTTCCAGTGGAAAAAGGAGACAGAAAATGAACAAAAATCGCTTACGTTTGACAGACATGATTGTGACGATTTTGATTTCGGTTGTGTTTGCGGTCGTATACCGCTTATGGACGCCAATCACGGACTTAGTCAGCCTCCCAGGATTGCAAGCAGACCAGCTGCTGTATGGCATGTGGTTTATTGCCGGAACAATTGCAGCGTTGCTGATTAAAAAGCCAGGGGTGGCGTTGCTTGCCGAAACGGCGGCTGCTTCAGGGGAATTTTTTGCTGGGTCCCCATACGGACCGTTGTTGCTGTTGTACGGCGCTTTACAAGGGCTTGGAATCGAGTTAGCTTTTGCCTTATTCAAATACCGTGTATACACGGTGTGGACAGCTAGCCTTGGCGCTGTTTTCGCTTCGCTTGCCTCCCTTGGGCTCGATTATTTTAATGCCTATTTGAGCGACTTAACGACTTGGAATATCACATTGCGCGTTGTTTTTCGCACGCTTGGCTCCATTATCATTGCTGGCTTTTTAGCATCTGCGCTTGTACGGGCACTTGAAAAGACAGGCGTCAGTACGCTTTTGCGCCCCGTTTCCCAAGCCGATTATGACTTGTTTGCCTCGAAAAGGAGTAAAAAGGATGAGTAGAGAACAGGCTGTTTCCATTAAGCAGTTGTCGTTGTCTTATCCGAATAGCGGCACGCTGTTATTTGAAGACTTGTCCATTGATATTTACTCAGGTGAGAAAGTGCTTTTGCTTGGCCCAAGTGGCTCAGGAAAATCGACGTTAGCGCATATGATGGCGGGCCTCATCCCTGGTGCGATTGAGCTCCCTTATCATGCTGAAACGCTTGCTCCCGCAAAGCAGCCTGCTATTGTGTTCCAAGATCCAGATACGCAATTTTGTATGCCTTATGTTGATGAAGAAATTGCGTTTGTCTTAGAAAACCGACGCATGCCCCGCGAACAAATGGATGTGGCGATCGCGCGCCTTTTAGCGCAAGTAGGCCTTGATTTACCTGATCGCCATTGGCCGATTGCTGCAATGTCACAAGGGATGAAACAGCGCCTTGCTATTGCTTGCGCACTGGCGGCAGAAAGCGATGTCCTTTTTCTTGACGAACCGACAGCGTTGCTCGATCCTGAAGGGACAACGCAAATATGGCAAACTGTCCGCCAAGCGTGTAGCGGTAAAACAATTATCATTATTGAACATAAAATTTCTGAAATCATTGATTTTGTTGACCGGATTGTGTTGTTTAATGAAGAGGGCCAATTGCTTGACGACGGCGCTCCACAGGAATTGTTTCAACGCTATCGCCGCCAACTTGACGAGTATGGAATTTGGCATCCATATTCGTGGAAAAACTATTTGTCTCAATACGCCACAGGCACAATAAAACAGAAGACGCACACGCCGCTTCTGGTGCTTAACAATTGGACTGCTTATCGTGGCAAACAACGAGTGGGAAAAGTGGACGAAGCGGTTGTCCATGCAGGCGACTGGGTTTGCATTACGGGCAAAAACGGTGCTGGGAAATCGACCTTTCTGTACGCTTTGATGAATTTGCTCAAATGGAAAGGCACGTATGAGCTAAATGGGGAAGCTGTCAAACAAAAGCAGTCCCTGTCTAAGCAAATTGGTTTTGTTTTTCAAAACCCAGAATTTCAGTTTGTCGCAGATTCCGTTTGGCAAGAGCTATTGGCCGGCTGCAGTAGGAAGTCAGCCAATGCCCAAGCAAAATCGTTGCTTGAGATGTTCCAATTAGCAGACAAACAAGACAACCACCCCTATATGCTTTCCGTTGGCCAAAAGCGCCGCCTTAGTGTAGCAACAGCCTTTATGGAGCCGCGGCCGCTTTTGCTGTTCGATGAACCGACATTTGGCCAAGATGCAAAAAATACATTCTTGTTGCTCGAAGCGCTAGAAGAGCGCCGCAGGCAAGGGAATGCGATATTAATGGTCACACATGATGAGATGATCGTTGACCATTTTGCCACGCATGAATGGACGATTAAAAACGGAACCCTGGATACAATAGTGGCGCGCACGCGCAATAGAACAGGGGGTGACGTAGGTGGAATACAAATGGAAAGAGACATGGCTTAGCCGTGTGAATCCAAGTTTAAAATTAGTGACAACGATTATTGGCTTTATTGCGATTATTTTCGTGCATAATCCTAACGCGTTGCTTGTCTTGTTTCTAGCGTCCCTAATTTTGCTTTTCTGCTTTTCTGGCCATCCTCGCAAGTTTGTGTTGTTATACTGTCTGCCATTTTTGTTGTTGTTTATTTCCTCTTCCAGCGCGATGGTTTTATTCGGAAAAGGGGAAACGACGTGGTTTCAGTATGGGCTGATCCATATAACGGAGGAAAGCTTTTACCGGGGCATCCATTTAGGTTTACGTGCGTCCACATTCGCCGTGCTTGGTCTGTTGTTTGCTTTAACAACAAAACCTGTGCTGCTGTTTTATTCGCTCATGCAGCAACTAAAACTACCAGCAAACATAGCCTATTCGTTTATGGCTTCGATTCGAATGCTGCCCATTATGGTAAGCGAGTTTCAAACGCTTCACTATGCGTACCGCATTAGAGGCCTTGATCTTGGAAAAGGCGCAACAGGCTTTTTAAAGAAAATGCGTTTTTATAGTGTTCCATTATTGGCGCAGGCCATACGGCGTGCTCAACGGATCGCGATTGCTATGGAGGCTAAACAGTTTAACGGGACAGCGAAACGAACATATTTTTATAAAATCGGCTATTCAAAATGGGATGCGCTTTTCCTTACTACATGTTTTGCGTTCGTAAGCGCAAGTGCCTTGCTTGGAGGGCTAGAATGGTTTTTGCCTGTAGGAGATGTACGTCACTATGAATAACGGCCAATCTATGCTTAAATAAAGGAGGATGCCTGGAGAAAGGACTGTCACAATGGAACAACAAAAAGCGCTTGATCTGTCTTTTTTTGAACAATCAACAATCGAAGTAGCAAAACGGCTCATTGGCATGCATTTGGTACACGAGTTAGACGGCGTAACGTTGGTAGGCCGAATAACGGAAACCGAGGCATATTTAGGGGTGCTTGACCGAGCGTGCCACAGCTATGGCAGACGGCGGACAAAACGGACAGCTATTTTGTATGAAGAAGCTGGAAGATGTTACACGTATACGATGCATACCAATTGTTTGTTAAACGTTGTATGTGAACAAAAAGGACAGCCAGAGGCTGTGCTCATTCGTGCAATGGAACCTATTAGCGGCATCGAAGAAATGGAGCGACTGCGGAGCAAACCACATACAAGCCGTGAATTTGCAAATGGACCAGGTAAATTAACGAAAGCAATGGGGATTACTATGGCAGACTATGGCCGCCTTTTAACCGAACCTCCGCTCTATTTTGCGAAAGGTGACAACACAGACGCATCCATTGTAGCGACAAAACGTATCGGCATTAAAGGCGCCGGTTCATGCAGCCACCACCCATGGCGGTTTATAGATGGAAACAGCCGTGCTGTATCTGCTTATCGGCCTTGATCGAACGTGATGACGGAGAAAGGAATGGGAGAATTGGAAATACAATCGTTAGCGGTGTTTTGTGGGTCTAGTGCTGGCAAAGACCCAGTTTATATAGAACAGGCGACAGCCTTTGGCAAACTCCTCGCCGAAAATGAAATTACCCTTGTTTATGGCGGAGCGCAAGTAGGTTGTATGGGGGCCGTTGCCAATGCTTGTTTGCAAGCGGGGGGTCGTGTCATTGGCGTGATTCCCAAAAAACTGCAAAATGTAGAAATTGCGCATGACAAATTGTCTGAGCTGTATGTTGTCGATACGATGCACGAGCGAAAAGCGCTCATGGCTGAGCATGCAGATGCCTTTGTTGCCTTGCCAGGAGGAGCAGGAACGCTTGAAGAATGGTTTGAAGTGTTTACTTGGATTCAGCTAGATTACCATCAAAAGCCATGCAGTTTATTAAACGTAGCCGATTTCTTCAATCCGCTTTTGGCCATGCTTGATCATACAATTGAACAAGGGTTTATGGCTGAAGCATATCGAGATTTGTTTATCGTCGAGAAGGAACCTCAAACGCTATTGGAGCGGTTACAAGGGTATCGTCATCAGCATGTATCAAAATGGACAGAGAATGGATGAAAGAGAGGGGCGATGCTCCTCTTTTTTTGAGGTGTGCTTTAAAGGGAAGCAAAAAAGCCCTCATTTGTTAATGTCCCCTTTAAGTAGACATTCAAAAAAACCTTCATGTTACCATGGAGGAAAGAATGCTACTTGGAGGGGTTTTTTCTATGGCAAAGAAAGGACAAACGTTTAATAGCTATTCGGAGGAATTTAAACATCATGCCGTCATGAGATACGTAAATGGGTCTAAGAGTTATAAAGTGTTGGCAGAAGAATTGGGAATCCGTCACTGCAGTCAGCTTAAAGTGTGGGTTAAGAAATGGAAAGAGGGAGTACCGTTTGATGAGCGCAAAGGAGTCTCTACCCCTTTAAAAGGCAGGCCTAGGACTACATTCAAGTCGGTTGAAGAAGAAAGAGATTATTTAAAAGCACAGGTTGAATTTCTAAAAAAGCAGTATCCAAATCTGGTAAAGGAGGAGAAAACATACCCAGAAGAATGAAATATGAACTGGTTGATGAGTTAAGGGGAACGTACCCGGTCTCTTGGCTGCTGGAGATTGCCTATATCAAACCGGCCAGCTATTACAAATGGAGAAAAACCAATAGTAAACGGGAAGAGAAGACTAGGGGTGAACAAGACATTCGAGAGCACATCTTAGGGATTCACTTTATGCATCCTGAATTTGGCCGGCCTCGTATGACAGACGAATTACATGAAAACGGGTATGTAATCAACCACAAGAGGGTCTACAGGCTGATGAAGGAAATGAACATACAATCCGTCATCCGAAAGAAGAGAAAACGGCACGGTCATCGTCCTTCTATCCTCTTCCCTAATCGCCTTAAAAGGCATTTCAAGGCGGCAGGACCGAATCAAAAGCTGGTAACGGATATCACCTATGTGTCTGTTGGAGAAGAATTTTATTATGTATCGGTCATACAGGATCTCTTTAATAACGAAATAGTAAGCTGGGAGCTATCTAAGAGAAATGATCTGGAACTTGTGTTACATACAGTAGAAAAATGGACAAAGAAAAAAGACGTAGCTGGAGCCGTTCTCCATTCAGATCAAGGCTTCCAGTATACGTCAAAGCTATACAGCAGCCGATTAGAGGATTATGGCATCAAGGGTAGCCACTCTCGAAAAGGCAACTGCCTGGACAACGCCTGTGTAGAATCGTTCTTCTCCCACCTCAAAACCGAGAAGCTGTATATAAATAAGTGTAAGTCAGAAGAAGAACTAGAGCAAACTCTTGAGGACTACATCTATCATTACAATTACAAACGAAGACAAAAGAAACTAAAGAAACGCGCGCCGATTGAATATCGACACGCGCTCACTGCTTAGCTTTTTATGTTGTCTACTTGACAGGGACAAGACCTCATTTGAGGGCTTTTTTTATTAACGAAGGCTTCCAGCGCCAACGTAGTGGCTGCTCCAGTAAGAGCTGCTCAAGCTTGCAGTTTGAACACCGCTAGAACCCGCGTGAACAAATTGACCGTTTCCTACATAAATGCCAGCGTGCGTTATGTACGAACCAGAATTGTATGTGCCGGTGAAGAAGACAACATCTCCAGGGCTAGGGTTAGACGTTTTAGCAGATGCATCGTAGATTGCTTGTGCTGTTCTTGGAATAGAAATTCCTTGAGAATTATAGACGTAGTTGATGAAGCCACTGCAATCAAATCCACTTGGAGTCGTTCCGCCCCATACGTAAGGAGCACCAATTTGGCTTTGCGCAACTCCTACTAGACCGCCACTGTTGCTAGGAGCACTTGTAACAGATGTACCAGCAACGGATGTGCTTACTTCTTCATTTACTTCATTAGAAGAAGAGTCAGATTCAGATGTTGAAGCAGTTGAAACAGAAGCTGTTGACTCGCTTGAAGCCGTTTCACTTGTAGCTGTTTCATTTGAAGCTGTTTCATTTGAAGTAGTGCTTTCTTCAGAAGCAGAGGCAACTTGTCCACCGTTATCAAGAGCTTTCTTAGTAGCTGGGCCTACAATGCCGTCAGCTGCAAGGCCGTTATTTGCTTGGAATTCGCGAACTTCTTTTTCCGTTTGCGGTCCGAAAATGCCGTCAGCAGGGATGCCTAATTTTTCTTGGACTTCACGAACGGTTTCATTACGATCACCGAAACGGACAGTCGTAGAAGTTGATTGTTCTTGAGAAACTGTATTTGATTCAGAAGTTGTTTCCGATTGTGCTTGGTTTTGGTTCTTTTCGGCTGCGTTTACTTTGTTCATGTCAACGCTAGCGTCTGCAGATTGACTTGTCGCAACGGAAGCTGTGCCAGCTAGTCCAACTACGACTGAAGTACGTACGATTAATTGTTTCATATTTGCCTTAAACATATTATTATTCCCCCATAAGTAAATTAATAAACTTGATTTGATTTCATGTAATCTTTTTCCCAAGTCCTAATTTAACGTATGAACATCACAGTTTCTTTTAAATAAAATTACAATACGGTTACAAATGGTTTTCTTTACCTGCAATTCTCGTAATATTCCAGCATGAATAGACACGAATGTTCTGGAAAAATGCCATATTGGAAGGGAAATTCTTGTTTTAATATGGTAGAAATGCTCTATATTTGGCGGGGGAAATAAGTAGAGAGATTGCTATATTACCTGCTGTTTTTAAATCTACTTTTTACATGTTGGCGGCATAAAAGGGCAACGTGTAATAAAACGCTGCCCTTTTCAAAAGTAATCTGAAAACCAAGGTTTGTTATCCGGGATGATCGCTTCTAAATAGGCGATCGTTTCTTCGTTCGCTTCAAGGCGACCTATTTCTTTTAAAGTGGATGCTCTTTTATAGTTTAACAAAAGCGTGACAAGTGTTTGGATGTCTGTTGTAACGTCTGCCTTTATACCGTTTTCGATTGTTACTCTCTTTTTGTTGGCAAATGATAGGACGAACGTTCCGTTGTTCCACTCTAGCAGCGGATCAGAAATGGCAAAAGTGAGTTTGCCGTTCGCTTGCGAAGTAAATGGAAATGAAGCAAGGAAACGTTCTACGTCTACTATGCGCGCCATGTAATAAGGAGAGATTTTTTCTTCAATTTCACTGTCTTCCAAAAAGAAGGATAACGGCTCGTTTGTAAAGATCTTTCCTTTTACGTAATAAACCATGGAAAAATGGGCGCCAATGAAATTCCAAATCCCGCGACGGGCCTCTTCATTGTTATAAATCATTTCTTTGACATAAAACGTTTCGTTTTCAACTTTGTAATACATAAAGCCAGTCGGTTTGTCGTGCTCATCATAGTAGACGCAACCTGTCAGTTCGTCGCGTTCCCATTTAAAATGCTCCTCCCAAGCAAGGCGATTGCGAATCATCGCGCCGTTTGCTTTTTGCGAGAATTGGGCATACACCGTACGGATGTCTTTGTCTGCAAATTCCACCCGTTCAATTCGGCCTGGAACATCATAAGGTTTAGGGATTTGCGTGTCTCTTACCGTATAAGTAATGACATCAGAAATGATCTCCCAGCCTTTTTTGCGGTAATAGGGAATCGAGTAAGGGAAAAGGTAAGAAATCGTTTGGCCACGGTTTTTCATGTTTGTTAAGCTTTTCTTCATTAAGTCATTCATTAAGCCAAGGCCTGCATATTCAGGGTAAGTGCCCACTCCTGTAACGCCGCCCATTTGAAAAGGTTGGCCATGGATGTTAACCGAAAATGGGTAGACGACCATTTGTGAAACGAGTTGATCGCCTGAGAACCAGCCTATCACATCACAATGGTCAATAATTGGCTTTTTCCATGCTTGCATTTGTAGTTCGCCTATTTCGGAAACATCTTGGTTGGTCACTTGGAAGACATAGTTCAACAGATCAATAGATTGCTGCATATCCGCATTCCTAACAGGGCGGATTTCCAGTGAATCTCTGCGATTACTAGCCATGATTGTCAAATCCTTTTCTACATGTAATTTTTCTAAAAAGATGCTGGTTTATCTGCGCAAAGTGTGCGCGTCAAAAAAGCATACGTATCAGCAATTGTTTTGCATGCTTCTTGTTGACTACCGCTGTCATACAAATATGTTTGTTCAGCAGCTGATTCAATTAAGCCAATAGCTAATTTGGCAAAACGGGTGGCAGGAAGGGGGAGGCGGATCGTCCCTTGTTTATCGGCTTGCTCAAGGAAAGCGGTCATCCATTCGTAATAAGGTTCATAAATCAGCTCCCATTGCTGCAAATAATCGCTTGCTGCTAGGCCTGTGTAAATGATTGCAAAAATGCCACGGTATTCCTTTGTCAACGAAAATGTGCTTTCAATTAACTGATGCAGCTTGCTATGGAAATCCTCTTTCTTGGTGACATCTTGTTCTATCCGTTCCAATGTCTTGCCAACCATTATTCGGGCAAGTTCCGGCATGAGTGCGAGTTTGGACGGAAAGTAGAGGTAAAACGTTCCTTGGGCAACGCCCGCCCGTTTCACAATATCGGATACTTTCGTTTTTTCGACGCCATTTGCTTGAAACTCTTCGAGTGCAGCAGCAATGATTTTTTGTTTTTTATCCATAGCCAACTCCTCTGACTGATTATCAGTCATTTTATCGCAATCGAAGAGGCAAAGTCAATTCGTCTACATTGAAACGGTTCGCTACCTTCGCTACAATAAAGGCGAAGCGCACATATAGAAAAGAGGGCTTATAATGGAAACAAGTGTGACATTATCGGTTTTAAACTTGGCTCCCGTCCGCGAAGGAATGGGCGTGAGCGACGCACTAAGGCAATCAATCAAATTAGCCCAAAAAGTAGAAGAATTCGGCTACCACCGGTTCTGGGTGGCAGAGCACCATAATATGCCAGGGATTGCAAGCTCTGCTACCGCTGTGCTTATTGGGCAAATTGCAGGCGCCACGAAAACAATTCGTGTTGGTTCTGGGGGGATCATGCTTCCGAACCATGCCCCACTAACGATTGCAGAACAATTTGGAACGTTAAACGCCCTTTACTCAGGGCGCATTGACTTAGGCCTTGGGCGTGCGCCAGGAACCGACCAGCTAACGGCCCATGCGCTTAGACGCCACGGCCAAGATGCGAATGACTTTCCTGAGCTTGTAGAAGAGCTGCAAGCGTATTTCCAACCAGAAAGCGCGACAAAACGTGTCCGCGCCTACCCAGGAGAAGGAGAAAATATTCCCATTTGGCTGCTTGGCTCCAGTGGGTTTAGTGCTAGGCTTGCAGGTGAAATGGGGTTGCCGTTTGCTTTTGCCGGTCACTTCGCACCTCAACATATGATGCCAGCATTAATGGTTTATAAAGAATCCTTTAAACCTTCTGCTGTATTGGCTGAACCATACAGCATGGTGGCGGTTAACGCGATTGTTGCGGAAACAGCCAAAGAGGCAGAAGTGCTTGCTTCGAGTCTGTACCAGCAGTTTTTGGCGATGATCCGCAACCGGCCAGGCAAGCTGAAACCTGCTGTAGAAAATATCGATGACATATGGACACCTTACGAAAAGCAAATGGTGATGGAACAATTAGGTGGCTCTTTTATTGGCACAGCTGCTGATGTCCACGACCGGTTGCTGCGATTTGCCGAAAAAACAGAAACAAACGAGTTCATGTTGCATAGCACTATTTACGATGAGCAGAAACAATATGAATCGTTTCGTCTCCTTGCTAAGCAATTTGGGCTCCTTTCCTAATAGTGTTATTGAAAAAGCTTGATCAAAATGGTCAAGCTTTTTTTGTATGCAAATCCATGTTGGGAAATATTTCTATTTGTCCAGTTGCTGTCATAGACTTTATAACAGCATGCAAAAATAGGGGGTGAGCACATGCTTCTGCTGTACCAATTGCTTGTGTGGTTGACCGTATTAGGGCTGGGGCTATATGTATTTGCGTCTTGGCGGTGGGAAGAGGAGACGAAAAAACGGCTCCCGATCATACGAAGATTATGGTATGCATGGTTTGTCGCTGGAGCAGCATTTACGTGGACGTTTTACCCGGAGAGTATTTTTACAGAGTGGAATCACTATCTAATTGTTGCTTTGCTTTTCGTTGTTGTCGACGCCTTTGTTTTTTTGAGCGCTTACGTGCAACGAATTGGTTCCAATATGTTTACAATCGATACCGGCCAACTGATTGAAGCAAACGACCAAGTGCTCAAAGCGCAGCAAGACAGGCTAAAAGCTTTTTTCCGTTTACTAAAAAGTGACTCGATTAACGTCTATTACGGAGGGCAGCGTGCATATATTACCGGTGTGAGAGAAATTCTAGCAAGGTTTGCCGACAAGACGGAAATCCAAGCAAGCGTCTTTCCTTTCATGACACAAGGCGATAAAGATCATTTGCTTGTGCATTTCAAAGACCGCACGACGGTAAGAGCGACACTGGAAAGACAGGATGTTTACTACGGAGAAAAAGATAAACTTGTTTTCATTCCTGTGATTTTACAAGGTGAGAGCCATGTCATTAAACTGTCTTCTGAAGAGCGGCTTACCGAATTCGATGCACTCTTGTTTGCCTCACTTGTGGCCATTTATGATCTTTTGTCTCAAGGCGGGGATGAAGATCAGTATGAAGAATGATTGGGAAAAAATAGGCATAGCCATTCTCACCGATGAAAGCATGCAGGAATAGTCTATCTTATAATGAGTTGAGTGGGTGAAGGGTTGATGAAGAAGACGACAAAGAAATCAACTAACAGCGTGCTTCCTGGGTTTGCTACCTCTCCGTACACGGCTGATTTACAAAAAAAGAACAAAGAAGCGATTCAGCTTTTTAAGAAATGGAAATCGGACAAAAAACGGAAAGCGCGCTAGGCAGAATGGAATCGTCCATTCTGCTTTTTTGTGTTTAAGTTGCCAATCCCTACAAAATTCGATACGGTAAAGGAAGACTAAATGAAAGAAGGATTCTTGTGATAAAACTTAGTGTCCTAGACCAAGTTCCTCGCTCCAGTGAGACAACAAATGAAATTGCTTTAAAGGAAACAGCCGACTTGGCTCAAGCAGCTGAAAGCATGGGCTATTTCCGTTACTGGGTGGCCGAACACCACGATTTGCATGGCTTGCTTTCGCCAAGCCCAGAAATTTTACTAGCCTACATCGGTGCTAAAACCAACTCAATTCGCTTAGGAGCTGGAGCGATCTTGCTTCCTCATTATGCCCCTTTTAAAGTGGCAGAGTCTTTTCATATGCTTGCCAACCTTTTTCCAGGGCGGATCGACCTTGGCTTGGGCCGTTCGCCAGGGGGTTCGGCTGAGGCAGCGGAAGCCCTTTCTGGCAACTTTATCGAACGCATTCATACGATGGACGAGCGTATGACGGAGCTAATGCACTTTCTTAACCGTGATTTTCCGGAAGGGCATAAATACGCTTCCTTACAAGCTGTGCCTCTTCCTTATGAACCGCCGGCGGTGTATATGCTTGGAACGTCTAAAAAGAGCGCTGCCTTAGCGGCTAAACATAACCTCCAGTATGTTTATGGCCATTTTATGGATGATCAAAACGGTCAAGATGTCATTGCCCACTATCGGAAGCGTGCGAATCAGGCTACAAAGCCAATTGCTTGTGTGTTTGTGCTATGCGCGGAATCGAACGAAAAAGCGAGGCAGCTTTACCGCTCTGTGAGGCTATGGCAAACAGCCAATCAACAAGGGAGGATGATGGTCGCTATCCCGACTGAGGCGGAAACGGCTTATTTTCTCTCCCAGTTGAACGAAGAAGACCGTGCTGCTGTAATGAATGTGCCATCAACAGCTATTGTGGGCGACAAACAGCATGTGAAAGAACGCCTTGATGCCATTGCTAATGAGCTTCATGTTGATGAGTTGATGGTGTTGACGCATGCGCCTGAGCTTAGTGATCGCCTCCATTCGTACCGACTATTGGCGGAAATTTACCCACAACTTGTTTCATTATAGGCCCACTATAAGCGCTGCCCATGTGTTCTGGCGGCGCTTTTTCCTCTTCTTCAAAAGTAGGCACCAATCCAAATTCACGACATACGTTGGAATAAACGGCATTGCAAACGAGGTGGTTAGATGGTGGAAGTGTACCGCCATATCCATGAACTCATAGGTTCAACACCCATGCTTGAACTGACGGCCTTTCCGCTCCCGCGCCGTGTGCGTTTATTTGCGAAATTGGAGTATACAAACCCTGGAGGAAGCATTAAAGACCGTTTAGGCGTCAAACTCCTCAAGGAAGCAATCGCCACCGGGAAAATTACACCGAAGGGGACATTAATTGAGCCAACGGCTGGAAATACAGGGATTGCCCTTGCGCTCGCAGCTATTGGCACGGATGTAAAGGTCATTTGTGTCGTGCCAAAGGCATTTAGCGTCGAAAAGCAGCAGCTGATGCGCGCACTCGGAGCTGTTATTGTCCATACACCGAGTGAATGTGGGATGAAGGGGGCAATCGCAAAAGCAAAAGCGTTAGAACAAGAGCTTGATGATGCTTATTGTCCGCAGCAGTTCAGCAATAAAGCGAATCCACTCACTTATTATGAGACGCTTGGACCAGAAATGGTTCACCAGCTTGACGGAAAAATTGATGTTTTTGTGGCAGGCGCTGGAACAGGGGGGACGTTTTCAGGAACAGCCGCTTATTTAAAAGAAGTGATTCCAGGCATTCGAACTGTTGTGGTAGAACCAGAGGGTTCGATTTTAAATGGCGGGGAGCCAGGGCCGCACCGGACTGAGGGGATTGGGATGGAATTCATCCCAGACTTTGTAGACACGTCTTTATTTGAAGCCATTTATACGATTTCAGACAACCAAGCGTTTAAGCGGACACGCGAACTTGCTGAACATCAAGGTGTGCTTGTCGGCAGTTCTTCAGGTGCTGCTCTTGAAGCTGCCTTGCGAGAGGCTGAAATGGCCGACGAAGGTGCCCACATCGTCACTGTCTTTCCTGACGGGGCGGAACGGTATTTGAGCAAAGGCATTTATGAGGAGGAACCTTTGTGAGGAAAAAGACACAGCTTATCCATGGTGGCATTGGAATGGATGCTGAAACAGGCGCAGTCACGCCACCGATCCATCCAGCCAGCACATTTAAACAAAAAGGAATTGGCAACTTTCAATATGAGTATGGGCGAACGGGCAACCCGACGCGCCATGCGCTTGAGTCTTTGCTTGCTGATATAGAAAGCGGGACCCATGGGTTTGCCTTTGCCTCAGGATTGGCTGCGATCACCGCAGTGATGAAGCTTTTTTCATCAGGTGATCATATCATTGTAACCGATGATGTGTATGGCGGAACATACCGGCTATTTACAAAGATTTTGCAAAGGGAAGGGATTGAAGCCACTTTTGTCGATACGGAGGATCAAACGGCCGTCGCAAGGGCAAAAACAAGCAAAACGAAAGCGATTTTTATTGAAACGCCAACAAATCCATTGCTGAAAGTAACGGATATACGGAAACTGGCCAGCTATGCTCAAGCAGAAGAATTGCTTCTTATTGTTGATAATACGTTTGCCACTCCTTATTGGCAAAATCCTCTTGTATTAGGAGCGGATATCGTCGTCCACAGCGCTACGAAATATTTAGGCGGCCATAGTGACGTTGTTGCAGGAGCGGTAGTTGTTAAAGACGAAAAACTAGCTGAAACGCTCGCTTTTATTCAAAATGCGACAGGCGCTGTTCTTGGCCCAACTGACAGTTGGCTATTGATGCGGGGCATCAAAACGCTCGGTGTAAGAATGGAAGAAATCGAAACGAATGCCCGTATGCTCGTGAAATTTTTGCTTGGCCATCCAAATGTCAGCCGGATTTACTATCCAGGTTTAGTTGAACATCCTGGCCATGCGACGCATGCTTTGCAAGCGAGAGGGTTTGGCGGCATTCTTTCCTTTGAGGCTGCGAGTGAAGAAATTGCTGACAATGTGTTAAACAAAACGATCTATTTTACTTTAGCAGAGAGTCTCGGAGCGGTCGAAAGCCTGATTTCATTGCCAGCTAAAATGACCCATGCTTCAATCCCAGAAGACAGGCGGCGTGCCCTTGGCATTACAAATACACTCGTTCGTTTGTCTGTTGGTTTAGAAGACTTTGAAGATCTGGCCGAAGATTTGGAAATAGGGCTTACGGTGTTTTAAACACGTGCGATACGCGCGTGTTTTTTTATGTAACTAGGACGATTGTCACGTTTTAAGGAAGCAAAGATGATAGGAATGACAATATGTTTTTAGGATAACAGTGGAAGACAAGGGGCTAGTGTTCGTAATCGGAGTCGATCTGTGATGAGCAAATGGAAGCAATTTCAAAAAAAACAGTTGAAAATGAGAATCGTTATCAATATAATGGGAATAGAGAAGATGAGGAGGGATTCAATGTTTTTTTTTGCAAACGAAAACGCTCATTGTCGAAGAAGGACATGGAGACAAGATGGTCGAAAAATTCGCTGCTGACGGAATCATTGAAGAGCAGCCAGGGTTTATTGATTTACAAGTAATGAAACAAAAACCACGAAAAGGCCAAGAAGAAATTTTAGTGCTGATTCGCTGGGATTCAGAAGAGTCGTGGAAGGCTTGGGAAAAAAGTGATGCCCATCTGGCTGGCCATCGTGCCAATCGTGGCAAGCCTAAACCTTCATTTATCATTGATTCCAACCAAAAAGTATACAACCACTTAGCTGGCAAATCGTCTCGCAAACCTGTTAAACATGAAAGCTAATGGGCTACTGGTACGTTAAAAAAGAGGCGATGAACTGGTTGCTGTACATGTATAACGGGGAAACCCGTTTCAAACTGTAGACAAACGCTCGCATACTTCGTCGTTTGACAAGCGTTTTCTATCAGTCTGAGGGAGGTTATCGACTTTGTCGACAACCTCTAACGGGGAAACCCGTTTTTTTTCAACTCAATTGAGAATAAATCTCAGTGGATTTCCAGAAGGGATGAAAACATGGCTCCATCAACGAAACATATTGCCGAAAGTGCGTCATTTCAAGCGTTTGTAAACAGCTTTATTCGTGAGACGGGGACAGGGTGCATGAAGGCATTAACAAGCGTAGATGAAGTCGAATTACAACAAAAGATGCACGGCCCTTTCATCATGGAACTACATTTGCCAAAGCAGAAAACAACGTTATGGATCGATGTGCTTTACAGATCCCTTGTCGGTCGCCACACGTTTGGGGATGTTTTTCAAGTTAAGCAAAGAGGAAAGTGGCACCAAGAAGAGCCTTTTTCAGCTATGCTTTTGCTTATACAAGAGTTGCATGCACAAGCAAAAGCAACTCCGGAAATGCGAAGCTCTTGTATTGAAGAATGCTTGTTGCGCATGATTGATAGTCTTCAAACGATGCACTCCTATATCGATGTGCGTCAAAAAGACGGGGAAAACCTATACGAATGTAAACAAGATTTTATTGATTCGGAACAGTCGCTTTTATATGGCCATTGGCTCCATCCAACACCGAAAAGTAGGCAAGGTATGGCTTACTGGCAACATTCACTATATGCGCCTGAGCTAAAAGGACGGTTTCAGCTCCATTATTTTCTTGTCCACCATGACCTTGTTGAACACGGCTCGTTGTTTGAGAGCAGCGCCTGTGAATTGGTGGCACAAGACGTTGGCACTCCGACATTTCAAAATAAAGGCAATCAAAATTGGGTTGTCTTTCCGATGCATCCGCTCCAAGCCCAATACTTGCTAAAGCAAACTTCTGTTCTAAAGGCAATGGAGCAAGGGTTGATAAAAGACATAGGACAAGCGGGAAAGCTTTTTAGCGCAACCTCTTCGATACGAACGGTTACAAGTGGATCAGGAAAATGGATGTATAAGTTTTCGATTCCCGTAAAAGTCACCAACTCACTCAGATTGAACCGGCGTCATGAGCTTCAGGCAGGAATGTTGGTAGCAACGTTGCTCCGCCACTCGAAGACGCTCCGGATAAATAAGGGATTTCACATGATCAGGGATCCAGCTTATATGACGGTACGCTTGCCTGGAATAAAAGAAAGCGGGTTTGAAACGATCATTCGTGAAAATCCTTTTCAAGATGGCGGCGCCGGCGTCACTTCTATTGCTGCTCTTACTCAAGATCCATTACCTGGCTACCATTCAAAGCTTGCGAGCTTAATAAAAAAGATCGCGGTACGCGAATGCCTACCAGTTTCCACAGTTAGCCTTCATTGGTTTAAACATTATATTGATGTGGCTGTTCAGCCACTTATCCATTTGTATGATGAACTTGGTTTGGCACTTGAAGCACACCAACAAAATAGCCTACTCAACATTTATAACGGCTACCCGAGCGCTTTTTATTATCGCGACAATCAAGGCTATTACTTGGCAAATTCTTATAAAGACGTTCTGTTGGCAAAAGAGCCTAAATTAAAGGAAGCCGAAGGACTGTTTTACAACGATGCCCTCATTGACGACCGATTTGCTTATTATTTGATCTTGAACCAAGTGTTTTCGCTAATCTGCCGTTTTGGTGTTGACGGTCTCCAGGAAGAAGCCGTTTTACTTGAAGTGTTGCGTTCAGCGCTTGCTGAAATGGAGGTTACTTTAGTAGGAGCAGGCAAGCGCTTTGTGGAAGGGTTACTTCGAAACGAACAGCTTGCTTGCAAAGCAAATTTACTGACGCGCTTCCACGATGTCGATGAATTAGCCGAAGAGTTAGAACAAGCAGTCTATACCTCAATTAAAAACCCGTTTAAAAGCACGGGCAAAAAGGAAGGTGTCGCCTATGCACATGCAGGCAGCCCCACGTTCTAAGGCGGCATCGCGTGTACGACGCCAATTGATGGAAGCAATTCTATTTGAAAGGTTGCTGGACATTAAGGAAACAAATAAAAACAATGGCGATACGGTATTTACCGTGTACGGTCGTTCGTATTTGTTCCGATGCACAGGAAAGCGGTCTGCTTTTGGACGGATCCGGTTGCAGCAAGGGCCGTACCGACTCATAGGCGAACGCCAGGTGCGACTGGCGAAGATAGAGGAAATCGTCAATGAACTGACTGCCGAAGAAATGAGAAAACAAGCGTTAATGGAAGAACTCTTTCAAACAATAAAGCTAAGTGATTGGAATGAAATGAAGCTTAGAAAGACATTATCGAGAAGGGGATTGGCTTGTGAGCAATTGGAAGCAGCGCTAATCGAAGGCCATCCCTACCATCCTTGTTTTAAAGCACGGAAAGGATTTTCATTTGACGACCATTATCGTTATGGGCCAGAAGCAAAACAATCATTTCAGCTTGTCTGGCTTGGCGTCCGCAAACAAGATGCGATTGTCCATTATCCTCAGGAAGCAGGTTGCTTTTTGCAGCAGGAATTAGGCACTTCTGTCTGGCAAGCGCTCGTAAAAGCATTAGCTGAAGCGGGCGGCCAACTTAGTGAATACGAGTTTGTCCCTGTTCATCCGTGGCAATGGCAAGCGCTTAATGAACATTTGCTTCAACAAGCGATCAAAAGGAGGGACGTGTTGTACTTAGGCCAATTTGGCGATACATATTGTGCGACTCAATCTCTAAGAACCGTCATGAATGTCAAGCATGGAACGAAAGCACAATTAAAATTGCCGCTAAATGTCGTCAATACCTCTTCAGTTCGCACAATCCCGCCTCATTTGATTGCTGCGGCTCCAGCCATTTCTGTGTGGCTACAACGCATCATTGACAGTGACCCGTTTTTAAAAGACGAAATCGGCGTTGAGCGCCTAGCGGAGTATGCAGGGGTGGCATACGAACCTAAAGGCAAACAATGGAACAAAGCGATCCTCGGCCAGATCGGTTGTATTTGGCGCGAAAGCGTGTCCTCCAAACTGAGGCCAGGGGAGCAGGCGATTCCAATGAACGCCTTACCATTGCTAGAAGAAGACGGCGCGTTGTTTATCGCCCCTTTTTTAGAGCGGTTTGGGATAGAGGCGTGGCTTATGCAGTTGTTCAGAATAAGCGTAATCCCTGTCATCCATTTCCTAGCTGAACATGGAATCGCCCTCGAAGCACATGGGCAAAACGTCATCCTTGTGACTGAAAAGGGGTGGCCAAAACGCGTGATTTTGCGCGACTTTCATGAAAGTATCGAATACAAAGAGAGTTTTGTAAAAAATCGTGCTTGGATTCCGCAATTTTCCACATTGCATCAAGCATTTCAATCAGGCAAAACCGACGAGTTTTATTGGATGTCTTCCCTTGAAGCACTAAGGGAACTAGTGATGGATACAGTTTTTGTTTATCAGCTCACAGAACTATCGTGGCAACTGGAACAACATTTCCACTTCAGCGAGAAGCAATTTTGGGCATTGGTCGACTGCGTCATCCGTGATTACGCTGCTAGGGAACTCGTACCGCCAGAGCGTTTGCAAGCTTTACGGTTAGCTGCTCCTGTTATCGCTACAGAGTCACTGCTAACGAGCAAGGTGACAGGGAAGGAGAACTGTCGCCATTTGGTCAACAATGAACTTGGGAGGGAAAGCCGTTCATGTTAGCTGTAAATGATAGCACCTACACAAAAGATGATTTGAAGCAGTACGAACGACAGTTTGCTAAGCACTCGATCTGGAAAACAGCCGAAAAATGGCGGATTGCTGTCTGCCCACAAGAAATTGAAAAATGGATTGCGCTCCTGTTATACGTCAAAAAAAGAGGCGGCAGTTTAGTACCGATCCACCCAAGTACGCCTCTTGCTGCAGCGAAGAAAATTGCCGCGCAAGCTCGTTGTTCTTACTTATTCTTTCATTCGTTTGAAGCTCCATTGACGCTCTCAAACCCGGTCAATCCCTTTCCTCCAGGGCTTGTCCAGTTTAGTTCAGGCACGACCGGGGTACCAAAACAATTGGAGCGCAGTTGGTCA
Source organism: Shouchella clausii (assembly GCF_002250115.1). Lineage (GTDB taxonomy): Bacteria > Bacillota > Bacilli > Bacillales > Bacillaceae_D > Shouchella > Shouchella clausii. The sequence continues at coordinate 3,790,045 of NZ_CP019985.1, read as the reverse complement.
TCGATTGATGAGGAGCTAGGCGCTTACGCCGAGCGTATGGCTCGTGTGGACGTCAATACGGTCGTGGTTGCCTGTCCAGTCACCCATTCCTATGGACTCATTAGTGGGGTGTTAGCCGGACTGTCCCAGGATAAGGATGTAGTTGTGTTAACAGCGCAAAACCCAAAATATATACTTAAAAAACTAACCGATTATCCAAACCATTTGTTGTATGGTGCCCCGCCACTTCTGTACGCATTGGCAAAGCTAAGCAATGGGAAAACGCTTCAGTCCGTCATGACCTCGGGAACACGCTTGCCAGAGGAATGGTTTCACTTAATCCAATCAAACAGCCAAATGCTGCTGCAACAATATGGTTGCTCGGAAGCTGGCTGTATTAGCATTGCTATGCCACTTCGTTTTTCTGAAGAATTGGGCGTGCCCCTTCGCCATGTACAGGCAAAAGCAGGGACGGCGAGAGACAATCCTAGCGAGATTCAAGTCACCATTGGCAGCCGCACAATCAACACAGGCGATCTTGGCTACATCGATCAAGATGGAACTCTTTGCTTTCGGGAACGACTGGACGACATGATTAATGTCGCGGGATTGAATGTTTACCCCCACGAAGTCGAACACGTATTGCGCGAACATCCTAGCGTAGAAGATGCCGTCGTCTATAAAAAGGCAGATTCCTATGCAGGAGAGCGTGTTTGCGCGCAAGTGTCTGCTAGGACAGAAACGCCATCCCTTCATGAATTGCGGAGCTTTTGCATAAGTAGGCTAGCGCCCCATCAAGTTCCACATGAAATCACCATCGTTGAAGAGATTGCAAAAAACGCGAACGGAAAAATAAGCCGCGTAAAGTTAGGAGAAGCAAAAGGATGACGAAAAAGGAAGCTATGGATGCGATTTACACGATTTTAGATCATGAATTAAAAGTGCCAACGCTTGAACAGTTTCATCAAGACGCGCGAATGAACGAAGATCTGGCGCTTGACTCCATTATGATTTTGCAGCTTTTGCTTGAATTAGAGATGAAATATGGCGTTGCCATCCCAGATGAGCACATTGATATAAAAGCATTTTACACAGTCGGCGCATTGGCTGCGTTTGTTGCCGACAAACAGGAAGAGCCGCTTTATGATTAAAGTCCACTGTTTTGTCAGTTGCATATGTGAAGTTCTTAAAAAAAGAGGCGTTGACCATCGTCCTTATTATTTTGGTGTGTGGGATGCTGATTTTGTTATCAACGATTCGTATGCTTTAGCTTATCATTCCGAAAAAATCGACCATTCCTTTTTGAAAAACTGGTATCGTCATTTGTACGGAATCGACATGCACGAGTGGTATAAAAAGGAGCAAACGAAAGAGGCCAATATCGCCACGCTTGAAACGTTGCTTGAAACGAGGCCTCCTTTTCGCAACGTGATGGTGATGCTTGATTTGGCGCTTTTGCCAGAACGGGAAAATAAATTCCACCAAAAACCGTTCCCCCACTATGTGTTGTTAGAGAAAACAGACACGGAAAGCCAATGGCTTATGCTCGATCCCGACTACCGTTGGGAAGGCGTCGTAGAAAAAGAGCGGATTTTAGAGGCGATCCGTTCCCCTGACGTAGGCGGTGGCTTTTATTTTGATGCGAAACGAATCCATCATCCGACGCCAGAAACAGTCGAGGCCTATTTCCAAACATGCATGAAGTTGCATTCGAATCCCCTTACTGAAGGGGTACGAACGATTGTTGAAGCCTATGTGAATGGAAGTGAAAAGGCGCGTTTTTCAGCGCTTGACGTAGCTTTAAAACAGTTGCCTGTGCTGGCGATCCGCAAATATGCGTATGAACATGCGTTTGCTTACTTTTGGAAGGAGCTTGGCTTTAAGGAAGCTGAGTTTGAAGAGTGGTGCGATGAAATCGAGAAATTGGCGAAAGGCTATACGACGATTCATTACCGGGCAATGAAGCTTTCTCGAACCAAACATGAGCAGGACTACCAAGCGGTGCTTGCACAACTGGAAAAACAAGATCTACGGGAAAGGCGAATCAAACACAGTCTATACGATTATTTTAGGGAATGGAAACCATTACAAGAAAAGACTAGGGGGGTGAACGCATGAATGTGTCGATTTGTACCATTTCTTTTCGCCATGCATTAGTGTCGATCGACCAGCTTGCCGATTGGGCGAAGGCGCACCATGTCGATGGAATTGAATTGTGGGCCCCTCATGCCCGCCACTTGCTTGCCACTCCATCCTACAATGGCGACTGGCTTAAAAAACATGGCCTTATCGTACCAATGGTAAGCGATTACTTTCCACTTTATGAGGAATGGAATACATTAATAGAGGCTGCTAAACAGGCATCGCTTCTATTGACGAGATGGAATACGAACCACATCCGCACATTTGCCGGTACAAAGGGAAGCAAGGAAACGACAAAAGCAGAACGAGCCTATCTTGTTAAACGATTAGCTTGTCTTTGTGACTACTTTTTCGACAAAGGTCACTATGTGTTGGTCGAAACGCATCCCCATACGTTATGTGATACAGTCCCGTCCACGCTGCAACTGGTGGCGGAAGTCGATCACCCAGGGTTAGCAATCAATTTTGATGTCCTTCATGTATGGGAAAGCGGAGCGGATGTAAACGGTGCGTTCAAACAATTACAGCCTCATATTCGCCATCTGCATGTAAAAAACATTCGCTCGCCAGAAGACTTAGATGTATTTGCACCGGAAAACGTCTATGCCGCTGCCGGGTCTAGAGAGGGAATGGCCCGGCTGTTTAATGGGTGCGTTGATTATGAATCTTTTCTGTCGGCCAATCAATTGGACGGCGTCAATGTATCGCTTGAATGGTTCGGGAACGATCCGTTTCACGTATTAGAACAAGACTTGCAGCAATTAATGAAATGGAAAACAGTCCCCATGTAGAGTGATACATTAGAAGAGCTGCTTTAACGGGCTGCAGTTCTCTTTTGGGCAAGGATCCATGGAACGGCGGCGCGCAAGTCCGGGAAGCGTGCGTCTGCTTGGAAATCATCCTCTGTGCGTGCGTGAACTAAGACCGTTTGACAGCCTGCCTTTTGGCCCGCGCGAATGTCTGGCTCGCGGTCGCCTACCATGACACTCGAAGGCAAGTCAACATGATGTTTTTCTGCTAGTTTTTCGAGTAAATAGGCTTTGGGTTTACGGCAAGGACATCCTTCATTAGGTTTATGGGGGCAATAAGCAATATCGTCGATTGTTGCCCTGTGCGCTTTTAAGTCGGCCTCCATTTTTTCATGGATACGCTCGAGCTTTTTTTCTTTCATGTAGCCAAGTCCAATGCCGCCTTGGTTGGTAACAACAAAGACGAGAAAGCCAGCTTTGTTAAAGAAGCGAATCGCTTCGGCCGCACCATCTAGCAAGTGGAAGTCGTTTGCATCGTTGACGAATTTGACACGCTTGGATAATACTTCGTTTATGACCCCATCACGGTCTAAAAAAACAGCTTGTTTCATGTTGATCCTCCCTTTTATGTTCCTAAATCCTCGGTGGTGCAAAAGTGTTGTTCCCATTTACGATGTGCATTTACAACGGGGAATATCCCCAGCTGGATCGTTCTTAAATGTGCTAAAGTTAAAGAAAAAAGGAGAGGGATAAACGTGGACATAGCAGGCAAAAACCGAGAGCAATGGTTGGAAGCTTACCCACTCTTACAACAGATTGTATCAACAAAGGAAGTGTGGTGGGCCAATCCGAACAGGCAGCCTGCAAGCGAAGGGCTAGCACGCCTTCCTTTAAAGGAAGAGGACGTAAAGAAAGCAGAACAGCGGTTGCGGCGCTTTGCCCCATACATAGCAAGCGTGTTTCCGGAAACGAAAGGGGCAGGGGGTTTGATCGAGTCGCCGCTTATCGACATTGCCACAATGAAGCACAAGCTTGAACAACGATTTGGCCAAAGCGTGCCAGGCCGGCTTTTGCTGAAAGGCGATCACGCGCTGCCTATTTCAGGGTCCATTAAAGCGCGGGGCGGTATTTATGAAGTGTTGAAACATGCGGAAAGCTTGTTAGTGGAACAACAAATTCTCACTAAACAAGACGATTATTCATTGATCGCCACTGACGCGACCCAATCGTTTTTTTCTTCTTATGCCATTGTTGTTGGATCAACAGGGAATTTAGGGTTGAGCATTGGCATCATTAGCGCAAAGCTAGGTTTTCGCGTGACGGTGCACATGTCAGCCGATGCAAAGCAATGGAAAAAGGACATGTTGCGAGAAAAAGGCGTACGTGTGGTCGAACATTCCGCCGATTACAGCAAGGCAGTCGAAGAAGGGAGGAAAGAATCAGACGCCGATCCGAACAGCTACTTTATCGATGACGAACATTCAATCGATCTATTTGTAGGGTACGCTGTTGCCGCATTCCGCTTAAAAGAACAATTGCAGGAAAAGGGAATTGCCGTCACAAAAGACCAACCACTCCATGTCTATCTTCCTTGTGGCGTTGGCGGAGGTCCTGGAGGGGTTGCTTTCGGCTTGAAGCTCGTTTTCGGCGACGCGATCCGCTGTTTTTTTGCGGAGCCTACCCATTCGCCATGTATGTTAATTGGTATGTTAACTGGAAAGCACCATCACGTCTCTGTCCAAGACTTTGGAATCGACAACCAAACAGCAGCCGACGGTCTTGCGGTAGGGAGGCCGTCTGGCTTTGTTGGCCGCATGATGGCTCCATTGCTTGAGGGCATCTATACAATCGCCGACTCGATGCTCTATACACTCCTCGCCGATCTCGCTGATGCAGAAGGCCTCTATTTGGAACCATCAGCAGTTGCGGGATTATACGGCCCTGTACAGCTTGAAAAGAGAGGGTTATATACCGGTGCAGCGACTCATCTTGTCTGGGCGACAGGAGGAAGCATGGTGCCTAAGGAGGTCATGGAAACCGATTACCAATTAGGTGTTAACTTACGGACTGAGCAGTAGATGCAATGGGCAAATACTCCCGTCAACGTTTAGAAAAAGCGTTCAAATTCACGTAAGCAAAACAGTACTGGTTTTCTCTCACCTATGCTACACTGGGCACTGGATAAAGAGAGAGGGAGTACAAAAACTATGAAATTCGTATCGTGGAATGTCAATGGCCTGCGCGCATGTGTAAAAAAAGGCTTTTTAGATTTTTTTCATCAAGTGGATGCAGACGTGTTTTGTTTACAAGAAACAAAGCTGCAAAAAGGGCAAATCTCGCTTGAGTTGCCTGGTTATGAACAATACTGGAACGATGCGGAGCGTAAAGGCTATTCAGGAACAGCGATTTTTACTAAACACTCTCCGCTGTCTGTCACATATGGAATCGGCGATCATTTTCCAGATAACGAAGGGCGCGTCATCACCCTTGAGTTTGAGACCTACTATGTCGTAACGATGTATACCCCTAATGCCAAACGGGACTTAAGCAGGCTGCCATACCGGCTCCAGTGGGAGAAAGCAGCTAGGGAATACTTGACTCTATTGGCGGCACAAAAACCAGTTGTTTTCTGTGGTGATCTCAATGTCGCACACCAGCCGATTGATGTTCGAAACGACCGAGCGAATATCGGCAATTCAGGTTTTACGGATGAAGAAAGAGCCGAGTTTGGCAAACTGCTCGAGGCAGGGTTTATTGATACATTTCGCCATTTTTACCCTGATGATGAGGATTCCTTTACATGGTGGTCGTACATGGCCAATGTCCGAGCCCGTAACATTGGCTGGCGCATTGATTATTTTCTTATTTCCAGGGCGTTGGTGCCTTATCTTGCCGACGCTTCTATTCATTCATCGGTTTTAGGCAGCGATCACTGTCCGATAGAACTACGCCTCGATTTGCAGCTAAATGAATAATTGGACTGTTTTAAAGCTAGTTGCTCGGTCTCGTCCAACTAGCTTTTTCGGTCTTCCTATCGATAGTGGAACGATACTTTTTTCAAGCAAGTGGCATTGCCGACAATGAAAAGACACTGGGCTAATTCACCACTTCTGCTTATGCAAGTCGGTCATTATGCGTTATAATAACGTGGAGAACCAGCGCTGTGGCCTGGAATTGAAAAAGGGAAAGAGAGTGGGTACCGATATGGGCCGTAAATGGAATAACATTAAAGAAAAAAAAGCTTCTAAAGACGCCAATACAAGCCGGATTTACGCCAAATTTGGCCGTGAAATTTATGTAGCTGCTAGACAAGGGGAGCCTGATCCTGAATTAAACCAAGTTTTAAAAGCAGTACTAGAACGGGCGAAGACGTACAATGTCCCGAAGTCAATCATTGACCGCGCCATTGAGAAGGCGAAAGGCGGCTCTGATGAAAGTTATGAGGAACGTCGTTATGAAGGGTTTGGGCCAAACGGGGCAATGGTGATTGTCGACGCCTTAACAAACAATGTCAACCGCACCGCGTCAGACGTTCGCGCTGCTTTTGGGAAAAATGGCGGAAACATGGGTGTCAGTGGTTCAGTCGCCTATATGTTTGACAGAGTAGCTGTGATCGGTTTTGAAGGCAAAACAGCCGATGAAGCACTAGAGATTTTAATGGACGCCGATGTTGACGCCAAAGACATCATTGAAGAAGATGACACGGTGATTGTTTACGCAGAACCAGACCAGTTTCATGCTGTCCAAGAAGCGTTCCGAAACGCCGGAATAGAGGAGTTTTCTGTTGCCGAATTTTCGATGATTGCCCACAACGAAGTGACGCTTTCAGAGGATGTGCAAGCACAGTTTGAAAAAATGATTGACGCAATTGAAGACTTGGAAGATGTACAACAAGTTTATCACAATGTTGACTTAGCTTAAGACACGAACAAGGCTAGCCATTGGTTTGCAGCTGTTTTTAACAGACGGGAACGAGGCTGGCCTCCATATCTTGTTATCAGGAAACACGTAGCGCATCGAAGCGTGTGAACCAACTAGCTTCAACAAACTATTTGCAGACGAACAAGATGTGCTCGTTTTGCTTGGCATAAGCAGGACTGCTCGAAATAGCGTGTCTGGCCAACGCGATTATTACCTAAGACAGAATTGGAGCGATGGACGATGCCGATGGCGATTGTTTTTGTGCTATGTGCTGCGATGTTATGGGGAACAACCGGGACAGCTCAAGCGTTTTTAACAGGCGCCCATCCGTTAGTAGTGGGGGCTGCGCGGCTATTGCTCGGGGGAATTAGTTTACTCATGTTTGCTATTTTGACTGGCAAATCGCTAAATATAAAGGGGTGGCCGAAATGGCCATTTTTTGTGAGTGTTGCGGCCATGGCTGCCTACCAACCGTTCTTTTTTACGGCTGTGTCAATGACTGGTGTTGCGGCGGGAACGGTTATCGCCATTGGGAGCGCACCAATAGTAGCAGGTTTGCTGGAATGGGCTTTTTTTAAGCGGATTCCAGGAAAGCGGTGGATGCAAGCAACTGCCATGGCAATCGCTGGCTGTGTGTTGCTAATGACCGCTGGCGATCAGTCCGTAGTTGTGACACCGATGGGGCTTTTGTTTGCTATAGGGGCAGGGCTTTCCTTTGCCGCTTATACATTAGCAAGCAAAGGGCTTGTAGCCAAAGGAGAGCCTGAAGTCGTCGTGGCATTCATATTTTCTTTTAGCGCGATCGTATTGTTGCCAACGTTCTTTTTATTTGAGGTCAGCTGGCTGCTTCAATGGCAAAATGGGCTTGTTGTTTTGCATTTAGGACTAATTGCGACTGGTTTGGCCTACATGCTATTCACAAAAGGACTAAAAGAAATTCCAGGCTCTCTTGCCGTAACGCTTGCATTAGCCGAACCGCTTACTGCGGCCCTTCTAGGAGTCAGCCTTGTTGGGGAGTCGCTCTCCTTTTACTCATGGGGCGGCATTGCGTTGCTGTTGCTTGGCCTTTTGCTCGCTTCCATTGCGCCCAAACAAACACGGGCAAAACGGAGTTTTTCGCAGTAGGCGACCAAAAAAAATAAGCAGGAGGGGGGCCTGCTTATGAACGGTGTTCCTTTGTTGTTGTTCCCACTTTCAACACATGCCATTTGCCACTATCGCTTAAACGGGCATGTACTTGTCGAGCCAATTCTTTTGCTGCCATCACATCAGTAAAAGCCTTGATGGGGCAATAGCGCTGGCTGTGAAGGACAGTTACCGAGCCGTCATGCAAACGAGCAAGGGTATACATATGGCCGACCTCCATTTGTTGTAGTGGATACAGTGTTAGTTTGCAGCAAATGGCGGTTTAAGGCAATCTTTATTGCAAAGACTTTATTCTTTTTTAATTGTTGTCACATAACGTGGGTCTTATTTCGTCCGGCAAAAGCCATGCCTTTCTTATTAAGCGAAAAAGTACGGTTTAATCAGGAAGGCCAAGGGCAATTTTTGCATAACGTGACATTCTATCTTTCGACCAGGGCGGACTCCAAACGATATTCACATCGACTTTTCCAATCTCCCCAAGTTCTTGTAATTCTGAAAGGGCACGCTTCACGTCCGCTTGAATCGTTCCCGCGAGTGGACAGCCCATGGTTGTCAGCGTCATTTCTACAGTCACGTTTAACTCATCGTCAAGTTCAATGCCATAAACGAGGCCGAGATTGACAATGTCAATACCAAGTTCAGGGTCAATCACTTCTTCTAACTGCGCCATTACCCGTTCTTTCGTTTCGTTTCTTTCTTCTTCTGTAGGCATAAGCTCACCTCCGCTAGATGTTTCCTTCTATTGTACAGACGGACAGAGAATGTTACCAGCAATCTGCTTATGGGCCTAGTCTGTCCAAATAATCTTTCTTTATTGACCACGAAAAACCAAAAAAGACAGCGCAAGACACGCGCTGTCTTCATCACATAGGCTAGTTTGTCTTTTTGCGACGTTTGGAGACAATGTACGCATAGGTGATGCTTGCCGCCATACCACCCCATAGAATAACCATACCAAGAATCATCATGACAATGGCGCTTCCACTCATTGTCCACCCTCCTTCTTATAAGCTTCCAATTTGCCTGGAGGCCATTTAATCAGGCTTAGTAAAAGACCAACAACGAGCGCCGCACCGGCAACGCCCCAACCTGAAACAGCTAAGAAAGAAAGGGGCATATCCTCATAAGGAGCGCGAATGTTATTAATTAACGCAAGAACAAAATTGGCGCCAAGGACGAGGGGAGTAATAAACATTAAGCTAAATTTCCACCATGAGCCAATACGGAAATCAGACACTTCATTCATATGTCCTTGCAAGAAATCGAGCTTGCGCAAAATCCAAGCAACGATAATGACAGAGACAAGGCCAGCAAATGCAATGCCGAACTGGTTAATGAAGTTATCGACGGCATCTAACACGTTAATGCCACCGCGAGTCGCATACAACAACGAAATGATTGCCGATAAACCGCCGCCAACGATAACCGATTTCGTTCGTGATACTTTGAATTTGTCTTGTACGCCAGCTATATATGTTTCTGTAATCGAAATCAACGACGTAATACCGGCCAATACGAGGCATCCGAAAAACAAGACGCCGAACAAGCCATTGAACCCCGGCATCGTATTAATGATTTCAGGAATCGCGATAAAGGCTAGACCAATGCCGCTCGTTGCCACTTCTGCCACAGGAACGCCAAGATTACCAGCCATAAAACCAAGCGTCGCAAAAATGCCGATGCCGGCAAGCAGCTCAAAGCTTCCGTTGCTAAAAGCAGTAATAAACGCACTATTGTTTAAATCTTCTTTCTTAGGCAAGTAGCTTGCATAAGTAATCATAATTGCAAAGCCAATTGAAAGGCTAAAGAAAATATGCCCATAGGCGGCAACCCAAACACCAGGTTGGGCTAACGCTTGCCAATCAGGTCGGAAAAAGACATCCAATCCATCAACAGCACCTTCTAATGTGAGGGCACGTACAACAATTGCTAAAAACATCACAACAAGTAAAGGAATAAAAATGCGGTTTGCCCATTCGATGCCTTTTTTTACACCAGCTAACATGATAACAAATACGCCTGCCCATACAATGATAAGCGGAATTAACACATTGCCATTCAATCCACCAAGCACACCCGCTTCAGTGGCTTCAAGGTAGTCCCCTAAAAAGAAACCTTGGGTGTCGCTGCCCCAACTTTGATTAAATGAAAACACCATATAGGACAGAGCCCAAGCGATAATTACCGAATAATATGTCGCCACCACAAAAGAAATCGCGACTTGCCACCAACCAAGCCATTCCGTCTTTTTATTGATGCGCGCAAATGAAAGCGGGGAAGATCCTCTAAATTTTTGGCCGATTGAAAATTCCATTAATAACAGCGGGATCCCTGCTGTAAGTATGGCAAACAAATATGCGAGAAAAAATGCGCCCCCTCCATTGTCATAAGCTACATAGGGAAAACGCCATATATTTCCCAACCCAATTGCGGATCCAATAGCCGCCATAATAAAGCCGGCTCTTGTTCCCCATTGTTCTCGAGCCAAGTGTACTCCTCCTTCTAAAAATGATGAAATGTTTAAAAAACATTCTTCTCCAAAAGTCTACCGCTTCTGACTTCATTTGAAAAGATATTTTCTGAAAAAAATCAAAATAAAAGGCTTTGATTTCCCAAATTATTAAGCAAATGGGGGAGGGTGGTGTCCGTTATGATCGGCTGTTGGTTTAGAGAATTAGTCTTTTGTCAGTCCATTTAGCTAACCTCCTCTATTTGTAATCGCTTTCATAACTATCGTGATTGAATAAAGCCTATATTCAATCATACTAACTGGCAATGACGTTTATGAAAGATGGAGTCGTTTTAGCATCATTTTTACCCAATTATAAATACCAAAGAATGGAATCGCGTTAGTGGCGAACCGATTCCTGTGTTTAAAACAGAGGAGCTGATGTAGAAATGCCCTTTTGTGTTAGTGCTTAACCGTTTGTAATCATCTTCATACTCTCCGGGCAATGATATAGAGGAGGCAGCTCAAACCTCGAAAATGAGGTAATATCAACATCTTGAGGTTTGAGTTTAGCTTGATGAATGGTTTAGATTGTCAGCACTGCTTTGCCAGTGAAGCGGCGTTCTATCAATTGATGAGCCACAGTGTTAATCTGATTCCAAGATTCTCTTATCTCGATCACTGTTTGTAATTTCCCTGCTGCGACCAAATGAGCAAGCATGGCAAGGTCTTGCTCAGGCGCATGATAGTTGATTTCTTCGCCTAGAAAAAAGCTATAAAGTGTTCTTCCTCCCAAACCTAGAATGTTCAGCGTTGTGTTTGGTGAGGAAGAATGGCCGAGGGAAACGCAAGTGCCTTGGGCAACCAATTGTGGGAGAAGGGCAGCAAGTGTATTCCCACCTACGGAGTCAATTATAAAATCGTACGGACCATTCGCACCAATGGCTTCGGTCACATCTTCTCCGACTAGGACTTCATTAGCACCAAAAGTCTCTACTAGTTTCGCTTTCGAATTGGAGCGGGCAACGCCAATCGAGTAAGCGCCAGACAAGGCAGCTAACTGATGAGTAAATAAACCGACCCCGCCGCTTGAACCTGTAATTAACACCCGCTTACCTAACAGAATCCTCCTTTACGAAGGGCGTATAGAGCAGATAGACCGGCAACAGGTAAGGTAGCAGCTTGTTCAAACGTAATTTCGGCGGGGATCTCGGCCAGAGCGCTTGTAGGAACTGCTACTTGTTCTGCCCAGGCCCCTGTAGGCACTAACCCGACTACACGGCTTCCTTTCTTAGGACCCGATCCGTTTAATGCTTCATGCAGCACGATCCCTGAAAAGTCCCAGCCTGGCCTGCTGTTCTCTTTGCGTTGTAATGCATCGACGACTTCACCGCGATTAAGCGAAAATGCTTTTACTTCTACAATAGCCTCCCATAGCTGTGGTTGTGGTGCTTTTGTTTCTTGAATAACAAATGATTCCTTATTGTTTGGAGTAGCAATAACGGCACGAATCATAAGTCATTACCTCCTTGTTTTGTCGTTTAGCAAACGGTATGCTGTGAAGTATACGCATGAGAATTTTGTAGTACAAGTGTAGAACTACACTTATTTCACTAGAAAGGAGCATACCGCATGAAGAGCTCGCATCAAGATAGCCGAAGCGTTGAATGGCAGCGCGTCCTGCATAAGATTGAACAGCTCCGCATTCAGCGGCAGCAACAAACGGCTTCTCGCCAGACGACAAAGCGTTTTACCCAGCAGGAATTAAATGACGAAGCTTATCGGTCGTATAAAAATTTGCTGGTGGGTCGTTCAAAACGTTTACCTGAACGTCAAATATTGTTGAATATCGCTGATTACTTGGAATGCACGAGCGAAGAACGTAACGATCTGCTTCTTTCCGCAGGCTATGTGCCGCTTCCACAGCCAATGGCAGGTCGACAATTGGAGCGGGCATTGGATCGAGCCAGATTGCTGATGCATCATTTGCCCTATCCAGCGATGATCGTGACCGATATGCTGGATATCGTTGGCTTTAATGACGCTTATCGTGAGCTATTTGACCTATCTGATTTCTCATTTGCAGCCGATGCCCTTAATATGATTGATCTTCATTTCAATGCTGAGTTACCGATTCGCGTCCATTCTACATTTGACGAGGAGTCGCAGGCTCGCTGGGAATCCCATGCGATTTATGGTATTCAAGCCTTTAAGAAACAGCATCCCGCTTTATTTGTCGATCCGAAGTATGATCGATTTCATAGAATGATGGATCAGTATGAGGAGATTCAAGCGTTTTGGAATAAAGAAGCATTGACGACAAAGGATGATTTAGAGACGGCCAAATATTTTCTTGTGCAACAACCTGCCTCAACAAAACGGAGACCAATACGCTACAATCAGCTGCACCTTGCTGTGACTGACCAGGCTTACCCGCGAATTGAGTTCTTTGTACCTGCAGATGAAGCAGCCCGTCATGTGTTTGCAGCAATGGGATGTGCTGTCGATTGTTTATAAAAAAGCGGCTAGTAAAAAACCAACTTGAGCATAAAAGAGGATTGGACCAAATAAATATATCTATTAAAAATGCCAAAAACATAGTAAATAAACGATCAAAAATCTGGTTAGGGGATAGCCCTATTGAGAGAAGTAGAGAAGACGGCCAAAAGATTTATCAAACTGGATACCTTAAGCATCGAGGCGTTAATTTTACTATCAGGTCTACTGAAAGATCGAAAATGCAGGATGCCGGATTCATTATTATTTGAAGAAAGATATGATATATTGTACAGAGACGGAGTATTAGGGACTAGAAAGGACAATTAAAATGATCACTATCTCATGTACAAAAAAATTATTTGAGCTATCACACTTTATTGAAGAACCAATTACAACAACGCCGAGTGATGAATTTTATCGTTGGCATGCCAACGTATTTCGCCTGGCAAGGAAAAACAACGTGATTTTTATGAATAATGAAACAAGATTTTGTTTCATTCTGTTTGGAGTCAAAAAAATCCATTTCCAAAATATTGATGAAGTCTTCACGCAAGCGTTAATAGAAAATCTCCGCTTTGAAAACCTTGAAGAAGAACTCATTAATAAGTATGTAGCGCATATCGATCAAATTACGTTTACAAAGACGTATAATCGTAGTGTTCTCGGATCTATGACGGATATGGTATTGATGACAAAATTTATGATAGAGGATTATTTGCCCTTGAGTGAAATGACAATTTTGCCATTAAACAAACAGTTAAACCGGACGCCGATTTTAAAGCTGAAAAACTATCCAGAACAACTGATGAAAGAGGCTCTTAGGAAATAAGCTCCGTAGATAGTAATGATATAGAATGAATGTATAGATAGTCATAAGAGGAGAATTCGGAGGAATTTGTAGGATGAAGGCACTGGCAACAAGAAACAGAGGGGCTATTTTATTGCTCATGTTTAATATCTTTATAGGATTTGTAGGCGTTGGCTTGGTTATTCCAATTATGCCGACGTATATGAACGTTCTTGGCATTTCTGGAACGATTGTTGGCCTGCTGGTCGCTGTATTTTCATTAATTCAATTTTTGGTGGCGCCTTATGCAGGCAGTTGGTCTGATCGTTATGGGCGAAAATGGATTATTGTCACTGGTCTGCTGCTTTTTGCTGTATCTGAGCTGCTTTTTGGCCTGGCTACGAATGCGGTCTTGCTGTTTATCTCAAGACTGCTTGGCGGTGTATCTGTCGCCTTTATTATGCCCGCTGTCATGGCCTACGTCGTTGATATTACGACAGAAGAGGATCGGGGAATGGGAATGGGCTGGATTAATGCGGCGATTTCGACAGGTTTTATCATCGGTCCGGCGATCGGTGGTTTTTTAGTCGAGTACGGTATGCGAGTGCCTTTCTTCGCTGCTGCTGGAGCTGCCGCCTTATCTGCTGTTGTTTCCATGAGCATTCTGCCAGAGTCGCTAGATAAGAGCAAGTTGCCTACTCCAGAGGCACGTATGGACCGAAGAAAAGAGTCTCAACTCGCACAGCTTGCCAAATCTTACCGCACCCCTTATTTTACAGGGTTGTTAATCATCTTGATCACTTCGCTCGGATTGTCCCAATTTGAGACAGTGTTAGGACTTTTTGTTGACCATAAGTATAGCTATACGCCCAATGAAATTGCGTGGTTAATTATGATCGGTGCAATCGTCGGCGCTGTGATGCAGCTGACGCTCTTTGGGCGGCTCATCAATTGGATTGGAGAGAAGAAGCTGACGGTCTATTGCTTGCTGGTGATGGCTGTTTTTATGGTTGCGACAATTTTTTCGGCCCAATATTGGATGATGGTTGTATCGGTAACGCTTGTTTTTCTGGCAGTTGATTTTGTACGCCCGGCGATAAGCACTTACTTTTCTAGAATTGCTGGCAATGAACAAGGGCTTGTCGCCGGGTTGAATGCTTCCTACACGAGTCTCGGGAACATCGGCGGGCCGATTCTCGCCGGAGCCTTGTTTGATGTCCAAATCAACTCCCCGTTTCTGGTAGGCAGTCTGATCGCTTTAGGCGGCTGGGTTCTTAGTCTACGCTGGATGCGCACGCAAACGGAACGGTCGCCAGGCTCAGCCGTATAATAGACAGTTTTGGCTTTCCAAGAAGATTCAATGTCTAGCAAGAAAGTAAAGGTATAAAATGAATACTTGGACATTACAGAGACCCGGTTAAGATTTAGATTGGGGACGAAAGGAAATACAAAAATGACCAACCCTAAGAAATTATCGATTCCTGAGATCAAGAAGGCGTTAAAATCTTACGATAAGGAATCGTTGATAACATTACTAATCGATGGCTATAAACAAAGTCAGGAAATGAAGAACTATATACATGTGCTTTTGAATCCTGAAGAGACCATTGAAGAGCTCTATCAGAAGTCAAAAAATCAAATCTTGCATGAGTTTTTCCCTGAGCGGGGGGATGCAAAGATGAGATTGTCAGTTGCCAAAAAAGCAATTACTGAATTTAAGAAGTGGTGTAAAGACGAAATTAGAACGATAGATTTGATGATTTATTATGTGGAGGTAGGGGTGGATTTTGCAAATGAGTATGGGGACATTTATGAACAATTTTATAATAGTATGATCTCCATGTATGGAAATGTTGTAGATAAAATAAACAACAATTTAGAGTTATGTGATCGATTCTATCAACGATTGAAGTCAATAGTAATGAATACAAGCGGAATGGGCTGGGGATTTCACGAGGAGCTTTATTCCTTATTCGGGCAGCTATCGATTCAAGTAGAAAAGGGAAGGAGGGAAGGGCATTGAAAGCGCCTCAGCGTGTGATTGACATTTGGGAGAAGGTTCGACGACTTTCCGATGGAAACCTTAACTAAAGCTTGGTATAGCCAAATTGCTTCGGTTAACAAGCAACGAACGGTAGATTTAATGAAATTACATCGGGAGGAGTATGGAACGTCTGGTAACTGTTTTGATTTAGCAATTTGGTTAATTAATGAGTTTAGGGAGAATCAATTACAAGCATATGCAGTATTTACCCCCGATTTACATGTGGCGGTAGTCGTTATTGATGATGAAGGACGTAAGTATTTGTGCGATCTTGGAGATCAATGGATTCAGCCTATACTGATAGACCGGGAACATGAGGAATATACCGAGGAATTTTTGGAAGGATTCTTTCCAGGCGCTCAAATTAAGCTGACAGCACAGTTGGAGAACCTTGTTGTGACTTATAGAAGGCCAAATGGCAAGGAAAGTCATCAGACCTTCAACCTGACGCCGGTTTCCGATAATGAGTTGATTGCGGCAGGAGAAACTACGCAGAGAAACATCAGAAGTCCGCTGGTTGAGAAACGTATATTTATGGACGATCAAGTAGCTCATTGGGAATTTGATAATTACCAAAGTTTTATTTGTTATAATACTGGCAGGGAAATAGAAAAACAGCTTAGCCGTGTAGAGGAATGGGCGAACCGAATTAGTAAGGTAAGTGGAATGGATGAGGATGTTGTATTACAGGCATTGGAAGTGACTTGATATGGGCATTAGGGGCATGAGATATTTAAATGACAGTAATATCGTGCTGAAAAAGATTTGTTTGGAGATAAGACACAATGTTCACGATAAAAAGCTAGTTGAAACCATTGGGCCATAGTACATTAAAATGTGCAATCTTATTTTGTCAAATTAAAAGAAACACTTGAAGAGAGTATCCCAACACATTGTAAACAATGGCAGAGCAAAGACGAAAGAATTGACGTTATTGCTGTTGTACTGATTTTAGTTATATAAATGTTTGGTACGATAAAAGCAGGTTTCTGAGCCTAATTTGTTTATTTGAATGTGTGGTGAGGAAGACTTTAAAGATGTAAAAGTAATGGAGGGTAATACAGTGGATCAATTGGCAACATTACATCAGGCAAATGGTCGTTATGCGCTAAGATTTGAACGGTTTTTCTCTTATAAACCGGAGGAGGTTTTCCGTGTCATTACGGATCCTCATTCCTTCTCCCAATGGTATCCTTTCGCAACCGGGGAAATGGACCTCAAATTAGGAGGTGAAATTGCCTTCGATGACGGTGAAGGAACAACATATGAAGGGATCATAACGGAATTAAAAGAACCCTATACTTTTGAGTTCCGTGAAGTTGATGATTTGATCCGAATCTCATTACAAGAAGAGGGGAAAGGATGCCAATTGGTGTTCATCCACATTTTTGACGATAAGGAAATGGCGATGTATACTGCCGCAGGATGGCATAGATGTCTGGGTGTGTTTAAACAGATCGTCAACGGACAACCAGTTGAATGGAAAGATAATTCAGTTGAGTTAAGGGAACTTTATCGGGAAGCATTCGATCGAAATAGGTAAAGGTTTTGGGAAAATGATGCTCCACTATTTCAGCATGATGTTGATTAGGCTGTTCGGAGATTGAGGAAGATCGTAACAGCATATCAATGTGTAGAGACCAATTCACAAATTCAAGAGGATGTTTCTGTTTCCAGACTAATTAGTCGCGAAAATGGTGAAAGTCAGATTGTCCTTTTCAGTAATTGAATCAATTATTACCCGAATTAACGTGAGATGACATGGAATCATTCTCACGTTTTTAAATTTTCTAATGAACGTTTTTTTCATTTTAAGGGTTTGCGTTAGAGTAAACGAGAAGAGTAGAATGAAAACTTATTTACATGCTGGTGAGTATTCCTGCGAAGGTCAAGCAGCTACATGATACTTAATTGACATACTCGGAGTAGGAGGGGGAGTATAATTATTAAAATTTCGGATTAAATAAACAATCCATTAAATAACTTAAAAATAGACATTGCAAAATAGACAAAAGACAGTCTCAAATGCAAAGATCGTATCCACGAAAAGCCTATTGGCGAATCGCAAAAAGGCCGATCTTCCACAAAACCCTCGACTCTTGATATTGAGTGAGTCAAGGGTTTAAGAGCTTAATGGAACGTTATGTTACACTTCGTCGAATAACTTAACCGAAACCGACCGGGGGTTAGTCACCCCTTCCTCTCGATTGGAATCCATATCTCGCTGTAATAATCTTTTGAATAAGGATCAGCATCACTTAAGTATACTTCCATTTCTGGTCCGCCTGAATGTTCATATCCAGTTGCCGGAAACCATTCAGAAAAGATTCGATCCCATACCTTTGGCATTGCATCAGGCATTGCCCCGTGTACCGGAAAAATCGCCCAAGTAGCTGCAGGAATTTGTCTCGTCTCCCATTCAACAGGAATTTGATCAATATTCTTTTCTGCGGCGATTAAGTAGGTTAGATTTTCTTGCTGTTTGTCAAAATCAATGCAAATGCCAAGCAATCCAAGAGGGCCGCAATTTTTGGCAAGCTCTTTTGACAATCCATTTTGATTCGATTCATTCCAGAAAGCTGCAATCTTTTGGTTGTTCTCTCCGCAAATTGTAGTGGTACGAATGCTTTTTCCTACAACGGTAAACGCATCTTTCTCAACAATCTTGTAATCCATTTCCACATCACCCTTTAACTGAATTTGAAAAGAGATCTTTGGGTAAGCCTTCAAGGATTGACTATGTTTCTTAGCATCTGATGGAGGGATACCATGTATTCGCCGAAATGCTTTCGTAAAAGCTTCTGGACTTTCGTACCCATACTTCATTGCCACATCGATTACTTTAGATTTGGAATGAACTAGTTCCTGTGCAGCTATTGTAATACGGCGATTCCGAATATATTCAGTTACGGTATAGCCAGTTAACATACGGAACATCCGTTGAAAGTGAAACCTTGACATACAAGCAATCGCAGCAATTTCGTCAAGCAAAAGCTCGTTGTCTAAATGGCTTTCTATATACTCAATGCTATTAAGCATTCTTTGAAGGCTGTCCATCGTGTGTTCTCCTTTCTATCCTTAGTCTACTAACATGGTGTTAGCTGTTCCTGTTCATCTGTGCTCAATTGTGACAGGTTGTTACCGCCAAATTATTTAGGCGAAGTATGCCATCATCATAGGGAAAAGGTGTATGTATGAAATGGGGATTTGAGTGTTCAATGGAATCCTCGTAGAGATACAGAATAACACAATGTAGCTAGTAGAAGGGCATGATAAAACTTTACCATGAGAAAAGGCGGTGATCAAAAACAATTGTATAGACCATTCGTGATGGAGAAGAAACTGAGTGAGAGTTTCAATAGCTCAAAAAGGCCAATAACATTAGTTTGATTTCAATCGCGTTAGTGTTTAAAAAAATCTTACTAAGGCCGAAATTCAGCGATGCTTTTTCGTTAACTATTTTATTGAAAGGACACTGTTGACAAATGGTTCGTGTTTATATATCTTTTAGATATATCTTAAAGATATATTTGGAGGGTAAGATGAAAACAGAGGCTAAATGGATTGTGCTCGGAATACTGTCAGGAAGATGTAGAACGGGATACGAAATAAAAAAGGTCATTGATAATAGTTTTGAGCATTTTTGGAAGATGAGCTATGGACAAATTTATCCCGCTCTTAAAACTTTGGTCAAAGAGGGGTATGTTATTCAAATCGGAGGCGAGGGGGATCGGAAGGAGTATGAGGTAACGGAAGCGGGAAAGCATAAACTTCATGATTGGCTGGCTGCTCCCATTTACGATACTGGGCTTCATAAAAATGAGCTGCTCGTTAAACTGTTTTTTGGAAACGAAATGAACCGGGAACAAGCATTTCACCACATTTGTGAACATGAACGGTTGTTACAAGGAAAAATGAAGGTTTACGAACAAATGGAAAAAAAGCTAAGCACTCATCCGGACGCTGAATTTTGGTTATATACGTTAGATTATGGAAAAGAAGTAGCTGAAGCAGAGCTGCACTGGTGCAAAAAAACAAAGGAGAAACTGAAATGACAAAAGCGAAACGAGTTAGTGCTCCAAATGACCAAGATATAGTGATTTTTATCGTTGGTATGAAAATTCAACAGTGGTGGAATATCAAAGCATGGGGACCCGTTTTTAGTGCTATGCCACCGATGTTAAAAGAACTTTCTAGCAAAATAGACACCGGTTTTCTTCATTATGAAACTGGTTGGAGTGGCAGGAATATCGTGATTACTCAATATTGGGAAAACGTAGAGAGATTACATGATTACGCCCATGGGAAAACGCATATGAATGCTTGGACTCGTTTTTATAAGAAAGCCGCAGACTCAAAAGGAGTTGGTTTTTTCCATGAAACGTATGTCGTGAAAGCAGGTAGCTATGAATCCATTTATGTCAATATGAATAAACCGAGAGGACTGGCTGCTGCATGTTCTTCCTATGTAACAGAAAAGCATTCTACAATGAAACATAGATTAAAGAATGTAAAAGCGAAATGACTACTTTGTTATTAAAAAACGGTTAAATCTCCAAAACAAACGATGAAAGTGGCTCTTAGAAAATAAGTTCCGTAGGCAGTATTATAAACAACAACGGAGTTGAAGCTACCACAAGTTGTTTGCTTAGAAGGGATGCATTGTCTAATTCTGGGTTTCTTTTATGAGTATGGATTAGGGGAAAACTTTGCTTCGAATATGTATTCCAGCAAGAAATTCATTTATGGTGCATCGAAGCATATATACGGTTTTTTGCGAAACGTATTAAGGGAAGGCTTCGTCCAATCTTGACTTCATTGACTGTTACAAAGAAGCAAATAACCCTATGAACGCGAGATGACATGAAATCTCGCGTTTTTTTATTTTTTTATGAACGATTTTGTCATCTACTCCGTCTTATATGTGAACTTACATTTACGATTAAAGGGGAAGGGATAGGATGAATACGGATTTTGCTGATGTTCCTTGGGGGCTGCTTGCGCCCGTTATCATTTTGAATTTAATTTTGGTCATTGTCGCGCTCGTCGATTATGTGAAGCGAGCAAAGACGACAGGCGCCCACCTGTTCTGGATTCCACTTATTTTATTTGTTAGCTTTCTCGGGCCGGTAATGTACTTGATTTTCGGTAGGAGGAACCAGTGATGAGTTTCGTATCTGTACGGCAATTAACGAAGACATATGCCGAGTACCCTGCAGTTAAAAATCTTTCTTTCGATCTGCAGCCGCATTCCTGTATCGCTTTATTAGGCGTGAATGGGGCTGGCAAAACGACAACATTAAAGATGTTATCAGGACTGGTCAAACCTACATCAGGCACCATACAGTTCCACCAATCATCGGCACACGGAAAGGGCGACATTCGCGCCGATATCGGCTACTTGCCCCAGTTTCCCGTCTTTTGCGATTGGATGACCGGATTTGAATTTCTCCTCTATGTCGGGCAGCTCGCTCATTTGCCGAGACGGGAAGCGAAACGTAAAACCAAAGAATTACTAGACAAGGTGGGGCTGACCGAAGCGGCTCATCAGCGTATTGGCCAATATTCAGGTGGTATGAAGCAACGTCTTGGCATTGCCCAAGCTCTGATTCACCAGCCTAAGCTGGTCATGCTAGATGAACCGGTATCTGCTCTCGATCCAGTCGGACGCCGGGAAATGCTTCAGCTAATGCAAACATTAAAGGAGGAAGCAACGGTTCTTTTCTCGACCCATGTCCTGCATGACGCGGAGGAAGTAAGTGACGAAGTGCTCATTATTGATCAAGGCCAACTAAAATATGGGGGGACGCTCGATTCGCTTCAGCAAGAATGGCAAGATGCGGCAATCATAATCAAAGCCAAGGATGACTTGACTAATCAGCTCAAGAACTGGCAGGAACAAAAACGTATTGTTGACTTTGTCATAGAAGAAGATGGCTACAGAGTATTGGTAGAAGATATTGAGTTGGCGGTGCCTTTTCTCTTGCACGCTTTTGCTCAGCACCAGGTTCGGTTAACGAAATTCGAAGTAGCTAAAATGTCTCTGGAAGATTTATTTTTAAAGGTGGTGCAAAAATGAAGCAATGGCTCGTGTTGTTTCAAAAAGAACAGGTAGAACTATGGAGGAATTACAAGTGGGTATGGGTTCCTGTTGTGTTTCTGTTATTAGGAAGTTCGACGCCGCTCTCCACCTACTTTATGCCGCAAATATTAGAGGACTTCGGCGGGTTGCCAGAAGGGGCCGTTATCGACATTCCTACGCCCACAGGAACTGAGGTGCTCGCACAAACGTTATCTGATTTCGGATTGCTCGGCGTCCTTGTCTTGACGTTGGCGTTGATGGGGATCGTATCGGCGGAACGGCGCAGCGGAGTAGCAGCGATCATTTTACTGAAGCCAGTGCCCTACTTTTCTTATCTCACAGCCAAATGGGCGGCGATTATTTGCTTTACATGGGTGTCACTTGGCCTTGGTTACGGCTTAGCGATGTATTACACGAACCTTCTATTCGATGCCGTTTCGCTTGAACGTTGGTTCAGTAGTTTTTTTCATTTTGGATTGTGGTTAACGCTCGTTATGACGATTGTTCTGTTTTATAGCACCATTCTTAAACAAACAGGCACAGCAGCCTTCTGTGCACTAGGTACCATTCTTCTCATCAGCCTGCTTTCATCGTCCTTTCCAGCCTGGTTCTCGTGGAGTCCTGCACAGTTGGCCAATCACGCCACATTGGTTTTGTTGGAAGGAGAGGGTTTAGCTGATTATACACCTGTTTTGTTGTCGACTCTGTTCGGGATCATCGGCTTGCAACTTGGAGCAATCGCCATTTTTACACACAAAGAGCTTGTTGACTAGTTTGAGTATGAATGAGCATGATAGAAAAGAACGATCTGCCTTGTTTAAGGAGATATGCTATGGACGAAACTGCACTTATTCGTAAAGCCCAAAAGGGAGACCAAGTGGCGCTAGCTACTCTCCTGCACGAGAATTATTTATTTCTGAGAAGGTATGCGTTAAAGATTACTTTAAAACCATCATTGGCCGATGACTTAACACAGGAAACGATGACCAAGGCGATCGAAAAAATTCACCTTTATAAAGGCTGTTCTAAGTTTTCAACATGGTTGATTTCCATTGCCTCTAACTTATATATTGATATGTGTCGCAAGCAGAACAGAGAGGAGCTAATGGCAAATACAGAAACGCCTTTGCACCAGTTGAAGTGGGAATTTGCCCACCGTCAGCTTGAATGGATGGATGTTGTAGATGGGTTAGGGAAATTATCAGAAGGGTATCGTCTACCCTTGATTTTGAAGCACTATTACAGCTATAGGTATGAAGAAATCGGCAAGATGTTAGGCATACCAGAAGGAACTGCGAAGTCAAGGGTTCATCACGCATTAGGTCTGTTAAGGAAGGAGTTGAACGTGAATGACGAAGGATATGAAGCAGAATGAATTGGAGCCGGAAGCGAAAGGGGAAAACGGAAGATCATCGGCACAGCTAACCGACAAACAGACGATTATGGAGCTGCGTTCCGGTTTAGAACGTCTTGATCAGCTCGATTCAGCGGATGAGCCAGACCTTTCTTTTTTCCTGCAGCAAGTAAAGGAAACAAAAGCCAATAGCAGGAAAAAGCTGCTTAAGGAGCTACTGGGATTGTGGGGGCTCGCTCTTGTTATTTTAGCGTTTTGGACGACAACCTACTTTCATTCGCCAACAGTCTTCCTGATCTTGCAAGGGACCGCTGTTGTCATACTGCCGTTCATCGTATATTTTACGACGAAAAAAGAGGTGAACAAACTCTTATGACGAACACGCATCCTTCTGATGTTCCTTTCTATCTATGGGTAATCTTAGCCGCTATTTTATTTACGCAAAGTACGATTCTATTTATTAACGCCAGGCGGCACGGCCATAATTACTGGTTATGGGGAATGATTGGCCTCCTAAATTTTCCAACCGCCACTCTGCTTTATTTGATTTTCGCAAAACGGATGCCGAGAAGACTATGGAAAAGGCAGTAGGATGGTAGAAGGGGAAGTTCACTCTCTCTGTAAAAGATTGATTTGTAAAGGAAAAGCTAAGAAAACTAACATTAAAGGGATTGGCGACAAGCGAAGTTATAAGAAACATGCTACAATCATGGGACAAATGAACGGTTTTCAAGTTGGCGCCAGGGGGGAAAAATGAAACATAAAAGCGGACAAAAAAATATTCCCGTCATCCCAGCAGCTACGCTAGACACGAAAGGGTTCAGATTGCTGCCACTTATACCTGAACAGGTTGACTCTTACGAGATGCACCGACATGACTGCTTTCAACTGTTTTGGATCAATGAAGGGCACGGTACGGCTCAAATCGACTTTCAAGGCTACAGCTTTTATCCCAATACGCTTTGCCTCATATCACCAGGGCGAGTTCACGGATTGATTGAATGTAAACCTGACAAAACATTTTCCGGCTGGCTGCTCGTCTTCTCCAAAGAGCTGTTGGTTGGACAGCAGTTGGAATGGCCACACACCTCCTTGATTGATCTTATGGAAGGAACCCCTTTTCATCGCATTGCTGCTGACCAGGCAACGATATTCAATACGTTGTTTAGTCTCCTGGAACGGGAGCAAGAGATAGAGCGCAAGGAACAATTGGAAGCTGTCAACAGCTATCTCCGTCTTATATTAATTGAGATGAGCCGCATTCAAGATTCGTGGCAACAGCGCCACCGAGAAGAGGCGGGATTTAGATTAACGAAAGAGTTTTTCACAGCAGTGGAGTCCCATTATCGTACCGTACATAGCGTCTCCGAATATGCTTCTATGCTTCATGTTAGCTCCAATCATCTCAATGAATCGATCAAAAAAACATTAGGAAAATCTGCGGGAAAAGTACTCCGCGATCGACAGCTCCTTGAGGCAAAGCGTCTACTACGGTACTCAAATGCCCATATAGCGGAGATTGCGAGCTACCTTGGTTTCCGAGACTCTTCATACTTCGGACGATATTTTAAGAAAAATATCGGTGTCACGCCTACTTCTTTTCGAAAAGGTTGACTAAACCCATACTCTTCAACGCCCTCATTACAGGGCGTTTTTGTGATTCCAGACAAATCACCGATTCATTCGGACTTTTTATGGTTGTTTCCTCCAACACATTGACATTGATAATTGTTATCAATTAGCATGATGCTGAAAGGAGCGATTGTTGATGTCTCTAGAGCAACTCATTCGCGAACGGAGAACAATTCGAAAATTTAACGCCAGCCCAGTATCACAAAAACTGGTGATGGAGCTATTGCTAAAGGCTGAGCAGCTTTGTCCCTACGAGGGCGAAGCGCGATGGCGATATGTGTATGCAGGTACGCCCGAAGCACGGGAAAAGCTGGCCAGTTATGTAAGCGAAAAAATCATGGATAGCAAAATGGCTAGACTAACGCTGAACAAACTCATGAAGAGCTTTCATAAACGGTTTATGGAGGCGCCGGCCAATATCATTGCCGTTGTGAAAACCGACCCCGATCCTATTAAAAAGAAAGAAGCCTACGGGACATTATGCCGCATTTTGCAAAATTTTCAGCTTCTTGCCTGGGAGCAGCGGCTTGGGATGGTATGGATAACGGGACCTGCGCCCTTTATTCAAAGCGAGCAATTCCACAAGCGCATTGGCTTGCAGAAAGACGAACAGTTTGTTGGACTTCTGCAAATTGGGTATTTCGACAAAGTCCCGAAAGGCCGAACGCGAACCCATGCTGAACGACTTTGGACCGCAATTGAAAGCTGATCATACAGAAATGGGGTTAACGTATGGAGGAGCAGCACGTATGGAGTTAAAGAACCAGGTGATTATGCCACTGGATTGGCTCAAAATGGACAATCGTCGGGTGTCACAAAAATTGGTACTAGAGTTGCTGAATCATGCTGTATGGGCACCTAATCATAGGTTGAGAGAGCCGTGGAGGTTTATCTTTATCGCCCGCGACCAGATGAAAAAGCGAGAATGGGTAAGTCATGAGCCAGCTGATCATTTAATCGTTCTCACCAAGACAGATAGCGACCCTTTTAAACAAAACGAGAATATAGCTGCTGCCTTTTGTCTGATCCAAAACTTCCAGCTGCTTGCCAATGAGCAAGGAGTGGCTATAAATATACGTTTTCACCATTGGATGTCTGAGCGTCAAGCCTATCGTGAACTTGGCATATCGACCAAGGAAACGATCATCGCTACGCTGGAACTTGGCTACTGGGCTGAACAAAAGGCGTCAAAGCACCACGCCATTCCCACCCGTCTGAATTGGAGTTTGCTCTGATTCATGGTGTTTCATAGCTTGATTGAAGGGAGACTTTACAATAAAGCGGGCGTCGTAACTTATTTACGCACCCGCCTTATTGAATAGAAGACCTATATTCCATAGCAGTGATGCCGTACACACGCTTAAAATGCCTGTTAAGATGAGACAGATCCACAAATCCGCAAGCTGCCACAGCCGAGTAGATATCGCTATGGCGTTCAATGATGCGCTTGGCATGTTCCAACTTGCTGTTCAAGAAAAAACGATACGGTGAGATGCCTGTACTTGCTTTGAAGGTTCGGATAAACTGGAACTTGGTCATTCCAAGCTCACTGGCAAGCTCATCAAGCTTTAGGATATCGCCTAGGTTCTCGTAGATCATGTCCTTGGCTCTCTCAATTAGACGGTTATTTGGCCTCGTCATCGTGCTCATTTCAACATCCGCGAAATGATCCGCAAGAGCCACTAGTAACTCGCTACAGATCGTTTCGTCCTGATCGCTGTAGATCGCCTGAACCAAGTTCAATATACTCTGCTTCAGCTTCTGGTTGTACACGATAGGTGCGGAGAATTTAACAACCTCTTTTTTGCCGATCAAATCGAGAAACTGACCAGGATCGATGTAAATCATGACATAATCAATGCCGCTTCGGTCCTGTGACTTTCCGTCATGCACTTGCTCCGGATGAAACAGCATGACGCCGTCCCGATAGGAGGACTGGAAACTACCGTCCAAGTTGTATTGCTGTACACCGCGCAGCGTGACGCCCATTGCATATTCCTCATGGCTGTGCTTAGCGTATGTGAACTCGGCCATGCTCGCAGATAGGGCGGTGATCCCTGCTTTTTTCTTATAAGTAAATTTATCCATGTTGACTCACCTCATATCTACTTCAGCAATCCTGATACCTCAATGGCCGAATAAACGAGCAGGAAAGCCAAGACGATATTCACGGCCTTCTGGTGCCGCTGAAAAAATTGTTTAAACACCAATCCAAACATCGCCCATGTCGTAAATGCCAAAAAAGCAATTATCGTGATCCCCAATACAAACAGCGTCAATGCGGTGGGAGAATTGTAATAGGGCATAACATAGCCCGGGATGACTGTCATTGTAAACAGCCAGGTTTTCGGATTGACAAACTGCATGATGTACCCGGATTTAAAAGTAGCTACCTGCGCGGTCGTATCTTCGCTGAGCTTCATCGTGAACACCTGATAGGCCAGATAGAGCATATACAGGCATCCGATGACCTGCATCACGACGATGATATTCGGCACCACGGCAACCATCGCTTGATTAAACAGAGCAGATGCTGCTAGTAGCATGCCAAAGGCGATCGTCGCTCCGTACATGTACTGAAAGGACTCTTTTATTCTAACACGATGTGCGATCGACAAAATCGCAATGTTTGTCGGTCCCGGTGTAAAGGTAGCGATGACACAGTACGCTAGAAAAGACAGTAAGCTCATGATGATACCTCCATGCATTTTCATGCATGATACACCCGCGGGCAGCTTACGGTATAGTACGATATTGCGGAGGCAAAACAAAGCAGTCGAGGGAAGCTCCGCGGCGGCTATCGGCCCGAACTTACACTGTATCAACCGAACTTAGTATAAATGGATTGGGCAGGGCGACAAGTTGCAAGGTCCTGTGAAGCTGTTTAGTTTCATCGACAGCACTTATGTCAGAGAACGAGAGGGTGGCTTGTCTAGTAATAAACAACATTCCCATACGAAAATCGCTAGACATTCACTGTTGTCGGTGAAGCACGTAACCTTGCTTGTACGGTTTGGCAGTTAATGCCACAGACGCTCTTCCGTTTACCAACCTAATCGATTTCGAAGAGAAGTAATATGCGAAACATGGTGTCGCCCGTGCCAAGCGTAGATCCCAATATTCATCCCTAACGTAACCACTCCTGATTCTGGGTGTTGGAAAGTCTTCGCTAGATCATCTTATTTTCATAGAACGTAACAGACAAACCCATCTACTGTGTAAAGCTTCGATTAGTTTTAATGAAATATCTATTGGTAACTTTGAATCAGGGAGCTCAGTCCATTTCCCTTCTTCATACAATTTAATCGTGGGATTGTTTTCTGTTAGGGCTAATTTAAAACGAAAGTAGCTATTTAAATGGCTGTCGGCCACGTGATGAACTACTTGACGAATGGTCCATCCATCAGGGCGATACGCTGTATCTAACTGCTCATCTCTTAAACCCTCCACAGCTTTTGTTAATTGAAATGGAAGTCCTTCAATCTCTGTTATCCACTTCTCTAATACTTCGGTTGTAGGCTCTCCTTCAAATTCAAACTTTCCAATCGGGTAACGTAAATCCATTCAAACAACTCCTTTCTGTTTTATAGGCTAATATCTATAGGCTAATAATTATTTCAAATTACCATCATTTGCACAATAGGTTATTCCGGAATCGGATCAGTCCGTTTTCTGAAGAAGGACTTTTAGCTCATTTTGTCGAAAAGAGAATCAATATGCGGACATGAAATGTAATAACAAAACACTTTAATAGAAAACATCAAAGGCTCAACGAGAATCTCATCGATTACCAATGCGTTAAAAAGAGAGGTGATGGAAGAAAGCGGAGTAGAAATTGAGATTGGTCATTTTTGCGGAATCAGCCAGGATGTAAACAAGGCAATTTGTCATACATGGTGGTTGGCAATGGCCAAAACCTCTGAGTTGCAAACAAGTGAGGAAAGCATACAAGTGAAGTTTGTGAAAGAAGAAGACGCCATAACAATGATTACCAGGGAAGATTTTAAAAAGGAGTTAAAAAGATTATTGATCCCGCAGCCGCATCCGTTTTATCTCGTTTTTTATGGCTAGGGCAGATCGTCTTATTTTCGGCTTGGTATCGTTTATTAGTAATTTGATAATCTGATGTTGGGATCTTATCCGCTATTTTATTGACTCTGCCCTTTTCACCGCAAATAATAAGAACGGTTGCATCAACGAAGGAGCTACAATTATGAATACATATATAGTACGAGGCAAAAAAATCCATGTAGAGATTTTCGGAGATCGGTCACTACCGGCTGTGCTGTTTCTTCATGGCGGGCCTGGAGAAAGCTGTTACGAATTTGTCTATCATCAGTCGAACCGTTTTTCGGATCAATTTCAATTGGTAGCGATTGACCAAAGAGGGGTTTGTCGCTCGGAAGGTTTATCAGAAACTGAACCATTCGGGCTTCAAGATTTAGTGGAAGACTGTGAGGAATTGAGAAAACAACTGGGCATTAACCGATGGGCGGTCATTGGCCATTCGTTTGGTGGGTATCTTGCTTTGCTTTATGCCTCAGCCTATCCAAACTCTATCACAAACGTTGTTTTTGAATGTCCAACCTTTGACTTTGCATGGACGGCAAAAAGTTTGTTGCGCAGAGCAGCTTCTGTATTTTTAAAGCAAGGAGCCGAAAAGAAATCCGAGGAATGTCTAAACCTAGCAGCCAGCAACCTACCAAGTAAGTGCCTATTTGATTGGTATTTACGCCTAGGAGAGGAGCTAGGGGAACATAAAGAGGATATTTACCGGGTAAATGCAGATACTTCAATAGATTATTCAGCATATACGGATGAAGAATGGGAGGCGTTTGATGACCGAACGGACATTCATCTTGAGCGTTTACGAGAAGAAGGAAGGATCTTCCAATCGATCGTCTCCTTGCTTCCCAGTCTTTCGATTCCTTCTTTGCTTGTCATGGGGGACGCGGACCCAGTCACATGCGATAAACATGTGGAAGCCTATAATCAAATGGCAAACGGTCATAAAGTGGTGATTAACAATTGTGGGCATACTCCCCATGCCGAATGTCCAGATGTCTATTATCGAATTGTGTCTGCGTTTTTGTTACAGGATGAATGGCGCTTTGTAGAAATGGGCAATGGATTATATACGTACTTTAACAAGGATGTGAGTAAATAATGGTTTTTCATGCGAAAATAGCGATTGTTCCTATGATTATATTTATATTTTTATTGGTAGGCGCAATGGTCGCCATTGCTGTTCTTCCTCTCACTTTTATTCTCGGAGAGGTGTCTTCATCCCTTATTTTTTTCATTTCGGTTGCAATGTTTATTGTTACAGTTTGCTTTCTCTTGTGGTACATAACCTCCATTAAATTTGTTTTAACGGAGGAACATCTCCTAATTAAAGGAGGTCCATTTAAACGTAAAATATTGTACCCAAACATAATAAAAGTCGTCCCAACAACTGCTCGATTCACCGGTTATCAAATTTCTTCGTCTGATAAGGGAATTGAATTGCGTTACAAAACATCCAATGCTTCTAGAACGATAAAAATATTACCAAAGGATAAAATGAAATTTATTGCCGAGTTGAGAAAACGGTGTCCAAATGCACAGATTAGTGAATTTTAAAGAGAAGAGGGGGAGGCAATGTAGAAGTAAAAGAAGATAGGGGAATAGGCTCTATATACAAACGAAGAAAATGATTGATTTGGATTTGATACCTGCATCTGCACTTTCAAAGTGGGTAGACATACAGTGAACACGCATATTAGAAAGCCGGTAGAGGGATGTATGTTAGAATTATTTGCAACTAATGTGTATGAATAGTAGAAAGCAGGTTATCTTGATGAAAGTAATTACTTTATGCGGCTCTACAAAATTTAAGGAACAATTCGAGAAAGCAAATGCTTATCATACATTGCAAGGAAATATTGTAATAAGTCTCGGGTTTTTCGAGCAAAGTGAAGGTATAGAAATCACACAAGAGCAAGCAGAATTGTTGGGGGAAATTCATTATAAAAAAATAAATATGTCTGACGAAATTTTTGTTATTGATGTTAATGGCTATATTGGGGAAAGCACAAAAAAAGAAATTGAGTATGCAAAACAACAAGGTAAATTAGTAAGTTACTATTCTGAGAGCAATATAAAGTAATAAATCAACTATTTCACTAAACTCCGGCAGGTCAAGGGTATAACCCATCGCTCACTGCTGTATTTTCGATGATAATGTTATTGTAATTGTGAGGCGGAATATGTAATACAAAAGGATGGTGTCTCTATGGACAAGAACGAGGAAGTATCTCTATCGCTTAGAAAGATTGCGAATTCCAGTGAAATGAACCAGGTAGCTGCGGCGATGAAAGAAGTGAGGCGGTCTGGTAAAGCCGCTTTGCCACTATTGATAGATGCGCTTCATGGTGAGGATCCGATGTTGCGTGACATTGCATGTGCCGTTCTCGGAGAGTTAGGTTCAGACGCAGGAGAGGCTGTGCCGAAACTGATTGAACTGATGCAAACAAGCTCTGAGGAGACAAGGATGGCCGCAGCTCTCTCGTTGATGCGCATCGGCCATGACAGTCTACCATTATTGGAAGAGACAGCCAAGAAATCAGTAGGTTTAACGAAATTCTGGGCTTGTTGGGCTATATCTTGGCTCGATCCTTCTCGGTTGGATCAGGATATGATCGTATGTCTAAAAGCTGAGCAAGAACAGCCAACGAGTGAAGTAACGCCATTCGCGGCAGCGGAAGCAGTCGGGAAAGTGATCGCATGGCAATTGAAAGAAGCTGACTAAAATGATTGTTTATCGTTTCTAAGATAAGACGGCGGGCATCTTAAGTACAACAAATGCTCGCTGTTCCTGTCAATGAGGGCTTGTGCTCGGATGCGGGGGAAGCAAGTAGTTGTTAGATCCGTTCAATTCAATTCGTTTCGTTTTTTCTGTTAGTTTACATAATATACATTACAGGAACCAATTGAATGAAAAAGAAAGATCGTCTCGAATCACAAGTTTACTTCAGGTTTCGAGACGAGAAAATAATTAAATGATGAAACTGTTCCTTCCTTTATATATATAAAATGTCCTTTTTCTTCTTGTGGTTTTGAATTAATTCTTTTCTTTCCTGAACAGTCTCTTTGCCTTCGTTAAATAATTGAACATATCTTTTAATGTTAGCGATTGACATATCTGTCGAACGAAGCGCTTTGATAAACTGTATCGATTCCAAATCCGTTTCATTATCTGGAGGCCATTTTCACTGCTTGTTAAAATAGGATCAAAGGAATCTCCGCAGCTGCTCGCACAGGAAACTAATTCCAATAAGATTGATTGATGGAATAAACCAGTAGCTAAACCCCCAGCGGCGGTTCTAAATGTTATTAAAACCTATTCATCTGCTTCTGATGCCTTTTAACTAATCCTTCAATCCTAATCCATCTAGAATTTTCTGGACGTACTTTTCAACCCTTGCTTCTCGTGTTTTTGGTTGTTTGGCTCCTGAAAAATAAAGAATGTATGCTCGTTGCCTTCCTGGCGTCAATGCCTCAAAAGCGGTTTTCAAGGCGGGCATTTCATCGAATTTATTTTGCAGCTCTTCGGGAATGTTCAAGTTTGTATTGTCTTGATTGTTTTTTACTTTCAATCCCGCTTTTTCTACCGCAATCGCTTCATATACATAGTCTTTTAAAATAAGCTCTTTTTCAATGATTTCCTGAATATTAGTAAAGCGAATTTGGCGGGCCGCTTGTACGTTCTCTGTTTGTTGGATGAGTATCCCATGGGCATCCTTTAACAAGGCGCCTTTATGAAAGAGAAGCGCACAGTAGTCTTTAAATCCATGTATTAATACGATATTTTTATTGTCAAATGTATAGCAAGGGTGCATCCACTTAAATTCTTCAGTCAGGTCACAGTCAAGAATAATGTCTCTTAATTTCTTATATTCTTCCTTCCACTTTTTGGCGTTCGTTAAAAATTCATCAACCTTAGGATTCATGCTGTTATTTGTCATTGAGGGCTACACTCCTTCTATTTTTGGTGATATCATTAGTGATATAAGCGCTGCAAAAATCTTTTCTTGAAGTTCAACATACACTTATGAGTTCAGAAATTAAATACAATTTAACTTTTGAATGAGAGTTGTTTTTCTTCCAATGCAGCTCTAAGAGTTGGCAAGGATGCTGGTCCTATTCCATGAATCTTTAAAATTTCCTTTTCACTAAAGCGTGATAGCTGCTCTAATGTCGTGATTCCCTCGTGTATCAATGCATTTCTAGCGGGAGAAGAAAGCTTTGAAAGAAATCCGCTACTTGGTTTGCTTTCTTGTTGACACGTTGGACAGCTTGGACAATCTGTACTTTTATAATATTTGTGTCCTTTATCGCACGTTTTTAATTCTTTTGAAGTGTTCATCTCATCCGCCCCACTCTAGCATCACTGCTTTTTAAATCTAGCTGTTCTAATTTTATAATTTTTTTCAAGCAATGCATACTACCAATAACAGCCTCAGTTGATTTTTGGTTTATCCTTATCTCGTTGTTGATTTGGGAACGAAACTTTTTTTGTGTTGGCTCGTAAATAAGAGATAGATGATAAAAAGGAGTGATGGGGATTGCCTTTTATTGCTGAGCAATTGTTCCTATTAGCGATTAATCCGCAAACAGCGAAGCCTTATTACCGAGCGGCGACGGCTCTGCCTTATGCGCTTAATGGCGCCCTACTGGCTGAATTGATGATCAATGGCAATATTGAATTACAACATAAGAAAGCAGTTGTTGTGAATGAAGATACGCATGATCCTTTGCTTAAGCAAACACTTGCACGAATGAAAGAGAAAAAGCCTCGCTCTCTCAAGTATTGGGTGCAAGGCCTCTCTTCTTCCCGCACTCAGCAAGAGGTGGCAGCATTGCTTGAGGAACAGGACCAACTAACGGTTCGTAAAACACGTTTTCTAGGTCTCTTTCCAAGTTATGAATACCATTTAGAACGAAACGACTTACACGCCCACGCCTATCGTTTATTCCGGGCGGTGTTGGATAAAATCGGTAGGAAAGAGCCCCTCGACCGAGAAGAAGAACGATACGCAGTGTTGCTTGCATTTTTGCATACGAGCAAGCTTTTGCCTCTTATCTTTAAAAAACGAGCTGAGGCACGGGAAGCGGCAGCGCATTTGAAGCAGATCAGCAAAGACTTGCCTGTCTCTGCCGAAGTTAAAAAGACGATTGATGCCATGGAGACGGCAATGATTGTAGCGACGACTACGATAGTGGTCACATCAAATTCCTCTAGCTCTTCGTGACGGAGAAGCTTCACCTGAAATCTGTAAAACAATTAGCCTGTAGAAAACGTAGGTGTTTTTCTACAGGTTTTTAATGGTCTTCCTTTCCTTTGAATGCAGCTCCTCTTGATTCGTGGGCGTCGATGATGGTGAAAAAGGCGTTTCGGTCATGTTCATAGATGGTATTTTTAAGCTGCATGATCTCCAGTCTTCCTACCACTACGTATAAGATGTCTTTTTCTTTTCCTTGATAGCCCCCCTGCCCTTTTAGCCGTGTAACACCTTTGCCTAGTTTCGCCGTAATCGCTTCAGTAAGTTGTTCATAGTGGTCCGAAACAATCATGACCGCTTTCGTTTGGTCGGGCCCTTCTACAACGGCGTCGATCGTTTTGGCGGCTACATAGTAGGTTAGAATGGAATACATGGCATTTTCGAAGCCATACACGAAAGCAGCCCAGGCGAAAACAGCTACGTTAAAAACAAGTACGCATTCACCGACAGTAAAGGGGATTTTGCGAGTCAGCAATAATCCTAATACTTCTGTTCCGTCGAGTGCGCCGCCGCTTCGAATGACCAACCCTACGCCGAGTCCTAATAGCAGTCCGCCAAATATGGTTGCCAGCAAAGGCGTAGTCGTCAGAGGTTCTAAATCCCAATGGTGCAAAAGTGCTTCTGATACAGCGAGGACAATGTTCCCAGTTAAAGAATAGATTAAAAAACGCTTGCCGAGGTAGAGAAAGCCAAAATATAAAAACGGGACGTTTAAAAGAAGGACGAGAATGCCGAAATTAAAAGACGTAATCGCATTTAAAATCAACGAAATGCCGATAATGCCTCCATCGATAATACTGTTTGGCAGTAGGAACCATTCAATCGCTATAGCGGCTAGAATGGCACCTGCTATAACAGTGAATATCCGAAAGCTCAATTGCTGTGAAGCTGGCATAGATAGTCCCTCCATTCTCATTACTATGGACAAAAATCAATTTTTTATGCAAAAGGACCCAATTGTAAAATGAGACTTTCGGCTTAAAAGAGTGACAGATTGACGAAATTGCGAAGAGTGCTTCAAGCATGGGCTTCTTTGTCCGAATTAAGTAGTAAGGACAGATTTAAAAGGAGACTCACATGGACAAGACATCATTTATCGGCATTCTTTTAGGAATAGGTACAGTCATATTTGGAGTCATTTTAAAAGGCTCTAGCTTAGAGGTGCTCCTGAATCCCGCCGCTATTGTCATCATCATAATTGGTACGATTGCAGCTGTTTTAATCGCCTTTCCTTTTTCGGACATTAAACGGGTTCCAAAATTGTTTGGCGTGTTGCTGTCTGAACGGAAAGAAACATCTCAACAGGAAATCGTGGAAAAGTTCGTAGAGTATGCGACCATTTCTCGTCGTGACGGGATGCTTGCCCTTGAAAGCAAGATTGAAGATATAGACGATCCGTTTTTTCAGCAAGCTACACGGATGATGATCGACGGCCAGGACCCTGACTTTATTCGCCATACATTGCATGAGCGGATTGACGCGATGCAAGAACGCCATGCGACAGGAGCAGCAATTTTTAGCCAAGCCGGCACCTATTCGCCAAGCCTTGGCGTACTCGGGGCGGTGCTGGGGCTTATTTCTGCACTTGGCAATTTGGATGACATCAACAAATTAGGCGAGTCGATTGCAGCTGCTTTTGTCGCAACGCTGCTTGGGATCTTTTTTGGCTATGTGCTTTGGCATCCATTTGCCAATAAACTACGGCGTAAGTCGAAAATTGAAGTATTGAATCAGCATATGATTATCGAAGGCACGATTGCCATTATTAATGGCAGCTCGCCTCGTGCGGTTGAAGAATATTTGTCGGTTTATATGGAGGAAAAGAAGCAAAAAGCATACAAAGAAGGAGCAGAACAAAGACATGTCACACAAGCGGAGGCCTAGGCGGCATGACAGCAACACACATGTAGACGAAACATGGCTCCTACCTTATGCCGACATGCTTACTTTGCTTGTCGCCTTGTTTATTGTCCTATTTGCGATGGGTCAAATCGATCAAGCCAAGTATGACCAACTCAAAATTGTTCTTTCCGAAACGCTTGGCGGACAAGGGATTCTTGACAATCAAAATGCCCTTGACGAAGTGGATGAACAGGCGCGAAATACACTTGAAAGCGATCCTTCTGAATTAAGCGAAGCCTCAAAACTCGAGCGAAGTGAATTGGAACAGCTTCAGGCACGCTTAAATGGGTATATTGAAGA
This sequence comes from Shouchella clausii, assembly GCF_002250115.1. Classification (GTDB taxonomy): domain Bacteria; phylum Bacillota; class Bacilli; order Bacillales; family Bacillaceae_D; genus Shouchella; species Shouchella clausii. The sequence continues at coordinate 3,753,736 of NZ_CP019985.1, read as the reverse complement.
AAAGCAGTTGGCGGATCGGTTACAGACTGAACTGGGTGCTTCGGGGTTGTTAATTACGATCAATGACGGCATCTTGTTTGCCTCAGGGAGTGCCGAACTTAAGAGCGATTCGATCGAACTAATCGAGCAACTATCGGCTATGCTTGCTTCTGACCCACCGCGCTATATTCAAATTTCTGGGCATACCGACAATGTGCCGATGGGAAACAACGAATTTGATTCGAACTGGGAATTAAGCAGCGCCCGCGCTTACAATGTCATGAAACTGTTTTTCGAATACGATCATTTTGAGCCGGCTCAACTGTCATTTGCAGGCTACGGTGAGTATCATCCGATCGCTTCAAACGAGACTGCAGAAGGAAGGCAAGCCAACCGACGCGTTGAAGTCCTCGTTCTCCCGTTGGAACCAATTGAATAAAAAAACGGAGTGGGTTCCGCCCCACTCCGTTTTTTTAGGTGTCATTTGACAGCATGCTTTGTCAAGAACTACAATAATCTCGTTACCTGTTTTGGCGATGTTTACATGAAAAGAAGGTGAACCTGTTGTCGCGAGACGTTGCTTGGATGATTGGCCGAACGATTGCCATTGTTATTTTTCTCATAGGTTCTTTATGGGTGTTCACAAAGGTCTTCTCCCTTACATACCCTTTTTGGTTTGCGGCTTTGTTCGCCTGGATGCTACAGCCAGTTGCCCGTTTCTTCCAACAAAAGCTCCGCTTCAGCCGTGGTTTTGCCAGTTTGTTTGGCTTGTTAGGCGGAATCTTGGTGATTAGCGCGATTCTAACGGGGTTGGTTTTTCTTATTTATTTTAGTTTGCGCCAATTTTTTGAGCAAGTGCCAACGTGGATTGAAGAAGGCTCTGAAAAAATGCAAATCTTCTTTAATGAAACGATTTGGCCGTATTGGCAGCAAGTACTTGGTTTGTTTGATACGATCGATGTAGGCACACACAATGTCCTGTCGGAAGGAATTGACCAGTTAGGAACAGTGCTTGGCAATTTTCTTGGTGATATCGGACAGGGGGTTGTTGACTTTTTAACAACAGCGCTTTTAGGGTTACCGAACTTTTTAGTGGCGTTTCTGTTTATCATTTTGAGCATTTATTTTATGGGGAAAAGCTGGAGTTATTACCAAGATGTTTATGATCGCCATGTGCCAAAACGGCTGCGTAAAAAAGGCAGAGAGTTCGTACAAGCGATCCGGCGGAGGCTGTTTGGCTTTCTTCGAGCCCAGTTCATCCTCATGTTTGTGACCGCTTGTATTGTCTTTGTCGGACTTTTGATCATTCGGGTCGACAATGCGTGGATGCTTGCTATTGTCGTCGGAATTGCTGAGCTGCTTCCTTATTTAGGGACTGGCACAATCTTAATTCCTTGGTTTATTTACTTGTTTATTACAGGCGATGTTTCTGGCGGTTTCGGGATTGCGATTTTATACATCATTGTCGTCATCATCCGGCAACTACTTGAACCAAAAGTGCTTTCAAGTCATATGAACTTAAATCCAATTGCAGTCTTAATTTCTTTGTTTGCCGGCCTTCGCTTGTTCGGTGCATTCGGCCTGTTTTTAGGCCCTGCTATTCTGGTGTTCATCGTGATTTTGAATGACATTGGCTTCTTCCGAGCCGTTCTTCAGTTTATCCGCAACGGTTTTACCGAACCCGAGCAATAGCCCGCTCGAATGGAGCGGGCTATTGCTTTGGCCAATCTTGTTCATTCGTTGAATGGGAGAACGCGTCCTCCCCTGATTGGTGGCTTGCCTGTTGTTCTTGTTCAAGGGCACGAGTTGTCTCTGTATCGCCCTCCATTCGCACATAGTCCACTCCACTAACTTCTTGATTGTCCTCCGCTAAAGGCGTTTCTCTTTCTCGTTGCGCTTCAGGCGTTCGCTTTGCATAAGGGAGTGCTTCAAGGCGTTCATAAGGAATCGGTTGCCCTGTATCGATACAAATTCCGTACGTCCCTTCTTCGATTCGTTCTAGCGCTTCTTTGACGTCTTGAAGGCGTTTTTGGTCCGCTTCGTTAAGTGATTGTTGGATAACGCGGTCTTCGTATTCAGAAGCGGTTTCACCAATATGGTTATCGGCGCCCCGGGCAATGTCGCCGCGGCTGTCCGACATTTCGCCAGTGGTTCGTCGCTTCTTTGTTTCAAGCCCGTCTTTCATTTCTAGCAATTGGTGTTTTAAATGAGCAAGTTGTTTCTCTGTTAGTCCCATGTTTGTTAAACCTCCCTGGTACATCCTTATACTGCCTTTTTCCCGAAAAGACGGTTATGCAAACAATGAGAGGGCAATTGGCAGATTAGCAATGTCGTAGATTACAGGCAAAGCGACCAGCTATCAATGCCATCTGCATCATTACCTGAATTCAATCAATACAACGGATTGCTAAGACCTGGTAAGGGTCCTAGGTGTTGTTCGACTATGTTCCGTGCTAAAATAAAGAAAAACCTTATAAGCGAGGATGCATGATGACCAAACACCGGATCTATACAACGAGTGTCGCGAGCGTCTATCCCCATTATGTCGCCAAGGCAGAAAGAAAGGGACGCACCAAAGCCGAAGTCGATGAAATCATTTGTTGGCTGACTGGATATAGCGAAGAAGAGTTCGAAGCGCAACTAGAAAAACAAACAGACTTTGAGACATTCTTCGCGGACGCTCCAAAGCTAAATCCTTCGCGCCATTTGATCAAAGGCGTCGTCTGCGGTGTCCGAGTGGAAGACATTGAAGACCCGACGATGCGAGAAATTCGCTATTTGGATAAGTTGATCGATGAGCTAGCAAAAGGAAAAGTAATGGCGAAGATTTTACGGACATAAGCACACTACACAAAGAAACACCGATTCTATTAGACAAGAATCGGTGTTTTTTGCTGCATAAGTGAAGAAGCTGAAAGCTTGCAAGGCTTTGAGGTTTCCTTATTATTGAATCACACGTACTAACGTAAGCGCATCGCCGCTTTCGTGTTGGTCGAAAGCATAGGAGCCGTTGGAGTAGCGGTCAGCACGGCGATAGTCCTTTGGCGAGACCTCAATCATGTCTCCTTTTGCCGTTTCGATGGCAAACGTTTCATCTTGAGAGCGGACACGCTTGAGTCCAACTAATCGATGAGGGTTGTTTTTCAATTCCCTTAGCATTAACACGCCTCGTTTGGCGCGGCTTGACTTTTCAAATTCAGTAATGGCCATTTTTTTGACCGCGCCCCGATGTGTAGCGACGAGAAATTCAACCGAATCTTCAAGGCCAAATGCTTCGGCGCCAATGCAGGAATCGCCTTCCTTTAAATTGATTCCCTTTACTCCGGCGGCACGTTGGCCGACGAGGGAAACATCTTCTTCCGAAAACCAAAGTCCATATCCAGAGGCAGTGGCTACGAACAGTTCTTGCTGGCCGTCTGTCAAAAGCACGCGAACGACTTCGTCCCCTTCTTTTAGCTTTAAGGCCATCAGCGGTTTTGAATAGCGTTGGGCTTGGTATAAGTTTAACGTTGACCGTTTGGCCATCCCTGCTCGCGTAATAAAGAGCAAATACTTCGTCTCGGCAAACTCGCGAATGATTTGTGCAGCGATAATTTCATCATCGGCATCGATCGCAACAAGGTTAGCAACATGTTGGCCGTCGTCTTTCCAACGGATGTCTGGCAGCGAGTGGACAGGCACGTACAAGTAACTCCCCCGTTTGGTAAACAATAGCACCACATCGGTTGTATTTGCTTCTTGGGATAATAAGAGACGGTCTCCTTCTTTCATTCCTGGCCCATCCTGGCTAGAGGCTGAATAGGAGCGCAGGCTTGTCCGTTTGACGTAGCCTGCCTTTGTGATCGTCACGCGCACGTCTTCCGAGGCAATCAACATGTCCATGTTGATTTTGATTTCTTCAATTTCCGCTCGAATTTCGGTTCGGCGCGGAGAAGCAAATGTCTTCTTAATTTGGTTTAATTCCTTTTTAATGACGGAAATGAGTTTCTTTTCGCTGGCCAAAATCGCTTTTAATTCGGCAATCCGTTTTTCAAGCTCTTCTGCTTCTTTTTGAAGCGTCGTTATATCGGTATTGGTCAGGCGGTAAAGTTGGAGTGTGACGATCGCTTCTGCTTGTGGTTCAGTAAAGCCAAACTGGCTTTGCAAATTGGCTTTTGCGTCTTTTTTATCTTTTGAAGCACGGATCACAGCAATCACTTCATCCAAAATGGAAACAGCTTTCATCAGGCCTTCCACAATGTGGGCGCGGTCAACTGCTTTCCTAAGCTCAAATTGGGAGCGGCGCGTAAACACTTGCTTTTGATGGTCGATGTACGCTTGCATCAGGTCGCGCAGCCCCATTAACTTAGGTGTTTTATTGTGTATCGCTACCATGTTAAAGTGGTACGTCACTTGCAAATCAGTATTTTTAAACAGGTAATGGAGAATCGCTTCTGGATCGGCTTCCTTTTTCAGTTCAACGACAATGCGCATCCCGGTACGGTCTGTATCGTCCCGGACTTCAGCAATACCGTCTACTTTTTTGTCAAATCGGATTTCATCCATTTTTTTAACTAAGCTCGCTTTTACTACTTCATAAGGAATTTCAGTAATGACAATCTGCTTGCGGCCGCCACGCGTTTCTTCAATCGCTGTCCGTCCACGGACGACGATTTTGCCTTTCCCTGTTTCATAAGCTTGGCGGATGCCGTTTGAGCCTTGGACAATTCCGCCAGTAGGGAAGTCAGGGCCTTTAATAATTTCTAATAATTCATCAAGGCTCGTATTTGGCTTTTGCATCAACAACGTAATGCCATCAATGATCTCTGGCAAGTGATGAGGCGGTATGTCTGTCGCATAACCAGCCGAAATACCTGTTGAACCATTCACAAGCAAATTTGGAAACATCGCTGGCAAGACGACGGGCTCTTCAATCGAATCATCAAAGTTCGGGATGTAGTCGACTGTGCCTTTATCTAAATCACGCATCAACTCAGCGCTAATTGCCGATAGCCGCGCTTCCGTATAACGCATGGCCGCAGGTGGATCACCATCAACCGAACCGTTGTTGCCGTGCATGTCGATTAATTGTTCACGTACTTTCCATTCTTGGCTCATGCGGACCATTGCTTCATACACAGAACTGTCGCCATGGGGATGGTAATTGCCGATGACGTTCCCAACGGTTTTGGCTGCCTTTCGATACGGTTTATCGGCCGTATTGCCTTCATTGTACATCGCATACAAAATACGGCGTTGCACAGGTTTTAGTCCGTCTCTGGCATCAGGCAATGCCCGTTCCTGGATAATGTATTTGCTGTAGCGGCTAAAACGGTCGCCGATGACATCTTCTAAAGGAAGGTCGAGATAACGTTCTGATTTTGCCACTTACGCTTCCTCCCCTACTTGCAGATTCTCGTTTTCCAAAATATTTGTGTCCTCTTCTAGCCCAAAGGCAACATGGCTTTCAATCCACTTACGGCGCGGTTCGACTTTATCGCCCATAAGCGTGGCCACATGTTTCTCAGCCCGTGCCGCGTCTTCCAAACGGACGCGGATCAACGTCCGTGTCGCTGGGTCCATTGTCGTTTCCCATAGCTGGGTGGCGTTCATTTCGCCGAGCCCTTTGTAACGTTGGACAGTCGACCCCCTGCCGACTTTCTTTAACGCAGACTGAAGCTCGTTTTCATCCCATGCATACTCGACTTGCTCTTTTTTACCGCTGCCTTTGCTTACTTTGTATAAAGGAGGCAAGGCGATGTAAATTTTCCCTTCATCTATGAGCGGTTTCATGTAGCGATAGAAAAACGTAAGCAACAGCACTTGAATATGAGCACCGTCTGTATCAGCATCTGTCATAATGACGACTTTGTCATAATTGCAGTCAGCACTATCAAAATCGGCTCCTACGCCAGCGCCAATTGTATGGATAATCGTGCGGATTTCTTCGTTTTTCATAATGTCATCAAGCTTGGCTTTTTCGGTATTGATGACTTTTCCCCTAAGGGGAAGAACAGCTTGGAATTTGCGGTCACGCCCTTGTTTGGCTGAGCCGCCAGCAGAGTCGCCCTCGACCAAGTACAGTTCATTACGGGCTGGGTTCCGCGACTGAGCTGGCGTTAACTTGCCGCTCAGCAACACATCTTTGCGCTTGTTTTTCTTGCCGTTGCGCGCATCTTCCCTGGCTTTACGTGCAGCTTCCCGCGCCTGTGCTGCTTTGATCGCTTTTTTAAGCAACATCGTTGCCACAGCCGGATTTTCTTCAAGAAAATAACTGAGATTTTCCGAGACAATCGCATCGACAGCAGAACGGGCTTCTGGCGTCCCTAGCTTGCTTTTCGTTTGCCCTTCGAATTGCAGTTTTGCTTCTGGAACGCGAACCGAGACGACCGCCGTGAATCCTTCCCGTATATCCGATCCATCTAAGTTTTTGTCTTTCTCTTTTAAAACGCCAATTTTACGTGCATGTTCATTCATGATGCGGGTCATCGCTGTTTTCGCGCCTAGCTCGTGTGTGCCGCCGTCCCGTGTACGGACATTATTAACGAAAGAAAGCACATTTTCCGTATAGGCATCGTGAAATTGAAAGGAAAAGTCCATTTGGATGTCATTGGCGCTTCCAGAAAAGGACACGACTGGATGAAGCGCTTCTTTTCCTTCATTTAAATAGTCGACAAAGGCTTCAAGCCCCGTATCAAACTTAAACACTTCATGAAGTTCTTTTCCAGGGCGCTTGTCCGTTAATTCAATCTGGACGCCTTTCAATAGAAAAGCCGCTTCTCGAAGTCTTTCCGCCAATATTTCGCTATTAAACTGAATCGTTGAGAAAATGCCTTCATCTGGCTTAAAACGGACAGTCGTGCCTGAGGCGCGTGTTTTGCCTTTTTTCTCAAGCGTTGTGACCGGCTTACCGCCTTGTTCGAAACGTTGCGTGTATCGATAGCCATCCCGTTTAATCTCCACTTCGAGCCATTCCGATAAGGCATTGACAACGGAAGCGCCAACTCCGTGCAGTCCGCCACTTGTCGCATATCCGCCTTGGCCGAATTTGCCTCCAGCATGAAGGACGGTGAAAATGACTTCCGGTGTCGGCTTTCCGGAACGGTGCATGCCGACGGGCATCCCCCGCCCTTCATCCTCAATCGAGACACTCTGATCTTTATGGATCGTTACTTTTATTGTGCTTCCGTAGCCGCCGAGTGCTTCATCGACGGCATTATCGACAATTTCATAAACAAGATGGTGCAGCCCGCGCACATCAGTTGAGCCGATGTACATGCCAGGCCGCTTGCGTACCGCTTCAAGTCCTTCTAAGACTTGAATGGCATCCTCATTGTATTCCACGTGCTGTTTTGCCATTCCGTTCTCCCTTCCATTTATCTATAAATCGATTATACCATAACGAATAACAAATACGAATGTTTGTTCTGTGTAGGTGAAATAATGGCTTGCCCTTCTTCATTTTAACCATTGTTTTCCTGTATGCAACAGTTTTTTCTAATAGCACCTTACCATGTTTATCTTTGTTGTTGCAAATGCCTGGCTATCTTGCTTGACAAAATCAAGCCCGCATCATAGGTGCGGGCTTGCGCTCATTTAAACTTAGCATGCTCAACTTTGATGCAACGGTCCATGACCGTTTCGACCCCATGTGCTTGCAAATAATCATACGCTTCCTCGTTAACGACGCCTAATTGCGACCAAAAGACGCCAATACCTGCTTCGACTGTGTCTCTGGCAATCTCAGGGAGAAACTCGCTGCGGCGAAAAACGTTAACGAGATCGACTTCACCCTCAATATCGAGGAGTGATGGGTATGCTTTTTCACCGAGCACTTTATCGACGCGGGGGTTGACAGGGATAATCGTGTATCCTGCTTTTTGCATCGCCTCGGATACCATGTAAGACGTGCGTTCCGGATTGTCGGATAAGCCAACAACGGCAATGCGCTTTTTCGTATGAAGCAGTTCCTTAATTCGTTCATCACTTGGGTTTTTCATCTGTATTCACTCCTTTTCGTCTTTCAGTAGGCCTTTCTCTTGCAAAAACTCGCCTGCTACTTGATAAGGATCTTCGTCGTTAATGTCCACGCGATAGTTCAATTCAGATATTTCTTCGACAGAACCAAGGCCGGCGAGTTGGTTTAAAATCGACTCCAATTCAGGATATTCTTCAATCGCGGTTTTGCTTACTAGCGGTGCTGCTTGGTAAGGCGGAAACAACGACTGGTCATCTTCTAGAACAACCATATCATACTGGACAAGTTGCGGGTCTGTCGAGAAAACGTCGCTTACGTCTATGCTCTCGTTTGCGATCGCTTGGTAGCGAGTGGAAACGTCAATCGATGTGACGTGTTCAAACGAAAAGCCATACGCTTCCTCAAAACCAAGATAGCCATCTTGTCTGTCCATGAATTCAAAGCTGAAACCGACGTGAAGTTTAGTAGCGTAAGGGCTCAAATCGCTTATTTTCTTGATGTTGAGTTGTTCAGCCTGTTCCCGTGGCATCGCCAGCGCATACGTGTTTTGAAAGGCCATCGGCTCAAGCAACACGTCGCCGTATTCAGCAAGGAGGCCATCGCGTGCTTGTTCGTAGGATGTCCGTTCATGATAACTGAAATCTTCTGTTCCTAACAAATCACCAAGAACGGTCCCTGTAAATTCTGGATAGAGATCAATATCTCCTACACGTAAGGCGTTGAAGTTCACGCTTGTCTCACCAAGAGGGGCCACCACTTCAACCGTAAGGTCGGTGTCTTGTTCAATTAAGTGTTTATACATATTGGCGAGGATTGGTGGTTCAGGGCCAAGTTTTCCGCCGATAACTAAATCTGGTTCATCGCTTTGAATAAAGGAAGCGATCGGCGAAATCGCGACGATGGCAATGGCAACAAGGAGCACGCTCGCAAGGGGTTTATACGTTGTTCCTTGTGCATGCGCTGCTCGCTTCTCGCTGAAACGCAACACAAAATCGAGTGCTAGCGCAAGCAACGCAGCTGGAAGAGCGCCGAATAAAATGTATTCATTGCTTGTCCGCTGAATACCGGTCATAATGATTTGCCCAAGTCCGCCGCCGCCAACAAGCGCTGCCAGGGTGGCAGTGCCGACGATCAGAACCATTGATGTACGGATGCCTGCCATGACAGTTGGCATGGCGATGGGTAGCTCTACTTTCAGCAAACGGCGGTATGAATTCATGCCCATTCCTTTCGCCGCCTCGATCAGGGATGGGTCAATGCCTTTAATTCCTGTATATGTATTGCGCAAAATCGGCAGTAACGCGTAGGCAGTAAGCGCAATGATGGCCGGAGTCGTGCCAATCCCGACAAAAAGGACTAAAAAGCCAAGCAAGGCGAGCGATGGGATCGTTTGCAAGACGGCTGCAGTGCCGATCACCCACTCTGATATTCGTTTGTAACGAGTAAGCAAAATCCCTAGTGGCACGCCAATCGCCACTGCAATTAGCAAGGAAGCAAGCGACAATTGAATGTGTTCCCAAAATGCGCGTATTAGTAAATCTGAACGCTCTTGAAAAAGGTTCATATTAGATGTCCAAAAGGTAGCCATATCTTTGTGATGCATGCTTAAAGCGCGCGAACGCTGTCCTGCTTAAGCTAGCAGTTCTTCCCCATTTTGTATGCACGCGGACAGTGCTAAATTAAAGTGTTTTTAGGCTCAGTTTAGCCAAGTCTTCATAAGAAATGGTGCCAATTAGGTGATTTCCTTCCTTGACTGGAAGGGCTGGCACTCCTTGTTTTTGTAAAGCTTCAAACGCTTGCTCAAGCGTGCTGTCCCGATTTAAAGTCAACGGGTCATCAAGCAAAACGCCATGATAAAAAGCGCGGATTAGTTCCTGCTTATCGTTGATTTCATATTGCAACTCGGCTTGATTCGTGTTCGCTCTTTCTTTTACGTAGGCGCTTTTGTAGACAGGCATCATCACGTCTTTTAGTGGCAAGTTCCCAGGGGAGATTGTCCGTCCCATCATTTCTTTCACAAGGCTTGTACGCGGATTTTCCCTTAGTTCCTGGGCCGAACCAATTTGCACGATTTCCCCTTTTTCCATCACCCCAATGCGGCTGCCGAGTTTCGCCGCTTCTTCCATGTCGTGTGTGACAAACACAACTGTTTTCTGAATCGTTTGTTGCAATGCTTTAATATCTTGTTGGAGCTGGCTCCTCGACAACGGGTCAAGGGCGCTGAACGGCTCGTCCATTAACAAAATATCCGGATCAGCCGCAAGTGCTCGCGCCACGCCAACACGTTGTTGTTGACCGCCGGATAAATCACTTGGCATGCGCTCTCGGTAAATCTTAGGTTCAAGTCCAACTAAATCAAGCAATTCATCGACGCGCTTTTCAATCGTCGACTTTTTCCATTGTTTCATTTCTGGCACAATCCCAATGTTTTCTGCCACAGACATATTCGGAAATAACGCGATCTGTTGTAAAACATAACCAATGTTCCAGCGCAGTTCATGAATGTTTGCATGAGCAGTATGTTGGCCGCCAATGAAAATCGCGCCAGAAGAAGGTTCAATTAGACGATTAATCATTTTAAGGGTTGTGGTTTTCCCACAGCCACTCGGGCCAATTAACACAAAGAATTCCCCTTTTTCAACTTTAAAGGAGAGCTTGTTTACAGCTGTTGTGCCGTCGGCATATACTTTAGAGACTTGCTCAAAGGCAATCACGTTATACTTCTCCCCCTTATGATTAGGCGCTTTTTAGTTTATACCCGATTTTGTTTTTTTTAACCACAGCATCCCTTCCGAGGAATGAACAATCCCCGCAAGGTTGCCCCTGCGGGTTGTGGTTACGTGCGAAATGTGGCAGCGCCCGTTTGAAAGCCAGACTGGCCAATGTGTTGACCCCCATCAATCGTGATACAAGTGCCGTTAATGTAAGCCCCATCTGGAGACAACAAATACGAAGCAAGTTTGGCCACTTCTGTCGCCTTGCCAAAGCGGTTAAGGGGGATGCTTTTTACCGCTTTAGCATGAGCATGCTCATCTTGAAGCAGTTTTTCTACGCCGCCTGTGTTTTCAATCGGGCCGGGTGCAATCGCATTGACCCGTATCCCATACTGGCTTCCCCATTCGACGGCCAACGTTTTCGTCATCGCTAGGACGCCCGCTTTGGCGCTGGCTGAATGGACGACTCCTGGGCCGCCTGTCCATGCATAGGTGGCGACAATGTTGATGATCGACCCTTTTGTATCGTCAGCAATCCAGCGCTTTCCAACTGTTTGCGTGACATGCCACGTTCCATGTAAAACGATGTCAATGACCGCTTTCCAACCATTTTCGGACAAGTCTTCAGCTGGACATAAAAAGTTCCCAGCCGCATTGTTGACGACTCCGGTCAATGGTCCGAGCGATTCGTAAATCGCTGTTACCATCTTTTCGACATCAGCCCGGTTCCGCACATCGACTTCATAGGTCGCCACTTGACCAGGGAATGTTTCAATTTCCTGTTTGGCTTGCGTTAATTTGTCGCCATTTCGTGCACAAATGGCAACAAACGCTCCTTCCTCGGCAAACTGTTTAGCAATTGCTTTGCCCATACCACTGCTTCCACCTGTAATTAATAGGACAGGCTTGTCCATAACGGCCTCCTTCCTTCTCGCAAGTCGGCTTCCTCTCTCTTTTATTATGCTAAATGCGACTCGATAATGGAAGAGATATGGCTCAGAAACGAGGGATTTAACGTCGTGTTGGCGTCGAAAGACAAAAATGGCCGGTTAACACCACTAAGGTGTAACCGGCTTGTCTGTTTCTATGATGGTTTCATGGTTGCAATGATGATAACGGGAACATCCGCACTGAATGCCGATGACAATCGACACACAGTCATTTAAGAACCTAAATCTTCTCCATTTGTGGCAAGGACCTTTTGGTACCAATAAAAACTGTCTTTCTTCTTCCGCTCAAGCGTTCCATTTCCATAATCATCCTTATCGACATAGATAAAGCCATACCGTTTCGACATTTCGGATGAGGAGCAACTGACAATATCGATTGGCCCCCACGGGTAGTAGCCAATTACTTCCACACCATCTTTAATTGCTTCTTTTATTTGTTCAATATGGCGTTTAAGGAAATCGATACGATACGGGTCATGGATTTCCCCGTTTTCATCAACTTTGTCAAAAGCGCCGATGCCGTTTTCGGTAATCATAATCGGTTTTTGGTAACGGTCATAGTACAAATTTAAAGCTGTTCTTAATCCGACCGGATCAATCGACCAGCCCCAGTCGCTTGCTTTCAGCTCTGGATTTAATTTTGCAGAGTTCAGTTGCTTGACGCTCTCTGCATCAGAGATCCGTGTATAGTAATAAGAGAAGCTAAAGAAATCGGCTGTATGTTTGAAATCTTCCTCATCGTTTTCACCGAATTGAATATCAAGATTATTTTCTTCAAAGAAGCGGAACGCATAATTTGGATACTTGCCACGCATGAGAATATCAGAGAAATAGTATTCCATTTGATTGCGTTTGACCGTTGCCAGTACATCTTCCGGTTTGCAAGTGGCAGGGTGAGAAATGGCGTCAAAAAGCATCATGCCGATTTGCATGTCGGGATTTATTTCTTTGGCTATTTTCGTTGCTCTTGCACAAGCAACGAGCTCATTGTGTGCTCCCTGGTATTTGGCTTCCAATAAGTTTTCGACACGATCTGCTGGAATGCCGAGATGATTAAAGGATTCAAACGTAATTAGGTTAATTTGGTTGACGAGAATCCAATACTTTACTTTGTCTTTATAACGATTAAACAACACTTCACAGTAACGAACAAAAAAATCAATTGTTTTTCGGCTATACCATCCATTGTATTCAGTCGCTAAATGCAACGGCATTTCATAATGGGAAACAGTGATCAATGGTTCCATTCCGTTTATAATAATCTCATCAATGAGATTATCGTAGAATTTTAGCCCTTCTTCATTCGGTTCGGCTTCATCGCCATTCGGAAAGATACGTGCCCAGTTAATCGATGTACGGAACGAATTCATCCCCGTTTCTGCAAGCATGCGTAAATCTTCTTTATAGCGATGGTAGAAATCAATGGCTGTCCGTTTTGGATAGTGGCCTTCTTTGTCTTCGATGGCCGACTGTATGTCTTCTGTTGTTAGTTCCAAATTGGCTTTTTTCTTAATATCCACGCGATCCGTAAACTTGTTAATGTCTGCTACACAAAGTCCTTTTCCGCCTTCTAAATAAGCGCCTTCCGCTTGGTTTGCCGCAATCGCGCCTCCCCATAAAAAATTCTTCGGGAATGTGTCCGGGTTTTTTCTCATATTCATTGCCTCCTTTAATGATTGCGTCAGTCATCTACATGTGCGTTGCTAGCGAGGCAAGCTCAGCTGTATATGCAACCCATCCTTGTTTCAAAGCGTCTCTTCGTTTGTTTCAATCACGGTTTGATACCAATAAAAACTGTCTTTTTTTATTCTTTTCCGTGAGCCGTTTCCTTCGTTGTCGATATCGACATAGATAAAGCCATAACGTTTTTCCATTTCAGCTGAAGAGCAACTAACAATATCAATTGGTCCCCATGCGCAATAAGCAAATATTTCAACGCCGTCTTTAATCGCTTCTTTTATTTGTGCAATATGCTCTGCAAGATAGGAGATACGATAATCATCATGTACCTTGCCATCCTCGAGCTTGTCATACATGCCAAAACCATTTTCTGCAATCATGATCGGCACTTGGTAACGATCATAGTATTGACATAATGCGTGATACAAGCCTTTTGGATCAACGGCCCAGCCCCATGGATTGGCTTTAAGATGTGGGTTTTTGCTTACGTCGATCGGACTCATCCCATTCTTTTTTGCTGAAACCATGGAAGAGTAATAGTAGGAAATGGCGAGAAAATCCATTGTATTCGCTTTTAAAATAGGCGCATCTCCCACTTGTTCATTTAGTTCAATCTTGTTTTCTTGAAAGAAACGTCTCATATAACGAGGGTACTCGCCCCTAAATTGAACGTCTGTAAAAAAATACTGGAGGCGATTTCGTTTCATAGCCAACACGATATCATCAGGATGGCAACTCTCTGGATAGGCGGTGCAATCCGCTAACATTGTTCCCATCTGAAAATCAGCACTTATTTCTCGCGCTTTTTTAACAATCAGAGCCGACGCAACCATTTGGTTGTGAACAGCTTGATACCTCGCTTCTTCCATGTTCTCTACTTGGCTTTGCAAATCGCAACAGAATGAAAAGATTCGTGGTAGATTAAATTAATTTGATTAATTACAATCCAATACTTTACTTTGCCTTTATAGCGATTGAGCAACACTTCGCCATAACGGACGAATAAGTCAATGACTTGGCGATTATGCCACCGCCATATTGAAGCGTAATGTTCAACGGCGTTTCATAGTGAAGCATTGTAATAATTGGTTCCATCCCAAGACTTCTGATTTCATCGATTAACTGGTCGTAGAATTTTAGCCCTTCTTCGTTTGGCTCTGTCTCATCGCCATTTGGAAAAATTCGCGACCAATCAATCGACGTTCGAAACGTTTTAAAGCCCATTTCAGCAAGAAGTTTCAAATCTTCTTTATACGTGTGGTAAAAGTCAATCCCATGCCTTTTTGGGTAATAACCGACTTTGTCTTCAATTGCTTCTTTTATTTGTGCAAGCGTCCTGTCCGAATCATGGCTTACTTTTGTAATATCCTGATTGGAACGATAGCGGTGGGTGTCCGCTAGGCTAAATCCTTTGCCGCCAACGGCGAAAGCTCCTTCGGATTGGTTAGCGGCAACCGCCCCTCCCCAGAGAAAGTGTTTCGGAAAAGTCCCTTCATTTGAACTCATGATTGACCTCTCTTTCCGTCTATTTTTTCATCCAATCTTCTAAAGACCCGAATCAACCGTTTGGCTAGTTCATATTCGCTTTTCACGGTCATGAGTGTGTCTTGGGCATGAGCAAACAATAGCGAAAAAATCGATTCCTCTCCACGTGCTTCCTTTTGGACGGTTTCTGTTTGCAGCTTATGAGATGCTACGATATCTTTATTGGCTTTTTCTAATAGCTTCTCAGCGCGGTCATACTCTTCTTCTTCGCAACATTTTAATGCTTCCATCACATCATTACGGGCATCGCCTGCATGCAAAATCATTTGCATTGAGATTAAATTCAATGCTTCTAATTCTTGTTCTCTATCCACCATATCCAATCTCCTTTAATTGCTTTTCAGTTAAATTACTCTTCCGTTTCACTTAACTCTGATTCTTTCTTTTTCTCTTGAACATCGTACGCTTTAAAAAATGGGAAGAAGATGATAAATGCGACGACAAATAATACAATAGCTAAAATAATAGCCCGCCAATCTTGAGTTGCTAAATAGGAAGAAATCGGCATTGGCATATACCAAAGTAAAAATGTCTTCGTCGGAATGCTTACCCAGCCTAAATGCAGTACCCAGTATGTGATACTTGGGATCACAATCGCGGTAAGCCACATCGGAATCATTAAAAATGGGTTAAAGACAATTGGCGCGCCAAACATCAACGGTTCATTAATATTGAAGACGGATGGGATGATCGTCGCCCGACCAATTGCTTTCATACGCATCGACTTTGCAAGGAAGCACATCATAATGACGAGAGGCAACGTTGTTCCGACTCCGCCCATACTTGTAAAGGCATAAAGGGTTTCCATAATGGCGATATTGGATGGATTTCCTCCGGCCGCTGCTACTTGTGCATTTTCTGCAAGGCCTGATAAATAAACAGGATAAATGACCGGCATCATCACCCAAGCACTGATACCAAACGTATACAAGAACGCTGGAATGAATACAGATAAAACAAACCCAGGATAGCTTTGAACAATACTTGACAATGGTTTAAAAATCGCCAATATCACTTCAAAGAAATCAATATTTCCTTGAACGCCAATCAACCATCCTGACAGCATAATCAGCGTAATCGGTATCAGTGTGTCAAACCAAACAATGATAAAGTCCGGTATCGAGGAATCCTCGGAAAAAAATGAGTATTTCGAGAACTGGACAAGGACAAACCCAACAAACAAACCGACAATCAGCGACAAGAACATACCCGTTGCTCCAAAGCGATCGAGGATGAACTGGATTTTTCCATCCTCCAGGATGACGGGCGATAGTAAAAATAGATAAAGGGCTAGACCCGTTGCGCCTGCTACTAGCTTTTTATTATCGAGTTTCTTTTTTTCCATAATAAAGTATGGAATTAAGAAGGCAATGAATAAGCCAAGTAGACCGAATGTAAATGTGTTAATGAGTGAGAAATCTGGAAGCCACGAAGCGACATTATTCAATAAACTAACGATTGTAATTAACGAACCTACAAGAATAAGTGGCAGAACCGTCATTACCGCATCTTGGATTGATGAGATCCAAGGATTTTTCGTGATTTTATTTACCTTTGGGGTAAACGATTCGTTCATAAACGTCATAATTTTATTCATTTTTATTCACCCGATTCTAGTATGTTGGCAATAAGGTCACACGCTTTATTGCCGTCTAATGTCCCGTAAATGTTTTGCGGAATTACCGAGACTTTAATCGAATAACCGCTTACTTTTTCTCTTAATTCATCTTCCATATATTTTAAGTGAGGGCCAACTAGCAAAACATCGATTTCATTTAGATACTCTGACAATTGCGACTCGCTTCGTGCTTGGACAGACATTTCCATTCCTCTTTTCTTGCCTGCTTTACGAATGGCGTTTGCCATGAATCCACTAGACGCACCTGCACCACAGATTAGTAATACTTTTGTCATTTCTATTCCCCCTGAGCGTTATTGGTTTCGCTTACATGTTTAGTATGTCATTTGCTGATTGGCAAAACCAACAATAAAAGTTCCTAGCGATAGGAACTTTCTTCAGGAAAGGTAATCCGGCTTCCTATGGCTGTGTTGCTCGACTTCTAAGGAAAGTGAAGAGCTTTAACGAAAACTCAATAATTGGTCCTGTTAACAAAATACAAAAGATGGTACCAATACCAACCAAACCACCTAATAACATGCCAGTAGTAACTAACATTCCATCAATCGCCATTCTCGTTACCTTGATCGTCACGTTGAAGCGCTTAGAAAAAAAGAGCATTAATCCTTCCAGCGGACCTGTTCCTGTTTTTGTAAATAAAAAAAGCGCTGTTCCAACTCCGTAAATCAGTATGCCCGTCAAGGCAATAAATAAGTTCGGGATCGTATTCAACGATAGGATAGCCGGTAAATCGAGACTAAGAAACAAGTTAATGAAATACCCACAGCCAATACTAAAAATCAAACTTCCTACTCCAAAAAAGTCGCGGTTAAGCGCATAATTGACCACTAAAAATGTCAAACTAAAAATCTGACTCCCTGTTCCAAACTGAATCGGAATGAAATGTAGCATACCTAATAAAAACGTGCTTATGGGATCAGCGCCGATTTCCGCCACTAAAACGAGAGTAATCCCGAAAGCCGTCACAGCTGTGCTTATAACAACAAGGATATATTTTGTTAACGTTTGATTCATTACCATCTCTCCCTTATAAATCAGTATTTCACCCCGACATGAAGGAACCAACTAAAAAAGTTCCTATTTGTAGGAACTTTTTTTAATCGAATCGATGTGGTGCTTTTACCTATAATGAAGTGAGAAGTCCTATATTTTATATAAGGAGCCTAGTGATGAAAAACGATCGTAGAGAGGCTTTTATTCAGTACTTGGCGTCTAAAAATGATTGGTGCACAGCGACAAATTTGGCAAATTACTTCAAAGTGTCGACAAGAACGATCAGAAAATATGTCAATGAAATAAATGAAGATCAGTTGGTGATCGCTTCCTCGTCGCAAGGGTATCGGCTAGTAAGCAGAGAGAAAGTGAAAGCAGACAATCATTATACGTCTCCTATAAACCGCATTAAAGTGATTTTAAAAGAATTGATTCTTCATACAGAAGGACTCAATATATTTGATTTAGGTGATAAATTGTTTTTAAGTGTTTCGTCGATCGAACATGACATTGTTCAGGCCAATAAAATGATTAAGCCGTACCATTTAAAAATCCGCCATAAGAAAGATACACTTATTTTAATAGGCGAAGAAAGAGAAAAGCGCCGTCTGATGAGCTTTATTATTTCACAAGAAACGTCCGGAGAATTTTTAAGTTTAAAAGCGGTTCAGAATGCTTTTCCGAATTACGACGTTTTCACATTAAAAGATGAAATCGTTTCCATTCTTGAGGAGTTTAATTTGTATGTCAACGATTATATTATGAATAATCTTCTCCTCCACCTTGTGATTACAGTCGATCGGATTAAAAACAACAACTCCGTGATTCACTCATCTGATCTGAACAAATTAAAAAGAAATCCTGAAACGGAAGCAGCAAATAAAATGGCGGACTTGTTGGAAGATCAATATGGTATTTCCTTTAATGAATCGGAACGCTACAATTTTATTTTGCTTTTATCAAGTAAAACGACATTGCTTAATTATCAGTCATTAACATCTAGCTCTTTAAATCATTATGTCGATGAACATTATGTAAACCTTTCGCAGAAACTGTTAAAGAAAGTGCATGAACGCTACTTTATTGAAATCATCGATGATGAATTTTTCGTCAAGTTTACGCTCCATATTCGTAATTTAATTTTCCGGGCAAAGAATGAACAAATGGTTAAAAATTCTTTGACTTATAAATTAAAGGATTCATACCCTCTTATTTATGAACTAGCTGTGTTTATCTCGAATCAAATTCAGTTGATGGAAAACATTCATATTAAGGAAGATGAAATTTCCTATATCGCCTTTCATATCGGTTCGTACTTTGAACGGAAGAAAAACTTAGAAAAGAAAATTGTATGTGCAGTCATTTGTCCAAATTATTATGATATGCGTCTACAACTCATTCAAAAGCTTGAAAGAAAATTCCATGATTCTTTAGAGATTATCAAGGTGTTATCTGACTCAAGTGAGATTGCTTTACTCGAACAAATCGATCTAATCATTAGCACATTGCCTATAAAGGATGAACAAACCCCATCAGTATTTATTCATCCGTACTTGACAGAAGAAGACTATGAATACATTCAAATTCAATTAAACAAATTAAGTAAACGAAAACACAATCGCAAAGTGAAACAGTATCTTGATTTGTATTTTGATAAAGAGTTGTTTATGAAAAATGTTTATCTTGATAGCGATGAGGCTTATATTGAATTCATGTCAAACCTTCTCCATAAGAAAGGCTACGTCTCCAAAGAGTATGGAAAGTCAGTACTTGAGAGGGAACGAATGTCCTCCACTGCCTTTAATAACAATGTAGCTGTCCCCCATTCCATGCACATGGACGCGACAAAAACAGGAATTTGTATGATTATCCTCGACCGTCCGGTAACATGGGGAAAAGAGAAAGTACAAGTCATTGTCATGATTTCAATTAATAAGCAGCAACGTGAATTATTCAGCCCTTTCTTCGAAGGGGTAATCAACATCCTTTCCGAATGGAGAAATGTCCATGAGCTAATTAAAGCGAAAGATTATGATGATTTTATGGACAAGATGATGAAGCTGTTAAACGAGAGCGAATAAGCGGAAGCCCCAACTTCTCAGCTCTATGACGAAGAAATTGGGGCTTCCTTTTGCTTCTTTTCTAAAGCCAAATCGAATGGTCTTGCTCAGAAGGTAGGCTAATTTCGGTTATTGTTAGTTTACATAATAAATAGTATGTCTATACAATGAAAGATCGCATCTCTACATATTCTCCTGCTCTATTCCTCTCATCCTTTGTCCATCTTTAATCACCATGGTAGCAGTTCCCGAACTGGAAACTTCAGGAATTCGATATTCACGTCCGATCATTTCTCCATCGGTTATTCGTCCCCTCTTACGTCTTTGCAACCGAAGAATTAGCGCTGCTACGCAAAAAAACGAAAAATGCAACTGCAAAATGACAAGGTTGCAACCTCAGGTAGGTAGTAGGTTGCAGGTTTTCGGTTTATGATAGGTGGGAGGTGAAGAAAATGGAATTTTATCAAAAACTTAAAAAAATGCGAGCGCAAAAAGGATGGTCACAGGAAGAATTTGCCGAGAAGCTTCAAGTCTCCAGACAAGCGGTAAGCAAATGGGAAAACGGTCAAGGTTTTCCGGAAACGGAAAAGCTCGTGAAGATGAGCAGGTTATTCCAAGTTTCGCTCGATTATTTATTAAAAGATGAAGACCATCCCCATGGAGAACAAGGAACGATTGAGGAAGGCTATTATGCCAGTCAAGAAGCTGTTGAAGCCTATCTTTTGAATAAGAAGCAAAAAGCGCAAAAAATCGCGCTTGGAGTAGCTATTCTTATAGCTTCGATCACATTGCCTATGTATGTTCAAGAAGCGTTTGGCTATGTGTTGTTTATGATGATTGTTGCTGTTGGAGTGGCTATCCTCGTGTGGCAAGGTTTTACCGTAAATGAGTATAAAGAGCTTGAAACACAGCCATTAGTTTTTGATGAATCCTTTATTCAAACATTTAGACAGAAAAGCTGGACCAATCGCAAACGTTATGGATTATTAATTGTAACTGGAATTGTAATTATCATAGTAAGCCTTGCGATCCCTTTTTTGACTGACAACACAGGGAATGCAGGAAGAGATCCACTTCTAGCACTAATGCCAATTATATGGGCGCTGGCGGTGTATTTGTTCATTATTGCAGGATCAGCAATGGAAGGCGAACGGTTCATTACAAACAATGAAGACTACTTAAAGGAGAACGAAAAATATGAGGAATCGAGCAAACATGCCTGGATTCATGGCGTAATTTGGCCATTGACGATTGTTGTTTTTCTGGCAATCGGTTTTATTTGGGATGCCTGGCATCCTGGCTGGCTAGTGTTTCCGGCTGCGGCTGTATTTACGACCGCTTATACTGCTTGGAAAGGAAGCAAAGACTAATTTCGAAGGTTTATGTTTATGGATTTTCGGTTTTGAACAGAGTATGATTGCCAATTCTAATGCTGAAAGTTTCCAACTCGTGGGCCATCGTCGTATCAAAGGGGAGCTTTTGTTTGGGAAGGAGTGGCTTGTAGCCCCCTTCCCCCTTTCCCTTTAAAAACGCTAATTTTTTTTTGAATTTAGCTGTATAGCCGAGAAAAAACAGGGCAAACTACGAGCAGCTAACTCATAATAAAAAAGGAGCGTTTGGCATGGTGTCGTTTTTCATCCACGCGTTCGTTTCCATTTTTGTGATCCTTTACCCCATAGGCAATCTCTCTGTGCGGCTAGGGCTCGCTCATATAAAATGGGATACTCGGCGAATACATAAAGCAGCAAAAGCCATCCTTGTTGTTTTAGGAGCCTTGACAACGTTGTTACTGCTGGAACAATTGTTGTTATTGCTCTATAACATTTCCATTGAAGCATTTACGATTGGCTGTGGGCTATGTTTATTAGTGATTGGCTGTAAATTGCTGCAAGGGAAAACGAGTTCTCGCAGCAAGCAAAAAACCATTTTCGCTACAGTTGCTAGCCAGGGCGCTGCCGGAGCAACCATGTGCTTAACGGAGAACCAGAATCACCGCTGGTTTTATGTGCCGATTACTTTTTTGGCATTCGTGAGTGTGCTCGTTTTATCGCTTGTGCCCCTCTTGGTTGCCAATTGGCTTCGTGGGCGCACGGGCCAAAAGGGATTATCATTGGTGAAACGAGCAACTGGTGTTGCCTTAACGGTGATTGCGATTGAAATGGTCGTCATGGGCTTTGCTGATATCCTTCCATCTTTTGAACAAGAAGCAGCATAAAGACAAAAAAGATTGCCGTCGGTGGCAATCTTTTTTGTTGTTAGGAAAGTTCGTATAGGTTGCTGTATTTCTCAGTTAAATAGGAAAGCAAAGGCTTAGCGTCAATCGATTTCCCAGTAATGTCAGCAATGATTTCTTGCGGTTTTTTTAATTTGCCAAAACGATGTACGTGCTTTGTCAGCCATTCGCGAATAACAACGATCTGTTCTTGTTCAAGCAATTGATCGAAATTTGGCAAATCGTTTAACATCGCTTGTTTCATTTGTGCCGCGTAAATGTAGCCAAGTGCATACGATGGGAAATAGCCAAAGGAACCTGATGACCAGTGGACGTCTTGGAGAACGCCTTCTCCATCGTTTTCAGGCCGGATGCCTAAATATTCTTCCATTTTCTCATTCCATAGACGTGGCAAATCTTTGACTTCAATCGTCCCTTCAAATAAGCCTTTTTCTAATTCATAGCGCAAAATAATGTGCAGGCAATAGGTAAGTTCATCTGCTTCAATACGAATGAGAGATGGTCTAGATTCGTTTAAAGCAAAGTAAAAGTCCTCAAGCTCGACATCGTCAAATTGGCTGCCAGCATGTTGTTTTAAAAGAGGATACACGTTTTTCCAGAAAGGAAGCGATTGGCCGACAAATTTTTCAAAGAACAATGATTGCGACTCATGTATACCCATAGAAGTGCCACCAGATAGAGGCGTTTCGATTAACTCATGATCGATGTTTTGCTCATAGAGGGCGTGGCCGCCTTCATGGATTGTCCCAAGCAGGGCAACGCGGAAATCATGTTCGTTGTATTTGGTTGTGACGCGCACATCATTTGGGTTAATGCCAATCGCAAATGGATGGACCGTTTCATTTAAGCGTCCTTTGTCAAAATCATAACCAATATGTGTTAGTACAGCATGGCTTAGTTTTTCTTGGGCTGCCTTCGGGAAATAGGCATAGAGAGGCGCCGTATTTGGCTGTTTCTTTGCGTCAGACACCTTTTTCACAAGTGGAATCAACGCTGTTTTTAGCTCTGCAAAAACTCGGTCGAGTGTATCGGTGAAAACGCCTGGCTCATAATCATCGAGGAGCGTGTTGTAAGGATGCCCTTCATAACCGCGGTACTCAATAAACTTTTTGTTGTAAGAGACTAGTTTTTCCAAGTAGGGCTGGAACATCGCAAAGTCGTTCTTTTCCTTCGCCTCCTCCCACACCGACTCGGCTGTGGATTGCAGCATGACATACGCTTTAAACTCGTCAGCAGGAATTTTGGTGTTGCGGTCATATGTTTTCTGGCAATGTTCCTTTGTTTTTTTCACTATATCTGACAAATCCGTTGCTTTGTCCAATGCAGCGAGCATGTCTTTCATCTGATCGGACACAGACATAGCAAACACTTCAGCTGATAAAGTACCAAGCACTTCGGCACGCTGAGGCACGCCTGCTTTTGGCGCGCCCGTACGACTATCCCAAGCCATAAGCGCCATCGCTTGCTTATAATGGTTGATTTTTTTCACATATTCAAGAAACTTCTTTTGGATATCATTTTCCATTTGCTTATAACCACCTTTCTATTTTCTACAATAGCAAGGTTTGTATCGTTTGGACAACTATTTTATGAGCGATATGGTACACTAAACAACGGATAGGAGTGGAAATAAATGAACATTCATGTATCGAAGCAAGCGGCTTCCTTCTATAAAAAAGAAATGGAATTGCCTGCAGGCGCGATTCTTCGCCTGTATGTTCGTGTTGGCGGTGTCGGCTCTGGCGGTTTTTCAGTTGGTATTATGAGAGAAGAGGAACTTAATAACCGCTATTATATCGAATCTGGCTCGCTTTATTTTACTGTTTCAGAAGATGATTTCTGGTATTTGGACGGCATGACCATTGATTATGACGCTGATTTGGAGATGATCGTCTTCCAGCAGCCACGTTTTGCTGATTTGCACCATCCACTGGAAACGTGACAAGGTTGTTGATTTAGAAGGCAAAGAGTTTTATAAATGGGTACCTAAATTTACGAAATTTAGGGGCTGTCCCGCTTTTACACTTTTTTATCATACCGGTTATAAGACAAATTGATCGCCCTTCTGATCTTACGCTCTTTTCCAATACGGGAAAAGTTTCAGTTATTTTTTTGAGCCACAATGATATACACGGATTGATTAGCCACTTTAGCTTGAGGATAAAAAGTATGGACGCTATCAAAGCCAGCACGAAGAATTTCTTCTTTCATCTTTCCCGATGAGACTCTCGGGCCAGTTGATAACTCTGATTTCTCTAATTCAATACAGAGAAACACGCCTTTGCTTTTTAAAACCCTAAATATTTCACCTAATGCAAGCGAAAGTGGTTTCACTTCGTGAAGCGATATGGAAGCAACTGCCTTATCGACTTTTTCGTCATCTAGTTGTATCTCTTTGAAGTCTGATACGAGCGTTTTAATATTGGTTATGCTTTGTTCCTTCGCTTTTGTCTCCAAGTACTTTAAAATCTCTTCATCAAAATCGAGTGCAATGACTTCATCTACATACTTAGAAATGGGAAGACTTATATAGCCTACTCCTGCTCCAAGATCTAATAATGTATCCTCTTTATGAAGGGATATAAACTGAAACAGCTCATCGGCAGGTGGGCGCTTTATCGTCTCCAAATTAGTTATTTTTCTAGTTAATTTCTGATTCATTGTCATTCTCCTTTTTATTAAAGACATTATGAGTCTTTTTTAACTATAATTAAGCCATGAGTCTTTGTCAACTTTTTTTGTCTAAAGATAAGCTATTTTACGGTCATTGGCACTTGCACGCTCGTTGAACAAAGGAAAACCCAATGCCCCATGTTGACGACAAATGGGGCATTGATTTGTGACCATCCTTATTTTAAGGCCATTTTTTGAACGCAGCTAAGTTGCCGTTCTCTCATTAGTGTCAGAGGCTTGCAGTCCATGTTCCTCTGAATAATATGCTGCTTTCGACGGTTGTGTATTGCAGATAAACAATATTATCGTTACGACAAACATTAGGAGGCTTCCGCATACAAGGACGAAGCGAATAGAGATGAATTCGGCCATTATTCCAAACATAATCGTTCCAATAATGATGAAAAAAGCTTCGATGAAACCATAAACACTACCAACCCGCCCCATGACACTGACTGGAACATTGTTTTGGTAAAATGTGTAAAACCCCGTATTCATAAAAGCCATCGAAAATGATAAAGTAAAAAATCCAATTGCTGCCGTTAAAAAAATAGTTGAAAAAGCATATATGATATAACCGATGGAAATCATCAAGGCACCAAGGCCGATTAGCCAGGAGGTAGCTACTTTTTTAACAATGAGTATGTTTACGAAGGAGCCTACAATAATGCCAACACCTGCAATACTTACTAGTAATCCATAATCTCTTTCTGATAAAGAAAGCACTTTTGTAGAAAATGCCGCCTCCAATGAATCGATCGCGGTTGCCAAAACCATTACCCCACTAAATAGGAAGTAAATGACCATAATGTACACGTGTTTACGACTAAAATCAACGACTAGTTGCCAATCAAGTTTTAAGACCGTCAAACTTATTTTTTCTTCTTTCGCTTCAATAACATCATTTTTTTCAATATTAGGCATGAATAATGTGAGTAGTGCTGATAAAAACAGAGCAATTGCATTCATGTATATCGCAAAATTGGGGGTGCCAATCATAAACAACATTCCTGCAATAGCAGGCCCAATAACAAATGCCCCAGAATCAATGAAGCTTCGGAGAGAATTAAACCGTTTTCTTTGGTCCTGTGGAATTAACTTCGTAATATAAGTCATTGATGTAGGCTCATACATGGAACTAGCTATATTTATTAAGAAGACAATGCCGTATATTGCCCAAAGAGATGATAGTGAAGGAAGTACAGCAATAAACACTGCTTGGAATATAGCGCACCATACTATAAGATGCTTTTTATTTAATCGGTCAATTAGACTACCTGACCAAAAGGTGGTAAATAATGCTGATAACGCGCGAAGGATATATAGACCCGAGACAGCCATTACGCCCATCCTATCAAGAACGATTAAATTTAATGCTATAAAATACACCCATTCCCCTATACTGGAAATGCCAATACTGGACAATAAAATGGACGGGTATTTCCACGACTTTATAAACTTTTTTATACGCATTTTTATTTCCACTCCTTAGAGAATCTAAATTTGGACAATAAAAAAACTCACCCCCAAGACCGTTGTCTTGAGGACGAGTTGTTGCGCGCCGTGGTGCCACCCCAGTTTGGCAATATGTCACCATATTACCCTCATTAGGTACGGTATGAAGCCCATACGTATACCCTAGCTCTATAACAGGAGCTCCTGTCACACTATCACCTACATGGATCCAATGTGCCGCTCTGAGGCTTGCTTCCAACCATTCATTCTTACTCCTTTTCACCAACTGGAGCTCTCTTTGAAGAATTCCCGGTTGTACTCTTCTCTTCATCGCATTTTTTTGATTGTCGCTTAATGAATGTTAGACAATCATAGCAAATCTTTAAGTGGAAAGTAAAGAACTTTATAAGCCAAATTATCCTTGTTTCAAGTGAATGGTCGTCGATGGTATATCCCAATGCAAAAATGTTAGCTAGCTACTATCGCAAAGTGGAAGATTGTATGAGACCTCTTTCCCTTTGTTGTTTGTCTTATTTGACCATAGATAGCGCCGCCTAGTCTTGCAAGTCTTCTTCTGCCTCATGCAATTGATGGGCTGCTTGGTCGAGCAAAGCCGATGAATGAGCTGCAAAAGCGTTATCCATGTTATGCTGGTGGGCAAGTGCATGTGTAAATTGTTCGCGTGCTTGCTTTAATGCCGCATTTGCATTTTCAAGTTGGTCAGGGTCCATGCTATGGGTAGCTTGGCCAACCGCACGTTGTGCAGCTTGGATGGCAAGTTCAATTTGCTTGAGGTCGTTGTAGCCATATACATCTTTAGGGTAATTGTTCATGTTGCTGCCTCCTTTATGGCTAGCATGAACGGATTTATACCCATTTATTCAAGTTAGTTAACATAATAAAAATACGGTTTACTTACTTTGAAAGGCTGCAATGGCGCTAAATTCTGTTTCTAGTTTTTGGTACAGGCGTTCATACATGGCAAACAGCTCTTGGTATACTTCTGTATGCTGAAGGTTAGGCTTAAAAAGGAGTGCCTGCTCTTTTTTCTCTGTTTTTGCTGCGGTAAACAGATCGAGTTCTCCTATCGCATGTTTGGCAAGCAAAACAGCTCCTAGCGCTGAAGCATGGTGAGACGGGGGCAAAGAGACATCTTGTCCAATGATATCCGCCAGCATTTGTACCCATTCAGGCGAGCGAGCAAATCCGCCTGAAGCTTGGACACGGTCGATTGTACCAAGGGATTGCTTCAATGCGTTTACAACGGAGCAAATGCTATATAGGACTCCTTCCATTACAGCTCTTGCAAAGTGTGCATGTTGATGGTGCATAGAAACGCCAAAAAAAGTCCCTCTTGCATCCGGGTCCCAAAATGGAGCACGCTCCCCATTTAAAAATGGAAGAAACAGCAAACCTTCGGAACCAGCAGGAACATTGGCCGCTGACTTAATAATCAATTCATGGATAGAGCGTCCATTTGCTTCCGTTTGCATTCCTTTTGAAAATTGGTCAATAAACCATTGCAATGCCATACCGCCGTTGTTGGTCGCACCGCCTGCGATGAACTTTCCTTCTGTAAGCGCATAACAAAATGTTCGCTGTAACTCGTCCGTCACTACGTCATCTACAAGTGTTCGCACAGCTCCACTTGTCCCAATAGTAATCGCAACCGTTCCTTTTTCTAGCGCGTCAGCGCCAATATTGGCCAATACGCCGTCCCCTGCGCCAATAAAAAAACGGCAATCCGTTCCAACTGGAAGCAGCGCTTGTGCCTCTGCTGTTAGCGGCGGCAATTCGTAAGTGGTGGGCACGAGCAAAGACAACTTATCTTCACTAATTTCAAGAAAAGCTAATACGTCTTTATCCCATGCTTGTTTCCGTAAATGATAAAGGCCTGTCCCACTCGCCATTGAATGATCGATCACATAGTGGCCAGTCAATCGCAAACATAAATATTCTTTCATCGTGATAAATTTATACGCTTGTTTAAAAACAGAGCGCTCATTTTCTCGTAACCAGTGGATTTTGCCAATCCAAGACATCGGATGAATCGGTATTCCTGTATTTTTATAAAAATGTCTTCCTTGGCTTGTCCCTTTTAACGTTTTTATAAAAGGGGCGCAACGATTGTCTGCCCAAGTAATCGCAAGCGTCAGCGGTTTGCCGTTTTGGTCAACGGCGATGAGTGAATGCATGGCTGAGGACAAGGCAACCAATGAAACATCTTTTCCTTGTATTTGCCCTTTATTTATAACGTGGTGAAGGACTGTAAAACAAGCATCAACGACGACATCTGGATCTTGCTCTGCATAGTTTACCTTCCGTTTTAGCAATGGATAGGCAATTTCACATGCGCAAATTTCTTCATTGTTCGCTGTATAGAGCACGGCTTTTGCGCTCGTAGTGCCTATGTCTAAACCAATTGAATACACGAAAAAAAATCCCCCTCTCCCTTCTTATCATTACGCAAATTCGCTTTTTTGTCACGGCTTTTGTGGGAATTACGTGTAGGGTAAGATGGTCAGTATTTCTGTTGATTATCTCATAAGTTGAAGGATTTCAAAAAGGAATTTCTTTTCGCCGCTCCCCTATTTCAGAAAACCAATTGGCATCTTTCAATTCCAGTGCAAGTAATTGCATCGCATGGTAATCCTCGTCTTCTAACGTCAATTCGGCTTTATGTATGTCTTTATAGTAAATTAAAATCGGCGCTTTTGACCGTTCGGGATGAAGCGTATGGAAATAGTACGTTTGGTATAAAGGATCTTTGCAATGAAAGGATTTGTTTTTTTCAATCCACCCTAAAATCGTGTGATTGCCTCGTTTTATTGTTACCCACGAACCATCTAGCATAGCGTGCACTCCTTTAGGTGTAGTGTTGTTTATTTTGTTGTTTTTATGTGAAATACGGTAAGTGAAATTATGAGGAAAGTGATGGAAAAGTAGAGCTACACGTATCAGTCATGGAAAGACATATGTGGCTCCACGGGGGATCTATCAACGAACAACCTATTGTTTGCGCCCGTTTATCAACATAGCGGACTTCGTGATTCCAGGCAGTTTTATTTATGCATCATTTTTGAATGAGTTCTTGCCGGTCATTGATTCGCTGTTTCTATTTTGCCTATTGCTGCTTTAACAGCATGGCAGCTGGGATCCAGCCTTCCTCGCCTTTTTCAGTACGAGCAAACAGCCAGCCGTTTAATTCTTTATTGACAATAAGCCGTTGTCCTACTGCAACTGTCAACTCGTGTGCAGTATAGGATTCCAACAAATAGGCCTCTCCCTTTTCATTTGGAACTGTTAAAAATTGTTTCGGTACCCACCCCTTCTTATGCGATTTGTCCGCTTCACAAAAAATCCACTTTGGGTAATCGGTATCTTCCTCGCCATATTGGACGCTCTCGCCTTTTTCTAAAATGAGTGGATCAGGATAACACGTTTGATACCTTTTAGTAACAATATATAATGACATCTGACGACTCCTCTTCCATTTTTTTTTATTATAGAAGCCAGATAACATTTCGTCAAAATTAAAAAAACATCTCCACAGTGGCGAACAATCTATGTGAAATGGCCAATCAAAAAACGCCCTGCCTAGTGGTTACTATTACCCGGCTTAAACGATGTACATGCCATGAACAGTGAACTTATCCATCTTTTTCCCACCCCACATTCTCTTTTTCATGCATAAAAGAAGTGGCTCAACACAGACTAATGGACATGCCAATCTCGGAGTGATGCCAATGCCTAAACAAAGCAAACAAGGCCGTTTCGAACGAAAAATCCGTAAACAAAAACGTTCAAGCGCGAAGACGCTGGAAGAGCTCCTTGACTTGTGTCGGCGATCAAATGATTTTCATTCCTTTAAACAGGCGGACGACAATCCTTTTGAGATTTATTATTTTTCATCGATCGTCAAATCCAACGTCATCCATGAACAGATTTTGCCAGTTCTTGCTAATAAGCAACTTAAAACACTCGTTGGGGTAAAAGAAGCGATTAGAGTAGAAGAAACGAAAATTGAACATCAGTTAGCTAAAATTGAACAAGCTTTAATGCGCGGCGAAGTCCTTATTTGTCTTCAACAGGCACCGACAGAAGCATTGCTTGTCCCAGCAGAGCAAGCTGAAACTCGTTCGATTAACCCGCCTGAAGTTGAGTTTAGTGTAGTTGGGCCAAAAGAAGCGTTTGTTGAACCGCTGTCGACAAATATAAACTTAGTGCGCAAGCGGCTGCCGATTCCAGACCTTGTCATAACCGAACGGATCGTTGGCCATTTAAGTAAAACAAAAGTAGCGATTCTACATATAGACGGCATTACAAATAATCAAGTCGTACAAACAGTAACACAGCGCATTGAAGACATCGGCTTTGATGAAATCATCGATAGTTCTTATATCGCGCAATTGATTTCAGATGACTCCAATTCGATTTTTCCGCAACTGATTGATACAGAACGCCCCGACCGAGTTGCTGCGTTGCTCGCCGAAGGAAAAGTTGCCGTAATTGTTGATGGTTCGCCCCATGCACTTACTGGTCCAACTTCATTTGTTGAATTTTTTTCTGCTTTTGAAGATTATTTTTTGTCATGGCCGCTCGCATCTGCTTTTCGCCTGATCCGTTTATGTGCTGTGCTGTTTTCGATTTTGTCGACTGCGTTATATGTGGCTGTCATGACGTACCATTATGAAATGATTCCGACACAACTGCTGAATACACTCGTTTCCTCGCGAAGCGGCATTCCCTTTCCGCCTATTTTTGAGGCGTTGATTCTCGAACTTGTCATTGAGTTGCTAAGAGAGGCTGGAGCACGATTGCCGACTAAAATTGGCCAAACGCTTGGGATCGTTGGCGGTATTGTGATCGGAACTGCTGCCGTCGAAGCAGGCCTTACAAGCAATATACTCTTAATCATTGTTGCTTTGACTGCGCTTGCTTCCTTTACGACACCTATTTACCAAATGGGCAATACAATCCGGTTGATTCGTTTTCCTTTTATTCTTGCTGCCCAGTGGCTTGGCTTTTTAGGAGTAGCGGCTTGTTTCGCCCTCATTCTAAGCCATTTACTTGTTTTAACTTCGCTTGGACAACCTTATTTAGCACCAATTTATCCGTTGAGAGTAACTGATTTGAAAGACTCCTTTTTTAGGTTGCCGTTTAACAAACAGAAAAAGCGCCCCGTAAGCGTACGAGCTAAGAAACGCAAGCGCTTTAGCTCCAGCCACGACGGCAACCATTTAAAAAAGCGCGACATCGAGGAGTAAAAAAAGGAGTGGACCAATGATGCCAGCTACACACACTCAAGCCCCAAGTGAAAGTCGGCTACTTTCGCCGTTTTTCAGCTTTTTTATCGTTGTCGGCGCTCAAATCGGCGTTGGCGTCCTTGGTTTTGAGCGAATTATCGCTACGTTTTCAGGCCAGGACGCTTGGTTATCTGTGGTGCTGGCAGGGATGACAGTCCATGTACTCGTGTGGCTTCTATACGGCATATTGAAGCGAGGGGAAGGAGACCTTGTCGCGATCCACAAAGCCGTGCTTGGAAAAGCAGTTGGTGGTTTGCTGAACCTTTATTTTATCGGCTATTTTGCCTTGCTTGCTTACACGGTCATTCGTACGTATATCGAGATTATTCAAATGTGGATGTTTGTCGAAGTGTATGTATGGGTATTGTTTTTGCTGCTCGTCTGTCTTGCCTATTCTTATGTAACAAATGGGCTGCGTGTCGTTGTCGGTCTTTGTGTGATTGGCCTCTTTGTTTCAGCCCCATTGCTTTTGGCAAATTATTTTGGATTTACACATG
Organism: Shouchella clausii; assembly: GCF_002250115.1. Classification (GTDB taxonomy): domain Bacteria; phylum Bacillota; class Bacilli; order Bacillales; family Bacillaceae_D; genus Shouchella; species Shouchella clausii. The sequence continues at coordinate 3,722,055 of NZ_CP019985.1, read as the reverse complement.
CGAATGTTAGCAATCTGTTCCCTATGTTCGAACATTCACCGCAAGCCATTCTCCTCGGCAGCAAAGCAATGACGCTTAATATGCTCGGCTTCGAGGTTTTATTGGTTGCCTATCCCTTTTTAAAAAACGGTCCTGCCTCGCAAAAATGGAGCCATTTAGCGGTCTTTACGACCACTCTCATCTACACGCTTGCGATTGTGTTAACGACTATCTATTTTAATCAAAATCAACTTAATCAAACGATTTGGGCCACAATTACATTATGGAAAGTCGTCGATTTGTCCGTCATCGAACGGTTTGAGTACATTGGTATTTCGACTTGGCTATTTGTTGTGTTGCCTACCATTTGCTTGCTGCTTTGGGCAGCAAGCCGCATTGCAAACCAAGCATTTTTCATCAAGCAACGCACCGGATTGCGTCTATTAATTGCTTTGCTATTTGTTTGCTCCTTTTTCGTCGTAGGGCGTAAAGAAGTCAATCAATTGAATGATGTGACAGCCGAAATTGGCTTTTGGACCATTATCACTTACATCCCGTTTTTATACATTGCCCAAAAAGTAAAGCTTGCTGTTATTAAAGGAGAGAACAAACGATGAAAAAATGGCTGCTTGCCCTTTGCTGCGTTTTAGTGCTAGGAGGATGCGCGCCTCGTACAAAAGTGATTGAAGACATTCAGCTCATTCAAGCAATTGGCTATGATTATGTGAATAAAAACGAATTCAGGAGCGTAGCGAGTTCACTCATCGTCCTTCCTAGCGAGGAAACGCTGCCGCAAACAAAAATATTTACTGCTACCGGAAATACTTCCCGGATCACACAAAAAAAAATACAAGCAAAGTCATCCAAATATATGGTTGTTGGCCGGATTGGGCTCATGTTGTTTCAAGACCGCCTTGCCGAAGACGGCATTTTTTATTTTTTAAATGTCCACCAACGGGATTCAATGATCGGACGCAATCTTCGCCCTGCGATTGTTGAAGGAAAAACATTCGATTTGCTCTCTAAAAATTACCATTTGGACACGACTGTTTATCAATATTTAAGTGAATTACTTGAACAGAGTGAACGGGAAATTTACCCACGTGTCACGCTGCATACCGCCTTATACCAATATTACGCAGAAGGCACTGATATGTTTTTGCCCATCATCAAAGGCAATGATGATCACGCTCGTGTAACAGGCCTGGCCTTGTTTAAAAAGGACCGTTGTGTCGATAAGCTAAATGTCAGTGAAGCTTCCTTTTTTAAATTGCTTTCAGAACCGTTCCGAGGTGGTTTTTACCAAGTGCAAATTAGCAGCGATTCGTTTGCAAGCCTTGAGAATGTCCAAGCAACACCTCAATACACGATTACCAAAGACGATAACGGCTTACATGTTTCTATTCTCGTCTACATGAAAGGCGTTGTTAGTGAAAGTGGCGATTTAAGCATGAGTGCCAAAGACCTCACTAAAATAAAAGAGCTCGGCATTCAACAGTTCGAAGAGCAAATGCAAACACTAGTTAACAGGTTCCAACAGCGCGGCATCGATCCGATTGGCCTTGGCGACGTGGCCAGTAGCAAAATCCGCCATTTGAATATGGAGCAATGGCATGACACCTACCCATCTCTTGATATTGATGTCAACGTCGATCTAACCGTGATCGGAAGCGGCATTACAGATTAAAGCGCAAAAATCGTATCTGGTCTTTGGATACAGCTTGTTGATTTAATAAACTGCAACTAAAAAATCGCTCTTACTGTATACTCGGATTGGAATATCAGGATACTCTTTTTTTAAAGAAGGAATTTGTTGCAACGCTTTTTCCTTTTTCTTGTAATACTCAGGCTTGCCTACCCGCTGCCCTGCTTCATCAATGAGCGTAATCAGCCACATTGCCTCAAATACGTCGTATGTGATTTCAATTCTGCTATCCATAAAAACAAGCCTCCATTTATTCATTGATACTGTTTCATATCATTGTAGCAAAAAAGCAAGAAAAATGTCGATTTTTCTACTGCGATTAAGAAACAGAGCGTAGACAAAACGCCTTTGAGAAAATGATTCTCAAAGGCGTTTTGTTGATGATAAAAAGGTGGGTGGACTTTGGAGACTTTGAAGTTGGAGGGGTGTTCTTCCTCCAACTCCAGGTGGCTAATTTTTTCAAGTTCATCGCAGCGAAAACAAGCATCGCCTGCATTGCATTTTTTTCCAACCCTTTCAGGTTGGTCCAACGCAGACCATGCTTCTGTTTCAGATCGGCAAAGACACGCTCAATCGTTTCTTTTCGCTTGGCATAGATGTCTCGGTTCCGTTCCGTATGCCTCAGATGTTCTGCCTCATCCAGAGCATCTTGCCAAATATGGCGAAGAACGAGCTTTTGGTGGTTTTGGCTCTTTGTACATTGAGCGAGCAGTGGGCACGTCTCACAAATCCGAGGGTCGGAGACATATTCCCGGTACCCCTCTCGATTCGTCGTTCGGTAAGAAAGCACCTGGTTTTGTGGGCAGAGAAAACAATCGTAGTATTCATCATAGACAAACTCGTTTTTTCGGATATAGCCTTTAGGGGTCATCGGGCGTTTATACGGCATAACCGGATGAACGCCTTCTTCTTGAAGTTTTTTGGCAATGGCAGGCGTTTTATAGCCCGCATCCACAGCGGCGACCTTCGGTCGGCACACCTTGTCTTTCAATTGGTCAAACAGTTCGTGGAATACTTGGCTGTCGTGGACATTCCCCGGTTTTACGATCGTACCTAAAACAAATCCATTGGCATCACAAGCGGTATGGAAACTGTAGGCAAACATCTTTTCCCGCTCGCTTTTGACGTAATAACCGCTCTCAGGATCCGTGGTACTCTCCTTGACCTCCCTCGTAGGATCTTTTTTCGAGGGAGGCAGGGGCTTTTTTCCGTTTTTCACCCGTTCCCCATTGATTTCTTCTTCTAGTTGGTTTTGATAGGCACGCGTCTCGGTGCGTACGACCTTTTTACGATGCTTTCGTTTATTGGCGTTGGCTTTAATGGAAGTCGAGTCGATAAAAGCCACCTCTGGACTCACAAATCCTTTGTCCATAGCTTGTTTCAGAATCCGATAAAAGAGTTGTTCAAACACGTCACTGTCCCGGAAACGACGAACGTAGTTCTTCCCAAACGTAGAAAAGTGGGGAATCTTGTCCTCAAAGCCAAATCCTAAAAACCAACGGTAGGCCACATTGGTTTCGATTTCTTTAATCGTTTGGCGCATCGAACGAATCCCAAAGATGTATTGAATGAAAACCATTTTGATTAACACCACGGGATCGACACTCGGCCGGCCCCTGTCTTTTGAATAAAGGTCTTCGACAAGGTCATAAATGAAATCAAAGTCAATCGCCGCATCAAGCTTCCGAACGAGATGATCCTCTGGCACCAGCTTTTCAATCCAGACCATCTCCATCTGCATCCGTTTATCTTCCAGCTGTTTGGACAACATGTTTCCTCTCACCCCGTACCCTTTTTCTCTTTTTTATTGTACAAAAAAGCCTGTCGACTGTCTCGGGAAAACCGAGACTTTGTCGACAGGCTGGAAAATGGATTCTGCAAGCAAAAAAAGCCTTTGCCACAATGGCAAAGGCTTCAAAGGAAAATTTTGAAAAGGGATAAGGGGGATCTTACAAATCAAATGATAATGAATATCATTCTCGTTGTCAAGTCCTTTTTCGTACTATCCTCTCTAAAATGCCTTTAAAAAAGGAGCTGACCAAAAGTCAGCTCCAATCATGGCTCACCCCACTACCAGAAAGAAGGGAGATAACTGCATTATAACGAATCATATTTTTACTGTAAACAAAAAAATTGACCTAAGGAAACTTTTTCATGCAAAATAGCCAACTAAAAACGGCAACAGCACCGATAAAGGGCTGTCGCCAATTCATTCATTAAGTTAACTGCGTATCGAGTTCGTAAACAACATCTGTTAAAACAGTCGCTGAAGCAGAGATTTCTTGCATCGATGCGCTCAGTTCTTCCACTACTGCCGCTACATGTTGTATGCTGCCATTTGCTTGTGCCGCTATCGCAGAAATATCAGCAATCGTGCCCGAAATGCGGTCCATATGGCTAGAGACGTCGCGAATAGATTCTGAGACATCTTGGATAAACTCATCGACTTCAAGAGCATTGTCGTAAATGTCTTTAAAGACAGTGCCAACTTCACGGCTCATCGTTATTCCGTCTTCCACAGAAACTGTGCTTTTTTCAATCACTTCGGCTGCTTGTCTGCTTTGCTGATGAATTTCAGAAATGATCTCTTGAATATCGCTTGTCGCTACATTTGTTTGTTCTGCTAATGATCGTACTTCGTTGGCGACCACAGCAAATCCCCTTCCATGTTCGCCTGCCCGCGCTGCTTCAATTTCGGCATTAAGGGCTAGCAAATTGGTTTGTTTCGAAATCCCGATAATAAATGTCAGAATCTGTTCAATTTGCTCTGTCTTTTTTCCAAGCTCACGAATGACTTCGTGGGAATGCTGGACATGATCACCAATCAGATCAATTTGGGCTGCAATATTTTCGACGGCTTTGTTCCCGTTTTTAGTATGAGTTAAAGCGGTTTGCGAAGATTGGGCGACAAATTCCGTGCTTTCTAATACTTCTTTTACGTTAAAGACAATTTCCGCAGCTGTGCTGTTCACGTTTTGGATAGCTTCTACTTGTCCTGTGTTGCCTGCCGCTACTTCCTGCATCACTTCTGCAATCTCCGCTACCCCTTCGCTTGTTTCAGCGGCAGATGCTTGCAATTGTGCGGAAACGGTAGTTGTTTTTGCAGTTAGCTGGTTGTTCTTTTCTTGATTGTCTTTTACCGTAAGCGCCTCAAGCAGCTTCTCGAGCTGACTCGCAGCTTTCCCTTCTTTAATTGCATCAAGATTGATCTGTTGTTCTGCTTTTTTTAAAGGGGCAAACATGCGCTTGGAGAAATAGCCAGCAAGGAGCACGGTGATTCCTCCGGCAATTATAAGGCTCACCCACAGTTCAAAACGAGCAAACGAAAAGGGATAACTAAGTTGCCCAGCAATTGCCAGTACGACAACCGGGACAATCATCGCTATAAGGGTGCAGCCAGCTAATCGAATTCGCAGTTGCTTATAAACTGAATTTTTTCTTTTCATATTTGCTAACCGCGCCTTTCTATCTTCTCATTTACATTTTAAAATCGGGAGCGCCAATAAACGCAAGTGCCTGGTCTAAATCAGTAAATGCCCGCACGCTTTCATACGTTCCCGCCTTTTTTGACAAGCGGTTTAACTGCATTTTCAATGTAACATTCGGCGTAATTGTGGCATTCTTATCAACATTGCTGGCTACCCACTCCATTAATTCTCCCCATATTTCGCTCACTTCTGGTTTGGCAACCGTTTTAATATGGCTATTGTCATTTAGGAATTTCTTTATGCCTGGCTTGCTTAGTTCGCTTTTGACAAAAGCAGCTTGTTCTTTCGCTTCCTCCACAGTCGCAGCCATTTCCAAATACTTGAAGTAAAAAACGTCACCTTTTATTTTCGTTTCAAATTTTGCCATTTTTGCTTCCCCCAATTCAAATGTTGTAAAACCGAAAAACGAGCCTTGGTATGTGGCTAATTGCTATGGTGTGTATTCATCACATACTTGCTTAAATACAAATAACGCATGGATTGCTTTTGGAAATCCGGCATACGCACTGCAATGATTAATGACTTCCAAAATCTCTTCCTTTGACACCCCGACACGCAATGCTGCTTTGTAATGATAGGTTAGCCCCCTGCCTTGGTCCCCTTGTGTAATTAAAGAAGAAAGCGTAATTAACGCCCGTTGTTTTAAGTCAAGTGCTTCTCCCGCATATACATCGCCATAACCAAACTCAAGCGCTAGCTTCGCAAGGCGCGGTGAAAACGCTTCGACTGCCTTCATCGCCTCGATCCCTGCTTCACCCGCCATTTCTTCAATTTGTTTCCATCCTAATTGTGCTTTTTCCATGGTTTGAGTTCCTTTCTTTACCCTCGTCCGAGCGTTGGCGGCGTCTCTTCTTTGCTGACGATGACTTCTACCACTACTGGCCCCTCAAATTGGTTACCTTTCTGCACCGCTTCTTTCACTTCTGCCGCAGTTTTGCAACGAAACCCTTTTGCCCCTAAAGATTCTGCAAATAGAGCAGCATTGATTTCCTGTTCAAACCTTGTTCCTGCTGTCCGACCTAAATTATGCTTCATTCCTTTATCAACCATATCAAGCATGCCATTATTAAAGACAACGAATATGACATTCGCTTTTTGGTCGACTGCTGTGGCTATTTCTGTCCCGTGCATGTATAAGCAGCCATCTCCAGTAAAACAAGCAATTGGTTGTTGAGGCTGAGCCAGCTTTGCCCCTATTGAAAGACCGATCGCATGGCCCATTGCACCAAACACATCATCGAAGTAAAACGTTCCCGGAACCAATGTTCGAAAATGCTTAATTGCATAAAACGTATGGCTGCCGTCATCTCCATAAACAACGGTGTCTGCTGGCAGCACTTCCCGAAGTACGCCCATTATTTGCGCGGTAGAAAGTCGATCACAAACATCGACTGGCGCGCGGTTCCTGTCTCTGTACTCTCGCAAATCAACCTGTTGCCGTTGTGGAAATTCCTTTGCCTCAAGCAGCAGTTGCTGTAAATTGATTTTGGCGTCTCCTTGGACAAACAGCGTATCAGCAGGCAGCGATTTCCCGACAAACAGCCCTTGATAATCAAAATGGAGCACTTGACTTGGCATTCCTCCTGCTGTAAGCCCTACTGTTGACATATCGCTTAGTTTTGAGCCTACTACAAGAAGCAGGTCAATCTGCTTATCTTTTACATAAGCAGCAGCTCCTTCTGTACCGCCTAATCCGAGACTGCCAAGAGAAAGAGGATGATCGGTCACAAACGTCCCTTTTCCACCAGGAGTCGTCACAACAGGTATACTCCACTTTTCTGCTACTTGTTCAACTTCCTTATAAGCACCAGAAAGATGGGCCCCTTTTCCAACTAACATGAGTGGACGTTTTGCTCTATTTAATGCTTTAATTGCTAGTTGAATGTTTCCTGAGCGTAGATGGTCTTGCACCGGTAAACGAGAAAGCGTAAATTCGTCCACTTCCTCAATCAAAATATCCAACGGAACGGACAAATGGACCGGCCCTTTTGCTCCGGTCAACGCCTGCTCTTCCGCATGCTGTAAATAGCGTTTGAGCATTCCTTTGCTTTCGACTTTCGCGCTGAATTTTGTTACAGGCTTGAACAAAGCTACTAAGTCAGTGCCAAACATGCTTGAATCCTGGCCAAGCGCCATCCCTGATTGTGAAAGTGGCGGATGTCCTGTAATGAATAAAACGGGCGCATGGAAGGCTTGGGCCTGGGCAGCCGCAGTGATCATGTTTGTGCCCCCTGGACCAGACGTCCCGATTGCCACTCCTAGTCCACCTGTTTGCAAGGCATATCCAGTAGCCATAAAGCCTGCGCCACCTTCATGTCTAGCCAGGACAAACGATATTCCACTTTCCTCCATTGCCAAGATCAGTGGAACAACCGGTTTTCCAGGAACGCCAAAAACCGTCTCGCAACCTTTTTCCTTCATAAATTTCACCATCATTGACGCAACTTTTGGCATTCATACTCCCCCTACGCACTTCTACAGCTTCATTGGTACCTATCAAACAAATCTCGACACATGTAACGCCCAAGATAAGTGGGGGTCATTGCCGAACTTATTTACATATTATTTCTTATGGTAATTAAATCTTTGTATACACCACCTTCATTACACCTCATTTGGTCATGTTTAAACCACACTCCCCTTTTATATCGGAAACGAACCGCTATCCTTTAAGGCAGTACCTGTGAACAGATTGTAAAAAAGTAAGGCATTACGAAGGAAATTCTGCGATGGTCCTATCGAGCAGGTATATGGAAAAATAGCTTGCCACTTTTATTCACACAAATAGCCGACGACGCCTCTTATCGTTGTTGAAGTAGGCGCTATCGGCTGGAATAAGTCCTAATCCTGTTTATTGCTGATCAGCCGCAAAAACAATATTTGCCGACTGTCTTGCTTTTTCAAATACTTGCATAACAGAGTAAGAATGCTTTAGTAATTCTTCACAACGGTTATATTGCTGTTTGTCATAGATATCTTTGAATGCAAGAAGTTCGTAATACATCAGGTTACTACTCGTTTGTTCATTCAAATCGATTACTTGGTCTTGTAAATGCACACTCACATTGCGGCACCCATTTGCGCCATTTTCAACATGAATGTACCCTTTTTCTCCTTGTATCAAAACAAAATTTTTGCTTCTTGTATCTTTAGCGCCCACACACTCAGCGACAAAATCACGGTATTTTAATACGACGACTCCTGAAGTGTCTATTCCATTTGGATGTTTGTTTGCAGTATAGGCAACTGACTCAGGCGCTCCAAATAAATGAAGGACAAAATGAAGATTGTAAATATTGATATCGGCTAATGCACCGCCAGAAAATTGCGGATTAAACACATTTGGGGTTTCACCAGCCTTTAGGAGATCATAGCGGCTAGAATATTGACTATAATTGCATTGAATAAGCTTAAGCTGGCCCAATTTGCCAATCTGTTCTTTAATAAGTTGATAATTTGGCAAATGAATCGTTGTAATCGCTTCGAACACCATTAATTGTTTTTTGCGAGCAAGTTCCATTACTCGTTCTGATTCTCGTACGGTCGACGTAAATGGCTTTTCACAGATAACGTGTTTTCCATTTTGTAATGCCTGGTACGTATGGCTAAAATGGAAACTGTTTGGCGAGGCTACGTAAATAAAGTCAATTGCTGGGTCAGCTAACATGTTTGCTAAATCAGTGTAGATCGTCGTTATTTTGTGTTTCTCAGCTAATGGCCTCGCTGTTTCTTCTTTACGGGAGTACATGGCAACACATTCAGCCCCGTCTATGTCTTTTAAAGCGGTTAAAAATAAATCTACAATCGAGCCAGTGCCAATCGTTCCTATTTTCATCTTGTTCCTCCCTGATAAGTCTTCGTATCGAAAAGCCCGCTTATGCGCGGGCTTTCGGTAAAACTAATCTTGTTTTGGTGGACGTGGCCCAAAAAATTGATAGAAGTCTGTTTTAATGTTGCCGTTATAAAGTTTGCGTTTTTTGTTCGCTTTTTTGCCATATAGCTGTTCAAACTCCTCGTGGGAAGTTAACACATAAACAGACCACGTATCATGTAAAGCCATGACTTGTCCCATTTCTTTGTACAAATGCTCAACTTCTTTTCGCTCCCCTAACCGTTCGCCGTAGGGGGGATTGCCAACTAAAATTCCGTATGGGCGCTTATGGCGAAAATCTTTCATTTGCATTTGTTTAAATTGGATCACATCGCCTAACCCTGCTTCCAGTGCATTCCCCTTTGCTAGTTCAACGGCTCGGTGGTCAATATCTGATCCAATGATATCAAGAGGCTGGTCATAATTAGCCAAATCTTCGACCTCTTCACGTGCTTGTCTCCATCGCTCTTCCCCAATCCAGTGCCACTCCTCAGATACAAAGTCACGGTTAAACCCCGGCGCAATGTTCTGACCGATCATGGCTGCTTCGATCGCAAGCGTCCCCGATCCGCAAAAAGGATCTGCGAAAGGACGGTCTTTCGTCCATGTTGTTAATTGGATCATCGCCGCAGCGAGCGTCTCTTTTAACGGCGCCTGATTATGTAAAACACGGTACCCCCGCTTATGCAAACCTGTTCCGCTTGCATCTAATGTTAATGTAGCTACATCTTTTAATAACGCTACTTCTATACGGTATAGCGGCCCATTTTCATCAAACCAGCTACGTTTATAACGTTTTTTCAAGTTTTCGACGACTGCTTTCTTTACAATCGCTTGGCAATCTGAAACGCTAAATAGCTTTGATTTGACGGAGCGCCCAATAACAGGGAATTCCGCATGAGGCGGCAACAAATCCGCCCACGGGAGCGCCTTTGTTTTCTCAAACAATTCATCAAATGTCATGGCTTTAAATTCGCCAATGCGGACTTTGATCCGATCCGCTGTGCGCAGCCATAAATTTGCCCTTGGAATCGCTTCAACTGCTGCTTCAAACAACACACGGCCGTTTTCAACTGTTACGTTTTCATAGCCAAGCTGGCGTACTTCCCTTGCAGCAATTGCTTCCAGCCCCATTGTGGTTGTGGCAATGAGCGTCACTTTTTTCATCGTTCATGCCCCTTTCTCTTCTCTTCACTGGCGCTAATGCCATAAATAGCCGCCTTGCGTATAAGCAAAAACAGCTCCTGCAGCAGCGATGACGCCAAAAGCAAACATTAAAAATGTCGCGAGCTTTTGCGTACGTAAGGAGCGGTGGTGCAAAAAGACAATCAGCATGTATAACGCAAAAAACAAGACAAGGAATACCCCACCTGCAAGTAAATCACCTTGAATCGTAAAGCCAATTCCAGTTAACAGGAAAAGCACAACGCCTATGAGATACATCGTTTTTGCTTGGTTGTCCATTTTTCTTCCCTCCTGCCAAACAGTGTTCCCCGTTTATTCTAACAGATTCCAATAAAAAAAACCCTTGTAAAGGGTTTTGGCTCGCTTATAACGTTCATCTCCATGCCATCGATAAGCCATGTTCTGTACCTTTGTACTACAAACGGTGATGAGCCTCGTACTCCGGCGACAACCATCTATCTACGAATTGCTTCGTTTTTTCAGTTCCGTTCATTTTCAGACTGAAAAATGCCCCTACCATTGTTTGGGTTTCTCGCTCGAGGGGTTTACCGCGTTCCACTCTGCCCGTTTCCAAGCAGACTACGTCACTGTGGCACTTTCAAGGAGTGCATGCCTTATCCATTTGGACGTAGGCATCTCTCCTGCCGTCAGCTGCAAGGCAGCTGCCCTAGCTTATGGATTAGCTAGGCACGAACACTACCGGCCTCTCAGCCGGTGCGAGCATGGACTTTCCTCTACGCATAAAATGCGCAGCGGTTGTCTGAAGACATGTATCTGTCATAAGCGACTTGTTCAGTTTAACACATTTGCGCCAACTTGGCAATCATTATCGAAATAACCGCTTTGGTTCCCGAATGGCCAAGCGTGCAAGTTCATCCGCTTTTTTGTTTTGTTTGCTTGGCACCCACATAATAAAAAAAAGCTCCAGTTGTGCAATTTTATCCAAAATGGAACAAAGATAGCCAGCATATGCTTTTGTTTTCACATGGCCCTTTTCGATACTGTCACTGACAAGCTTTGAATCCGTACGTACCGCCACTTGTTGCCCTTCCTTTTGAAGGCATATTTCAAGGGCAATATCAACTGCTGCAAATTCAGCTTCATGGTTCGTTTTGTCACCAAGGTGAAAACGAAATTCTTGTGCTTCGCCGTCCTTTAAAAAAACAAGCCCAGCTCCAGAAGGACCTGGATTGCCAGCACTGGCGCCATCCGTATAGACATGGATCATTACTCGTACATTTTGCTGCCAAACACTTTTTTCTCCAAATTGGATAGACGTTGCAAAATGTCATAATTGGTACTGCCAGCCGAAGGCGCCGTAACGGTTTGGCTCCGTTGCGGACGTTCTGTTTGCTTTTTTAAATCTTGTTTTAACAGTTCATTTTCTCGTTCAAGTTGCTCGATTTTTTTTTGAAATGCTTCATAATCTTGAATGACGGTATCGAGAAATTTATCGACTTCGTCTTGGTTGTACCCTCTCATGCTTTGTTTAAAATCTTTATCTAAGATTTCTTTTGCTGTAAGCTTAATCTCCATTTGGCTCATCTCAGATCACCTCATGTCCTATTCCACGTTACTACTTCTATTTTTTCAAAACTCGCGGCTAAAGTCAATTTAAACCGAGTCAATTCACAAACTTTTACAACGCTTTAAAGAAAGTCGTCATATTGGTCTTGGCGAACCGTTTCCTCGACTTCTTCGGGAGAAATGTAAAAAATCGGCTTTCCCTGAGCTTTGGCGCTAGCAATATAGTATAATGGCGAACCTTGCTTTTCTTCATCATAAAGAACAAGCAGACCGTCCGTCCGTTGAACTAGAAAATCATTTTTTTGCCTAAGTTGGCCGACATGCTCATATGGGCGCTTCGAGATACACTCTACAAAATCAGCCATTGCTAGCCTTGCCGCGTAGCGTTCTTGTGCTGCTTGGGCCCAATTCGCCTCTTGCCCTTCAAAAGGAGGCAATATCGCCAGTTTTATGTGTGGATAAGCGGTCTCCTTTAAGGAGAAGACCACATCCGCCGCCCACTGTTCAACGCCAAGTTGGCCGCTTGTAATGATCCACTCCGTCCCTTCTTCGATAAAAGGGCGCAACCGGTTTTCAATCGTTTTTTTTACATAGTGAACCCCCTGATGACTTTCCTGGAATATCCCCAATTCATGGGCTTTATAACCTGTTACAAGCAGTGAATGGATAGCTCGTCCCTCCTTATTCAATACGTAAGGCAGGCTCGCGCCCGCCCAACGTATTAACCTTAGTACTCGTAGCCATTAAATGGCATCATGCCACTAGGCTTCATATCTGATTTTGTTTTTGCGGTTTGTTTTGTGCTTGCCGGCTTTGTATTGGTTGGCATCACATTGCTTGGCATTACATTGCTCGGCTTTACATTTGATGGCATAACGTTTGCTGGCATCGTCGCTTGCGGCTTCTCGCAGAACTGCAAATTTTGCACATTCTCTTTCACGCTTTCGCTATGCGGGAATTTATGAATGTGTTTGTACACATGATTATTGACATGTGTCGTATGGGTTGGATGGATTTCTGGCACAATGTATTCGTTCGTGCTTTCAACAACATTGTGCTTCGTCGGATGGACAACTGCTGGAAGCTCATGCGTTTGCGTTGGCAACGTCATATTCGGCAAATTTGGCGCCTCACACCCACAGTCTGCGGCAGGCTTTACGTTTGGTTTGCATACTGGCCTAGGCGGCGGGCAGCAATGCGGTGGACGTTTATGAAACATAAAGTAAGTTCCTCCTTTTAATATTAGAGTCACTAATACCTTATGTCAGACTATCAGCAGGTGTACTAGTTCGATTACCTATTTTTACGCCCTCTAGCCGTCGGCATTTTGCAATCGAAGTCAAAAAACGTCGCATGCTTGCGCATTTTACAGCGAAAACCGTCGACTATTGCGCTTCCCCGGGAAATGCTTATCGTTTTAATTTCCCGCTTATGCGTGCTGCCCGCTTTAACGCAGCCTCCCTTTCCTTGTTAGTGGTAGAAGACTCTAATGCCCGGTAGGCATAAATTTCCGCTTTGTCCCTTTCTTTTAAATAATGTTCATAAATAAGCGACAGCTCTGTCCAACAATCGTAGCTGGCAAATCCTTCCCGCACACAAGCATGGAACTGCTCTGCCGCTTCTGCGTAGCGCCGTTGTTTTTTCAATAAGTCGCCAAGGTGGCGCCTCGCTAAAAGGGGAAAGTCTTTGCTATCCAATAAGCTTTCATATAAAGAAAACGCAGCTTGTTGCTGGCCGGCTGCTTCATGCCATCTAGCAATTTGGAAGCGTTCCGCGTCACTCGCTTGCCCCTTTGCATCTAAAATCAAGTCGCTTAACTTGGCATACAAAGCAATTAAAGACAGCATATCTGCTTCGTGGTGGGCAAACACAGATTCCATGAATGCTGGGTTCCCTTCCCTGACAAAGTCAAAATAAAGCATTGGCACTAGGTAGGACGGTGTATCCGCTGTACGCTTGATGCCAAGCTTTTCTGCTTCAAGCGTACTCAAGTTGCACGAGGGAAGTTCGTTTTTCCACAGCCTGCGTGAACCGTGGAGCAAGTCAAAATGACCGAACTTCGGCAATGCAGGCACTGCTTCCCGCAAGTACGAATGGCGTGTTTTTAACCTTGGCCAATCAAACGCCTTGCCGTTAAAAGTGACAAGATGGTCAAGCTTTTTGGCATCGGCAAGAAAAAAGTGATACAAAGCCACCTCGGCATCAGGTTTAGACAGCAAATACTGTTTAACCTCCACTTCTTTTTCTGTAAAAGAAGCAAATCCAAGCAAAAACATTTGCGTGCCTGCCCCACTGCTTAATCCAGTCGTTTCCGTATCAAAAAACAACAGTTTTTCAGTAGGAATGCCCTTCTTTGACAAAGGATGAGCGAAAGCACTTGTATCCCAACGATCAATTGCTGCTTTCATTTCAGCAAATGTTTTAGGGCCATGTTTTTCTTGCAAAGACATCCGCGTCGTCCGAATATAACAAACCATACCGTCAAACGAGCAAGCCTCGGTATTCATTTGTTCCCAACTTCCATGTTCGTTGTTGTTAGTCGTCGCCGATTCCTTCTCTTTTTCGGTGGTCGACATATGAGATTCAAACCGTTTTAATTTCGCCTTGATCGACATAGCCGCCTCCTTTCATCTAATACGGTATGTGAAATTATACAGTCATACTCCCCTTTTGCAATTGCTGAACAAGCGTTTTGACGAGAACTTTTATGTTTTTTGCTGAAGAGGCGCTGCCAACACAAGACGGACAGCCGGATTCGCACTGGCATGAATCAAGGAGTGCCGCGACATCGTTTAAAATGACACTTGTCCGCTCATATACTTCCTTGGCAAGCCCGATTCCTCCTGGGTAAGAATCGTATAAAAATATTGTCGGCAAGCCGGAATGGGTCGCCTTCCGTTGCGGCACAACATGAATATCGCCTCGGTCACACATAATGCGCACAGGCGCAACGTGATGAAGCAAATGAGCCAAAGCTACTAATGCTTCGTCAAAGTCGCTCTCGCCGATTGCCTCTACTAACTCGTTTTTAAACGATAACCACATCCCGTTCGTGTGTAACTCTTCCTCTGGCAAATGAATCGGCCCTGAACCGATATTTTCCAACGTGCTAATGCGTAGCTTTTTAAAAATCGTTGCTTTTCCTGTCACACTAACATCGCCAAATGAAAGCTGGACATCGCCCTCTTCCCGGCTCTCGTCTTCTTCAAGAACGCGGAGAGAGACAGCCAAGTTCGCGTCTGTAAAATATTCAACGCTTACTTCACGGACAAACGCTTTTTTTTCATCCCAATCTAACTGTTCCACTTGATATTGAACACCTTCATGTAAATAAATCGCTTCCTCATGCAAGAGCGTCATTGCACTAAAGCGGTCCATTTCGCCAATAACGCGATGATTGGTGACATCCGATTGATCAATGATGACGACATTTTCTTGTGAAGCTGAGCGCAAACTGATCCCATGGGCTGGAAAAGCATCGCTCATCCAATGCCATTTGCCATTGTTAGCATGGAGTACATGCTGCTCTGTCAAGTAATCTAAATAGTCATCAACGACCTCACCGCCAAAGACATCTCCCGTTGAAAACGGCAGTTCGTAGGCAGCACATTTTAAATGATCGATAAAAATAACAAGATTATGAGGGTTTAACCTTGCTGTTTCTGGCGGCCGTTCAAAAAAGTAGTGTGGATTTTTGATCATATATTGGTCGAGTGGCGTAGAGGCGGCCACCATGATCACACACGACTCTTTTTGCCTCCGCCCAGCACGGCCTGCCTGCTGCCAAGAGCTGGCGATGCTACCAGGATAGCCCGTCATGATGCAAACTTCCAGTTGGCCAATGTCAACGCCAAGCTCCAACGCATTGGTGGATACGACGCCTTTAATCTCCCCTGAACGGAGCCCTCTTTCAATCTCACGGCGTTGTTTCGGCAAATAGCCGCCACGGTAGCCTCGGATTGCTGAACGATTAAATGTCCGTTTCGTCAATTCTTGGAGCCTGCTTAAAATCAATTCAACACGCACTCTACTTTTCGCAAACACAATCGTTTGGATTCCTTCTTTCAAAAACATTCCTGCCAGCTCATTCACTTTCGCAACAGCGCTTTGCCGAATTTGCAAAGGCTCATTCACGAACGGCGGATTGTAAAACAAGAAGTGCTTTTTTCCACGCGGCGCCCCATTGTCATCAATTAAGTCAAACGTTGACCCAGTCAACTCTTGAGCCAGCTCTTTCGGATTCGCAATCGTGGCGGAAGTGCATATAAATTGAGGGTTAGCGCCGTAGTATGCGCAAATTCTCTTAAGCCGAGCAATGACATTGGCGACATGGCTGCCAAAAACGCCGCGGTACGTATGAAGTTCATCAATGACGATATAGCGCAAGTGCTCAAAAAACGATACCCACTTTGTATGATGGGGCAAAATCGCCGCATGTAGCATATCCGGGTTTGTTAATACGATATGGCCTGCTTTGCGAATCGACGTACGGATTTGCGGAGCTGTGTCGCCATCGTATGTATGGCATTTAATATCCATCCCTATATCGGCAATCATGCCATGCAAATCGCTCATTTGGTCTTGTGCAAGCGCCTTTGTCGGAAATAGATACAGCGCCCGGCTATGTGGAGAAGCAGCAATCTCATGTAGGACAGGCAAATTGTAGCATAGCGACTTTCCAGACGCTGTTGGGGTAACAGCAACAAAATGTTTGTTTGCTAATGCCTTTTGAAAGGCTTCTGCTTGATGTGTATACAGTTCACCAATCCCCTTTTTTCGCAAGGCTTGGCAAATGTTAAAATCCAATTCAGCTGGAAAAGGCACTGTCTTCGCTTCTAGTGGAGCAATTTCTTTCCAGTAAGACACATGTTCATCTTTCTTTAACTGGTTCAGTAACTGTGGCAAACGCCGTTTAAACATGGAACCACCTCATTTATTGTCTATCCCCATTTTAGCGAATGGTTGTTCTCTTGGCTATACGTAACCATTCATAAAAAAATTCTGAAAGATAGCTGGCAAAGGCCGGGCATTCATGTATAATGGAAACATATTTCGATTAACGAAACATAGGAGGCTATTATGGATTTAACAAAACGTCAAGATGTCCCTGTAGTGGAAACGTGGGACTTATCGGCCCTGTTCCCTAATGATGAAGCATGGCAAGCAGCGCTTGCCGAAGTAAAAGAACAAAGCGCCAAACTTCCTGTTGGCGAAAAACTCGGGGAACGCCCTGAACATTTGCTAAACGGTCTCCAAGCGAGAGAAGCGCTATTAGAAAAAGCGGTTCTAGTGATAACATATGCTTCTCTTTCTTTAGCAGGAAATGGGGCTGATGAGGTCGCACAAGCAAATGCGAGCCGCGTTGAAGAAGCACAGGCACTTATCCAAGCGAAATTAGCAAAGCTAGAAGCTGATATTATCGCCTTGCCGACTGGACTAATCGAGCAATTCCGCAAGTCCCTTCCGGAGCTTGAACGGTTTAGCGTCTATTTGGACAAGCTGTTAGCGAATCAGCCCTATACCCTTTCTGCTGAAACGGAAGAAGCCCTTGCCGCTCTGTCGCCTGTTTTGTCAGCGCCATACAGCACGTATTCACAAAGCAAAGCTGCTGATATGTCGTTTCCTGCTTTTAAAGGGGCAGACGGCCAGGATAAGCCCCTTTCATTCGCCCGTTTTGAAGACCAGTATGAGCTTTCGCCAAATACAGAAGAACGAAGAAATGCTTTTCACGTTTTCGATGACACGCTGAAAGCATATGAACATACGTACGCGAAATTGTTTGCAACCGAAGTGTCGAAGAATGTCACAGTCGCTCGCCTCAGAGGATTTAAGTCGGCCGAAGCCATGCTTCTTCACGATCAGAACGTCAACGAAACGATGTACCATAACCAGTTGGACACGATTTATGAGGAACTTGCTCCTCATATGCGCCGCTTTGCAACGCTAAAAAAAGAGGTCCTTGGCCTTTCTGAGCTTCGTTTTGAAGATTTAAAAGCGCCACTTGACCCAGAGTTTGAACCAGAAACAACCTATGACGACGCCTTTGCCACTATCATTGACGCACTTCGCGTATTTGGTGACGACTATGTAGACATGTTGCAAACGGCAAAAACAGACCGTTGGGTTGACCGCGCTGACAATATCGGCAAAGCAACAGGCGCTTTCTGTTCAAGCCCTTATGGGGCACACCCCTACATCTTGCTGACTTGGAAAAATACGATGCGCGGCGGTTTTATTCTTGCACATGAACTAGGGCATGCTGGCCATTTTTATCTTGCCAATGCCCATCAACCTCTCAGCGCCACTCGCCCATCGATGTATTGCATTGAAGCGCCGTCCACAATCAACGAATTGTTTTTAGGGAACCACTTGCTTAAACAGACAGACGATCCTCGGATGAAACGCTGGGTGCTGTTGCAATTTATTGGGACGTATTATCATAACTTTGTCACGCACCTGCTTGAAGGAGTTTTCCAACACCGTGTCTATCGCTATGCTGAGGAAGGCGTGCCACTGACTGCTGCATTGCTTCGCCAGACCAAGCAAGAAGTCATCTCCGGTTTCTGGGGCGATGCCGTTCACATTGACGAGCGTGCCGGCCGGACATGGATGAGGCAGCCTCATTACTACAAAGGCCTTTATCCGTATACGTATTCTGCTGGTTTAACGGCAGCCACCAAAGCGTACTCCCTTTATGAACAAAACGGCCAGGTAGTCATTGACCGCTGGCTAGACATGCTCAAAGCTGGTGGTACCAAAAAACCACTGGATTTATTTAAAACCGCCGGAGTCGACATGGAAAACAAAGAAACGATTCGCGATGCAGTTGCCTATGTCGGACGCCTCATCGAAAAACTTGAGCAAAGTTACTAACACATTACTCACGCTGTTAGCTGAGTCAAACGTAAGGTTTTGGCTACAGTTTAAAAACCCGCCTGCTATGGAGGCGGGTTTTTTCATGCATAAGCACAGCTAATTATTGCACACTAACAGTAAAAGAAGGAGGCTCTGGTTGTGGCAACAGATTATATAGGCATTTCATATGACGATATCAAAAGCAACATCCAGGCCGCCTTTCAAGAACAAGGCGATTTTGTTAGCAAAGAGATTACCATTCCTGGTTATGGGCGGAAATGTTGCTTATTCTTTCTCGGATCACAAATAAGTTGGAAAGTCATTGCCGAAGTCGGCTTAAATATTGAGAAACTGAGTGGTTCCGAACGTTTCGACGCCGCTTTCTGTTCTTTGCTTGCGCCGACATTAAGCAAAACGACTCTATTTCAAGATGAAATGGTGATGGCCATTTTTGAAGGCAATACAGTTGTGATAGCCGAACACTTATCAATTGCCTTTATTCTCCGTACACATGCGCCTAAAAAAAGAAGTTTTGCTGAGTCGACAACTGAAAAAGTCGTCCGTGGGCCAAAGCTCGCTTACATAGAAGACTTAGACGATAACATCGGCCTAACAAGGCAAATGGTGAACAGCAAAAATTTAAAAGTAGAAGAGCACCAAATTAAAGAAAATGAGAGCATTAAAACATTGTCGCTCCTTTATATCAAAGGGGTCGCCGATGAAGGGATTATCGCTGATATTACCGATCGCCTCCATAAAATTAAAACAACCGAAATTCAAGATTCAGGCATGATTGAAGAGTTGATCGAAGATGCGCCTTTTTCCCCTTTTCCCCAAATGCAAAGCACAGAGCGTCCTGACCGTGTTACCGCAGCCTTAAATGATGGCCGCCTTGTTCTTTTTGTCGCTAATTCGCCGTTTGCCTTGATTTTGCCGACTACGTTCGATATGTTGTTGCAGTCTCCAGATGACTATTATGAACGTTGGATTGCTAGCAGTTTTCTCCGCCTCCTTCGTTATATGTCCTTGTTTATAACCGTGTTCCTATCATCGCTGTACATTTCATTTGTTTCGTTTCACCATGGGCTTTTGCCAACAGACGTAGCCATGACGATCATCGCCACCAGGGAAGACATTCCTTTCCCGCCTATTTTGGAAGTGTTGATTATGGAAGTGACAATTGAATTGCTGCGTGAAGCGGGCATCCGCTTGCCCACGCCACTCGGGCAAACGATTGGCCTAGTCGGTGGCGTTATCATCGGCCAAGCGGCAGTAGAGGCCAATATCGTCAGTTCGCTCATGGTCATTATCGTCTCAATTACTACAATTACATCGTTTACCGTACCGAGCTACAGCTTTGGCCTATCGTTTCGGCTCCTTCGTTTTGGGGCGATTATCATTTCAGCGATTTTAGGGCTCGTTGGCGTGATGTTCTTCTTTTTGTTCGTGTTAATCCATTTGTCAAAACTGACAAGCTTTAACCAGCCTTACTTGTCAGGCAAGTTCTTTTTTTACAACCAAAAATGGAAGCAAATTTTCCTGTTGTTATCAAAAAAGAGGGCGCTTAAAAAGCCAAAAGGGAGCGGAGCTTAGCCATGATTCCCAAACAGACGCTATCTACTGTACAGTTAACCGTCTTAACTGCGATCACATTACTCGGCGTGCAATTTTTGATTCTGCCCCGCGTGCTGACGGTAACGGCAAATTCAACAGACGGCTGGCTAACGATTGTGGCTGGAGCGCTCTATACGTTCATTCTCACTTGCTTAGCGCTCTACTTCATAGGCCGCCATCATGCAAATGACCTTTATACTTACGGGTATATGACTTTTGGCAAAATCGGCGGCACGTTGCTTCTTTTTTTAATCAACGTTTACTTTTGGGTAGCTTCAAGCTATCAAATTGCCGCTATGGCAGAGATGGTCCGATTTTATTTGCTGCCATCAACACCGACATCACTAATAAAAGTGCTCACTTTTTTATTAATTGCCTATTTGCTAAGCGGAAACTTGCAAACGATTTTACGCGTCTCATCGATTATCTTTCCACTCACTCTTTTAGTGGCAGGGACGATTTTGGTGTTTAGCTTTAAAGAAATGGACATCGGTCATATGAACCCGCCTTTTACGAACGGCGTTGCCAATGTGATCTTTAATCCTAATGGTGTCTTTTTTCCGTTTGAAGGAATTGAAGTAATCTATTTCTTGCTTCCGTTTGTCAACAAAAAAGCCAAACCAAAACTGGCTGTTTTTAGCACACTTGTGCTTATCTCCATCGTTTACATTATTACGTATTTAATCGTTGTCTTAAATTTAGGGGAACGGGAAGTTAAAACACTTGTATGGCCAACGATTTCGTTTATCCAATCGTTTGAAACTGAGGGAATTTTCATCGAAAGAATGGAAGGATTTTTGCTAAGCACATGGATCATGCAATTTTTTTCCACGAGCGTCATTTATAGCTTTTTGTCAGGGTATTCCCTTAGTAAATATACAAAGCTAAAAAAGTCTTTTCCTGGGATGGCTGTTGCCGTCGCTATTAGCATGATCATTTCCTTATGTTTCCAACATACGCTCGATACAAGGATCCTCAGTCTGATAAGTTTCTATGGGTTCGAAGTGGTGTTGTTGCTTCCATTTGTCTATTTTCTCATTTACTCGATTAAGAGGAAGGTGGTCCGATGAAACGCCTGTTTTTAGCAAGCGTCTCAATTATCTTGTTATTGTCAGGCTGTTGGGATAGCCGGAATATGGAGGATGTGACGTTAAGCCTTGGCATTGGCGTTGATGTAACAGAAGAAGGGCTTATTTCGGTCTTAAACCAAGTGGTCGTGCCTCCAGCTCAACAAGGCGGCTCTTCAAGCTATAACAACGTCATTGGTGAAGGCCCGACCTATCACGCTGCAATCCGTGATGTCACAACGTTGGAATTCCCTGTTTATACCCAACATCAGTCGATCGCCGTTTTTAATGAAGGTGTTTTACGGGGCAAACGGACGTTAGAAAGTCTGATTAACCAAATGATTCGCGACGATCATGTACGCCGCAGTTCACTCGTGCTCCTTACAAATGAGCCTACAAAAGAGGTGCTTGTTGCTCCCGACGAATCGACGATTCCAGCCCGTTTTATTACTGAGCTATTTGGAAACCGCACCCACTCGTCTGCGATTTTAAAAGAGTCTACGTTAAGCTCCATTTCATCCGACTTGCAAGAGGATTTGACGTTTCCTATGCAAATGGTCGTCAGTGATAACGGCAGTGCCTCATTAAGCGGTTCGGGCATCTTTAAAAAGGGCCATCTGTTAAAACCGTTGTTGAACGAGCAAGACAACGTCCGCCTTAACTGGCTTTCAGGGGAACTAGAAGGCGGCATCATCGTTTCCGAATGCAATGGCGACCCCCTTACATTTGAAATTCTTGAAGTCGCTACCCCTGACATCGAACCAACGTATCAAAACGGCCACTTTCACTTCCATATTCACCAGCATTTTTCAGGGCGAATTTCTGAAAACTGGGACACACGGGATGAAAGTTTTTCCGATGATTACTTGCACACATGTATAGCCGCTGTAAAAAAGACGGTCGAAGACGGGGCGTCAAACATGATGGAGCGGTTGCAAAAGGAATACAAAGCGGACGCAGCACGGCTCTATTTGGAAGCGCAACTTGCTTACCCGAAATTATGGCAACAAATTCGGGCCGATTGGGATGATGTTTATTTTGCCAATGCTTCTTTTGACTATGAGCTAACAATTGAAGTGATTGACTTAGGGGCAAAAGCTAGCCGTCGCAATAATCCGCAAATAAAGTGAAGACAAGCAAACGTCGTTACGTTTGCTTGTCTTCACTTGCCTGCAACAATGCTTTATAGCCGGAACGCGTTAACTGGTTGTCTTCATCAATAAAGTCTGATTTCGCTAATGCTTCGGCACTTTCTTTAGAAAGACGCGGAATCAAGCGCTGAATTTCTTCGTTCAATGCTGTAAAAGACCCTGTTTCCAATACATCTTGGTCGATGGAAGCAGCAATTTCTTTCATCGGCGATTCACGGACAAAAAAACGTTTTGTGCCGCGCATCAACGTCATGAGCCGGCTCGACGCTGTCAGCCATTCTTGGCGGATTCGCGACGTTTCCGTATCGGCTTGCTGAAGACGTTCGCGCATTGTTGATTTCTCAGCTTCTTCTAGCTCGGACTTATTTAACAGCTCTTCAAATAGCTGCGTCCGGTCAAGGTCTAATTTTTGCAGTTGGAATTCTTTTTCTTCCAATGCTTTTAAATCGTGTTCTTTTGTTTTCTCAAGCTCCGTTTGTTCCTGTCGGGCAAGCTCAGCTGTTGAAGCCTGCTTTCTTTTCATTTCTTCCAGTTCACGCTCAATATTTTTCGTTTTGACAATGAACACATACATAAGAGCAACTAGGCTTGCCAACACAACAATCCTGTACCAAATATCGCTCCAGATGGCAACAACGATAATGGCTACAAGAGCAATCCCTGCAAAAATATAAGAGCTTGTAGAGTATTTTCCTTTATGATTTGTAGTCAATTTCAATCGACCTCACTTTTCTCGCCCATCTTTTTTGCATTCTAGCGGGTTCGCCCATGTTTGTCTAGACAAAGATTATCAAAAAAAGCGGCAGAGTAACCTGCCGTTTATTCTGGACACATTCGCTTGTACCATGTTTTTGCTGCATGGATTTCTTCAACAGTCAGCTCGTGTCCTCCTTCTGTCCAATGAACATCGGTGGTCGCGCCAGCTGTTTGCAAATCCGCTCGCAATTGTTCTGTCAAAGGTGCAGGTATTAGCGGGTCACGCTTGCCTGCCCCTAGAAATACAGCGGTATTCTCCAAGGAAGGCAACGCCTCTTTTTCTTGAGGTACCATCGCGTGGAACAACATGGCCCCTTTAAACGGGTTGCTGTATTCATACATTAAATTAGCGGCAATATTTGCGCCATTAGAATAGCCGATGACAATAACATCGTCACGGTTAAAATTGTACTTTGCTGCTGCTTGATCAAGAAAGGTATACAATTCACCTGTCCGCTTTTGTAAATCGTCCTTGTCAAACACGCCTTCAGCCAATCGCTTAAAAAAACGAGGCATCCCATTTTCACTTACATTGCCACGCACGCCTAAAACAGCCGCTCGCTCGTCAATCATTTCCGCAATTGGCATTAAGTCTCGCTCGTTTCCTCCCGTGCCGTGAAGCAATACCAATGTGGGAGCAGCACTGGTTTTCGCTTGTTGGAAAATATGTTTGTGGTCAGCCATTTGTTTCCTACTCCTCTCGTTTTACAAATAACGGCCGTAATTTCGCCTCTATTTCTCCGCGCTTCGCCTCTAAATAGGGTGGAAGTGCAAGGCGTTGGCCAAGGGACTCATATGGTTCGTCCGCTTCAAATCCTGGACCGTCTGTCGCTAGCTCGAACAAAATGCCATTCCGGTCACGTGTATAGATGGATTGGAAGTAGTAGCGTTCGACAATGCCTGAATGAGCTACCCGGTTCGCCGAAAGCCAGTTTTCCCATTTTCCAAGTTCCTCTTCTGATCGCACGCGGAAAGCAACATGGTGGACACTCCCCCGACCAGGGCGTTCCTTATGTGATTCTGTGTCTTCTTTTAAATAGATTTCTGCCCCTGCTCCGCCTCGACCTGTGACATAGAGTGAAGTGCTGTTGCTTACTTCACGATCTAATCGGAAGCCAAAAATATTTGTAAGTACGTTCGCCGTGATGGTTCGATCAGAAACGGTTATTTCCATAGGGCCCAGTCCATAAATGCCATACTGTTCCGGTACAGGGCTGTGCACCCATGGTTTTCCATCGTTGTCGGTCCGCTCATCGGCCACAAGCAACAAACGCTGGCCTTCAAAGTCTTCAAATAAAAGGCTGCTTCTCTCCCCTTCCGTTTGAATTCCTTCATGGCTAACACCTAGTCTACTAAACCGCTCACTCCAATAGGACAGCGCTTCATAGGAAGGAACCCTTAACCCTGTTCGCGAGATGCTATTTGTGCCACGATACGTTCTCCCTGCCAGCGGGATTTCAAAAAACGTCAACTCTGTGCCAGGATTGCCCCTTTCATCTGCATAAAACAAATGGTACATAGAAGGATCGTCTTGATTAACTGTTTTTTTCACAAGCCGCATCCCTAGCACGTTTGTGTAAAAATCTACATTATTTTTAGCATCAGCCGTGATCGCTGACACATGATGATGACCTATTAATGGGAGCATGTCCATTGCTCGTCTCCTTTTTCAGCGCTTCCGCCCTAACATTTTTTTCGGTACAGAAAGATGAACACATTCAATTACCCGAATCACTCACCTTGTTATTCCCCTTTTTCTCCTTTTCAGTTTACCATTATACGGGCGTGTTGCAACTAAAACGAGCCACGCTATTCATAGAACAACATGGCTCGCACGAGATTTTCTAAGGTCGCTTTACTGATTTCAAATGAGCAATCTCATCTTCCAATAGCGCCACGTATTGTTCATATATTTCAATAAACGCTTCGCGGCGGTATTGTCTTTCTTCTTCCTTCATCTCCTCGATTTTATGCTTTAGTTCTTCTTTCGAAGGCCGGCGCTGTTCCATTATGTTCCCTCCCAACCAATTCTCCTTCTTACGATTCCATTCCCGTTGCAAAAAAAGTAAAACGTCCGCTTGTATTACAACAGATGCAAGTTCAAGGGCAAAAAAAAACAGGGCATCTGCCCTATGCATGGTAATCGTTAATCATCTCTAGAATGGTCATCTCTTCTTCCCGTTCTTGTTCTACTTGTTTGGTTTGCTCTCCCATGATTCACACTCCTTGAATGGTTGTAAGCTGTTTCTCTCTATAGCAATAGTATATGTCATTGTATCATAACAGTCAACATATTTTTTTATTGTTTTATAACAAATAACAAATAAAAAAACAACCCCTTAGAGAAGGGATTGTTTTTTTAGCGCATAGTTTCGAATGGCGTAAGCAACGCCATGCTCATCATTTGTTTTCGTAACAAGATCGGCTTGTTTTTGAATCTCCCCTGGCGCATTTCCCATTGCAACGGCCAAGCCTGCTTTTTGAAACATCGATACATCATTAAAATTGTCGCCAACTGCCATCACATCTTTTGGAGAAAAGCCTAGCGATTGTGCTAATCGCAAGACTGCAATGCCTTTTTGGGCATTCACATCGGTAATTTCAAGATTGTCTGCTGCAGAAGCGCTGACGGCAAGGCTTTTGTCTAACTCTAGCCTGTCTCTAGCACTCATAAGCCGTTCTGCATTGAGTGAAAAAGCAAGGAGTTTAAGCACAACGGCTCCGTCTTCGAGCAGTTTCTCGTAACAATCGATCAATTTGATTGAGCCGTTGTCAAAACGATCCTTGGCGAATGTCATGATTTCTTGCTCAGACAATTTCGCGCCTGTCGATTTTAAGACATCGACTACTACGGCAAGGCCCGCTTCAAAATCGTCGGAATAAACGCCTTCATTCGTATACACTTCAAAATACACATTTTCATCTTTTAAGACTGCCATCGCATGGCGGACTTGGTCTGCATTTAGAACGGCTTCATGGAGAAGTCGTTTTTGTTCATCATGGATTTGCGCGCCATTCGCACTAATGATCGGCAATGATAACCCTGTTTTTTTCAAAGGGACTGTTGCCTCGTAAAGATCTCTCCCTGTTGCAATCGCGACAATCGCGCCTTGCTTTTGTGCTGCCTTGATCGCTTCTTCGTTCTCTTTCGATACAGAGCGTTTTTCATCAAGTAGCGTCCCATCCATATCAGTGACAATTAGCTTCACGCGCTCACTCCTTTCCCATTTATTTTAAGGGAAACCAATTGCTATTTGCAAATAAGTGCTTTTGCCTAAAGGAATAGTTTTGTGTTTACGCGACATACTACAGGCAACACAGAGCGAAAGAAAGGATGGTCAAAATGGGAAAAAAACCGTTTGTCGCTCTCTTATTTGCAATACTTGCTTTATCCGCTTGCGTCGATGGAACTTCTCCTGGCAAAGCATCTGATGAAATCAAAGGGCTCTCCAGTCAATTGGATGTCAATCATGCACAAAAAGAACATTCAAAAGCAGCTGAAACCTATGCCCGTGCCTTTGAACAGTATGTTGATGAAGCTGCCCCTGTCCTGGTACAATTGCAAGAGGCGGTCATGACAGGAAATAACAGCGAAGCAGCCGCGCTCACAGAACTTCTAGCCGACAAAGCAAAAGAACACGAGCAAACAAACACGTTTCCGCCGCCATTTGCCGGAGGGTTTGAGGATATCCACCATTCCTATACGGTAAGCTTAGGCGAGCTTGAACAGGCACTAAATACCCGTTCCTATGAGGCCGAGCAACAACATTACAGCAATGCTTCCTTATCATTTCGATTAATGAGGCGTGAATATGAGTCACTTATTACGGAATATGGCATTAAAGCTAGCCCCTCATAGCATTTTGTCGAAGCTTGACTCTTTTTCCTTTTATTTGACTAGTTTTGTTAAAGCATTTTTCTTCTTGCCTGATTTTCGCTATAATACGAAATGGAAAATGAAAATGTAAAGGCGGAGTGGCAGAAATGATTTATATTGATATTGAAGTGAAACGGAACGAAATGCATTTAATGGCCGGCAAATATGGCATGACTTCTAAAAAAACCGTTCAATGTTCACAGGAACTAGACGTTTTATTAAATTGCTTGGAATCCCACCGTTATAGAAAGACCGATAAATAGTTTGCAAACCGGAATAAAATCTGGTAAGGTTAAGCCATAAAATTGAACAGATGTGAGAGTAGAGGCGCGTAAACGATCAGTACGGCTGCTGAGGAATTGGGATCTGTTTGAACCAGCCGGAAAGGGGTTTATGCCGAAATGGGCGGCTTTCCCAAAGGCCGTGCCATTGGGGCTGTTTCTGAACAAGGGCAGCACTGTCATACGGACGTATGGGGGGCTATCTCAAACTTGGAAAACGACCCGTTTGCCTAGTGCAACAATGAGCCTCTGTCATTGTTGTTTTTTTGTGTCTCTACTCGCCACCTATTTAGGAGGATTCCCATGGATTTTGGCTACCTGATGACGGCAATGGTCACACCTTTTACAAACGAAAATGCCTTAGATGTGAACGGCATACGTACGCTTATAAACCATTTAGCAAAAAATGGGACGGATACAGTCGTCATCCATGGCACTACAGGCGAAGCCCCAACACTAACACTTGAAGAAAAACAAACGCTCCTCTCAGTCGCGGTGGAAGAAGCAGCCAATGCAAACATAAAGGTAATTGCCGGCATTGGCGCAAACAGTACTGAACAGGCGGTACAAATGGCACAGGCAGCTGAGCAAACAGGAGCGGATGGGCTGATGGTCGTTGTTCCTTATTACAACAAGCCATCCCAAGAAGGGATTTACCAACATATTGCCCAAGTGGCTCAATCCACGCCGCTACCGGTCATGCTTTATAACGTGCCAGGCCGTACAGGTGCTGACATGAGTGCGGAAACGGCATTGAGGCTGGCTGCGATCAACCAAGTATTTGCCATTAAAGAAGCGAGTGGAAATATCGATAAAGTCACGGAGATTCTGCGTCTAGCACCGGAAGGCTTTTCGGTATACAGCGGCGATGATTCGTTAACGCTGCCAATGATGGCAGTTGGCGCTAGAGGCGTTGTCTCCGTCGCCTCCCATATTGTTGGCCGTGAAATGAAGCAAATGATCGATGCTTTTGCAAGTGGCGAGCTGCAGCTAGCTGCCTCGATCCATCATAAGCTTTTCCCTGTCATGAAAGCGATGTTTATGGCACCGAGCCCTGCTCCTGTCAAAACAGCGCTTGCTCGTTATCAGTTACCAGGCGGCGGAGTGCGTTTGCCGCTAATTGGCCTTAATGAAGCGGAAAGCATTGAGCTCGAAGCAGTACTTGAACCGTTTTTGCCAATAACGAGCCGTTCGGTTGCCTCTTCATGAAAAAAAGTTCCCTCATTCGTACATGAGGGAACTTTTTTATGTCGTTAGCCATTTTTAAAAACTGTATTCCTTCCTAAGTTCTTTAAGCAGCTGCAAACTTTTAACAGCCCAGTCACTGTCGTCGTTTTGCAAACGTTCGCAAGCAGCTTCCCAGGCAGCTTTTAATGATAGCTCATAGTCTGGCAGCTCCCCTTCATACGGTTTCACAGTCGAAAACGGCACCCATGCCTTTTCCAAATAGGCAAGCGCTTTCCGCTCGTGGAAAAAGGGAACGTCTATTTGTTTAGGATGATGCAAATCACCTTGGTTCGGATGGGTAAGGACAGCAAGCACTTGAAACAGCGCCCTATTTTCTTCCTTCCTTACCTCTAGCACGTTGCCTATATAAATACCCGATTTATACTTTGCTTGTGACAGTTCCATCGTATCTCCCTCCTCTCAAACAAGTTGAAACATCAACACCAAAAAAGCAATGGCGCTACAAAGTGCACAAGGGGCAGTCCAATACAGCAACGGCTTTTTATTTCGCATAACTCCAAGGAGCGCTAGCCCGCCAAAAAGGCCTGCCGCGAAAAAACAGCCCAGCAAGGCAACCATGTAGGCCAGATCTGACGCGCCCATTATAAACCAGGCACAAGTGCCGTGAATAAGTTCCAAAGAAACTCAGACATGGGCACAAAGTATTGGTAATTAAATTCCTGCAGGCGGTCATTTTCAACAAATAGTTCTAGAACGACAAGCAAAAACGTGCCACTCATAGACAAAATCGCGGCAGCTAGCACGACAACGAGCAACCCAATATAGGCGCCCACAAGGCGGACTAGCCATTTTAGCCAAAATGGACGGGGCTTTCTGAATTTTTTCTCAGCTTCCATCTAACGATTCCTCCATCACTCGTCTCTTTCTCTACTGTACCAAAGAATGAGCGGATAAGGGAATTGAAAATCTACTAATTGACGACAATTCTAGTAACAAAAAAACCTCACGCTAAATAGAAGCGGAGGTTCCAGACTGTTGTCTGTGTAATTTTGCCCTTAACCTTAGGCTGAGTAAAGCGGAGGTTCATTTTTACCCCAATAAATGGTTCCAAGTTCATAGTGGCCGTGGAAATTGTCCTGTAGCACATGGTAATGAAATTGAAACACGTGGCCTTTTTTGGGCGGTCGGTTCAAGCGCACATGGAATCGGAGCAAATCATCGCCTGTTTTTTTATTGTAAATATGCATGATTTTCTCTCCGCGCCCTGGAGCTGGTGCGTGGGAAACGGTGATTTCAGCTAAATCATCAATTTGTACACTGCTTAGCAATTGTGAGACTGCTTGTTTTAAGCTAGGCATAATGATTTCCTTATAAGCAGGCTCAATTTTAGGCGAAATCGCTTGTCCAAATTTTTGCAAGCCTTGTTTGTACGCTTCATCCATAATAAAACGTTCCGTAAGCCAATAATGAGTAAGTTCAATGTCTTCGTATTGATCCGAATAGCCGACTACTACATCAAGCAAATGGTACTCTTTGGCGTCAGCTTTCTGAACTAGCGCTTTTGCATCAGCTCTCTGTTTTGTCTCACGGTCAAACAAAGGATCAAATATTGGTAGATGAAAAGATAGAAAGGTTAGCATGACCATCATCATGCTTTTTAGACGACGAATCATGCCTACACCAGCCTTTCACATGTCCCATTTTTTCCTCATTATCGCACGCATCCACCTGCTTTGCCTATAGGAAAATAGGAAAAAAGCTAAAAAAATTACGGCAAACGTGTACTTCCCATTAAATAGCGATCACACTCTCGTGCTGCTTCACGCCCTTCATGTATAGCCCAAACGACGAGACTTTGGCCGCGGCGATTGTCGCCTGCAGCAAAAATGCCAGGCTTCGAGGTCGTATATTTACCGTATGGCGCTTTTACAGTCGTCCTACTTGTCGTTTCAATACCAAGTTGTTGCAACAATTCTTGCTCTGGGCCAGTAAAGCCAATGGCAAGGAGAACGAGATCTGCTTTCCACGTCCGCTCGGTGCCAGGGATTTCCGTCCTGATTTTCTGACCGTCTTTGATTTCAGTCGTCACTTCGACTGTTTGTAAGCCAGTCACTTGGCCGTCTTGATTTCCGAAAAACGCCTTTGTTTGCAACATGTAGGAGCGGGGGTCTTTTCCGTAAACAGCCATCGCCTCTTTATGAGCATCTTCAACTGTATGAATAATCGGGTACAATGGCCATACGTTATCTCCGCTTCTCATAGCGCCTTTTTGCTTATTAATGTCAAATTGGGTAACGGACGCGGCCCCATGACGAATAGAGGTAGTAATGCAGTCTGCGCCGGTGTCGCCGCCACCAATGACAATGACATGTTTGCCTTTGGCGGAAATAAACTCTCCGTCAGCGAGTTGGGAGTTTAATAGGCTTTTTGTGTTAGCGGTCAAAAAGTCCATCGCGTAATGAATGCCTTTTAACTCTTTGCCAGGCGCCTGGACTTCTCGTGGCTTTGTTGCCCCTGTCGCTAAAATGACTGCATCGAATGAAGCTTCAAGTTCTTCGGCTGTAATGTCTACACCGATTTCAACTTCTGTTTTAAAGGTAATGCCTTCTGCCTCAAGAAGCTGAACACGTCGCTCGACCACCTCATTCGCCAACTTCACATCAGGAATGCCATAAGTAAGCAGGCCGCCAATGCGGTCATCGCGTTCAAATACCGTTACCGTGTGACCGGCTTTGTTGAGCTGTGCTGCCGCAGCTAAACCAGCGGGGCCAGAACCGACAACAGCAACGTGTTTTCCGGTCCGCGTTTTTGGCGGCTCCGGTTGAATCCAGCCTTCTTGAAAGCCACGCTCAACGATATGGTATTCAATTGATTTAATCGTTACGGCATCGCCGTTAAGAGCAACCGTACAGGAACCTTCACAAGGTGCCGGGCAGACACGACCTGTAAATTCGGGAAAATTGTTCGTTTTATGGAGTCGGTCCAGCGCTTCACGCCATTTTCCCCGGTACACTAAGTCATTCCATTCTGGAATGAGGTTGTAAACAGGACATCCGATTTCTCCTGAACCTGCCATTGTCGTTCCCGCTTGGCAAAATGGGATTGCACAGTCCATACATCGTGCCCCTTGTTGCCGCAGTTTGTCTTCCGGCATAAAAACCTGGAATTCCTGCCAATTTTTCGTCCGTTCAAACGGGTCTCTCTTGTGCGGTGCTTCCCGCTTATATTCTAAAAAACCTGTCGGCTTCCCCACTGTTCTTCACTCCCTGCTGTTAAACCTGACGGGCTGGGCTAGGTTGCCCACCCCGTCAAACTTTTGATCGGTCTCGCTTTGATTCGTCAAATGCAGCCATTGCAGCCTCTTCTTCAGTCATGCCTTGCTGCTTCAATCTCTCGATCGCAATTACCATGTTTTTATAGTCTTTTGGAATGACTTTTACGAAGTCTGTTTTTACTTGCTCCCAGTTATTCAAAATCCTTTGCGCTTGTTCACTTCCTGTCTCTTCAACGTGCTCTGTTAAAAGAGCGTGCAAGAGCCTCTCGTCCTCAGCTGTAACGTTTTCGATCAACACCATTCCTTGGTTGCACTTGTCTATAAACGTCCCATTTGCATCATTGACAAAGGCAAGGCCGCCTGACATGCCAGCTGCAAAGTTTTTGCCGACTTCACCAAGTGTGACAACAATGCCACCTGTCATATACTCAAGCCCGTGGTCACCCATTCCTTCGACAACAACTTGCGCTCCAGAATTCCGAACGCAAAACCGTTCGCCTGCTTGACCTGCGATAAACGCCTTGCCAGACGTAGCGCCATAAAAAGACGTATTGCCGACAATTACGTTGTCTTTTGCGGCAAATGCCGCATTTCTCGCAGGAAAGACGGCAATCTTTCCACCTGATAAGCCTTTGCCGATATAGTCGTTTGCATCGCCTTCCAGCCGAAGGGTAATGCCTTGAGGGATAAATGCACCGAAGCTTTGCCCGGCCGACCCATTAAATGAGAAAGAGAGCGTATTTTCCGGCAAGCCTTTTGCGCCGTATTTTTTGCTCACTTCACTACCGACAATCGTGCCGACTACCCGGTCTGTGTTACGAATGGTCGTTGCGTACGTTACTTTCGCGCCATTGAGAAGTGCTGGTTTGGCTGCCTCTAGCAGCTCTCTTGCATCGAGTGACTGTTCCAATTTATGATCTTGCGCTTTTGTTTTGATACAAGCTTTTGCGCCACTTGATTCCGGTTTGAAGAGAAGGTTCGATAAATCAAGTTGTTTCGCCTTTTCATTGTTGATATGTTCGTTTACTTCTAGCAAGTCGGTTCTGCCTACCAACTCATCTACCGTGCGGACACCTAGCT
This sequence comes from Shouchella clausii, assembly GCF_002250115.1. GTDB lineage: Bacteria > Bacillota > Bacilli > Bacillales > Bacillaceae_D > Shouchella > Shouchella clausii. The sequence goes on along the minus strand of NZ_CP019985.1, from coordinate 3,689,157 downwards.
CTGCCATCAGTTCACGCATATCCTCAGCAATGAATGTCATAAAGCGGACGATATAGTCGGCTTCTCCTGTATACTTTCGCCGTAATTCTGGATTTTGAGTGGCGATTCCAACTGGGCACGTGTCTAAATGGCACACGCGCATAATCACACAACCGAGCACAACTAAAGGAGCAGTCGAAAACGCATATTCTTCAGCACCTAATAGCGCAGCAACGACTACGTCTTTGCCCGTCATGAGCTTGCCGTCTGTTTCCAACGTCACCCGGTCACGCAAATTGTTCAGCAACAGTGTCTGGTGCGTTTCTGCTAAGCCAATTTCCCACGGTAATCCAGTGTGCTTGATACTTGTCCGCGCCGCTGCTCCTGTACCGCCATCGTAGCCGCTAATAATAATGCCATCAGCGCTTCCTTTTGCCACGCCTGCCGCAATCGTACCGACGCCTGTTCCAGCCACAAGCTTAACGCTCACTTTCGCAGTCGGGTTGGCGTTTTTCAAATCATGGATAAGCTCAGCTAAATCCTCGATTGAATAAATGTCATGGTGAGGTGGTGGCGAAATCAAGCCAACACCTGCCGTCGAGCCACGCACTTCTGCCACCCACGGATAAACTTTCTCGCCTGGAAGTTGCCCCCCTTCCCCTGGCTTTGCTCCTTGTGCGACTTTAATTTGGATTTCATCTGCATTTACAAGGTAATGGCTAGTAACTCCAAATCGACCGGACGCTACTTGTTTAATAGCACTGCGGCGCAAATCGCCATTTTCATCAGGAGTAAAGCGGCGTGGATCTTCTCCACCTTCGCCAGTATTGCTTTTGCCGCCTAAGCGGTTCATGGCAATCGCAAGCGTTTCATGGGCTTCTTTCGAAATCGACCCGTATGACATCGCACCTGTCCGGAACCGCTTTACAATCGATTCTGCCGGTTCGACTTCGTCTAGCGGAATTGCGTTGCCTTTTTTGAAGCGGAAAAGACCACGCAAACTTGTCTGCTTTTCTGTTTGCTCATTGATCGCATGCGTATATTGTTTGTAAAGCTCATAATTGTTCGTGCGGCACGCATGCTGGAGCATGTGAATCGTATGTGGGTTGTATTGATGTTCTTCCCCATTACGGCGCCACTGCAAATCATCCCCTGGATCAAGCTCACCATCATCGCCTTCACGAGGTGAATAAGCGCGTTCATGGCGGGCGAGAACTTCGTTCGCAATCGTCGAGAAGCCGATTCCACCTATACGAGATGCTGTCCACGTGAAGTGGCGGTCAATTAACTGTGGATCAATGCCAATGGCTTCAAAAATTTGTGCGCCTCTATAACTTTGAATTGTTGAAATCCCCATTTTAGACAGAACTTTCATGATTCCATTGGTTGTACCATTCACGTAACGTGTACAAGCTTCTACATAACTGTAATCTGTTAAGAGCTGCTTTTGAATCCAGTCGTCAATTGTGTCGAACACGAAGTACGGGTTGATTGCTTCCGCGCCGTATCCGATCAATAATGCATGATGATGGACTTCACGGGGCTCGGCTGACTCCACTAGCAAGCTAACTTCTGTGCGCGTGCCGCTGCGGATCAAATGGTGATGCAAGCTGGACACAGCCAGAAGCGCTGGAATTGGGGCTTTCTCTGCTGAAATAGTACGGTCGCTTAAAATCAGCAATGTCGCGCCGTTTGAAATGGCTTTATCAGCATTGGCAAACAATGTGTCAAGAGCCTCTTCAAGTCCTTGGCCGCCTTTTTGCGCGTCAAAAACGATTTCAAGCGTTTCCGCTTTAAAGCCGTCCATTTTGTTTGAGCGAAGTTTTGCTAATTCTTCATTATTCAGAATCGGCGAAGGCAAATAAATATGCCTACAACTTAGTGGCTCCGGCTCAAGGAGGTTCCGCTCTGCGCCAATTGTCGTACCTACAGCCGTTACCGCTTTTTCACGAATCGCATCAATAGGCGGATTCGTCACTTGGGCAAATTGCTGCTTAAAATAGTTATAGAGAAGCTGCGGCTTTTTCGATAGCACTGCCAGTGGCGAATCATAGCCCATCGAGCCGACTGGGTCATTTTCATCTTTAATAAGCGGCATTAGCATTTTTGTTAGTTCTTCATACGTATACCCATAGACAAGTTGGCGTTCATGGATGCGCTCAAATTCCGTATCAAACACGTCAGCTGTTTCCAGCACATCATCAAGATGAATTAAATGGTCTTTGACCCACTTTCCATAAGGTTTTTCTTCGACAATTGCTTGTTTGGCTTCCCCATCTGGAATAATGCGCCCTTCTGTGAGATCAACAAGCAACAGCTGTCCAGGATGAAGCCGGTCTTTTTTAACAATCGATTCTGGCGGGAAATCAAGTACGCCGACTTCAGAGCTCATCACAATATAATCATCTTTCGTTACATAATAGCGCGATGGGCGCAAGCCATTACGGTCAAGGGTGGCCCCGATTTTTTCTCCGTCCGTAAACACAATGGCGGTTGGTCCGTCCCATGGTTCCATAAGTGTGCTATGGTATTCGTAAAACGCCCGTTTCTTTTCGTCCATCTGTTTATTATTTTGCCAAGGTTCTGGGACCATCATCATCGCGCAATGAGCTAAAGAACGCCCAGATAATGACAAAAACTCAAGCGTGTTATCAAACATGGAGGAATCACTGCCATTTTTGTCGATAACGGGATGGATTTTTTCAAGGTCACTTCCAAATGCGGCACTAGCAAATTTCGCTTCCCTCGCGTGCATCCAATTGACGTTTCCTTTAATCGTATTAATTTCGCCATTATGGATCATATACCGATTTGGATGGGCACGTTCCCAGCTCGGAAATGTGTTCGTGCTAAAACGGGAATGGACAAGCGCCAGCGCCGACTCAAATGCTTCATCGAGCAAATCCAAATAAAACATACTTACTTGGGCCGTTGTCAGCATTCCTTTATACACAATCGTCCGGCTAGAGAAGCTGGCGAAATAAAATGACTCTTCTGGCAAAATCGTTGGTTCAATTTCGTGTTCCGCTACTTTCCGAGCTACATAAAGCTTACGCTCAAACGCCAATTGATCAAGAGGCTTGGCGCTCTTTACAAATACTTGCTCAATGACAGGCATGGAGCCACGCGCTGCCTTTCCAAGCATAGACGGGTCTGTTGGCACATTGCGCCAGCCTAATAGCACCAACGACTCTTTTGCAAACACGGCTTCCACTTTTTGTTTGCACGCTTTTCGTGCTGCCTCTGCTCGGGGCAAAAACAGCATCCCAACTGCATACGCTCCTGCTGCCGGAAGATCAAAAGGGAGCACTTTTCTAAAAAAGCGGTCTGGCAGCTGGACTAAAATGCCAGCACCATCGCCGGTGTTGATTTCATCTCCTTGTCCGCCCCGATGTTCAAGGTTTTCAAGCATCAACAAAGCATCCTCTACAAGTTTGTGAGATTTCCTTCCTTTCATTTGCGCAAGGAAACCTATTCCGCAGTTATCGTGCTCAAACCCCGGATCGTATAACCCTTGCTTTTGTGGAAAACCTACATTACGCATAGACACCACCCTTTCCTCCATTTCAATTCTTCTCTCTCTAAAGGCCGGACTTCGTTTTCAGCGGAAACTGTCGTTTTGTTTCTAAATTCATAGTTATGCAACCACCCTATTTAAAAACAGGCATTGCCGTCTTGTTTTTATGTTCATTTTTGAAAAAACGGTGGAAAACAGCAACTGCAAATGTCCATGTCCCCAATAGGCAAAAAACGAATATAAAAACAATACTATGAATAAAAATCCAACGATATGTGCGAAAACCAATGCCCGCCTCGCCATACATTCGTTTATAGACGAACATTCCGATACGGCCTAAAAAAATATTCCGTGTTAGAAGTTTAGCGATAATTTTGGCATCCGTCAAGATTGAACCTCATTTTTGCTTATAATTTTGTCGTTTCGCCTGCAAATAAATTGCCACTGAAGGAAATTTCGTTCATAATAGAAAGGAGAAAACTGAAACATATTTCATTTATCCAACGTATATAAACTAGAACCGATAAATCCGATTACTTGTTGGAGGTTAAGCGAATGACCGAACATAACAATACACAAGACAATGAAATAGACGTGTATAAAAACGAAACCGATATTCACACTCTTTTGCAAAAACTAGACTCGCTAGGAGAAACGGAGCAAAAACAAGCAGGCGAATCACTCGAGGCACTTAAACGCCCTGTCAAACAAATGATGAATGACGAAGCCAATACACTTCCAAAGCAATTGCATGAATTGCGTGAAGTTGTTGGCCAGCTTGAACCGGACTACTTACATGATTCTTCGTTTAAAAAATTTTTAAACAAACTTTTAAAGAAAGACCCCATCGAGCAATACGCTAAAAAGTACCAAACGGTTGAAGCACAAGTCGACCACATTATTGAGGGGCTGTTAACCGGAAAAGATAAACTGCAAGAAGACAATGTCATGCTCCAAGAGCTAAAAGTTGTTGCAAAAGAACGGATTGAAAATTTGAACAATCAAATTGCGGTTGGGACAGAACTGCACGAGATGTTGGAACAAGAGATGACTTCAGAACGCTGGGCCGATAACGCGAACGAACTGAAAAAAGGACAATTAAAAGTGACGACGCGGATTAAAAATATGCAGCAAGCTGTCATGGTCCTCCAGCAATCCCTCGCCTCCGTCGACTTGATCATGGAAAACAATGAAAAGTTGGAAGAAGCGATTTTCAACGCGATCACGATGACGAAAAACATTATTACGGTAACGGCTTCGATCCAGCTAGCACTCACAAACCAGAAAAAAGTGATTACAGCGGTCCAAAACGTAAACCAAGCGACTGAATCCATGCTTCTTTCAAACGCAGAATTGTTGAAGCAAAATACAGAGGAAACATTAAAAACACTTGAAGAGCCAGCAATTGCACTTGATGCGTTCCGAAAAGCATATGATAATGTATTTAAAGCAATTGAGTTGACGGAACAATCCAATGAACGGATTGTCACGAGCGGAAAACAATTCATTAAAGAAATGGATCAGCTCAATTCCGAAATGCAAACGAAATTGTTAAATCGATAGCAGCAGGAGGTTGACTCCGTTGAAGTTTTTTTCAACATCTCGCTTGGTTGAGTTGTTCACACCAGCGCATAAGCGTCCTGTTGATGATCATATTATCCAAGATGACACAACGATCCGTTTCATCAACGATACGGAACGCTTACTAAAACGCATGGCAGACAATGCCACAGGCAAAAATGAACGCAAAAATGTACGCAGGCGGCAAAAAGATTGGGATATTCGCATTAAAATTACCTATAATCAGATTCGGCTAGTAGTCGCCGACACGAAACAATCGAGTTCGCCTGTCCACAAACGGCTTCGTATCGTCTGTTTTCGTAAATACGTCAAGGCTTCTGATGGGGTTGGGAAAATAAAAGAAGCGACAATCCATTACTTGAAGGACGGGCGCATGCACGTACGCTCGCTCCTCAATGTCCCTGCTTTTCAAGGAATTTTTCACGGCATTCACCGTCTTGATTTGGCCTACGTAGGGACGAAATTGACAGACGATGTCTCTCTTGATCGATTAAACGGACAAGAAAAACAGTTAAAACGAGAACAAGCAAATGACATTAAAGTGCTTGCCCAAGAAGCGAGACGTTACGTTCAAGCAATGGACACATTATCGATCGATCCGCTGCTCGACAACCGCTTAAAACGAATCCTTGCCCATGTCGAAAAACTAGAAGACGACTTTCCGCTTTTTGGTTATGAACAAAAACACACGGTTAGGAGATTGCTTCGTGATGACCTTCCTAACTTAATGGGCGCCTATTTCGCTTTATCGAAAAAGAACCAACTCGAACAGCGCGATAATGTGTTTGTTTCGTTGTCGCAAATGGAACTTACTTTAATCCATTTGCAAGATGAACTTGAACAAACGAAAATAGAGCGCATGGAACATGTGATGCGATTGCAGGAACTCCGCTATGGAGCACAAAGCGACCAACGAAACGAATAAAGGCCGCGCTTGCAGAAGCGTGGTTTTTTTCGCTATAATGAAATCGCAGCACAGTATTTAAAACAAGCTAAAAGGTGAGGATTGTATGGACCGCAAGGAAGCCCAACAGTTGGTTGGCCAGTTGCTTATCGTCGATCTTGGGGTCGACGGCGTTTATTTAGGCGAACTCGTCAACGTTGTTACAGAACCGAAAAAGCCTTGGCGTGGGGAAGTCCGGATATTCTCTGTTTTGTCGTTGCCTGATTCCATCTTTCGAGATGATACGATTGCCTTGCACGAAGTTCCATACGACGAAGGCGATATTGACCTTTTCAGAAGCCAACAGCTAAAAAAAAGACCACAGCAAATCCAAATTGAGCCTTACTTGGATTCCGTTTTAACTGATTTGAAACGGCGCTACATCCGCTTGAAAAATGATGCTTCTGCACCGTCAGCTGAACTAGAGGCGTTGGAAGTATACATCAAAACGTTGACTAGCCAAAAGCGGCGTACAGAGCGGACGAAAGGCCATAACGCTGGAAATGACGAAGCGCCCTTTTATAATGAATACACATTCCATTTTCGCGATAACCACTATGTGCTTATTGACAGCAAAGGGGAAAGCCTTTATTTGACTCCTTCCCATTTTGAGTATGTTTGGCACCAACAAGGCAAACTCGTTTCAGGCCGCTATGAAGGCGATGGCGTGTTTGTCCGCGACAATGGCGTCCGCTATATCCCTGAAGAGAATTCCGTTATGTTAATTGACCAAAAACAATTCGACCCTTATTACATTTTGCGCAAGGAACTCGATCCTGTCGCCTTGCAAGGGTTTGAATACAATTTACAGCTTCACGATGTTTCACACCGCGATTTGATTCATTGCTATAATTCCTTGTTGGAACAACTGTTGAATGGAGAAAATGAAACCTCCTTCCAAGGAGTCAACTTCCTCACATTTCAAACAGATGAACATTTTGTTCTTGTGCAGCATCATTTTAAACGAAATTTGACATTGGAAAGCGGACAGCCTGTGTACGACCGCTTTGAGTTTACAACCGATAAAGGCAAACGCACCATCTCCCTATATACGAACGCATTTCGGTTTTAAAAAAGCCAAGAACCTGACAAAGGTTCTTGGCTTTAAACTGTGGAAAAAAACGCCCCCATCTTTCGTTGTTACCTCGTGCATTCTAGTCTGATTGATAAGAGTACCAGCGGAACAACGCGTCAGCGTTTTCATCGCTTACATTTGGCACGTAAAAGGACTTGCCAGCCAAGCTCGACTGGACAAACATTTCAAAATGGGCCAGCTTGCTCCGCTTTTGCAGGAAGGAGACTCGTTTTGTTACTGACTGGACTTTTTGTTTAGGCGAGATGACGAGCGTTTGTCCAATTGTCCGAGAGCGCAGCCAAATAAACGTGTCATTGCTGCCCGCTCCAGCATCTCGGTATTGGAGCCAAGCAAACAGCGCCGCAATTGCTGCTACTCCCATTCCTCCGATCAGTCCAATTGCACCGAAAAAATAACTTGCTACACAAGTGGCTATAACCGGAACGATAAGCATCCGCAAAAAAAAGCGGATCGCCGCTCGTTTAGGAGCTGATTCGATTGGGCGTTCAAACACATATTCAGGCAGTGTCTGTTCCAAAAAAGCAGGCAAGTCACGTTCGTGGATTAACGGGACGAGCAAAGTAGAGCCTTGTTCTTTGTTCGTGCCTCCCCCTGCCGACTCGACATACACAGAAACAAAGCCAAACGGTTGGCGAATGATGCTTTTGATGATCCGAACGGCCGTAATACGACGATAAGCTAACGTGAGTTGACGCTTTTCAATTAGCCCTCGCTCAATCACCATTTCCTTTTTATAGGTGCTCACTTTAAAATTTCCATATGTTAAAATCGTTAGCACACTTGAAATGATCCACGATAGGAGCAGCACGGCGACAGCCAGAATGAGCAGGAGAATAAGACTTAAACCGATCACATAATCAAACGTATTTTCGTATATGTCATCTGGTATAAACTGGCCAACTTGCGACAATACTGCTGCCACTGCAGAAATGACGAGGCCGATTCCACTTGATGTTAAGGCAGCATAAATGAGCCGTTTTGTACCCAAATGCCAAACTGTTAACGGTTTGGTTTCTGTTTCAGTTTCCATTTCGCCTTGTGCTTCGTTAAGTTCCCCGTCGTTTTGGCCGCTATGTTCTTCTTCTTTTAACTCCTTTAACAGCTCAGCCCGAATACGGACCGCCTCTGCCCTCGTTACCGCAACAAACTCAGCTTCTGCTTCCATTCCTCCGCCGGCAGTATCAATGCTTACTTTCACAAGTCCAAATAATCGTTGCCACAAACCTGCGGAAATATGAATCGCTTGCACTCGTTTTTTTTGGATATAGCGTTTTTTCTTGACGAAAACGCCCCGTTCTACGTATAGCTCTCCTGCTTCAAGGCGGTAGCGGAATTTGAACCAACTTAGCCAACTAAAAACAGTAGAGATGAGGATGAGCGCACACAAGGCGAGGAAAAAATAAAACAGCATTTGCTGCAACAACGCAATAATGGCAAAAGGCACCGCAATCTGCCAAACCCCTTTTGCGGACTGGATCGGAATCGCGGCAATATGTTGGCGCTTTAGCTCATTCATCTTCATGCACCGCGGCAAGTTTAGAAATTTGGTCACGCAACGAGTCCGCATCGTTTAAAAATAAAGTTGGAATGCGATGTGTGGTCGCAGCAGTCGTAATCGAAACTGTGGCCATTTTGTAACGCCTAAGAATCGGCCCCTGCTCCGTGTCGACATGTTGGACCCGCACCATTGGCACAAGCGTCCGTCTCACCACTAATACGCCTTGCTGAATATCAATTTCATCATCAAAAATTTCATAGCGGAAACGACGCCACTGCACGAGCGGCCAAATCCCGATGCGCACGATGCCATATATCACAACAGCTCCTGCTAACCACCATGTTAGCCATTCATAAAAGGACAGAAATATGTATCTTTGTGCAAAATAATAGCCGATCGGGACCAGAGCTAGCAGCAGCGTATCGATTGCATGTTGCAGGCGCCACACGTTGATCGCCTTTCTCGGCAGTCGCAATTGCGGTTGCCCTCTCATGCTTCTGATACCTCCTTTTTGACCAACGTGCCGGCTGGCAAGTTGGTCACTCTTCATCATCTGTTACATAAATGAGATTGACACCTTGTTGTTCAAACCAGTTTAACAGCCGATTGTTGTCCTCTAAATCGACAAGCAGCCCAATCGATTCGACCAACTCGATTTCTTCAAGCTCGCCGTTTTTTGCATCTTCAATGAGCTCAAGGATATCTTCTTTTCCTTCTTTTTCAAGCTTTTCCACTAAATCTTCAATGGTCGTCCCCACTTCCATCCTCCTTCCTTACCCTTTACGCGCCTCTGTCATTTGTTTCCAAACAGAACCTTTTGCTTCTTCGCCACCTTGAATCCGTGCCAACGCCATTTTTACTTGCAGCGCAACTTCAAATTCAGAGTCGTCTTCTGCTTCTTTCAAGGCAGGGACCGCTTCTTCCGTGCCTACTTCATACAAAAACATTGCCGCCCGCCAACGGACGATTTTGCTTTCATCTTTTAAAGACTCAATCATTGCTGGAATCGCTTTTTCAGATCCGATGTCTGACATACAATCGCCAGCTGTACGGCGTACAGTGACAGAAGGGTCTTTCAACGCTTTTTCAAGCAATGGTAAAACAGATTCTGTCTCGATCATCCCTAAATACATCGTAGCCAAACGACGAATCGACGCTTTTTCATCGGTGAGCGCTTTTTCCAACACCGGCAAGTCTTTCTCTTTTGGATCCATCTGTTCAAGCGCAGCATAACGGTCACGCCAATCTTCTGCTTGCAACATTTCCAGTGTCACTTCTTTGAAGCGGGCGGCAAAGCTTTCCGCTGCCGCTTTTTCTCCTTTAGCAAGCTTGATTAAGCTGTCGAGCCTTGCTTCAGGGTAAGCAGCGCTTATTTCAGCAGCTACTTCTTTCGCAATGGTTGCTAGCTCGCCATAACGGGGCGCTTGCTCTTCCCATTTCCGCTCTAGCACCACATTGTCGTTTGGAAGCTGTGCTTGCGCTACAGCTTGGGCAAAGCGGTCAGGAAGTCCTTCTCGCACTTCTTCTTCGCCGTCTGATACCTTTACTTGCATGGGAATGCCTTTAAACATTTGGATCTGCACTTGAACTTCGCCATAGCCATCATGTAGGTTGTTGGCATTCGCTTGCTCGTCTGGTTCTTCGCCAAATTGTTTGCGAATTTGCGGCAAAATCGCTTTCCAATCCGCTTTTGGATATCGATCCACTGCTAAAAAGTCACCAACATGGTAAACTTGCTTGATCCCTTCTATGTCAAAAAGCTGTTGAATAAAAGTCGGCGCCTCTGCTTTGTTTTTTTCTTGGTACGTGGTGCTTGTACCGGCTGCTGCTTCACTTAAGTTGATTTTCATTGTATTCGGGCTTGGTGTCGGCTCAATTGAGCGAATATACATCCTTGTTTCCTCCTTTGTCACCATTTCCTCTTTTCCATACTACCACAGCCTAAAAAGCGATTGCTAGCGCGACGATATGCTTTAAATGTTCTAGTACACATTTTTGCACCACATCTGTTACAATATGATAAAAGGAGGCTTAAAATTATGCGATTTGCTTTTTTATCGGATATTCATGGAAATGCTACAGCGCTTGAAGCTGTCTTGAATGACTTGCAAACGAAGCAAATTGATCAGACGTACATATTAGGAGACCTTTGCTTTCGTGGCCCAGAACCAAAACGGGTGCTAGAACTCGTACAAGCTTCTGGCGCACGTGTCATCAAAGGAAATGCAGATGAGTGGCTCGTGCGGGGCTTTAAAGATGGCGAAGTGCCTGTTGAGCGCCTTGAAATGTTTAACAAAGAGAGAGATTGGACACTTGGCCGCCTAAGCCGAGAAGACTTGGACTATTTAAAAAACCTTCCGACAGAACTTGTCATTGACGATGGGCAAGATTTGGTCATCCACGCTTTCCATGCAAGCCCGTCTGGCTTATTTACAGCCATTGATGGGGATGAAACAGAAAAAATCGAAAATGAGCTTATGGTCCGTGATGAAGCAGACATTTATGTTTACGGTCATACCCACCATCCTTATGTCCGCTCGCTCCATGGCAAAAATGTCATTAATACTGGTAGCGTTGGCATGCCATTCGATGGTCATCCTCTTGCTTCTTATATTATTTTGGACATAGAGGACGGCAGCCACTCCGTCCAATTAAATCGCGTCCCTTATAACCGTGAACATGTTGTCGAAATTTACAAGCAAAGCGGCTATCCGAATATTGAAGCAATGAGCGCAGTCATTTATTACGCGGTGCGGCCTAATTAAAAAAAGCAAGCCGAATGGCTTGCTTTTTTTAATAGGAGCTAATCGATTAGCGATGCTAGTTCAGCAAGAATGTCAGGTAACTTCGCCTGTTCTCCAAACTGCGCTGTTTGTTCATGGCGGTTGTTAAGCAGGACCGTCGTCGGCACGCCTTTGCAGTTGAAATGGTCGTACAAAGCAGTGCCACGATCTTGCAAAACTAAAAAGTCCCATCCTCTTTTTTGTAAGTAAGCTTGTAAATCGACATCGCCTTCACGGCCTGTTACATTGACTGTGACAAATTGCAGCTTGTTTTGATCAGCATGGGCAGCTAGTGGCATTTTTGCCGCTAAATCCCGTTCAGAATCGGGGCACCAACTCGTCCAAAATGTTAGCATCACCGCACGTCCTGCCGCTTCTTTACTTAATTGCCATGTTTGGTTTGTTGAAAGTTGCGGCAATGAAAAATCCATCGCCTTCCCTCCTTAGGAAAAACGCTCTTTCCGTTTGTCGACAACATCATTTTTGGCAATGTTCGTTGTATGCGAGTGCTAAATTACGGACAATCGCCTCTGGTTCTGCGCCCTCAATGTCTTCACGGGGAATAAAATGGACAACTTCTGTCCCCTTTAATAACGCCATCGACGGTGAAGACGGCGGGTAGTCAGGAAATTTACTGCGCATAGCCGCTGTCGCTTCTTTATCTTGGCCAGCAAAGACTGTTACCAAATGGTCAGGCGTATGGTCATGTTGCAAAGAGTAAATCGCAGCAGGTCGTGCTAGACCAGCAGCGCAACCGCAAACGGAGTTGATAAAAACAAGCGTCGTACCTTCAGCGTCAGCCATATAGTCTTCCACTGCTTCGGCGGTAGTCAATTCCTTAAATCCTGCATCAGTCAGTTCTTGGCGCATTGGCAGCACAACTTGGCGCATATATTCTTCATAAGCCATTGACATCGTTTTCTACCTCCTTCATGTTCGATAGGATCTCCATCACGGAGAAAAGTCGGTATACTTTCGCTTGCAAGCGCCCCTTTTTATAATAAAGCAACGCAGGCACACTTTCAATTTGTGCGCTCCTCGCCCACTCCGGCGCAAGTTGGATGTTGACTTGCCAAAACGAAAACGTTTCTTTGCTTTCCTCGATGACCGACAGCATCCGTTCTGCCTTTATGCAAGCACCGCAAAAAGGTGAATGGACATAGACCCATCCATCTTTGCCTGCATCAAGGGCTGCTCGGAGCTCGGGATAACGAATATTAATCACGTTTTTTTCGCCCCGCCTTTTCCAGTTCAAACACGAACAGATCTTCAGCAATGATCACATTAGGAAGGAGCGTTGCCGCTTCTTCGCGGTATTCATTTTCATTTCGGGCATACCTAGAGGAAACATGGGTTAAGATGAGCTGGCCAACGGCTGCGCGTTTAGCCAACCTACATGCATCGGCAATTGTCGAGTGGCCATATAGATGAGCATCGTCTTTTTTGTTCGAGGCGAATGTCGCTTCGTGGACTAGAACATCAGCACCAGAGGCAAACGCCTCCATTGCCTTTATAGGCGCCGTGTCTCCAGCAATGACGACTGTCCGTCCACGAATCGGTTCATCTAAAAACGCACTCCCGTTAATGATGCGGCCGTCAGCAAGTTTGACCGTCTCCCCTTTTTTTAGTTGCGCATAAAGAGGGCCAGGGGGCACACCGATTGCTTTTAGTGCTTCTGCATCAAGAGTTCCAGGCTTATCTTGTTCTTTTATCCTAAAGGCGTAACTTTCCACAGGATGATCTAGCGCCAATGCGTCAACCGTCAACTTTTCTTCGTTACGAATACAGCCTTCTGTAAGCACATGGAAGCGTATCGGGAAACGCAATTTCGTTTTGGTCGTTTCCAATGCTTGCATAACGAATGCTTCTAGCCCTATTGGCCCGTAAATATCTAGCGGTGTTTCCGCACCTTGAAAAGAACGGGAACTTAACAAACCTGGCAACCCCAAAATATGATCGCCATGCAAATGGGTAATAAAAATCGCTTCAACAGCCGCCAGAGACAACGGAGAATGAAGAAACTGATGCTGTGTCGCTTCTCCGCAATCAAACAACCATACCGTCCCGTTGCGCCCTAAAAAACGAATTGCCAAGGCGCTGACATTGCGTTTTTTTGCAGGCACACCGGCGCCTGTTCCTAAAAAGTGCAGTTCCATTTTATCGGCCTACAAGTGCGTCGGCAAATGCTTTGCCATAAGGAGCCAAATCTGGAGGGCGGCGGCTTGAAATTAAATGCCCGTCAACGACAACTGGCTCATCATGCCAAATAGCGCCAGCGTTTTCCATATCATCGCGAATGCCTGGCGTGCTCGTCACTCGCTTGCCATTAAGAATACCTGCTGAGATGAGCACCCAACCAGCGTGGCAAATTTGCCCAATCGGCTTTTTCTGCTTGTCCATTTCCTTAATGAAGGAAAGAAGCTCTGGGTAACGGCGGAGCTTGTCTGGCGCCCAACCGCCAGGAACTAAAACACCGTCAAATTCGTCAACTGATGCTTCGTTAAAGGCAATCGTACTCGTTGCCGGTACTCCGTATTTGCCTATATACGTTTTGTTCGCTTCAGCCCCTGCAAAAACGACATCCGCCCCTTCTTCTTGCAACCGGATGACTGGATACCAAAGTTCCAAATCCTCAAATTCTGCATCAACTGCAGCTAAAACGCGCTTTCCTTTTAAACGCACGGGCCATTCCTCCTCTAAAATCCAATTCTAATTCGTACTTTGCGTGTAAACGGCGAAGTCAAATAAGCAAAGAAAACAAATTTTCATCCTTGTTGACTTCATTATAGGCAAAACCAATCTTCTCCATTCTTTCGATTAACCCATCATAATCTTTGCTGCATTTCAGTTCAATCCCAATTAATACTGGACCGTTCGATTTATTGTTTTTCTTTGTATATTCAAAGCGAGTAATGTCGTCTTCTGGGCCGAGCACATCAGTAATGAACTCACGTAGCGCCCCCGCTCGCTGTGGAAATTCGACGATAAAATAATGCTGCAATCCTTCATAGATGAGCGAACGTTCCCGGATTTCCTCCATCCGCCCGATATCGTTGTTGCCGCCACTAACAATACAAACAACGACTTTTCCCTTAATTTGTTCAGCATACAAATCGAGAGCGGCAATAGGCATAGCCCCTGCCGGTTCGGCAACTAGCGCATTCTCATTGTAAAGGTTTAAAATCGTCGTGCAAATTTTGCCTTCTGGCACAACAATAATGTCATCTAGCAGTTCTTTGCAAATTTCCAGTGTTTTGTCGCCGACTTTTTTCACAGCCGCTCCATCGACAAATTTGTCGATTTCGTCTAACTCAACAACGTTGCCTTGCTTAATTGATTCCGTCATGGATGCAGCACCAGCAGGTTCACAACCAATCATTTTCGTAGTTGGGCTAACGCTTTTTATATACGTGGCCATCCCACTAATAAGCCCACCGCCGCCGATTGATGAAAACACAAAATCTGGCGTTTCCTCGATGTCATTCATAATTTCAAGTCCGACTGTTCCTTGCCCGGCAATCACTTTGTCTTGGTTAAATGGATGGATGAACGTCATTTCCTGTTCTTCGCAATATTGAATGGCGTCCGCATAAGAATCATCAAACGTATCGCCAATTAACCTGACGTCTACATAGTCCCTGCCAAAAAATTTCACTTGTGCGACTTTTTGCTTTGGCGTGGTAGTCGGCATGAAAATAACACCTTTGACTTTTAAAGCGCGGCATGAATAGGCAACCCCTTGTGCATGGTTTCCAGCGCTTGCGCATACAACGCCAGCGGCAAGTTCTTCTTTTGATAGCGAAGAAATTTGGTAATAGGCGCCGCGAATTTTAAAAGATCTGACAACTTGCAAGTCTTCCCGTTTTAAGTAAACTGTGCAATCATATCGTTCAGACAAAACCTGATCTTTTTGCAAAGGTGTATGCGTCACGACATCTTTAATTTGTTGATTTGCTCGAATAATATCCTGTAAATGCGTGGTCATTACAAAACGTCCTTTCGTCGTGCACATTCCCTCGGGTATGTGTATAGATACAATGGTATTAATTCTAACATACGTCCACCAATTCTGAAACCCTTAGCTAAGGAGTTCTTGCACAAGCTCAAACGATCTTTTATAATAGAAGTGAGAACGTTTGCAGTTGATACATATCCGTTTTTATTGGAAAAGGAGAGGTCTGATGTTAAAGAAAGGACTCTTTGCTGCCGCTCTTATAGTAGCCATTGTTGTGCTTGCTTATGAGCCTGCTGTGCTTGCCGCTGCGGCGGAATCAACTGAACAAGTTGAAGAGAATGACGGTTTTTTACGCGTCATCCTTAACATTTTGTCTGTCGCTACACTTGCCTTTCTCGCTTTTTTAACCATCACTGATAAAGGCTAAATGCGAAAAAAAGCAAGCTCACACAAATGTGTGGGCTTGCTTCAATTTGTCGACTTGGGTTCATTACAACCAAGCCCGTTCTATTGTTCAGACGCAGCTCGTTCCATTTCAGCCAATAGACCGCTTAGCACATAACGAACCGATTTAAACGTTTCACGCTGGCGCTTCATTCCAGATGAAGGATAAAAGGACTTAATTGCAACCACATCTAAGTTCTCAACCGTTTGTTCAAGCTGACTGACATGCAAATCCCGAGGATTGGTTTTCACTAAGAATGCTTTTGCGATTGGCAGCCATTTTGACGCTAAAGGCTGAACTTTATCGGCAAACGGCTTGACCTGATTATGAAAATCGACTTCATAGGTCGGGTCCTGTTTCACCACTTCAATATAGTATTGTTCGGCTTCCTCTGTTAAAGCAAGGAGCTCCTCTGTTAATGACTTTAAAGTATCCATTGGCTACACCTCCCACAGCAAAAAGTGTAGCATATCTTTTCGTTTAAAAGGCAAACAAGTTCATAAACGATCTCCACGGTCCGCGCTTTACCTTCTTCGGCGCATGTTCATTGACTACTTGCTTTTCCTGGTGGTGATGGCTCATCATCCGTTTTTCAATTAACGACAGCCTGTCTTCAAGGGTTCCGACCAGTTTCATCATTTCATCAAGCTCGCTTCGATGCTTGAGCAATTGGTAGCTGACAACGTCATCGGCCTTTGTCGCTAGCTTTTCTTCGAGTGCATCCACTTGCACCAACATCTTTTCAAGCTTTGCTTCATATTGCTTTGTAGGTACACTTGGCACCCCTTGGCGTTCATTCAAGTTGATGTCCTTCATGCGCTTCCCTTCGTCAAGCTCACGCTTTATTTTTTTAAATAGTTGCAGATGTTTTTCGGTATAAAGAAAATGCCCTTGTTCCGTTACGTCGCAATCAATTTTAAAATATTTGGTCCACCTTTGAATCGTGGTCGGATTTACGCCAATCGCCTCTGACATTTCTTTCGTTTTCATACAATGACCTCCTTTAACTCCATTTGTTTAAAAACGGATTCGCCCTACATTCTGTTTCTCCTACACCGTTGACAAAACTAGAACAGATTCAACAAAGAAAGTCGTTCTCTTCTGGAATTAGCGGCGGCCATTCATGTCTTTTCGACAACACATAAACGAATCGGTTTTTATCCATACTGAAAGAAAGGAGGTTTTCCGTAATGAAAAAAGATCATCGCCAAGGAAAAACGAACGACAAGACCCAAACCAACGGTGAAAAAACACGCTATACAGGCGATAAAAAACTAGGCGGTCCAAACCGACCAGCTGAATGACTAGCGCGATCTATAATGAACTGCACCGGAAAAAGGTGCAGTTTTTATTTTGTTTGCCAGCGAGCAACTTGGGCTAACAATGCCAATTCCCATTTCGCCCATTTCCGCTGTTTCTCTGCCAATACAGGCTTAACACGAATTGGTTTAAAGAACGATTCCACTTCCTCTAGGTCCTGGCTATCGGCCCAATCGTTGCGAGATGCTGCTTTGTGACGAAAGCGCGGATAAACAAGCCGTAGCGGCAACGCATTCTCCAATCGGTCATACTCTTTCCGCGACCCAGTTGGCTCTTGTTGGTTTGTGAATTGGAAAATGGTTGACTCGGTCTCTTCATGGTAAAGGACCGCGCCAATTCGCTTGCCAAGGGTAATACGCGCTGTTGGATCGGCAAAATTCGTCACCGGCTCAGCGTATCCTGAGCTAGTTGGCGTTGGCAAGATGACATGGCTGAAATGGGCTAGCTCGTTTAACGTATAAAAAACAGAATGGAAAAAAGATTCCAATGCTGGTTCATTTAAAAAACGCGTCTGCAACATGAGCTGTTCATTGATAATCAAGGCAGTCATTAACCTGATTTCATCACGTTCTTCCCAAAAACGACGCCATTCTTCGATCATAAAACGAGACACAAAGAAATGTTCCAACTCTTGAAAACAAGGGTTCTTCGTTCGTTTCCATTTTGCATATAATTGCAATTGAGGAAAGGCATCTGCAAAGATCAGCCAGTTGGCACGCTCATAAACAGAGACAATCGCTTGTCTCGTCTCTTTTGGCACGATCGCAGCTAGTGGACCACCTGCAAGGTCAGTCATATTCCAGCCTGCATTCCTGGACACGATTCCAGCAAGCCGTGCCCAGCGAATTTCAGGATGGCGCCTGCCAAATGCCTCGTATGCTTTTGTCCTGGCAATATTATCGACATTGTTAAAGCGAATGATCCCTTTCATCCCATGCTTTCCCTCATTTTTTCGTTAATTTTTCAACAGATCGCGCGTTCTGTTCCGCTACTCAGACGACAAATATGCTAAAATGAAAGAATGACTATGCTTTGTTACCTTTCCGCATATAAACAAAAAACATACAAAAGCGATTTGGAAAGGATGTGGGCAAATGCCGATTCGCTACCCGAATGGACAGCCCTACTCACGAAGCCCTAAACAAGGGCAGGCGAAAAAGCCACTACCAGCCGATACATATAGCGGCCGCGGTATGACACTCGAGCACGACATTGATGAGGCGAATGTATACTATTTGAACCAACAGCGGGCAGTCGTCCATAAAAAACCGACACCGGTACAAATTGTCAAAGTTGATTACCCAAAACGAAGCGCAGCTGTCATCCGTGAAGCTTATTTTAAGCAAGCTTCAACGACAGATTATAATGGCGTTTACCGAGGCGCCTATATCGATTTCGAGGCAAAGGAAACAAAAAACAAAACGTCGTTCCCGCTGAAAAACATTCACCCGCACCAAGTTGATCACATGCGGGAAGTCAGCAAACACGGCGGCATTTGTTTTGTGCTCATTCGTTTTTTTCAATCGGCAGAAGTTTTTTTACTTGATGCCAAACATTTAATTGATTATTATGACAATCAGGACGTACGGAAGTCGATTAAAAAAACAGAGATTGAACGACTTGGACACCAAGTAAAAACGGGCCTGCATCCGCCCATTGATTATTTGCGGACGCTTGACGCCGTTTACTTTAATGGGGATGCAAAGGAGAGGACGTAAGACATGTCAGATGAGTATAAATCAAGGCAGGAGCGTAAAAAAGCCCAAAATCGCGGCAAAAATGGCAAACCGCCAAAAAATGGTGGAAAGAAAAAACGAAGCATATGGAAAAAAATCTTTATCACTATGGCGATTTTAATCGGCTTAGCTATTATTGGCGGCGGGATTACCGTTGCATCTATTATATCTGGAGCTCCTGATATTGACGAAGAGCGATTGACACTACCACAATCGTTACAGATTTTTGATATGAATGATGAGCAAGTTTATACGCTAGCCTCTGGGGAAAAGCGGATAAATGCCAATATTGACGAAATGCCTGACCATTTAAAAAATGCCTTTATTGCTGTAGAAGACCATCGCTTCTATGACCATTTTGGAGTCGACTTGCGGCGCCTCGGCGGGGCAGTTGTAGCCAATTTCCGCGAAGGTTTTGGCGCTGAAGGTGCATCAACGATTACCCAGCAACTTGTTAAAAATTTATTTTTGTCTAATGAAAAAGCATTGACGAGGAAAATTCAAGAACAGTATTTGGCCATTCAGCTTGAGCGCCGTTATACAAAAGATGAAATCTTGGAAATGTACTTAAACCAAATCAACCTTGGGCCTTCAGCTGGTTACGGCGTGCAATTAGCAGCGGAAAAGTATTTCAACAAAGAAGACTTAAACGATTTGACCGTTGCCGATGCCGCCGTGCTTGCAGCCATTCCACAGCGGCCGAGCTACTTTGATCCCCACCGAAACCCGGAAAACAACGAAAAGCGGCGCAATGTCGTCATTGACCGGATGGAACGGGAAGGCTTTATCACAGCTGCGGAAGCAGAAGAAGCACGCAATACACCGATTGAAGAGCAACTGGATTATGTTGAAGGCGAGGACACCGAGTATTTAACGTTTTACGATGAAGTGTTAACCGAACTGGAAGAAATGAGCGACTTGTCTACAAATGACATTTACAATTCAGGCTTAAAAGTATACACAACACTTGATATGGATGCGCAAGAACATGTCGACCATGTCATGAAATCGGGAGAATATGCCGATCTCGTCTTCCCAGAAAGCGAAGACTTCCGTGCAGGTGTTACGCTGCTTGAAACGCAAACAGGCGCAATTCGCGCAATGGGAAATGGCATTGACGAAAACGATCCCCGTGTAGAAAACTATGCGACTATCCGTAGACAGCAAGGTTCAGCAATGAAGCCACTGCTCTCTTACGCACCTGGTATTAACGATCAACAATGGTCAACAGCTAAAATCTTTGTTGATGAAGAATACCACTATCAATCTGAAGCCGAAAAAGAGGTCCGCAACTATGACCGGACGCATAAAGGGCCGATGACGATGCGGCAAGCATTGGCAGAATCACGAAATGTCCCGGCTGTAAAAGCCATCAATGAAGAAGGCGTCGACAATGCCTTTGCTTTCCTTGATAAAATGTTTGTCGTAAATGACAATGAGCGCTACGAATCAGCAGCACTCGGTGGAGCTGAGGTCTCTACGAAAGAAATGGCCGGCGCCTATGCTGCATTTGGAAACAATGGCGAATACCATGAACCGTATACGATTCGCAAAATCGTGTTTCCAGACGGCCGAGAACTCAATACAGAGCCTGAACCAACGCAAGTGATGGAAGACTACACAGGCTACATGATTACTGATATGTTAAAAACGGTCGTCACTGCCGGCACAGGCACAGAAGCACAAATTCCTGGCGTGCCGATTGCCGGAAAAACAGGAACGACGAACTATACAGATGATACGAGGCAGAAATACAATATCCCTTCTGGGGGATTCCCGGCTTCTTCCTTTACAGGCTATAGCACCAATTATACTGCCTCTGTTTGGATCGGCTTTTCTCAAAATGGAGAAGGCAACTATTTGTCGAGCAACCATAGCAAAACAGCACAAAGAATGTTTAAACACATTATGACGGAAGTCCATCAAGGCTTAGATACACCTGATTTTGTGAAGCCAGACTCGGTTGTGGAGATGCGTGTTGAACGGAGCACTGGCAAGCTGCCAAGCGCAGGGACGCCAAGCAGTGAAATTGTCACAGAGCTGTTTGTCAAAGGCACTGGTCCTACACAAGTGTCCCAGGAATTTGCTAGTATTTCTGACCCAACCAACGTCAGCTACTCGTATAACGAAGAATCAAACAGTGTGACGTTCTCTTGGTCTTACCCTGGAGATGAAGTCGATAACGTCAAGTTCTCCACTTCTGTAAGCAGCGGCTCCCTAAATGTAGACGAAGGTAGCATGAAAGCTGTCTTAACGGGTGTCACACCAGGTGAATCTTATACCTTTACAGTCCGAGCCCAGGCAACGGACGGAACAGGCCTACGAAGTGCGGCTGTTTCGGTAACAGCAACGATTCCAGGTGGGACCGAAGAAGAAGAGGAAGAAGAACCAGAAGAAGAAGAGGAAGAGCCAGTAGAAGAGGAAGAAGAGCCAAACGATGGCGAGGAAACACCGCCTGATGAAGATGAAGGCAACGATGATGAAAACAACAATGATGAGAACGATGGTTCAGACTCAGATTCAGATTCAGATTCAGACTCAGATTCAGATGCAGATTCAGATACGGACCCAGCAGATGGTGGCAATGACAATAATGCTGGCAACGGAGACGGAACGGACAACGGCGGTGATGGCGATTCTAGCCCTGGTTCCGATAATGGAAATAATGATAATGGAAACAGCGGCGGGAACGGCAACGACAATACAAATGGCGGCGAAAACACCAACAATAATGGCGGAAACGAAACGCCGCCTAGTAATGAGCCAGACGATTCATCCGATGGAAGTTCATCAACTCAAGGCGACAGCAGTTCTGAAGAATAACAAAAGGCGCAGCTTATGGCTGCGCCTTTTGGTTTGCCGTCTCTTGTTCGAGCCAGTTTTGTAATGCGGTGTTTTCTTGTTCCATTTGCTTTGCAAACTCCCGGCTACTAACGGTTTCAAGGCGTTGCAATTGTAATGCAATCGCGCTTTCCATCCGAGCTTTCTCTGTCATAAAGGCCGTCTGTACCGCTTGGGTGATCGCTTCCTTGCAACGTGCTTCCTCATCGCGTACATAAACAACAGCTGAAGCAGCTAGTTCTGCTGCCGCTTGTTCTTTTACATTGTCCAATTCTCCGCCTTCAAACAGCGATTTAAGCGATTGGAAGTTCTTTGCATGTCGCTCAGCATCAAATCGAATATCAGCCGGTTCCACTTGAAGAGCAAACGGAATTGTTTCTTGCTCTTCCAAATAAAATGCTTCATAAGCTTGCTGAATCGCCTGCTCCCACTCTTTCAGCCAGCGTCTATAATGGCGTTTAAACGATAGCGTCAAACGAACGGCAGTGGCCCTCGCTTCTTGGGCAAGAAACGAACTGCTGTCTTCTCCCCACTCGCGCAACGCTTTTGCTAGTGATTCACGCTGTGCTTTTTTGGTCGTTCCCTGTACAGTCGCTACATTTACATGTTCGCCAAACCCATCACGCAACATGTATTGCATCCGTTCGCGCAAATAAAGAAACAATTCGCTAGCTTCTTGCTGGAGCCGCTGTTTAAGTGGTTCCCCTGCTTCCCGGCAAAACGCATCGTACATTTGCGCAAGCGATTCGCTCATTTCGTCTTTATGCTGTTTTTGGCTCCCTGCTCCCGCTTTTGCATAAGTAGCCATTTGTTGTAAATAGCGGCTATATGCTGCGACTTCTTCATAAAGAATGTCGACATTCAGCTGTTTAAACGTTTGGAGCATTCCTCCGTACAATTCATTTTCAAATGCAGCAAACAATCCAGTTACAGGCTCACCTACTTGCTTTTCGGCCAAGGCGATTTTGCTCGATAGTGGGTACAAAGCAGCATTTTCTACCCCTGCGCTTTGCAACGAACGTAACACATACGCCTCCACCCCTTTTCGCTCGCTTTGATTAGCGGCTAAATCAACCGCATTTAAAACGAAGTAAAGCTTGTTGCTTGTGAATTGTTTATTAATTTTGCCAAGTTGTTCAATAAAGCGAGCATCAGTTTTAGAAAAGGAATGGTTGTAGTATGTTACATAAAAAATTGCATCAGAACGCCTTACTTGTTCATAAGCGACATTTGTATGACGGCCATGAATGGAATTGACGCCAGGTGTATCAACGAGCGTCAGCCCTTGCGTTGTCAAAAGACAATCGTAGTAAATACAGACATCGGCAATTAAACAGGCATGAGCTTCATTAGCAACAAGTTCACTCAGCTCTGTTAATGGGACAGTAGCTGTTGTCGATAACAACATTTCTCTTTGCTTCAAGCTAGCAGCAAGCGTCTGTAAATAGGCAAGCGCTTGCTTCTTGGCAGCTGTTTCAGTTTTGACACCTGCCAGCCTAAACGATGTTAATGTTTCTGGTGTAAGAGTGAGCGACAATAGTTTGCCGATCGAGGCAACCTCTTGTTCGAGCTCTTGATAGCCTTTATACCGAATTTGGACAGTGCCGTGGCTAAATGAAGCGGTTGCTTGCTGCACACGTGTGATCGTCGCCGTTGTTGGATGTGGGGATGTTGGCAAGACATCCGCTCCAAGAAGGGCATTGGCAAAGCTCGATTTGCCAGCGCTAAAAGCACCAAACAAAGAAATGGTGAACTGCTGTCTTTCCATTTGCTTGAGGCGACGTTCAAGGCGCTCTCGCCACTCGCTGCCCCATATGTTCGCTTGATATTGACGGAGCAGCGTACGCAAAACATCTTTGTTTGGTTCATGGCTAAAGCGCAGCCGCTCTGTTGGCTTTGCTTGCTCTTCTGCAGCTAAAAGCGTCTCATCTGAAAAGACGATGTCTTTTACCCAATTTGTCTGTTGCTCGTCTTCTGGCTGCTGCTGTTTTCGGGCCTGCTGCAACGCCTGTTCAAATGCACCGTTGTCGCTCACTCTTTTCGCAGCACTTTCAAGGCTTTCCGCTTGATGCGCATATGTTTCGTTAAGGTGTACCCATTTTTCGACAAGTGGTTTCAAGCGTTGATGCTGTTCAAGTTCAGCCTTGCCTTTTTCCAACGCCGCCTCATCTGTTTTTCGCAAGCCAGTTTGTGCTTTTTCCAAAGCAGCATTAGCCCGTTTTTTTACTTCACGGATAATCTCATCTGTGCGTTCTTTCGCAAACTGGTAGGCGTACTCTCTCCCGACGGTTTCCTTGGGTGCATGCTTGCTTAAAAACGACTCATCAATGTGGAAAGCGGTGTGCTCAACTGCTTCAAGAAATGCTTCTTTATTCGCTAAACGGTCTACTGGAATCGTTTGCAAAGAACGTTTGACATGAAAAACAAGCTGAGACTGGATTTGATCGTCTAACGCTCGTGTTAGCTGTGTAAGGAGCCGCATCCGCTCTTCTTCGGTTTTCTTTTTAGAAAAAAACCAACCGACACGGAAGTTTGGCTGAAGGGTTTCCAGCCATTGTTGCGTTTGTTCCATAAGCGCAGCATTAAACAATGTCGCTTGTCGGAAAAGCGATTGCCACTCACCCTGAAATTGCCTCTGCCTGTTTTGATGAGCATCCTTTAAGCGCTCAAGGCGCTCGTACTTTTCTTGGTAAGAAAGCAGCGTATCGAAAGAGGCGCCTTGGGCAGCTGCCTGTTCATCAAGGAGATGAACCGCTTCGTCTTTTTCTTCCTGAAGACGCCGCTGTACAGATTTATAAAAACTGTGTTTCAACCGGTTTTTGCTTGCTTCAGCTAAGCGGTTGCCAGCTAAAAGCAATGCTTTCATTTCCTGTTTAAACCGGACTAGTTCGTTTTCATGTATACCTGTTTTTTTCATGCTCGTATAATAAATCGTTACATAACGGATGCCCCATTCTTTAAGTGTGTTTTCAATACTTTCCCTGTATGCAGCAAACGAAAGTTCTCCTTCTTCATGTTTATCAATTTGGTTAATCACTAAAAACAGAGGCTTTCCTTCTGTGCTAAGTTGTTTTAAAAAATAGAGGTTCGTTTCTGCTTTTACATGGTTATAATCCATGACAAATACAATCGCATCGGTTGTATAAAGGGCATCTAATGTCACACGTTGATGCGTAGGGTCAGTCGAGTCGACGCCAGGTGTATCCATAAGTTCGCTGCCATGTTTTAAAAAAGGAACAGGGGCATAAATGCGCAGCCGTTTGATTTCGGTGCCGTCCATGCCTGAACGTTTGACAGCATCCCAATCAATTGCCCCTTGCCAGTTTTCCTCTTCACCATTTGCTTTTTCTAATACAACACGAATGTCGCCTTGGCCAATGATCACTTGGTTTGCGCTTGTCGGAATGGGGCTTGTCGGCAACAGAGGCGCACCGAGAAGCTCATTCAAAAGCGTCGATTTTCCGGCGGAAAAATGGCCACTAAAAGCGAGGCGAAACGATTGCTTCGTCTCAATCGCTTGCCAATTTTGCTTTTCTTTTTCTGTCCACTCTACAGTCGTCGTTCCAGTCATTCCGCTCACTTGTGTCTTCCTTTCCATTTTCTCTATCGTATTTGCAAATTTAGCGCATCCGTTCTCGCGTTTATGCGTGTGCTTTTGTTCATGCTTCGACCATGCTTTTTTTCATGCGCTTCTTCCCTTCCCTACACATGTCTAGCAGAGGACATGTCGGGCATTTAGGCGCTTGCGCTTTGCAATGGTAGCGGCCAAAAAAAATCAGTCGATGGTGGGCATCGGACCAATCTTCTTTTTTAATTTTTTTCATTAGCGTCTCTTCAACTTGGCGTACATTGTCTTTCCAACGACAAATGCCGAGGCGTTTTGAGACTCGCTCTACATGGGTGTCAACGGCAATGGCCGGCTCGCCAAAAGCGACACTCGTCACGACATTTGCTGTTTTTCTACCGACACCAGCAAGGGACTCAAGCTGTTCCCTCTCTCTAGGCACTTGTCCATTAAAATGCTCAAGCAGTGATTGGGACAACTTTTTAATGTTTTTTGCTTTATTCCGATAGAGGCCAATGGAACGGATATCTTCTTGTAGTTCTTCTAAAGGAACTTGCACGTAGTCTTCTGGCGTTTTATATTTGGCAAACAACTTCGGCGTTACTTTGTTGACGAGTGCATCGGTACACTGAGCAGAAAGAACAACGGCAATTAACAACTCAAACGGATTGGAATGGGTTAGCTCGCATTCAGCTTCTGGAAAAAGCTCTCCCATTTGATCAATTGCATATTGTGTATCTTTTTTTGACAACATCGCGAAACTCCTTATAAATTTTCGAGCCAATGGAAACCAGGAATGTCTTGCGTATTGGCCGTTTCTTTTCGTGGTTTAGGGGCACTTTTTTTGCGAAAGCGCTCGCTATGGGCTTTGGCGTCTTCGACCGTTTTAATGCTATTGCGTTTCCATTCAAACAGGATTCGGTCAATATAACGGAAATTGAGCTTTCCAGAAACGACGGCTTCTCGCAAAGCGGCGCTAATTAATTCAGCCGAGTGCTTGTCTTCGTCAAGCCACATGGACAATGTTTCAGCCTCGATTGGTGAAAGCGGTCGGGCAAATTCTTGTTCAAACTGTTGATACAGCTCCCCTTCTTGCTTTTTTTGCGTGTTTGCCTGCACGTCTCTGCCTTTTTGTTCGAGCAAACGGATCAACGCGGCCCACAACGGTTCAAGCGTATAGTTTTCATAAAAAACCCCTGAATCATCAAGGCGATTCTCAATGGCAAGCAGCTTTTTTTTCACGAGTGCGCCGATTAGTTTGGCGCATTCATCGAGGTTGATTGACATGCGTTCGCTTAATAACTGTGGAGTTGGAAACGCATCGCCTCCATCTAAAAACGACTGAATATGCAAAATTGCAACGAATTCATACTCGTCTAGTTGTAGATCGGTATAATGTTCTAATAGCAGCGAAGGGATCGATAAATGCTTTTGCTGCGCCCATTTTAAAAATACGTGCTGATTCATTCAAACCACCTCTTGAAGCTATAGTATACCATGGGCTGGGGGACGGTTGGGAAAAAACAAAAGGGCTGGCTTGAAAAAATCCAAGGCCAGCCTCGTTCTGTTTATGGGTACAGGCGGTTCAATAACCGTGGAAACGGAATCGTCTCCCTGACATGTTCCGTGCCGGACAGCCACGCTACCGTACGTTCGAGTCCTAAGCCAAAGCCTGAATGGGGAACAGACCCGTATTTGCGCAAATCCAAATACCATCCATAGGCATCTAACGGCAAGTTGTGCTTTTCCAGTTCTTGCTTAAGCAAACCATAATCGTGAATCCGTTCAGACCCGCCAATAATCTCTCCATATCCTTCTGGAGCGATTAAGTCTGCACAAAGGACGACATCGTCACGGTCAGGGGCAGGCTGCATGTAAAACGGCTTTAATGACCTTGGGTAACGTGTAATAAACACCGGCTTGTCGAAATGCTCGGCAATCGCTGTTTCATGCGGGGAGCCAAAATCATCGCCCCATGAAATGTCATCAAACCCTTTTTCTTTGAGCAAATCAAGGGCTTCATCATAGGTGATCCGCGGAAACGGTGCTTTGATTGCTTCCAGTTTCGTTACATCCCGGCCAAGTTGCTTCAATTCCAGTTGACAATGGTCAAGAACAGCTTTGGCCAAGTGGGCCACATACTGCTCTTGAATCTCTAAGCTTTCCTCATGTTCCACAAACGCCATTTCTGGCTCAATCATCCAGAACTCAATTAAATGGCGTCGTGTTTTTGATTTTTCAGCGCGGAACGTCGGGCCAAATGTAAAAACGCGCCCTAACGCCATCGCTCCTGCTTCAGCGTATAGTTGGCCGCTTTGGGACAAGTACGCATCTTCATCAAAGTACTTTGTATGGAAAAGCTCTGACGTCCCTTCAGGCGAGCTGCCTGTTAAAATCGGCGAATCCAGCTTTGTAAAGCCACGCTCACTGAAAAAGTCATACGTCGAACGAATGATTTGACTGCGAATTTTCATAATCGCATGTTGCCGTTTTGAACGCAGCCATAAATGGCGGTGATCCATTAAGAACTCGGTTCCATGTTGTTTTGGTGTGATCGGGTAGTCAGTCGCTTGGTGAATGAGTTCGATCTGTTCTACCGAAAGCTCATAGCCTGACGGCGAGCGTTCATCTTCACGAACGGTGCCTGTCACATAAAGAGAACTTTCTTGCGTGATCGATTTCGCTAATGCAAATACGTCCTCAGGCACTTCCGCTTTGACGACGACTCCTTGAATAAAGCCTGTCCCATCTCGCAGTTGCAAAAATGCAATTTTTCCACTTGACCGTTTGTTGGCAATCCATGCGCCGATCGTTACTTGTTCATTGACATAACGTCCCACTTGGGCGATTGTTGTTTTCACTCGTGACTCCTCCTGCCAAACGACATTTTCCGTTATCTAAAAAAGACTTCATTATTATACCTTCATCCGTTTTTCGCCGTCAATTAACGAATCCGTTAACGGTTTAATTCGTGCGAATACTAAAGCTTTTCATATATTCGCCTGTTTCAAAAGCGGTGTAATAAAATAATTTCCCTTGCGTCTCCGATGTATACGTAAACTCATAAACCGCTTGTCCGTTTTCATACCCGAGGCGCACAGAATCAAAAGCGGTCACGCCTAATTCTTTGGCAACCGTTTCTTCCATTTCCTCTAGAGGCACACCTGCATGTTGAGGGAGCACAAGCGTTGACTCCCGTTTCTCTGAATCGTCGTTCACCCACGCAAACAGTGGTTCTCCCTCATCGCTTGTGCCAGATACGACCCAATAGCTTTCTTCTCCATGGTAAAAAGACACGTCGTCTACTTCGGCCATCATCCCTTGTTCAGTCACAAAAGCAGTCGCTTCTTTTGCTCCCTCCGTTAATGGACTACGAATCGCCGTATATAGGTATATCCCAAGCCCGATTACAATAAGTAAAACAACAGAAAAAATGATGCTTAGCTTTTTTTTCATTCGCTTCCACTCACACTTCATAAATCGTCATTGTTATTTTTGAATGATCTTTTTCATCAAGCGCGTAGCCAAATGTCAAACCCTTGTCTTTTAAGGTTCGATTTAGTTGGTCCACTACTTTATAAAAATCATCTGTTTTCTCCACTGTCACAGTCGACAGCACTTTCATTTTCATTTCTGAACGCTCCAAAACGACACGCCCCTTCCTTCGTTTATACACGCCAATATCTACACTCGCCCACAATCATTGCTAAACATAGCCCCGATCCTTCGTGCCATACTAAGGATACGCCAGTTGAAGGGGGGCGTTTTTAAATGAATCAATATGGCTTAGCCGAGTGGTTTCAGCAGAACAAAGACAAAGCTTCTTTGCTTTGTCGGGCCAATGAGTCCATTGAAGACGTCTGGCCGTTCACACTAAAACAAACCGCATTTCCGGCGATGTTTGTCGCATCCTCTGCTCAAGGAGCAGACACGCAGGCTGAAACTGACTAAAAACCTTCTACCCACACCTCAAAACGCTGCGGACGCCGCAGCGTTTTTTAACTGCGCGTACTCCGCGTGTTCACTGTTGCAAGCGGCGAAACTGTTCGTTCGCTTCCTTTAAAATTCGCTCTTTGTCAAGCGTAAGCAACTGCTTGTCTTTCATTAACGGTACACCTTGGACGTACACGTCTGTTACATCAGACCCTTTCGCGGCAAAGACAAGATGCGAAACAGCCTGGCTGCTTGGGTGCAGGTGGGCTTGTTCAGGGTTTAGCATAATAAAATCAGCTTGCTGGCCTACTTCGATCGTCCCTAGATTGGCAAAACGCAATGCTTTTGCACCGTTAGACGTAGCCATACTCAACCCTTCCCATGTCGTGACAATGTCAGCTTGTTCATTAATGCCCCGCTGCAGCAACACGGCTGTGCGCATTTCTTCAAATACATCAAGAGCGTTATTTGAAGCAACCGAATCAGTACCAAGGGAAACGACGATGCCGTGTTTTTGCATACTTGCTACTTGGGCAATGCCTGAGCCAAGTTTCAAATTGCTTTTCGGATTGTGGGAAACAGCTGCTTGATGAGCGCCTAACAGTTCATAATGCTGCTCATGCATATGGACGCCATGGGCAAACAGCCATTCTGTCCCGCTAAGTAGATCTCTTTCTTGCAAAAGCTCAACTGGGTGCATGCCGTATTCATCCATATAGTCATGGATTTCTTTTCGTGTTTCAGCAAGATGCATATGGACAGGCAAACCTTCTTGGCGAGCAGCTTCGACAATGCGCTCGATGTAATCAGGCGGGCATGTATACGGGGCATGAGGGGCAAGCATCGTTTGAATACGCCCATTTGCCTGTTTATGCCATCTCCTTGCGAAACCAAGAGATTCCGCTAATTTTTCTTCCTGTTCTTCTTTTGAACAGAGGCCGATCACAGACCGCATCAATGTTGCCCGCATGCCTGCTTTTTCAATTGCCGCAGCGAAATCGTCCAAATGCAAATGGTACATTTCTAAAAACGTCGTTGTCCCAGATTCAATCATCTCCACCATACTTAAAAGGCGGGCTGCTTCTACTGCTTTTTGGTCAAGTTTTTGTTCCAGTGGCCAAATGTGTTCTGCAAGCCACTTAGACAGAGGCACGTCATCGCTAACGCCACGGAACAAAGACATGCCTGTATGGCCGTGCGTGTTGATTAGCCCTGGCATAAGCCACTTTTTATCAGCATTGACTACATTCGCTCCTTTTGCAGCCTCTTCTGCCGGCTCCCCTTGCTCAATCGCCGTAAATACGCCGTCTTCAATGACGACATAGCCATGATCGTGTATCGTCCTTGCTTCATTCATCGTCATTACTTTTGCATTTTTGATGATCGTCTTCACGACTGTTCCTCCCTAAAATCAAGGTGGTCTTCAAGCAACCTTTCCAGCTTCCCTTCGTGTACTGGTACTTCCGGCAACGAATCGATGAATGTCCGACCATAACGGGTTGTTACAATCCGCCGGTCAAAAACAAAGATGAGACCTCTGTCTCCTTTAGTACGAATTAACCGCCCAAATCCTTGCTTAAAACGAATGACTGCTTGAGGGAGAGCCAAATCGGTAAAAGGGTTTTTCCCCTCTGCTTTTGCTCGCTCCATCTGCGCCCGGTTTAATGGCAAGTTCGGCGGCGCAAATGGAAGCCTGACAATAATGAGGCACTCCAATTCGTTGCCTGGGAGGTCGATGCCTTCCCAAAAGCTATTTGTCCCAAACAGCACTGCCCTTTGCTCAGCTTGTTTAAATAATTTTAACAGCCTCATCCGCGAGCCGCTTGTCACTCCTTGGCCAATTAACGCCAATTTTCCTTCGTCGTTTAAATCCTTCACATAATAAAATACCTTTTTGAGCATATCATAAGAAGTAAAGAGGACAAGCGCTTTTCGTTGCATCACTTCCGTAATTCGCCATATTTTAATGGCGATATCCTGTGCAAACAGCTCGTCATCTGGGCCACGGACATCGGGAATATCATGAGGAATAAGCAATTTTGCTTGCTGCTCATAAGAAAAAGGAGACTCAATTTGTTTCGTTTTCACCCCAAAATCAACTAAGCCTAATCTGTCAATTTGGTAATCAAACGATTGGTTGACTGTCAAAGTCGCCGATGTCAGGACGACGCTTTTCTTTTTGGCAAAAAATTGGTCAGCCAGCCTTTCTGAGACTTCAATCGGCTTTGCATACAAATAAGTAGCATTTTTTGCCCCTTTTGGCTCCACTTCAATCCAGTAAACATAATTGTCGTCGTATTCAAGGAGGAGCTCATACAGCAATTGCACCGTTTCCTCAAAAGCGGCAATCGCTCCTTGTGTGTCAGCGAGAAGAGAACGGCTTTCATAGTCTTCTTCCACTTTTTCCTCGACCACTTGATAAGCTGCCTTTACAGTCGTCAGCACTTGTTCACCGTGAAGCTGCAAGCGCATCGCACACTCAAGAATCGCTTGCCAAAGCGAGCCTTCTTCTGAAAAGCTTTTATATACATAACTAATACGCCCTACATCTGTCGCATTGCTTCCTTGAGCGTCTAAAGCAAACACGTGGATCATTCGGAACAGTTCATCTGTGTCTTCCCGAAAGCGGGCAAGCCCTTCTTTTGCGTCGCTAAGCGCTAGCGGCTGCTTCATTTGTTCCCCGAGCGCTTCCAAACGCGCGATTGCACCGTATTCGTGATGATCGTCACCGATGCGTTGGATGGCAAAACTAACTGATAAAAAACTAGCCGTTAGCCCAAAGTAAGCACTAGCCGCTTCTTGAAAATGATGGGCTTCATCAATGACCGCGTGGCTATATGAGGGCAGTATTGAGTGAGTTTGCACAACGTCTGTTAACAGCAATGCATGGTTCGTAATAATTAAATCTGCTTTTTTCGCTTGTCGGCGAGAGCGATGGTAAAAACACCGGGAAAACCACGGATTGTACTTGCCTAAATCCGACTCGGGATCGCTTTGGACCATTGGCCAAAAGCTGCGCCCTCCTGTTGTCAAATTTAACTCTTCTACATCGCCATAATCCGTTTCAAGCAGCCAAACAAGCAATTGGGCTTTCGTTAAACAAACGTCATAAGAGTCGTTTTCCAGCTGCTGCAACGCCTGTTCAAATTTGCGTAAATCGAGATAATGGCTCCTCCCTTTGAGGACAGCCGTACGTAGCGGAAAAGGAACAATGGAAGCAAGCAAGCGCAAATCTCGTTGCAAAAGTTGCTCTTGCAACGGAATCGTATAAGTCGACAGCACCACTGGTTTTTTCTGGGAGTAAGCAAAGTAAGCGCTCGGTACTAAATACGCCAACGTTTTCCCCGTGCCGGTACCGGCTTCAATCAGCGCATGGGCATGTTCTTCAAACGCAGCGTAAACTTCCTTCATCATCTGTTTTTGCCCTGGACGATCTTCAAATGAGTCGAAGACACGGGCGATGGCGCCACTACTAGAAAAAAGCTCGTCCTCTACTTCAACAAACGGTTTATGGTCGGATGACTCGCTGTTTTCTTCCTCCTCTGCCACGCGCTTAAGCGCCAGTTGCCGAAACAAGTCATATTCTTTTTCGTCTTCGTCTACTTTCATCCATTTTTTTTGAATCAACGGCCGCGTTAATACGTCCCAGTCGCTTTTCAACCCCTTCGCGACTTGCTCTAATGATTGCAATGTCACAAGTGGCAACCGTTCTAGTTTATGTAAGAGTTTAATAAACAGTTCTGCTGTTATTTCTGCGTCGCTATCAGCGCGATGGGGTTGATCATGGTCCATATCAAGGCTGCTTGATAGCTCTGACAATTTGTAGCTTTCCTGTGTCGGCAACAATACCCTTGAAAGTTCAACGGTATCAAATTGGCAACATTTTGGAAGCCTTAACCCTTCTGTTTCCAATTGCGCTTCTAAAAAGCCTTTATCAAAAGGCACGTTATGGGCAACTAAACTGGAGCCTTCCATAAAGGCAAGCAAATCTGTTGCAATTTCTCGAAAAACAGGCGCTCCCTCCACATCTTTATCTGTGATGCCCGTTAATTCTGTAATAAAAGGCGGAATGCTGCAACAAGGATCCACAAATGTTGAAAACCGATCCGTAATCGTGCAACCTTCCACCTTAACCGCTCCAATTTGTATCATTCTTGCGCCTTGATCTGGCGAGTTTCCGGTTGTTTCCAAATCAATGACAACAAACGATTGAGACACGTTTACACCTCTATTCGGAAGCCTTACCCTCCTTGGGCAGCCTGCAACATGCACCATGATTCATACGCTTGCTGGCTTGTCTTGCCAAGCTCGAACAATAAATCAACCGCACGGCTATCTCCTGACAATGCTTGGTTCCAGGCAAAGCCATGAAGCAACTCCGGCGTTTTCCCATTGATAAACATTAGCTGTTCGTAACTGTAGCATGCCAGTTCATGTTCGCCGTACCATTCGGTTAGCTTGGCCAGCGCCAAAAGCGCTTCGCTCGAATCAACGTTCTCTGCACAATCAAGCCATACGCCGCGCGCTTCCTCAACCATTCCACCTTTATAAAGCGAAAGGCCAAGCAACATAAAAGCATCGGCATCGTCACATACTTGCGTATAAGAGTGAAAATAAGCTGCAGCACTATCGTAAGCTTCCAACCAATAATAACATATGCCTAAATTATACACGACATCAGGGTTGTCTGTTAATGAATTTGCTTTTTCTAAAAACAATATCGCTTCTTCTGCTCGGCGAGCAACCATTTCAATAATGCCAATGCCAAGGTAAGCGAAGTGGGTGACGAGCGGATCGAAAGATACTTGCAATACATATAAAAAGCCGCTTCTCGCTTCCTCAAATTTCTCCGTGTATAATGAAGCATAGGCGATATACAACAGACGAATATTTTCTCTTTCGCCTTCAGCCTCCTCGTTTTTCAAACAACAAAGCGCTTCGTCAAACTGATGGGCATCGAACAGGATCGTCCCTTCCGATTCGTACACAAACATTGGCGCCGTTTCTTTTAACCGCTGCCGCAATTGGTTCAATGCCTCATCCATCGCTCCCCAAACATCCAATACTTGCTGCGTCATCTGTTCAAGCACGATCACATCATCTATGCTTCTGCTAGTCGGCGACTGCCAAATGTTTTGGTAAAGCGCTTGCCACTCGTTAATCCATGAATGCAAAAAAATCCCTCCCCCTAATGGCAAAATGCCTTGTTTCATTCAGTGTGTATCACCAGGGGAGGGAATATGCGTGCTAACGGACGGTAGAAGCTGGCTCTGTGCCTAACATTTCCACAATTCGGTTGTTCTCATCCAAAATCGCCACTTTCGGCTGATGGGCAAGGGCTTCCGCGTTTTCCATCATCGCATAAGACAAAATGATGACGACGTCTCCAGGTTGGACTTTTCGCGCGGCGGCACCATTTAAACAGATGCCCCCTTCTCCTCTCGTCCCTTTAATCACATACGTTTCAAACCGTTCGCCGTTGTTGTTGTTCACAATTTGTACTTTTTCATTTTCAAGCAAATCGACTGCATCCATGAGGTCTTCATCTATGGTGATGCTGCCTACGTAGTTTAAATTTGATTCAGTAACCCGTGCACGATGCAATTTTGCTTTCATCATTGTCCGATACATCGTTCAACCCTCCGTCGCGATTGTTCATGTCAATTAAGATGTGGTCAATTAAACGTGCTTTCGAAAATTGGTAAGCGAGAGCCAAAATGACAATGCCGTCACTTTGCTCAACTTCTTTAAGGGATGGATACTCATACGCTTCGACATAATCAATGCTGCCTAGAGGCAATGCAGCAAGATGTTGCCGCACTTGTTGGACAAGGTCGCTTAGTTGGCTTGTCGGCAACTTTGCTGCATCGCGCAGGGCAGCATATAACTTCGGTGCGGCTTGGCGTTCTGCCGGCGTCAAATTGGCGTTGCGGGAGCTCTTCGCCAAGCCGTCGTCTTCGCGAACAGTTGGACAAGCAACAATTGTCACAGGCAGGAAGAACTCCTTAACAAGTTGTTTAATAATGGCGACTTGCTGCGCGTCTTTTTCACCAAAAAAGGCGAAATCAGGCTGAACAAGCATAAACAATTTCAACACAACGGTAGCCACTCCGTCAAAATGGCCAGGGCGGCTTTTGCCGCATAACACGTTCGCACCTTGCTTCACATGAACCGTTTGCGTATACCCATCAGGATACATTTCTTCATCAGTTGGGCAAAACAGCACATCGCACCCTGCTTCTTCTGCTAACACGCGGTCTTTTTCCAATTGTCTTGGATATTCATGATAGTCCTCGTGAGGGCCAAATTGCAGTGGGTTCACGTAAATGCTCACAACGACCAAGTCGCATGTTTGCGCACAGGCACGCACCAACGACTGGTGACCGCCATGCAATGCACCCATCGTTGGCACAAACCCAATCGTTTTCCCTTGTTCACGTGCGTCCTGCAACAGTCTTTGCAACTGACCTGTTGTTCCCACTTCAATCATTTTTTGTCGCCCCCATACACAGCCAACCAGCCTGTGTCGTTCGTTGTATACGTATGGGCTTCTTCTGGAAATGCCCGTTGTTTCACATCAGTGACATAAGAGACGAGCCCTTCCTCAATGATTGGCGATACAGCCGTATATTGTTTGACAAATTTCGCCACTCGTTCCGACTCGTAGCCAATCACGTCGTGATAAACAAGAACTTGGCCGTCTGTCTCTGCTCCAGCGCCAATGCCAATAATCGGCACGTTGATTTCTTTAGCCAACAATGCGCCAAGCTGCTTTGGAACACACTCAACGACAATGGCAAACGCGCCAGCTTGTTCCAATGCCTGTGCATCAGCAAGCAACTGCTCGCCTTCCTCTTGCGCCCTTCCTTGCACGCGATAGCCGCCTAAAACACCGACTGATTGTGGCGTCAAGCCGATATGGCCAACAACAGGCACACCTGCTGCCGTTAGACGTTGCACAGTACTGGCAATGTCTGCGCCACCTTCCAGCTTTACCGCATCGGCTCCTGCCTCTTGCAACAGCCTACGCACATGGCCAGCCGTTTCAGAAAACGAGCTATGGTACGTTAAAAACGGCATGTCTGTGACAACAAATGTGTTTGGCGCCCCGCGTTTGACTGCTTTCGTATGCAGAACCATATCATCAACGCTCACAGGAACCGTGGAGTCGTAACCAAGCACCACCATTCCGAGGGAATCGCCGACAAGGATCATGTCTACGCCAGCTCGTTCTGCCAAGCGGGCAGAGGGTGCATCATAAGCCGTAAGCATCGCAATCGGCTCACCATCTCGCTTCATTTGTTTAAACGTTTTTGTTGTTTTCACATCTGTCCTCCTGTTTCATGTGTTCAAATTTTGAACTGCATGAAACGGCAAAACTCCTTGCACCTAGTGCAAGGAGCCGAAGGCAACGTGAAGCTATGTCCCGGTCACTGATAAGATCCAGGCAAGCTTTCGTTACGTTACGATCCCATACCTCTTTTGGGTGCCGTTCTAGCAGATACAGCCCTTGCGCCCCTAGTATAGCATACGTTTGCCGTCAGTTGTCGAGTTCAATGTCTGCAGAATAAATCAAGTGTTCTTGACCGTCCTCGTCTTGAATGCGCAAGCGCCCGTCATCGGTAATGCCTAATGAATAGCCTTGTACAATCCGCGAAGGCGTTCGGGCAGACAGTTTCGTATGGAGGCTGACTGAGCGCGCTTCCCAGAGCGGGCGAATCGCAGCAAAGCCGTTTTTTATGTATTCATCGTACAGCCATTCAAATTCATTCATTACAGCGGCTACTAGCTTTGCCCTCTGAACCGGATTGCCTGTTTCTAGCTTAATCGACGTGGCGATTCCGGCTAAAGTTTCGGCGAAATCATTGCTCTCCTGATTGCAATTGATGCCGATACCGACAATGCAATAGTTCACTCGGTCAGGATCAGCAGCCATTTCCGTCAAAATGCCTACCAATTTTTTGCCGGCATACAAAATATCATTTGGCCACTTGATGTCACAAACCAACCCACTTACTGCCTCAATTGCCCTTGTGACAGCTACAGCAGCCAAAAGCGTTAATTGCGGCGCTTGGTTAACGCTAATGTCTGGCCGTAAAAGCAAGCTCATCGATAGGCTTGTCCCCTTCGTAGATTGCCATTGGCGGCCAAGCCTGCCTCTTGCCCCTTGTTGTTCATTTGCGACAATGAGCGTTCCTTCTCGGGCTTCCCGGGCTGCCTCTTCATGGGCAAGAGGTTGGGTAGAGGCAACCGAATCATAACTGTGGATGTTTCGCCCAAGCGTTTTTGTTTGTAAATGTGCTTCGATATCATGGGCAAGCAAAGTGTCTGGAGAAGAGAGCAATCGATAGCCTTTTTTCGGTGCTGATTCAAGCTCGTAACCTTGTTCTCTCAGCGCAGATAGCTGCTTCCACACGGCTGTACGGGAAACGCCGAGCTTACGGCTCATTTCCTCGCCAGAAATGTAAGCACCTGACTGAAGCAGTGCCAATAGCTGTCCTTTCATTTTCCTTCCTCCCTCGTCGTTAAAAATGCCAAAATCGCAGCCTTTTCATTCGGGCACTTTTTTGTCACAACGGCCTTTTCTGCCGCTTGTAGCGCCTCCTTAATCCATGGGCCTGGTACAGCTTTTGCATGAAGCAAATCACGGCCTGTAATCGCCAAATCGCTTTTCGCTTTGATCGGCAAGGCAGACCACTGTTCAGCCAATTCTTCTTTCTGAATGCTCGGCAATTGGCGCCCAGCACGAATTGCCTCAATTTGCATAGCGATCGCCAAACCGGAAATGTACAGTTGCCAGTCGCTCCAGCGCTGTTGTGTTTGTCGATATTCAAACGCCTTTATTCCAGCTGCCACTAGCTGTTTTCGCTTTTTCGGCAACGGCAAAGCCGCAATGCTGCTTGATCCGCCTGTGCAAATCGCAAATTCAAGCCAAGCTCTGTCGCCACTGTCCCACTGTTGTTTTGGCAGTCGTTTCAGTTCAGCTAATTGTCTTTCAGTAATATGAATGCCTGGAAGGCAATGAATGGCGCCTGTCTCTTGTAAAAACGCAAACGCCGCCTCTGTCTCCATTCCTTTTAACAATTTTTCCAGTTCAGCCGCCACCCGTTCAAGAGCGCAGCGTTGCAACGCTGCTTTTTGGACAGTTGTTTCCTTCACCAATTGCTGGTCAGCCTCAAAGCCTAATGAACTAATAAACCGGGCCGCCCGCAACATTCGCAAAGGATCTTCGCTTAAACGCTTCTGTGCATCATACGAACGTAATAGGCGGTTTTGTAAATCCTGTCTGCCTCCATAAGGGTCAATGACCTCTCTCGTTTCCGTCATTGCCAGTGCGTTTATCGTAAAATCGCGTTTTTGCAAATCTTCTACAAGTGTCTCGCCTTTAAATGTCGTTATTTCGATTGGGCCTTTTTCTCCGGGAACAAGCACCGTCTGGTGTTCACGGTTAATGTGCACACCTCTAGAAAAAATGTCGGCAACTTGATGAGGGGATGCTTGCGTCGCAACATCAACGTCGTCGACATCCTTGCCAAGCAAATAGTCGCGAACAGCTCCGCCGACAATGTATGCTTCGAAACCGGCGGCGTTTAACGTGCGAACGACTTTAAATCCTTCCATCCAAATGCTCATAACGGCTCCCCTTTAAGCATGGCTTCATATAAACGCTCATATTGGCTAACGATGTGTTGCGAATCAAACGACTGCTTTACTCGTTTAAGCGCCGCTCGTTTAAAGGCTTGGCGCTTTTTATCATCCGCCAATAAGGAAATCGCTTTTGCAGCTGCCTCCTCAATGTTCCCAAGGGGGCATAAATAACCAGTTACTTCGTCTTCAACAACTTCCGGGATGCCACCAATTTTTGTCGCGATCACAGGTACCCCGCATGCCATCGCTTCAAGCGCCACTAAACCAAAGCTTTCTTTTTCGCTTAACAACAGCATTAAATCGCTCATAGACAACAATTCAGCAACATGCTTTTGGTTGCCTAGCATAAGGACATCGTTTGTCAAGCCGTTTTCTTCCACAAACTGCCTCGCAATTGGCAACTCTGGCCCATTGCCGATTAAAAGCAATTTCGCATCTCTGCTTTTAACAATGAGTTGAAATGTTTTCAACACGTCCATAATCCGTTTAACTGGCCTGAAATTCGAAATATGGATAATGATATCTTCCGTTTCCGAAAGGCCGTAACACGCCCGCAATTGCTCCACTTGTTTTGGATAATACACTTGTTCGTCAATAAAATTATAAACGGTCTGAATCGGCTTATCAGTACGTACTAGCTCGTTTGTTTGCCGGGCCAGATCATAGGACACAGCTGTGACAATATCGGACTGTTCAATCCCATAGCGAATAAGCGGCCGCAAAGACGGCTCAAACCCTAGTACGGTAATATCTGTACCGTGGAGCGTCGTCATGATCTTTATGTCTTTACCACTCATCTCCCGTGCAAGAATCGCGCAAATTGCATGCGGAACAGCATAATGGACATGAAGCAAATCAAGCTCATGCGTTAAAATGACTTCAGCTATCTTGCTGGCTGCACTCAAGTCATGGGGCGGGTGTTTAAATACAGCGTATTGGTTGACTTCAACTTGATGAAAAAAAATGTTTGGGTAAACTTTATCATCAAGGCGGAAGGGGATTTCCGTCGTAATAAAATGGACTTCATGCCCCCGAGATGCTAGTTGTTTTCCTAGTTCTGTCGCCACTACGCCGGATCCTCCAACTGTCGGGTAACAGCTAATGCCAATTCGCAATTTTTCCACGTCAGCGCCCGCACCCTTCTAATAAATTTGCCATCACAAGTGGCTTCTCGGCAACAAACCCTTCAGCTAATGCCACCCCTACCTCTTTGCCAAACAAACGATCTCTCGCAATCACTGTTTCAATATAACCATCAGTTAATGGCGTCTGCACCCCACCTTGTGCAACAAATTGGCTTTTGTATGCTTGAAGCGCCGCCACTTTAGCAGAGTGGCTATCGGTTACATCAACAACAAAGTCAGGCTTGGCAAAGCCATTAATAAAATAGCTGTACGCAGCTTTTACTTTATGGGGTTCACCATTGCCGTAACGACGAATGCCCGCATTAAAAATGGCTTCTTTGATTAAAGCCCCACACTGACCATGGTCTGGATGGCGGTCAGCCGCTGGCATAAACACGAGCGTTGGCTTCGTCAGGCGGATGATGTCGACCACTTCCTCCAATTTTTCCTCGCCTATGTATGTCAGCCCCCTATCAGGAAACTCCAATTGATAACGTGTACTCACTCCTAATTGTTGCGCAGCTGCTTTTGCTTCCTGCTGCCGGCTCGCTATATCGCCATTCGACGACAGCTCAGCAAGCGTTAAAGTAAGAAAAGCGACGTTGTACCCTTTTTGTATGTAAGTTGCAACTGTTCCCCCCATGCCGATTTCAATATCATCTGGATGGGCGCCGCAAGCTAAAATATCAACCGTTTCTTCCATTCTCTCTTATCCCTTCTTTCCATCTCGCTAACACTATACCATATTACCAAAACAGACAAAAAACAGCGTGCTTTTAAGCGTTGCCTATATACGAACAGCTGGCCACTTTATTTGTTAAAAAAAGGGTGGACTAAAGCATGGTCGCCTAGTAAAGTCGCATAAAATGAGGCGATTTCCACACACTAAGATGATTAATTAATCGTTTACAGATGTAAAAAAAGAAAGGCGGCATCCTTTTGGACTTTCCAATTATCCATACAAACATATGGGACGGAGTCATTGCCATACCAGCCATTGTCCTATTTATCCAAATGATAAAGTTGTGGACGCCAATCAAACACCGCTATTTGCCAACGCTTGCCACAATAGCCGGCTTATTGCTATCCATATTTGTCAGCCATCGTCACAGCTTGTCAGCTGGTCTTTTTATGGGTTTTTCCTATATGGCAATGGGGCAGTAGGTTTGTATGCTTCCCTTAAAACGGTTTGGCTTGCCTTTCGAAAAGACAACAATCGTCCAGACAATACCATCCATACTAGTGCTCATCCTTTTAGTAAAGCCGCTCTATCCCACGCCAACTGTAGCCGCCTCCTTTTTAAAAGGATATGAGCTCCACACAAATGGACTGACCAACTATTTCCTCTCGGCTAAGTGATCCTCCCGCGGCTTGTCCCACATTCGATTGCGTTTTTTGATACGCCCAGGCTGTATGAGCGATGCAGCCTTTGGGAGAAGGCCGTTAGCGTTTTATTATAAAAATAAAAGCAACCAGTAATCGTTTTTGGTATAGTAAAGGGAAAAGGAGGACATAAAATGACGTATTTGCAAGCTGGGTATGGACTCGACAACAATGGCTATATTTCAAGTGATGTCTCCATACATAAAATTCCCGAAGTATACGAGCCGTGCATTCAACACTCTGTCGAACAACTATCCCGCTTATTTCCAAATCAATTACACAGTGTCTATGTTTATGGCAGCGTCGCAAGAGGAGATGCAATCGCGATTAAGTCAGACTTAGATCTTTTAGCTGTGTTCAATAGTACACTAAATGCTAGTGAGAAAATGAAAGTAAAAAAACTCTCAACGACACTGACTGAAACATACCGCTATTTAGTCCGCGATATTGGTATAGCAGTGGCAGATCTCGATCATGTGATGAACCCAATCAACTATTACGAACTGGCTTTTCTAAAAGAACTCTGTGTTTGTATTTACGGAACTGATCTTCGAGACTGCTTCGGCCCCTACAAACTTACTGCCGAGATCGCCATAAGTTTTAATGGTGACATTGGTGACGTTTTCGACCGAACCATTGACCGATTACAATCAGCCCCCACAGAAGAATTCAAAAAACTTTCGCAAAATTTCGCCCGGAAGCTTATTCGCACATACTATTCAATGGTGATGGCCCGCTCTCAAGTTTGGACGACAAAACTTGATGAACAGTCCGATGTTTTTATTCAATATTTTCAGGATAAAAAACCTATCGTCCGCATGCTGCAGAAATGGATCGAAGAGGCGCCAACAAGCCGTGAACATGTTCTTAAACTGTTTATGAGCGAAGGCACATGGCTCGCTGCACATTTCGAACGTGAAGCACGAATGACTTAATGTTTCTTATCTTACTGATAATTTCTCTTCATATAGGGAATGTTTTTTGATGTTGTTGTATCATCTCTACCTTCACTTTCCGCAAAATCAGCAACAACGGACGGGCGTTTTTTCTCTCTTCTCTCCCCTAATTCATCCATTAAGACGTCCGTGTTCCTTTTTCATTTCCGCTCTCATGTTTTTTAAGAACAATTGCCTTCTCTAAGACAATATTCCCTGGACATCTTTAGCAATTATGCGTAAAAAACGGTTGTAGATTTAGTGTATATTTGGAAATAATTTGTTCAAACTAAAAAAGCATTTAACGATGATCCGATAAGGAGGAATACCTTTGTATTATTACAAAGAAGAATTAATTAACATCATTAAGCCTGATAAACCTGATCCAGCGGCAGCTAAAGTCCTTCAAGAAATTCTCGGAGGGCATTATGGAGAAATGCGTACGATGATGCAATATTTCTTCCAAGGTTCCAATTTCAGAGGGAAGGATAAGCAATACCGTGATTTGTTGCGAGGCGTTTTCCTAGAAGAAATTGCCCATGTAGAGCTCGTCCAAACGACCATTAATGCATTACTTGACGAATCAGGGGAACCAGGAGTAGGAAATCAAGCCCCCAATCATGCTCCTCTCGATACTGCCTTACAAGTTGCCAATCCCCACCACTATATTATAGGCGCCCAAGCTTCTCTTCCTTTTGACGCAGCCGGAAACCCGTGGAATGGATCGTGGGTGTACAGTCATGGAAACTTAGCTGCGGATATGCTTAATAACGTTGTGCTGGAATCCACAGGCGTGCTCCAAAAAACACGTATTTATGAAATGAGTTCCAATGCAACCTTTAGAGAAACGCTTGCGTTTCTAATTGTTCGAGATAATGCCCACCAAAATGCATTTGCGAAAGCACTTGAAACACTTGGCGTAGAATGGGGCAAATTATTCCCTATTCCAAATTACGACATTAATAAATATCCAGAATGCCGAAAATTTGTTGACATGGGCTACCATAACGTCCAGTTCAACTTCAGGTTAGACGAAACAAGAATTGGAGAGATTCTTCAAGGGAAGTCTCCAAGCAGAAACGAAGGCGCGTTTTCAGTCACTCCTCCTCCAGAAGGCTTCCCTGTTCCACAACTTCCTGAAATGCCTAATGAACACAGCCCTGGAATTAGTGATTTAAATAACTAACATTCATTCATTTCACCGTTTTGTTTGCATGAATGTTTATGGTAATAACAACATTTTGCCTGCCCCGACCCGCTCTTAGCGGGTTTTTTATTATGTGATGTAAAAATAACAATCGAACGAATTAGTTGAAAAGACCAAAAAAATGGCATAAAATAAGGAGCAAGTAAACATTGTCATCGTTGACACGATAATGAAACTCATTCTTCGTGCGTGTTTTTTAAACTGAGGTGGAGGCTGCTTCTCCTCG
This sequence comes from Shouchella clausii, assembly GCF_002250115.1. Taxonomy (GTDB): domain Bacteria; phylum Bacillota; class Bacilli; order Bacillales; family Bacillaceae_D; genus Shouchella; species Shouchella clausii. The sequence continues at coordinate 3,645,442 of NZ_CP019985.1, read as the reverse complement.
ATAGCCAAAAAGAAACGCATCTATAAAATAGATGCGTCAGACTGTAGACAAACGCTCGCATACTTCGTCGTTTGCCTCGGTCATATGCTCATGAACCCCCGTTCTATTCGCATCTTCCCTCGGCTGCACTCCTCGTCTGACAAGCGTTTTCTATCAGTCTGAGGGCGGTTATCGACTTTGTCGACAACCTCAAGCATCTATAAAATAGATGCGTAAAACTTCCTAAAGTCTTGTGGCGAAACGATTTAACTTTGCAATGCACGCCTTACTGCCTCGCCAACTTGAATTTGTAATTGTTGTGACTGCAACAGCGCAGCATCAGCTTGGTTGGACACGTACCCCAATTCAATTAAAAGTGACGGGGTTGATGTATTTCTGAGTACATAAAAATTGGACTCGTAGTGGCCTCGGTATACAGCGTTTGGCAAGTCACGGAACTGATTTTCCAGTTTTAAAGCTATGTTGTTTAGCGCAAACGAATGAATTTCCATGCCTCTTATAAGCGAATTTTCATGGCCATTTGCGTGAATGCTCAGAAAAAGATCTGCTTGGAACGAATCAGCGATATTAGCCCTTTCTTGTAAATAAACATACTCATCGCTAGACCTTGTTAAATAAACCTCTATGCCATTCTCTTGTAAAGATTTTTTTATTTGTTTAGCGAACAAGAGCGTAATGTTTTTCTCGATTAGCCCATTTCCTCTCGCGCCAGGGTCCCTACCGCCATGCCCAGGATCGATGACAACACGGGAAATGGTTCCTGTTACAGCAGCTTGCTGGTCGACGCTTTTGTTTTCATTACTGGTGGCTCCAGATATATTTTCATTGCTAGTAGATCCAGATAAATAGGAAGTATCAATAAACGCCCGTTGGCCATTATAAGTAATTTGACCCCAGCCACCCGTTGAGATTCGGTACTCGACCTTTGAACCATAATCAATTTTCCCTAGCATTGCGGAATCTGTGCTTGCTTGCGTACGAACGATCAGACCGTTTTTTGCTGTTACCTTGCCAACATTTACACCAGACACAGCGGTTGCTTGATGGCTCGTTGCTTGATGGCTCGTTGCTTGATGGCTCGTTGCTTGGCTGGTTGGCCGGTTTTCCTTAATAAAAAGGCTGTTAAGATATCCGGCTTTTCCGTTGTATGTAATTCGTACCCAGTCATAGCCAACATCGACGTACTCTATCTTGGCCCCTGACTGCAACTGGCCAATGACAGGTGCATCATTGCTAGGGTTCTCGCGTACATTTAAACTCGTATTTGTAATTACTGTACCTGTTTGGACAGTATAAGCAAAAGCATATGATTCCAAGAAGAAAAAAAACGTGCTAAATAGGAGTGCAACAACTATGAACGACTTTCCCTTCAACCTTTTCACCTCTTTTCATGGATTTTTAATTCTATCATATTGCGACAGAAAAATAAGAGAGTCTATTTCCCTAACTGATTAAACCGGTTGCTAGTGGATCAGCGCATAAGGGTCCTTATTTTTACAAGTGTATCCTTAACTCCTTTTTTTAAGATATATTTTATATCTATAGACATGCGTCTTTAGACTCTAAAGCGGACATCCCTGTCGAATAAACATCTATATGGACCCATGTCCATTGTTCTATTTATAAAAGAGCCCTCTTATTAAACAAAAAAAGAATATTCTTTTTTATAATTACTGTTGACGTAGCACTTACTTTGTGAAAAATCACTCTTAAACAGTCAATCTACTATAGGTAGAGCATAATTTACAACCGGCCTCCTACATCCTCGACTATTTTACCGTTTGCTATTCTACCGATTTTAATGGGGCATAATCTAGTTCATCCAACAAATCGAGTTTAGTAAACTTGTATCATTCGGCTGAGTCTATCAAAAATAACTTAAAAGAATAAACACTGAAAGGTGCACAGCCAGTCATTGAAGGCTTGCACCTTTTTTAACTTGCCCGCATTTTACCGAAAAGCCGCGTTTTTTATTCGGTGCTACAGCAATATACTTACATGATTACGTTCGAAAAAGACAGTTTGAATACACGAATGACTTTAGTCAATTTTTTAACAGAGACTTCATGACTCCAGGCAATAGTATTTATGATACTCGAAAACTATAATGAGTGAAGAAAATAGCTGAAAGTGAGGGAATTGTAGGTTGTCTAAATTAACTACACATCATGATAGAATAAAAACGGGTTGGATTTTGGCTAGTACCTCTATATTGTTAACCACCAGCATCCTTTCTTGGTTTATAGGAAACCCTAAGCGCTTTATCGAAACAAGGATGGGGATTCACGAAGGTGTATTTGCAGACTTTTACGTATGGCTATTCACCTTCATCATTGTTATAGGTTATGTTGTCTATACAATAATTGCCTTACCCTTTGTGAGAGCACAGCTTTTTAACATGTCATGGCTTAAAATCATTGGAGTGTGGGCAGCATTGGCTACAGGTATAGTCGAGGAGGTCTTGTTTAGACATCTATTGATGGATTTCTTACAGTCTTTCCATGTGTCCGATGTTCTGCAAATCATACTTTCGGGAATCATATTTGGTTTCGCCCATGGAGCTTGGGGAATTTTTAGACGTGACGCGAAAATAGTCTTGCCTGTCATTATTTCGACTACGATTTTAGGGTGTTTTTTGGCAACACTTTACATAATGTCAGGAAGAAGTACATTTGCGCCGATCGTTGCTCATGTGTTGATTAATTTAATCATTGAGCCTTGGCTTATGTTATCAGCCATCTCAGGCAAGTGGACAATGAGTAAGCTACAGCAAGAAAACACGTAAAAACGAACCATTCTCTTTTACAGCCAAAGCTTTCAGTCCATTCAGTTTGCTGCGTGGCATGTCGCTTTATTCAGAACATACTATCTAGTTTTGTTCCGAGACGACAGTGTAAGGATACTATATTGCCACGCAGCATCCATTCACCTTTTCATCATCAAGCAGCCTTTTGAAAAGAGACATACCAGCCCTGGAGCAATTTGTCGGGAACGGCACTGTTACAAATTCTACATGATCGCTGTAAGCAATGCCGCTTTTAAGCTCTCTGCCGACAAGATTAGGTATGCCTGGACTTGAGGACGAGCAATGTCTTGATTTCCGCTAAGCTTTACAGATCACCCAGCTACCGAAACCACTGCTCGAGTTGCACATGACCGCGCGTCAAATTCGCTTTTTGACGTGGGTGAAGCTATGATGAAACGCCTGGCCGCTATCGATTTTTGAGCGATAACATTCAGATTCGTTTTGAAGTGAACTTAAACGTGTATTTCTCACTCCTAAAGTATAGTTTCGTGTATTCAAAAATCGTATCGTCTTCAAAATAAGCCCATAGATCCATGAACAATACGAGCTCTCCTTCTTCCAGCTTCAACGTTTGCTTAAGCTGTTCATCCGGCAGCAATGGGAAAATCTCCCCTTGTCTTTCCTTAATACGGTACCCTTTCTTTTCCACATAGGCATATTTAGAACGTGTCATTACCTCAACGGATAGGTCAGGAAACAGCGCAACTGGCATATACGTCTCCTCCAAAATGAGAGGTTCGCTATCCGCTAGCCGCAGTCTTCGAATAAAAAACACCTTTTCCCCGTCTCCCAGTTGTAACGTTTCTCTCACTTTCCCAGTTGGTTCCTGCATAGAAAAATCAAGAATTTCATTAGCGGGCTGTTTGTTTAAATAAATCATCTCTTCGGTGAAGCCTTGTAAGCGATAGATGTCCTGCTCGATTTTCCCCGTTTTTACATATGTGCCGGAACCTCTGATGCTGTATAAAATCCCCTCTTCAACCAAGAGTTTAATCGCCTGCCGTATTGTAACTCTGCTTACTTGATACTTCTCTACCAATTTATTTTCGGAAGGGATGGCTTCATCTTTTTTTAATTTTAATGCAAAAATATCCTTTTTAATTTTTTCCGCTACTTGTTTATATAGAGGAGAGTGAATAGCCAAGAAAAAAATACCTCCGTTTTTCTATCTTTAATTTGTATTGTCTTTGATACAACTATACCTAAAAATCATTTTGTTTTCATCTTTTCCGTTTAAACTTCTACCTTTCTACTCGCAGCATACTTGAAAACGCCTACTCAATCAGGAATATTACTTCCTAACTCAAGCATTCATTTGTTTGTCAATTACACTCTTAAATTAGTTCGCTAAATCGATGATACAACTTTAATACAAGATTAGTATTGATTTTGTATCACTGTAGTGCTATAACAGAATTATAAGACAAGCAACCACACGAGGAGGAGCTAGCATGAAAAGACAGCGATTGGTTATTGCCGGAAGTGGAAGCACTTACACGATGGGAATGATGATGAGCTTGATTGAAGAGAAGGAACGCTTTCCGCTAAAAGATTTGGTGTTTTACGACATTGATGCCGAACGGCAGGAACGTACAGCCAAAGCAACAGACATTCTTGTTAAAGAACGCTATCCTGAATTGACGTCTTTCTCTTATACAACCGACAAAAAAGAAGCTTTTAAGGATGCAGACTTCGTATTCGTTCAAATTCGTACAGGCGGCTTAGCCATGAGAGAGCAGGATGAACAAATTTCATTAAAGCACGGCGTTGTCGGCCAGGAAACCTGCGGTCCAGGGGGTATGGCTTACGGTCTGCGTTCGATTAGAGATATGATTGAGCTCGTAAAAGACATTCGCCGCCATTCTCCGAATGCTTGGATTTTAAACTATACGAACCCGGCCGCAATTGTGGCTGAAGCATTAAAGCGGGAATTTCCGACAGATACACGCTTGCTGAATATTTGCGACATGCCAATTGCGATCATGATCAGCTACGCGAAAATCCTTGGTCTGGACGTATGGGAGCTCGTCCCAGAATATTTTGGCCTCAATCACTTTGGCTGGTTTACGAAAATATATGACAAAAACGGTAACGACCATACGGAACGACTAAAGCAACTCATCATTCATAATGGTTTCAGACCAGAAGATCAAGAAATCGCCAATGACAAATCATGGCAGGATACGTTTGCGATGGCTCGGCAAATGCTCATCGATTTTCCAGAGTTTCTTCCTAATACGTACTTACAGTATTATTTGTACCCTGACAAAATGGCAGCCAAAGAAGACCCGAACCGCACGAGGGCAAGACAAGTGATCGAAGGCCGCCAAAAACGCATCCATGACCTTTGCGACTTAATCATCCAAAATGGAACAGCTGTTGGCGCGGAACTCCATGTCGATATCCACGGCGTGTTCATGATTAAAGCCGCTGAATCGCTGGCTTACAACCTGAGCGAACGATTCATTGTAATGGTAGAGAATCGCGGCATCATCTCCAACTTACCAGCAGACGCCATGGTCGAAGTGCCCGCTCTTTTAACGAGCAACGGATCCGAACCATTTGTAGTAGGCCCTATTCCTACTTTCTATAAAGGTTTGCTAGAGAGCCAATTTGCTTATGAAAAATTGGTGGTGGACGCATACTTTGAGAAAAGCTACCAGAAACTGCTACAAGCTCTTACTTTAAACCGTACCGTTATCAATGTACCTACAGCCAAAGCGGTATTAGATGATCTCATTGCTGCCAACAAAGAATACTGGCCAGACCTAAAATAAATCGTCCCTCTGTTAGTAGACCTTTACTGGAAATTAAAGATAAGAAAAGGATGATCGGTATGAAAAAATTAATTATTAACGCCGATGATTTCGGCTATTCAAGGGGCGTTAACTACGGAATTGTCGATGCGCACCAGCTAGGCATTTTAACCTCAACAACTTTGATGACAAACATGCCAGGAGCAGGCCACGCAGCCGAGCTTGCCGACCAATTCCCTAATTTGGGAATTGGTGTTCATCTTGTATTGACTTGCGGCAGACCTCTCCTTGATACCCACAAAACGATCGTTGATGTTCAAGGAAACTTCCGCAAGCTGGATTTTTATAAGGGAGCGTTCACGATTGATTACGACGAGGTTTATGCCGAGTGGAAAGCGCAGATCGAAACGTTTCTGTCCTACGGTCTGGAGCCGACGCATTTGGACAGCCACCATCACGTCAATTCCTTTGGCAGCATTCCTGACGTATTTTTGACGCTTGCCCAAGAGTATCGACTACCGGTACGAAACAATATGGGGGAGAAAACTGCAGCGGAACTGAAGCGGAAAGGAATTAAAACAACGGATTCCTTCTCGTATTTGATTGAAACGACGTTAAAAGATGATGAGGCGCTAGACAATCTATTTAAAAACAATGATTCGGTTGAAGTCATGTCTCATCCGGCCTATTTAGACAAAGAACTTTTGGCTAGCTCTTCGTTTACCTTCCCAAGAGTGGACGAACTGGAATTTTTAACTGATGAGGAAATCGTGACACGCGTTCGGTCACGTAAAGATATTCAACTGGTGACGTATCAATCGATCTAAACACTATTGACGATAGGGAGGCTTCTATGATGAAAAGCTTTTTGCAGAAGTTTGGAAAATCGCTGCTGATACCAATTGTTGCTTTGCCAATTGCCGGACTGCTCCTTCGATTAAGTGCCGAGGACTTGCTGGACATCCCTCTATTCCAAGCATCCGGTGTCATTCTGGCTCAGATGGATGCGCTGATTGCGATCGGGATTGCGATGGGGCTTGCAAAAACGAAAGATAAAGGAATACCGGCACTCACTGGTTTTCTGGCCATTCTTGTATTAAAAGAAGGATTAACAATTATGGATCCAGAGCTTAATATGAGCGTTTTCGGAGGTGTATTGGCCGGTTTAATCGCTGCCTTCATCTACAATAAGTTTAAAGATACAAAGCTACCAAGTATGCTGGCCTTTTTCAGCGGAGAAAAATTCCCTATTACAGTTATTATCTTTACGATGATTCCAGTGGCTGGATTGATGTCACTCATTTGGCCATACGCACAGGCCGGAATCGATACGTTCAGTAAAACGTTGATGGGGCTTGGCGCACTAGGCGTATTCATATTTGGATTCTTAAACCGCTTCTTGCTTCCATTTGGTTTGCACCATGTGGTAAATACGTACGTCTATTTCGGCTTGGGGGAATATGAGACGCCTTCTGGAGAAGTTGTGACCGGTGAGATTACCCGCTTTTTAAGCGGCGACCCTACGGCCGGATACTTTATCGGCGGATTTTTTGTAACGATGATGTTCGGTGTACCGGCCATCGCTCTGGCCATTACCCGGGCTGCGAGGAAAAAGAAAGAAGAAACGAAGTCTTTAATGGCTTCAGGTGCCGGAACCTCTTTTATTACGGGGATTACGGAACCAGTGGAATTTACATTCTTGTTTACATCTCCGCTGTTGTACTTTATGCATGCGGTATACACCGGGCTGGCAGGAGCTGTGCTTTATCTGTTGCAAATCAGGCACGGATTTTCATGGGGAGCTGGAGTCATTGACTTCGTCTTAAACTTGAACCTCGCAGATCGAGGATTGCTCATTATTCCAGTTGGACTCGCCTTCTTTGCACTATACTATTTCACGTTTTACTTTATGATTGTTAAAAAGGACATCCCCCTTATTGGCCGAGAAAAAGAGCTGGACTTTGGCGAGCAATCTTCAGAGGACGAGAAAGAGTTGAAGTTGTCCCATTCCAACCACGAGTACATGGCCAAGAAAGTGTTGCAATTTATCGGCGGAAAAGAAAACGTTATCACGAATGATAACTGCATGACGCGCCTTCGTCTCGAACTCCACGATACAGAAATCGTGGACGTCGCTCGCATTAAGCAAACAGGTGCCCACGGCGTCATTAAAATCGATAAAAACAACGTACAAATCGTCCTAGGCTCCGAGGCCACCATCGTCAAAAAAGAACTAGACAAATTATTGGATTAGCGTCTTCGAACATTGCCCCAAAAGCCCGCACCTATTAAAATCAGGTGCGGGCTATCCATACTATTTTGAAAAAAGATCCTACACCATTACACAATATCATGTCGGCCATTCCCTGATGGAGCGATCATGGAAAATGATATCTTCGAATCGTTACTAACCTATCTACTGCCTAAGCAACAAACGATACGTTTCTACTAGACTTTCATAATTCGATTCTTCCCAAAAGGGCAGTTTTTTACGAAGTCTAGGAACAGCCTATCTTCTTCAATAATGGCCTTTTTCAGTTTAACAAAATCAACTTTTGAAGAAATCTTTTGGTTTTGTGGCCGATCATCTAATAAATGTTGACACTCTATATAGAACTCAACATGGTTACAAAATGTAGATATTTTGATTCAGCAATATTCCCCTATTTCAATGGCATTAAAAAGTGTTTCCTTATTTTGTTTTAACTTTAAATTGAACTCTTGTAGACACTCGATTAACGAACATTTACAATAAAAGTATCCATAAATTGGAGGATACTGATGCGAAAAATTACAAACATTGTTGGAATGACGATTGGCCTCTTTATTTCTTATCACGGTTCGGAATACATCTTTTACTTGCAAGGAAAAAGAAATTCTTTCGAAATAGAACCTCTTATAGTAATTTCAGCTCTACCTGTTGCTTTATTAGTAACCTTTTTTAGATCCTTCCCAAGTGAGGTAGGAAAACCGCGTGAATGGGAAAGAGAAGATTGGGTGGATCCACTTGCTGACGAAGATGAAAAAATCAAATAATCAACCTAGAGCACCACTTTCACACTACAAAGAAAAAGATGATTATTGCCTACCCTATACCACGTTAAGCTTCCAATAGAGCAGCCACATGGCTACCCTCGTGTCACTCTTTTTGAAGGGCTGTGATTTCAATATGTGTTACATTGCGAGAGCCCACAATAACCTCTTCTTCCCCCATCATACCGAAAGACACGAATTGGTTATTCGACAAAGATTCATCAATCGCCCTAACTGCTTTTTTCACATCATCATCCGGTCGCTCTGATTCATAAACAGGTTTGTCCCTTCCAACAACATACACTTTCATTAAATACGGCATGGTTAACAGTCTCCTTTTAATTAAATTCATTATTCTTTACCCGAAATTTACAGTTATTACTCATAGTCTTAGTCCTTTCAATTAAAAAAGCGCCTATGACTTATCGTCATACACGCTCAAGGAAGCCCCCCTTATGTATTCCGTTTAAATACAGCTAGATTTCCGTCAGTTCCGCCATAACTTTGTTGGGCCTCAAGCGTGATTAGCTCCCAGCCTTCCTTAGCCATTTCATTTAGCGTGTCACCGATCTGAGCCGTATTCTTCTTGCTATCCGCAACCGGTAACAATATTGTGTTATATTCCATTATAATCACCTCTTTTGCCTTATGATAACCCATAAAAAGACAGCGCCTCGGCTTCCATCCCTTTTAGAACGTCGTCGTACGAAGTTTATCAGGGCATTAACTAAAGCGGAATATTCCATCTCAAGATGGCTTTCGCTAATTTATCCAATTGTGTCCTTTTTTCTTTTCATTATTACGAATAGAATAGCGTAGCCAAAGCCTGAAATAAGGACAGCATATTGCGTTACTGGATGTCGTATCTCTTCACCTATCCCAGTAAAGGTCGATATTAGTAGTAATACTAGCACTACGATCATGGCAATGATGAAAACTCGTCTCATAATATACATGCATCCAGTTTAGCATAAATACTCTTCATGCAGCCAACAACTAGACGTCGTTACTCTCGTTTCGATTACACAACTTATTAAAGATTTACATAAACCTTTTCGCTGTTTTGTTTTAACTTTGTGCCTTTTTGTAATTAGGTTAATCGATTCGCTTTCAATATCGAAAAAAAGAGGTGATTTTATGGATATTTTTTCTGCTGTTGCTCCAGTTATAACAGGAGCTGCATTTGCTGTATCGGCTATTGCCTTTACTTATGCCAAAACACAAGATGAAAAAATCAAAAGTTTAGAGCAGCGAAACGAACAGTTGGAAAAAAATAACTGCTTTCTTCCGTTTGGATACTAAGCACAAAAGTTGGCGTGACAGTTGACAGTTCCCTTACGTCACACACTATCCTATTGGATGAGGAGGTGTGATCATGAAAAATCTTTTCGTTTTCGGCCAGATGAAAGAAGACGATCCTAGACGTGAAGAGTTAGAAGCGGTGACCGAATCCATCTTTTGCGAGATCGAACAAGAAATCAACGAAATTACAAATGCATTTAACAGAGAATAAACTTACAGGCGGCTCTTGCCGCCTACCCATCCCCTTTTTCCCCTTTCCACAGCTTAAACCGTTTTTGTAACTAATCAGTAAATTCCCCAATATACCTAATTAGGTAATGTCGATTATCCCGAACAGATAGTATAGTCCCTTATTTAAACATCAAAAATCCTATAAATTACATAAAACACAGGACTTTAGTCACTTTCTTTTAAAAATAGCGTCTTTTTTCGTTGAACAGGTACAACTGATTTCCCATTTCCTTTATACTAAGTTTGCAACAAAATTTACATAATGAAAAAGGGGAAAGAAATGAAGAAAAATTACTTATTCGTCACACTCGGTTTAGTAAGCGCCATCACCCTCTCCGCTTGCGGAGGCAGTGAAGACACGAATGCATCCGACAAAAACAACGACACAGAACAAGAAACAACTGAAAATGCAGAGAGCGAAACAACCTCTAGTGATGAAAGCGAATCTGAAGAAAATGAGGAAGAGGAAACTGACGGAGAGTGGGAATACCAAGTAGGAGATACGAACGAAGATGGTAGTTTGAAATTATTAGCCCGAAATGATACATCCGAAACAATTGAAACTGCCTCTATTTCTCTGGACTTCCCTCAAGTAACTGTAGCCGAAGTTGTTGAGTGGCCAGCAGATCTTGCTGATTACTATGATTTTGAACCAACTGGAGTTATTCAAATTGACGTAGAAGTGTTAAATTCATCTGAAGAAACTATCAACTTTTATATAGGCCAAGCAACAATCACCACTAGTACGGGAGAACAATTAGAACCAGATTTCTTGTCTAGTGACCATATTGGCGGTGAATTCATTGGATCTGTTAATAAATCAGGAAGCGTTCGTTATATGCTCGAAAGTTCTGATCCTAACGAGATCGAGTGGGTGAGAGTTCTGGTTGATGCACCACATGATGAAAATTTTGAGAGCGTTGGCGATGATATAGACGTCCAAATTGACTTTTAATTTAGAGCCTTTTAAGGCTCTTTTTTCAAGCAATAAACCTTTGTGGAGGATCTTCCCGACCATCATTCACACATTCACAAGATCACAGTAGTTGGCGATCAGCAAACAAGCTTGACAGGCAAAACCTTGCAACACTCTCCTCCAAAAACACATAAACACAAGGGCTCTGTTAAAATGGTCCCATCCGGTGTACTATATTTACAATATGTTTTGCTTTTAGAAATTTGATTGGATGGAGAGAATATGTTTGATATTTTGAAGAACTATGAAGAACTGACCGTAAGTGAAAAGAGAGTCCTGAGCTACATCATGGAAAATCAAGATCAAATTCCCCATATTAAAATTAATGATTTGGCAGAGGCAACGTTTGTTTCAAAAACGGTCATTATCAATTTGGCGCAGAAGTTAGACTTTTCCGGTTTCCGAGAAATGAAATATTACATCAGCCAGAAAATCATTGAAAAAATGTCTGCACAGGAAACCAGTACGGTCCTGTATCGAGAGAATTTAAAACAGTCTATTGATAAGACATTCTCCCTTGTCACGGAAGATCAGCTGCAGAAAACAGCTGCCAAAATTAAAGCTGCTAAAAATGTATTTATTATGGCAAGAGGGACAAGCAAAGCTGTCGGTTATTATTTCGAGCATCTCTTATTGACAATTGGCATTCAATGTATCTTTATAAAAGATTACAATTTATCGGAAGTGTTTACAGATTTTGTGGCCGAAGATGATATTGTCATCTTTATTTCCTTATCAGGGGATACGAAAAAAATTATTGACACTGCGAAAAAAATTCATCTAAAAAAAGCCGAGATGATCAGTATCACTTCATTCAACACAAATGAATTGACCCGGTATACGACGAACAACCTATTTTGTTATACCGACAAAACCAACACAAGCAAAAATGACACCATTTCAAGAACTGGTTTTTTCCTTACGATTGACTTGTTGGTTGATAAGTTGGCCAACCTTTAAATCGTTTAGGCAGTGGTGATAGTAAAACGACAAAAATAACGCTCTTCCATAAAAGAAGAACGCTATTTTGTCGTTGATCAATTGCTGTAGTTTTCACGGATTTTTTCTGCAGTTTCTTTTGCCCTCTCCGCTTCTTTTTCCGCTATATGAGCCGCTAAGCCGATATAGTTTCCTGGCTCAATCATATGCTTTATTTCTTTATCCGTGAAGTTTGCCCGGATTGGTTCGTTTTCTCTTAAGTTATCATAGAATTCTTGTCCTTCCGCAGCTGTCTTCATAGCAATCTCATACATGAGGGAATGGGCCTGATCCTTGCCTAATTTCTCTGCTAGTTTCATCATCACGTATTCACTATTATCAAGGCCTTTGTTGCGCTTGGCGTTATGGAGCATTCTCTCTTTATGCACGGTCAGTGTACGGGTCAATTCTTCACAGCGGATCAAAATTTCTGTCATCAATTCCATTGACTCTTCCAACAATCCTTCAAACAGCATATAAGAACTACTGTCCCCTTCATATGGGCGTGCAGCTGAATACATCCCTGTACCAGGAAGAGAATAGAGTTTCTGGGCATTTGCGATAATTCCCTTGGCAAGTTTTGGATTAATTTTATGAGGCATGGTACTGCTGCCGACAGTCCCTTTACTGAACCCTTCAGATACTTCAGCAATTTCTTCCAAGGTTGTACTGTATACTTCTTCGGCAATTTTATGGCAGCAATTTGCCAATAGAGCTAAATTCGACATGTATTCCAATTTATGCGTGTTTATATTTCTAGATGGTACAGTCATCGGATACATACCAACTAACGCAGCCACACGGTTTTGCACGTTAATCCCTATCTCCGGCATTGAACTGAACGTGCCGACTGCCCCGCCCATCATCACTTGAAAAACTCTTTTTTCCGCTTCGGCCATGCGTTGCTGACAACTGATAAATTCGCTTATCCAGGCGGACACTTTATATCCGTAAGTGATCGGAATCGCATGTCTCCCATGTGTTCTACCGGGCATGACCGTATGTTTGTTATCCGATGCCAGAATGCTTAAGTTTTCTAAAATCTCGCCAATCAGGCGCATAAATATCGTATGAGCTTTTTTCAAAATATAAAGCTGCGAACTTTGCTGTATATTTTGTGTTGTTATTCCGTAGTGAACATATTTTCCGCTATCTGATGGACATGCTTTGACGAGAACTTTTAAAAAAGGGACAAAGCCATGACCAATTTCTTTGTAAATACGGTCCATTTCTTCGAGATCAAGGTTTTCAAGCTTGGCGGCCTCTTTAATTTCCTGCGCAGCTTTTTTTGGAATAAGCCCATATTCAGCCTGTGCCTCAGCCAATGCCGATTCAAACAAGAGCCAAGTTTTATATTTTTCCTTCTCTGTAAAGAGGTTTTTCAGACCTCGATCATCAATCGTTTTACTTTTGGAATCATACAACGCTTTCATACTGTCACTCCTTTATAAGCCTCTAAACTTTTTCATCGACTGCGTTTTTGATAAATTCTACCTGCGTCCCATAAACGATATGAATATGCTTCGCTGTTGGGAAAAAGAATCCGGAACAGCCGGTGCTGTTCAATAACTCTTTGTCAATATCCCTAACTTCTTTTAGATCAATCCGAAGCCTAGTAATACAGTTATCCACGTTCAGGATGTTTTCTTTTCCTCCCAACGCTTCCACTACCTTACTTGCAATCTCGTCATAGCGCTTTTCTTTAAGCAGGGTACTGTCAACGTTTTGCAGTTCTTCCCTGCCTGGTGTTTTAATATCAAACCGGATAATCGCCCAATAAAAAATGAAATAAGTGACGACAGCTAATCCTAGACCGATTAACACCAAAAAGATCCATCGTGAGTTTTCATAAAGGAGTCCAAAGATCGTAAAATCAAAAATTGTCCCCCGGATATATCCAATGGAAACATCTGCAAGCGACAGCAATACAGCACCGATGCCAACGATACATGCGTAGACGATGTATAACAACGGAGCAAGGAAAACAAAAGTGAACTCAAGCGGTTCTGTTACGTTACCTAGAAGAGCTGTGAGCACCATCGTAACCAACATCGATTTAACGTAAGCCTTATTTTCTTTGTAAGCAGCCTTGTACATAGCAAACGCAATGGCAGGGAATAAAAACAGGACGACAAGCATTTGCTGCTGAGCCATGAATCGGGACAGCTTCGGCATCATGGACCAATACTCACTGTTCGGCCCTTGATTAAACAAAATTTCCGTAATCGCTGGGACAACGCCGACATAGGTTTTCCCATCAATGACATAGGACCCGCCAGCTTCTGTAAATCGGAACAATGCATTCCAGACATGATGAAGACCAAACGGGATAAATAACCGTTCGCCTGCCGCTGTAAAGAAAGGACCGACCACACTTAAAAAGATGGTAGACAAGTTTGTCAATAAACCTACAAAATATGTCCAGACGAAAGGAAGCAACATCCCAACGGTAGCCATCAATCCGATCGTGATGATTGGAACTGATTTTTTCCCAGAAAAGAACGCCAGGGCAGCCGGGAGTTCTAGATTATAGAACCGTTCCGTGGCCCAGGCTGCGATCAGACCGGTTAGAATACCTCCGGCAGCACTAATATTGACGGTTTGAATGCCAAGTATATTGATCTGACCCTGCTGCGTCATGACCTCCGGATCGGCCATCGTTCCTGTGATGGTCAGCCATACATTCATTGCAACAATCAAAGTCAGATATCCTGCCACAGAGGCAAACACAGAAATACCTTTATCCTTTTTCCCCATTCCATAGGCGACGCCCATCGCAAACAATAAAGGGATATTATCGAAAACAACATTACTGATTGTTTTTATACTTACCAAGATGGTATTGACGGCCTCGTTGCCGAGGAAAGGAACTTTATCTACCATATAGTCTTGTGTAAGCGCTCCGCTGATCCCCAAAAGCATCCCGATTGGAGCTAATACCCCAATCGGGAGAAGCAACGTTCTGCCGAATTGCTGTATGGAGTCACCGATTTTTCTTTTATTCATTTCTAAAAACCTCCTTTGTATCTATGATCGGATTTACGTGTTGGATAAAAAATCAAATGAACAAGTGTATGCATACTTGGATTTTTTTATCTGCTATTATTCTATCAGCATAAAAGATTAGTTGAAGCGCTTCCGTTTCCTATTAACTTATTTAGGTAATGGCAAATGACCTAGGTCATCCAAAAAATGATTTTCGAAGTAATGAATTATCCGAACCGAGGTGATATGGTAAGAGTGTTGCTAGGCGAAACCGAGCAGCCCTTCTCCTTCTCCTTTTCCTAAACCCAAAATACAGAACATACCTACGGAGGTTGAACGGATGTCAGATATAAAAATGATTGCGCTGGATATGGATGGTACGCTGTTGAATGATAACAAAGAGATTACAAGTTGGACGAAAAATCAAATTAGGAAGGCACAGCATGCAGGTATCACTGTCGTCTTATGCACGGGACGTCCCTTTTCCCACTGCCACACTTACATTCAAGATTTGCAATTACATTCCCACTCGATAACATGCAATGGTGGACAAATTTACGCAGTCGACCATTCTGTTATGACAGAACATCTTTTCGATCCAGCCACGCTGGCTAATTTATATCACTTTGCACAAGGACTAGAAATGAATACATGGACGATTTCTACGAAGGAAGCGTATTATAACGATTTGCCGGAAAACTGCAGCGAATGCCAGTGGCTGAAATTCAGCTGCTCCCATAAGGATGAAGATATTTTAAATAAGATCGCAGAGAAAGTGCAATCGATAGACGGAGTAGAAATAAGCAACCGGACAGCTTTCACGGTTGAAGTTAATCCTACCGGCGTGAATAAAGCTGCAGCACTTGAATGGGTCTGTGAAAAGTTAGGAATAACGATGAAGCATGTAATGGCAATAGGAGACAGCCTCAATGACATAAAAATGATTCAATCTGCCGGTATCGGCATAGCGATGGGAAATGCCCAAAAAGCAGTGCAGCAAGTAGCCGACGCTATTACCGATACAAATAATAATGATGGAGTTGGAAAAGCAATTGAGAAATTTATTCTTGGTGGAAATGTGTAATTAGAGAGCGCTAGGTATATCAGGAAAATATGCGTGTGGGGACGACTAAACTTAACGGGGAAGTTGGATATCATGAATAAAGAACAATTTGTTTACTTTGTTAAAATGCATATTCGAGATAAACCGAGTGCAGGACTCATTCAAAAGTTGGAAAACCCCCCGGAAGAAAACCAAGAGCCAAACTTGTAGCACAATCTAAATGGTTTAATAACCTAGATTCAAAAGATAAAGAAATGGTTAGCCAAATCATCCAAGAAAGTATAGACGAAGCACTTTTTGGGCTCCTGGCCGTTTTAGATGGCGTAAGTGCCATTGACGAAAAATCCGGGAGTGAGTTGAAGCTTATTTATAAAAATAAAGATCAAGAAAAATTGTTAAATGACATTGAAACTGAACACTTACATGACTTATACAACGATTTAACACTAGAAGATTAACTGCTAAAATAGCTCTGCAAGTGGGCATATCCTTTAAACCGTTTGGGGCAACACGAGGCAGAGCTATTCGTTCCCACCTTCCCGGAATTGTCCTTATCCGGTAGGACTATTCACAACAAAATGTAAGGAAAAAGAAGATGTCTTTATATAAATATTTCATCTTCTTTTACCTAGCATCTAAAAGTAATTTTATTTCTTTTATTTGTTCTATGTGTCGCTGTTCATGCAAATATATCTGTTCAATCCATTGATCAAGAGGCAATTCGCCAAGCGCAGGATGTTTCATAGATTTTTCCGCTAATATAGACTTATCTTCAATAGTACTAAGAAAATTCATCAATTTTTCCCTTGAATCATTTAACCAATTAACTACTTGCTCCACTTCAAAAGGTCCTTTATCTGGTTCAACGATTTTTGGAGCTATAATCTTTTTCGTTCGATCTAATAATACAAGAGGAACATTTTTCCGTTCATTTTGTTTACTATTCGATCCTTTCAATCCCCAAGTAATTGCCTTTAATGATGTGGATAGGTTACACTTAGTTGGACAAATGCTCTAAGGTCTACTAGACTAGATGGAATCATCCAATGAAGGGATCGGGATATCATGACTGAAGCCAAACGTCCACGAAGAAGGTTCACAGCCGAATTTAAGAAACAGCTTGTGCAACTGTATGCGTCCGGAAAGCCGAGAGCGGAAATCATCCGTGAATATGAACTGACGCCATCTGCTTTTGATAAATGGGTTCGTCAATACCAAACAAGTGGCGCATTCACCGAGAAAGAAAATCGTACGCCTGAACAAGAAGAGCTGATCCGCCTACGAAAAGAAAACCAGAAGCTCGCTATGGAAAATGATATTTTAAAGCAAGCGGCGCTGATCATGGGACGAAAATAGACGTGATCCGTCAAAATCGCGGGATCTACCCAGTGGCTGCCATGTGTGCGATTTTGAACATCCCCCGTAGCACGTTTTATTATGAAGCCAAGCAACGGGATCACGAAGAAGAGGAAGAACAGCTGACCGCATTGATCAGCGACCTTTTTCGTCAGAGCCGAGGCATCTATGGCCAGCGCAAAATCAAAAAAGAACTTACTAAACAAGGGTGGACGGTTTCACGCCGCCGCATTGGCCGGATCATGAAGGCACAAGGACTTGTATCCACGTACACGGTGGCCCAATTTAAACCAACGAAATTCGTGTGCAACGAATCGGAAATAGGGAATACCCTTGACCGGAAGTTCCAACAAGAAAAAGCGCTAACCGTAGTCGTCAGCGACCTAACGTATGTGCGGGTCGGTGCAAACTGGCATTATATTTGTATCATCATTGATCTATACAACCGTGAAATCATCGGTTACAGTTCTGGTCCAAACAAGAATAAGGAGCTCGTGGGACAAGCCACCGCTAAAATTTCCTATCCCTTACAGAAGATCGCTCTGTTTCATACCGATCGTGGTAGAGAGTTTATCAATCAGAAGATGGACCAGACACTAGCGACCTTTGGAATCGCCCGTTCGCTCAACAACAAAGGCACGCCGTATGACAACGCCGTCGCAGAAGCCACCTTTAAAGCGATTAAAATTGAGTTTGTATCGAGAAGGGTTTTCCCTAACCAACACGAACTTGACCTTGCTTTATTTGATTATGTTCATTGGTTCAACCATATACGCCTCCATGGTTCACTCGACTATCAATCACCCGTCGATTACAAAGCCTTACACCTTTAAAAATTTGTCCAGTTTTGTGTTGACGTTCCAACATCCTCGGGTTGACCTAGCGTTTCCTCCGGTTCTCCTTCACCTATATGAAATCTCATTCCACCGTTACCTTGTAAACGCTAGAATAAAGTTGACACTTTTTGATCGATAAGATTTTACACTTTTGCTCAATCAATCTACCTCTTTAGTAAAATAGATCGTGATGTTATTTTACTGGGGGTTAGGATCTTGGAGGAGAAGTTAGTGTTATATATTAAGATTCAGGAATTACATAAGAGAAAGTTTAAAGTAGCGCAAATCGCTAAGGAGCTTAAAATCTCAAGACCGACTGTCTATAAGTACTTAGAAATGACATTCGATGAGGCAAAGGCGTATACTGAACAGCCCTTGGGAAAGAAGAAAAAACTAGATCACTATAAGGACTGGATACTGGCCTGGCTCGAAGAGTATCCCCACCTAAGTAGTGCTCAGATCCATGATTGGCTTTTAGAAAGATACCCCGACCTAGTGGTCGGCGGAAGTACTGTAAGAACATATGTGAGGGGGGTGCGAGAAGTTTATCAGATTGAGAAAAAGGGGATTGTCCGGCAATACGAAGCAGTTCCTGAACAACCAATGGGTAAACAACTCCAGGTAGACTGGGGAGAAACAAAACAGAAAACAGTGAACAACAAGGAAATCAAACTGTACTTTATTGCCTTTGTACTCGTTCACTCGCGACAAAAATATATGGAATGGCAAGCACGTCCATTCACCACAAGAGATGCGATTCGTTGTCACGAACATGCCTTCCAGTTCTATGGAGGACGAACCGAAGAAATTGTCTATGATCAGGATCACTTAATCTCAGTAAGTGAAAATGCAGGTCAACTACTTTTAACAGCTGAGTTTCAAAGCTATGTAAACGAGCGTAAATTCAACGTTCACCTTTGCCGAAGAGCGGATCCAGAATCTAAAGGGATGATTGAAAATGTAGTGAAATACATAAAAGGCAACTTCGCTGACAGTCGTGTGTTTAGAGATATAGAAGATTGGAATGAACGGGCAAGGCAATGGCTCAAGCGTACGGGAAACCACCAGGTTCACCAGACAACGAAAAAAAGACCAGCAGAAGTGTTTCTCCTCGAAAAGCAACACTTACAGCCAGTCTCTTCGTTACTTTCATATGAAAGTACCCATAACCAAAGTATAACAAGAAGTGTTAGTAAGGACAATACGATCCGGTACAAGTCAAACCGTTACTCTGTCCCACTGGGGACTTATCAAAATAGGAGTGAGAATCTTGTGTGGATTGAAATAAGGGAAGAAGATCACAACGCCCTGATCATCCGCAAAGAAGCAAATGGTGAAGTGATTGCCGAGCATAGGATCAGCTCTGAAAAGGGAAAGCTGATTCAAAACCGTCACCATACTCGTGATCGCTCCAAAGGTGTGGAAGAGTTTAAACAACGTCTCCTCTCTCACTTTAAAGATCAGGTTCAGGCAGCTGCCTATTTAGATGAGATTAGCCAAAGATACCCGAGGTATCGGAGAGATCAGTTTACAATTATTCATAAGGTGAGCCAACAATACCCGGCTATAATTGATACTGTTTTGGCCAAGTGCACGACAGAAAAGCTTTACAATGCGAATGACTTTCGCGATATCGCTCATCACCTTGATGCTTTACGAGATGAGCCGATTGAAGAAGCACAATCTTTTTACACGAGTCCGCCAAACCATTCTCATCTCAAAGCCTCTACCCGTTCTCTAAATGCCTATACTAGCATTTTAGGAGGTAGAACATGATGAACAAAACCGTACATGAACTACAAGATCACTTTCGTCAGCTACGCCTAGCAGAGACTGCGGAGGAGCTGCCACAGCTTCTTCGCGAAGCTGAAAAAGCATCATGGACCTACTTGGAATTTTTAGAGTCTCTCACTCGATATGAATTAGCCAAACGCGAAGAGAAAAGCCTTGAGAAAAGAATGAAATGGGCACGCTTCCCTTTCGTGAAGTCATTAGACGAGTTTGAGCTGAAAGGACAAAACGTTCTGACGGCTCGTCAGCTTTCTCAACTCCGAGAATTAAGCTGGCTGGAGCAACACTATAATCTTATCCTTTTAGGGCCTCCTGGCATCGGTAAAACGTATATCGCAATTGGACTTGGACTTGAGGCTGTTTACAGAGGGTTTAATGTTTATTTCGCTACAATGGGTGAACTGGTGCAGCTTCTAAAATCAGAAGAATACCTGAACAAATCTAAAGTTCAGCTTAAGAGAATTAGAAATGCCGACTTAGTGATTATTGATGATTTAATGTATATGGCCATGGACCAGAGAGAAGCAAACCTATTCTTTCATTTAATTAACCATTTATACGAACGAAGTTCGATTATCCTGACATCAAATAAGAGTCCAGATGAATGGGGCAATTTAATCGGAGACCAAGGCATCACCACTGCGATTTTAGATCGCTTACTTCATCGTGTGGAAGTGATCCATGGTAGCGAAGAAGAGAGAAGTCACAGGATGAAAAATCGGAAGAGCATTTTTTCAGCAGATGTGTAAAAAGGAAACGAGCAAAAAGTGTAAATTTCAACTTGACGTCTACATACCTCCCCCTCCTGAACTTCCAGCAGGAACTGCATTTCCTGATTCGTCTAATGTGTAGTTGATGGTTTTCACAAGGAGATTCCCTTTTGAATCGCGTTGATAAGCATTGCCTTCCATCATTTTCAGCTCCTTTTTATTCCATTATTTTCTTTTTATGCACAAAAAAGAGCGCCCTAGTGGACACTCTCACTGTTTTGCATCTGCCGAGCCTATTTGCCAAAAAACTGACCAAACAATAAAGCACCTTAATAAGTGTATCGTTTATCCATTTCTAAATTATATTTCAACGTAGGTGGTAGCTCTCCATCTAGATATTCTCCAGAGATATTCCCAATTAATATGCCTATTGCATGGTTCTTATTTTCTAAATTATTGTTATCACCGTCTAGCATGTCTTGTAATGTGTTTTTAACTCCATTAGCTAAATCAATCATCTCTGTTGCAATCGGAAGGTCTGCCTTATACTTTTCTTCTATTTCGGAAATGATCGCCTCGCACCTTTTAATCCCTGCTTGCAATTCACTCTTTTGCTCAAAACTTCCATCTTCGTATTCTACCGAATTTAAGTACCGTTCTGTTATCTGTTCAAGATAGTTCAGTGCGGCAGTTGCTGTCATTTCGTTATTCTTTTCAGAGACGCTCTCTTCAGTTTCGGCATCTGCAGGCATTTCACTTTTTCCACCACATGCTGACAACATAAATACGCTTAATAAAACAAGTAATACCTTTCTCAACTCCAATACCCTCTCCTTGAGTCATTGCTAAGTAGATACTACCACTACAGGTCTAGGTATTACCATAAAAGTAATAAAAAATCACGTAGAAAATTACAGGCTAGGTGCACTCACAACTTTTTCTTGCTATCATACTATCTAAGATTGAAGCTTACCAACCTTACTCACTCTCCACTATATACCCATTTTTTTAATTCACTTATTTGAATTTTATTGTCATTATCTAATACTTCGGCCGGTACTAAATATGCCTTATTCTTATATTCAATTAAAAATTCATCCCTGGCCATTATTTCTTCATTTGAAGCATAGGTAGTTATGATTCTGAGTCCATTGAGTTCATTGAGCTCCTCTATTTCTGGTTTTTTAATACGGTAGCGCACATTGCGTTTTATACGCAAATTTTCCTGAGATATAGACATTAGATTGGTATCTTCATCATCAGAAAACAACGATATATTCTCAAGTATGTCGTCATAATACGTTCTGGCCAACCCAGTTCTATATTCGTTAGGAAGCATTTTGTCAAAATCAAGATAAATCTTTAACAAACAGGAGTAAATGAGCTCTAATCCGTATTTCTTAATCTTCAATTTATAATCCTTTCCCCCAAATTGATAAGAAACACATACAAATTCGTCATTATAACTTATAGAATTTTTATTATGGGCCGAAGCATTCCTCAATAGCTTTAGTATTCTGTAACATTCTTTTAAAATGATTTCTTGATCATTAGAAGAAGGTAAGTTTCTATATCTATGAGAAAACGATTTTCCGCTTAGCTCTGGGTATTTAAGATCCAAATTTGCGTCGAGTAACGTAAAAAACAACAAAGGGTGTAACAAAACATTTTCGGCAATATCATTGGGATTTAAGTTAACATATGAGAAATTCCTTATGGTAGAACAATCGTCGTTTATTTCTACAAGTCTTACGTCACTTTCATGAATCCTAATGTTTGACTGATTTAAAAATTCAGTAGTTTGTGAAATAAACTCGTTAATCATTTGCCCTCTCCTTTTTAATTTCAAATGTCGGTGTCTACTTTCTCAAATTCTCATATTAACCAAAATAAAGGTATATGAACTTCACACTATTATCCACCAAATTAATAATTGTACCTCTAGTCTCTTTCGTATAGTTGCTTAAGCAATTCAATCTGTTTATTATTCATTATTGTCCCCCTATCAAACTTTTAAAATAACTTTTAAAAAAACGATAAGCAATGGTACAGCTACCTATATTTTTTTGTTGTTGTATTTACCCGCTGGACTCTTTATGTCTATAAAAGTGCTCTTTTTAGGTGTTAAAATATAGTGTCGTTATCAATATTCAATTCGAATAATTTGTCATTTAAATCACACAAAAAATCATATAGATCATTCAACATAAAATCACAAAAGCCTCGATCAATTTCTAAGTAACCTAAATCACTCACCCTCATCCCCTTAAACTCATCCGCAATTTGTTTTCTATTTTCTCTTAGTATCTCTCCACCCTCATGGGCAATACAATTTCGAATCTCACCATAATTATTAATACGATTCCAACGGTCTCCTTTAAAAAAATCCATAGGGACATTACTAGCTTTTGTAAAATACTTTTTAATTTTAACAGTTAGCTGTCCCTTCAAATCCTCCATTTCAAATTCACTACGCACTCTAGTTTTAGCCAATTCCCTGACTTTGCTTTCAAATAAATTATATGAAGTTAAGAAAAAAGAATTACGCAGTTGAAAGATGCCCGATTTAGAGTAATGGTCAATCTCACCTTCAAAGTGATATAGGTATTCTTCGTATTGATCCCATTCCTTAATCTCACTAATCTCTTTTAATTTTTCATCATGTATCTTCATTCTTTCTTCAAACAGTAACTCTGTGTCTTCGATAATTTTTAATATCGTCTCAATGTCAAGCCATAAAAACATATTAAACAAATCTACTTCTTTCACACCGTTCACCCCCTAATACGTGTAAATAATCGCCTCGTGGTACTGCGCCTTACTTCTGAAGTCCTTTATATCCTCTTAAGCTAGTAAAACAACACGGCAGATCGGAAACGCGTCCTTCACCACTCTGTATTCCGCTATCTCGCCTTTATGTAGCTGGTCCAATCTTTTTTGCGCCAATACCTCTGTCATTTTTATTCCCCCCAGCTTGATTATAAATTAAATTTCAATTGATTTATGACGATTAATAAAAGGAGGAGGTTGGTTAAATGAAATTTTTTCCGAAACATGAACTTAAGCAATTTGAAGAACAGATGAACAATTTAGTCGGTGATAGTATCGATATTAGCCAAAACCACTTTGAAGATTTGGTAAGAAAGTTGGACCCAGTTTTCTGCTTTTTCACGGAACTCATCATAAGGGAGCGAATGATGCTCAAAATAAGGAGCATCCCATTGTTTCCATTCTGGGTTGTCTTGAGAAAAGACCCATTTCCATAAATGTTTTGAAAAACTAAGTAAACACGCATTATTAATTAATACTATACAAACATTAGAACCGGACGTAAACAGAGCAATTAAAGCATACCTGATAAAGAAAATTTCTACATACAAAACTACAGCAGCGACTTTGCCCTTTTTTGTTAGTGTTTTAGCTTTAGTAATGGTCGTAATAGTTGGTCTTGATTTCTCAACTGTACTTCTTTTTACATTCGGAAGTATAATTTTTATAATACTTCTTAGACTCATGTTCACGGAACGTCAAAGATATCGTATTTTACCAAAATTGGAATACTTACTTGAAATGCTCAACCAACATGGTCCGAAATAAGCTACACTTTACTGCGTCCTCTGCCATAAGTGCAGAGGATTTTTATGTTTTCTGGTGCCTTATATGACTGTGTATATGAAACATCAAGCATTCTGCTGACTAGATCTTCGTCATGTCCATTCTTCTATAAGCCGTTAAGCTTGTATATAAAACGCATACGCACTCTAATAGACGCTTTTTGTCATTTTCACACTGCGCAAACTGATACATCCTCCCATTCTTTTTGTCTACTCTCAGCAAGGCACTGCACTGGCCGGCCAAGCTACAGCGCAACGCCCTGCTGGCAGCAAACAAAAAAGAGGGCGCACGACACGCCCTAAATAGATTCTTTGTACAGGAGATTTTCACCCCCTTCATATATAGGCGGCAATCGTACCACAAAAAAAGCCTTTTTAGCCGGCAAAGGCAAAAAGGCTGCATGATGTTTGTTCCCTAATCTTTCTTTTTGCGCGTTCTAGTTGATTTTGAACGCTCGTTTTTTTTACATTCCTATATTTTGCGATTTGTCCTAGCGACAAATTCCGTGCATAGTGCATTAAAAAGATTTCTTTTTCATTTTCCGTCAACACCGATAGCGCATCCTCAATGCGCAATCGATCTCTTTCAGATAGATAGCCCCGAATAATCTACTTCATCGGCAAAAGCTGGTTCTTCGTACTTCGCATAAATTTCAAGGGCATCTGGGTCCATATGATAGGTGAGCTGGTATACGGATCGTCTATCATTGTCCCTCTTTGCCCCTGGGCAGCGGCCAGTTTCCAGCCACTCGATGACATGCTCTAAATCTGAAATAATACCGGCCACAATTTCAGATTCGGCTTTTTTATCTGCTATCGTGGGAGGCTTTAAATCCTCATAGTAAGCCCTAAATACACGCAACTGATCTTTATAGGATTTGAGCAAAAAGTACATATCTTGCATGGCGAACCCTCCCTTTTTTATCGCTGACGGTAAGCCCGCCCCGCCACGTGACCGCGAGTAGATAGCGTATTTGACGTCTTTTTCTTCCTTTTGCGTTTTTTAGTTTTCTTTTTTGCTGGCACCGGATGCCCAAGCAGGCACCACTCCAACTGATCCTGAAACATACTGCAATCACTCCTTTTTGCATAAAAAAAGAGGACACTGAAACACGGTTAATACCGTATTTATCAGTGTCCTCCAGTTGGCTGTGGGGACTAGCTTTTTTTAATTTAATTTTTGCTCTTTATCTAGTCTATCTTTAAGACTTACTATATTATTAGGTATAGCTTCCACCTTTGATTTAAGGTAACCGGAGTCTACAGCTAATAGCTCCTCAATATCTGTTCTAAATAAGGTTAGACCATACTCAGTAGATAATTTGGAAATGAGCTCTTCTCCAGTAACATAATCATTCTCGATCAAAAGTTCTACAGCTTGTCGTATAGAGACTGGCTCAGCCATTTCTTTAATCGTATCAAAAGGTTCTTGTTTTCTCCACCCATATTTACTAATACTTCTCTGCATGTATTGATAACTCCCCTGAGAGATAATACCCAGTTTATAGGCTCTCATAACCATCATTCCAATTGAAACATTCCATTTCTTTTTTAGAACTTTATAGTACTCTAAATCAGTTGGATGAATGGAAACATCTCTAATAAATTCTTCTTTAGGGAGCAAAAATGCAGCTGCAAATTCATTTGCTTCATTCTCTAGTTGCTTAAATTCTTCTTTATTTAAGTCTTCCAAGTTCAAAAAAGGATCGTGAAGAATAATGTGAGCCAATTCATGTGCAAGACTAAATTGCCTTCTATAAAAAGAATTTTTGTCATTCCCTAAGACAATGGTGTAAAAAATTTTCCCGTTAATTTCACTCTGCATTCCAAAAGCATCAATTGATTTTTGATCTAATTTTAGAGAAGAGAGTACAAAACCCTTAGTTTCCATTAAATAGACCAAATTTTTAATAGGTCGAGTACCTAATCCCCAGGCATCTCGAACTCGTTTCGCAGCAAATTCAATATCGTTTTCATGTTCGTCTGGAATTGCAGGTAAATCCAACTCAGGAAAATCAACATATTCCTCCAACATGGCGCGCAAAATTGACAAATATTTAACGCGATCTCGCTGCATTTCTCTATCTTTTTTTCCAGTGGATAGTAATGATCTAAAATAAGTATTTCCTGTTTTAACTTCCACTGGTTCTTCGTAAAAATAGTCTCTTGGGAATTCTAACAAATTCACTATACCCACTAATGCCTCAAATGTTGGTATAGCCTTTCCGTTTTCATATTTAGAGATCATTTGCTTACTAACACCCAAGTGTTCAGCTAACTCTGTTATGGTGTACCCTCTATATATTCTTCCTTCTTTTAATCTTGATCCGTTAAATTGCCGCTTTAGCAATTTTTATTCCTCCTTAAAAACGAGGATTAATCATTCTAACTTAATGTAATCTTCCCGTTTCTTTCTTTCTCCTTCTTTTTAACAAGCTCTCTTTCTTTAGAACGCTTAAGTTCTTTTATATTTGGTTTTACTTTAGCCAACATTGGTAAAGTTGGTGACTCTAGTTCATCATTTTCCAATAGATCTCCATATGCAACATCAGATGCGTAATGACTCCAGTCTTCAGTATCAACTAGAAAAAAGTTTTTATCGTATAGCTTAGCTTTTACTGTTGAAATACCTTGCATCTCTTTTTTCTTAGTAACAAAAATAACCCGCTTTACTCTAGAAAAGTTTTCATCAAGAATTTTTTGTGCTTCTATAATTCGCTTTTCTTCATATTCTATATCAAATTCAGGGATAAGACTGCAACTATAACTAGATTCTGCAGTTATATCGTCATGCATCGCTATAAAAGCGTAGAAATAGTGAATTGATTTTTTCCCGCTATTTTTTATGACCATTTCCAAATTATTTTCTTTCGTAAATACGAACAGGTAACCTGTTTTAGGATCCATTAGAGCTATAAAGTTCCAGATACCTCTTTTAATCTTGATTACCTCTAAGCCATGTTTTACAGCGGCCGCGGCTATATTTCTAAAAGTAATATCCCATGATACCCCATTCTTAAAATTCCTTGTTCTTTCTAAACCAAAACCCATTTCAATTTCATATATCTCTCCGTCAGTACTTGCACTGAACGCTTTTACCATGTCTTTTATAGCATCATCCTTCAAATTAGTACCAATATTCACAGGCTTATCCCCTTCCTATTATGTAGATACATATAATAATACTACATAATTTACAAAAAAGTAAACCTTGACATCGATTATTTTTTAAAATTCTTTACCCTCAGTGAATTTTAACCTTTTCACCTTATTTTGATGTGTGTTACTACAATTGTTTCACCAAAAGCAGGGAGCTCAGCAAATTTTGCCTTACCTTAGGCCACAACAATTAGACATGGCTTTTCAAGTTTTAAAATATCCAGTTCTATTCTACCACTCTCAAGATTAATTGATGTGTCTTTCATACGAACATATGTGCCCTTAACAAATTGATGCTCTTATGTCCGCCATATTTCATGTCAGCCACATATTTATTTATTAATCATCAGTACGCTGCAAATGTTCCAACTTGTGAGGCTGTGCCCGCTTAAGATCGAAAAGATAGCAGAGCTTATACGATACTCAACAGAAAAAAATACACGGATCATCACCAGCTAAAGTCTCTAGGCATCTGCTCCGCTTCCAATCTCTCATATGAGAATTTGAACAGATTATTTCATCTTACAAATCGCTGATGTGGTACACTTGGATAGGTCACGCTTAATTGAACAAATCATCTAAGGTCTACTAAACTAAATGAAATCATCCAATACAGAGACTGGCTAATCACCGACACTCTCCCTCCCATAAAGGCTTTTGTCATCTCTTCCCCATCAAAAACCTTAATTATTATAGTTAAAATGCTTTTCTTTAGATTTAGGTCATTCACCTATTGCTATGTAAGCTCATACACTATTGCATCGACCTACGAAAGAAGGATGCCTAATGGACTTAACTGCACCGCATTGGCTTTATTTTGTCGGGATTTTGCTAATTATTGGTACGATGCTGATGCGCAAAAATGTCGTTGTCCCTGCAATCCTTATGACGTTTTTAGTTGGTTATGCCTTTAGTGGTTCGATCGCAGCCGCCTTACAAACCATTTTCTCAGCGAGCCTTGTGGCAGCTGGAGAATTATTTAGCATTTTTTTGATCATCGCCATTATGACAGCCTTATTGCAAAGCCTCGACTCCCTAGGGGCAAACGAGCAAATGATTAAACCATTTGGGAAAGTCATGAAAAATGCCACTCTCTCTTACCTCATTCTCATTGCCATTACCTATGTTATATCGCTATTCTTTTGGCCTACCCCCGCTGTGCCGCTTGTAGGAACGTTGTTGCTCCCCGTTGCCATCCGCGCGGGCCTGCCTCCTCTAGTGGGAGCGGCAGCAATTGCCATCGCTGGGCAAGGCATGGCACTTTCAAGTGATTATATGATTCAAATCGCTCCTATGCTAAGCGCAACGGCTGCTGGCGTCCCTGTGTCTGTTGTTGCTGACCGGGCTTTAGTGCTTTCTTTGATTGCAGGGGGCACAGCAATGCTCGTGCTGTATTTGCAGGCACAGAGACGGAAAGAACAGCTTCGTGCGTCCTTCCCTAAGGAATGGATGCAGCCATACAAGCAAAGGTACGCAGCGGTGGTGTCGTGGAAGGCTAAACTATTTGCCGCTTTCGTGCCATTGGCTTTTTTAGCAGTGATTTTGTATATGCTTTATACGTCTTTTTTTACAAATTTGCAGTTGGAAGGTGGCAGTGGAGCTGCATTAGTTGGAGGAGCAGCGCTCTTGCTCTTGCTAGTGGCAAGCTTGTTTTACCGGCCAAAACAATTGTTTGAAGATGTTAGCAATCATTTAGTCGATGGCTTTTTGTTTGCTTTTAAAGCAATGGGGCCGGTCATCCCTATTGCCGGGTTCTTTTTTCTCGGTAGCAGCGATTTCGCCCCGGCCATTCTTGCTATTGACGAAGCGCCAGCGTTTTTATTTGAATTAGTCGAAGCAGGCGAATCGTATATCCCTACCGAACCAGGTTGGACTGCATTTGGATTGTTAATGATTGGCATGATTACAGGCCTTGATGGCTCTGGATTTTCTGGTTTGCCATTGACTGGAGCTCTTGCTGGTGCATTGGCGCCTGTTTCAGGGATCGATCCAGCCACTTTGGCAGCGATTGGGCAAATGGGTGCCATTTGGGTTGGCGGCGGCACGTTGATCGCTTGGTCTTCTCTCGTCGCTGTTGCCGGTATTGCTCGCGTTCATGTTCAAGATTTGGTGCGGCTCTGTTTTATTCCTGTAATTGCTGGTTTGCTCGTTTCAACGATTCTCGCGCTTGTGATTTGGTAGAGTGAATGGCAACTTGAATGGGGAAAGCCAGCCTAACGAGGAGGCTGGCTTTGTGTAGCTTTGCTGTTCCATCCGGGCTGCTATGATTCCCTTTGCAATACGCTTTCTGCGGCGGCTTGGACGACCATGTCGTCCATGGGCGGGTTGTGGAGACCAGCGCGGACATTTTTATAATACCGCGATAATGGCGACTGATTGGATAGGCTATGGGCGCCAACAGCTCTCATTACGAAGTCGACGATTCTGTTTGCGTTGTTGACTACTGCGTATTTGACCATTTTTAATTCTGTGTTTAACTGCATACGGGTTTCTTTGTCGCTATCGTCCCATTTATTGGCCACACTGTACAGGAAGTGGCGGCTTTGTTCATATAAAATCGCGGCTTCACCAAGCTTTTGTTTGACGTGTGGCAATTGAGCAATCGTTCCTTGAATGCTATTAGGAGAATATGAATTGGCAAACTTCGCTGCTTCTCGGATGGCAGCACGGGCTATTCCCAAATAGCAGGCAGGAATGTGGAGCAGCCATGCTGTTGGCAGGCCATCCTTTTCTTGCTTTTTAATAAAATGGTCACTTGGCAGCTTGACATTTTTTAAGTGCAAATCTTCGCTTCCAGTAGAACCCATTGCCATCATGTCCCATGTTTTTTCGACGGTCACTCCTGGCGTGTTTTGCGGTACGATAAACAAGCCTACCTGTTTTTCTGGTTCGACAGTAGCGAGAATTAAATAATAATCTAATTGTTCGGCAAGTGTCGTAAAGGTTTTTGTACCATTTAGGACCCACTCGCCTCGTTCATACTTGGCTGTCGTTTGAAAAGCTCCCCCTCGTGTCGGACTCCCTGTCGCTTTTTCTGTTGCAGCTGTGTTGAGGAGAACCCCTTTTTCGACAACTTCACAACTGATCTGTTCGTGCCAATGCTTAGGCCAATTTTTCTCCTCGGCCAACTGGTACATCGTCCCCATATGCCAGCCGATGCACAAGGCGGTCGGACCGTCCTCTTCGGCAATCAATTGTTGAAGGTATAGCATTTCGCTAAGGGAAATCTGTCTTCCTCCATATTTCGTTTCTACCGGCAACGCTGTATAGCCAGATTCCTTAAGGGCGGCAATATTTTCAATTGGCACCGTTTGTTGCTGGTCGTGGAGGGCGCCAATTTCAGAAAAACCTTTTAAAATGTGGCGCAATGCTTGTTCCCGGCCCACTGCTGATTGTTCATCCAAAATTGACAACTTTGCCTCATCCTTTTCTGTGTATTCCGATAAAGTATACCATAATATAAAAAGCATGTGGATCTGCCACATGCTTCAGACTGTAGAAAAACGCTCGCATACGTCGTCGTTTGCCTCACTCATATGCTCATGAACCCACGTTCTATTCGCATCTTCCCTCGGCTGCATTCCTCGTCTGACAAGCGTTTTCTATCAGTCTGAGGGCGGTTATCGACTTTGTCGACAACCTCAAGCATGTGGATCTGCCACATGCTTATTTTTTCTTTTGCTGTTTTCTTTTTTGTTTGTCGTCCTCGGATGTTCCTTGGTGCAACGACTCGTTAAATTGGCGTTTGACAATGTCCTCGCCTTTATCTTCTTGGTTATTGTTTTGTTTTTGATCATTCATTTGTCTACACTTCCTTTCTCTTCGTTGCTGCCTGTATACCCTTTGTGCATGAAAACAAACCATGTTTGAACGACAGCAAAACGGAAATACAAAGGGAAAAGGAGGTGTTGGCTATGCCATGGACAATGGATGACTACCCCTCATCTTTAAAAAATTTCGATAAGGCTGTCCGCAAAAAAGCGATTGAAATGGCCAACTCGATGGTCAAAGACGGCTACTCTGAAAGCCGCGCCATTCCAATTGCCACCGAACAGGCGAAAAAATGGAAAGAAAATGCTGACGAAAACGAAGTCGCCCACTTTTTGAAACATGGTAAAGTAACTCCGTCTAAACATGATTCTTCGTCGTCTTCACCAAAAACAGCCGACAAGCCTGAGCATGTTGTCAAGCGTGAAGATGGCTGGGCTGTTTATGCAGAAGGAGCAAAGCGCGCTTCTTATGTGGCGAATACAAAAGAAGAAGCGTTGCAAAGAGCACGCAAAATTGCAAAAAACAAAGGAGCAGGCGTTAAAATCGACGATTAAGTGCCTGATCATCTTCGACAAATGCGAGGATTTGGCGGAGCGGCACAGCAAGCCCTTCGCCATTTCCGTTTTCCCCACTAGTACGAGCATAGACCATTCCCACGACCTCTCCTTCTTCTGACAACACCGGCGAACCGCTGTGTCCAGGGAAAACAGCATTGGTAATTGCTAGAACTTGGTAGGCATCATGGCTTTCTTTTACTTCCCCTTTGTTTGTGATGTATGAATGCGTCATCGGATGGCCAATTACGTACACCGTGTTTCCGGGGATCGCTGCCGTATCGGCAAGCGTTAATGTCGGTAAATTGTCTGGCTGCCCTTCAAGCGCCAACATGGCTAAATCATTCGTTTCGTCTGTTTTCGTCTCAGTCGCCTCGTAACGCTCTCCATCTGGCAAATGGACATAAATGGACGAAGCTCCACGAATCACGTGTTCATTGGTGAGCACGTCGCCACTTTCTGAAATGATGAAGCCTGTCCCGTGGCCTCTGTCTGTTTGCACAGCAACGACCGCTTCTTTAAATGGTTCAAAATCACCTTCCTTTTCCAATTGTTGGCTTTCGCTCGTAAAGCGGAGTGCGTCTAAACTGAAATGCTGAAACAAAAAGGCACTTCCTTGCACAAGCATAGCCAACGCGACAACAGCTGCTACTGTCATAACAACCGCTTTTCGAAGAGGTCTTGTTTTTGGGGGCGGCTCTTCTTCCATAAACGCCTCAAGTGGCGGCTCTTCTTCAAATCGTTCTTCTTCTGGAGGTTGGTTGTTTACCATCGGACCGATGCGCCTTTTTCGCTGTTAGTAGCTTTTAGTTCTTTGTACGTGGCAACAACTTGGTTAGGTTCAACCAATTCCCTCGCTGTACGAGGCAAAGTCAAAGTAGTTGTGGTCAATAGCCGCACACCCTTTCGCAAAAAATCAGGCCAATGCCCTCGACGTTGTCTTTTCTTACATTCAGTATACCACCGCTCTTCCCTTTCCTACAAAAATGACTGTGCCCTGCCTGTCAAGTCGTTGCCGTTGCCAGCCTTGGATCGTTCACTTATAATGTGGATACATAGATGCTACTTGCTGGAGGTTTATTATGGAACCGATTGAGAAAGAACGCCTTCAATCATTGCTTGATTCTTTTCTGAACGAAGACGTTTACTTGCATTTAGAAACGACAAATGGGGCTTACGCTTCCCATTTTGACGAATCGTTTTTTTCAGCCAGCGCCTACATCCGCAATGCCCTTATTTCATTCGAACATGGCCTTGTCGCTGGCAACGGCCCATACAGAGTTGGTTTAAAAATGAACATTGGCTGGATATATGGCGAAGGGTTAACCCATTTTGAACTAGACAAAAAGGGGCGGCTATTAATGGCTGGCCATGGCCCCGACGGAAAACTTGGCGTCGCCTTTGAAATTTCACGCACGCCTTTTGACGATTAATTGATTGCTGGGAGTTGAACGAGCATGAAAAAACAAAGCCATGTCCTTGTCATCTTTCCTCATCCAGATGATGAAGCATTCGGTGTTTCAGGAACGATATCTGCTTATATTGATGCAGGAACGCCAGTGACATACGCCTGCCTAACGCTTGGGCAAATGGGACGCAACTTAGGGAACCCTCCTTTTGCGACGCGTGAATCATTGGCAGACATTCGCCGGAAAGAATTGCAACAGGCTGCCGCAGTGATGGGCATCACCGATTTGCGGATGATGGGTTATCGCGACAAGACGCTTGAATTTGAACAACCAGGACGCTTGAAGCAAATGGTGCTTGACCTTGTTGCTGAACTTAAGCCTTCCCTCGTTATCTCGTTTTACCCAGGGTATGCGGTTCACCCTGACCATGACGCTACTGGCCTCGCCGTCGCGTCCGCACTAGCAGAGTTACCAAAGAGCGAGCGCCCTACTTTTTACGCAGTGGCGTTCTCGAATAACCACGAAAAAGAGATTGGCCCAGCGGATATCGTCCATGACGTTTCAGCGTACGCCATTCGCAAGCTTGATACGTTACGCGCCCACGCTTCCCAGTTAGCATGGACGTTGCCAAGCCTGGAAAAAGCCTATTATGATGGCGTCGAAGAAGCGAAGGAACGTCTTTGCAACGAACGTTTCTGGACGTATCCGTTCGCGTAAAACGCCTCCCGATATCAGGGAGGCGGCTTTTTTCCATTAAAAAGGAGGAACTGTTTTGGCCAATGAACAGGCTCTGCTATTAGTCGACGGCTTTAACTTATTGAGCCGCGGGTATTTTGCGACGAGCTATAACCGCCCGATTGAAAAGTTAGAACGAAACGAAGAAGGCTTATATGTGAATGGCCTTCGCGTGTTTATCCAAAAACTATTTAAGCTGATTACCGATTATTCGATTTCCCATTGTATCGTCACTTGGGACGTGCCCCGGGAGGAAGCATTGCGAAGAAAGACGTTTCCCGACTACAAATTGACGCGAAATGAGCTTCCGGAACCATTAATCCAACAGTATCAACAATGTGTGAAAACACTTGCCCACATCGGAGTTGAGCAATTAAAAGTGCCGCCGTATGAGGCAGATGACATTATCGGCGCTATTTCGGCCAAATGGGAAGCTGAAACGAGCGGTCCTTGCTATATTTACAGCAACGATAAAGATTTGTTTCAATTGCTGACTTCCCGCACCATTCAAATTGTTGCTAAGAAGCAAACAGAAGTGTTATTGGATGAAGCGTCGTTTAAAGACAGTTACGGCCTCTCCCCTACCCAATGGGTTGATGTAAAGGCGCTCGTCGGCGATACTAGTGATAATATTCCAGGCTGTCCTGGGATAGGCGAAAAAACCGCCCTTCCTCTAATTGCTGCGTACGGGTCGATTGAATCGCTATATCAACAAATCGACACAATCCAGCCGCCATTAAAACGGGCACAGAAAAAACTACTAGCTGGAAAAGCGTCTACTCAGCTTTCAAAAAAGCTTTCTGCCATTATCTGCGACATTCCCGAACTCCGCCACTATTCTATCAATGACGCTGTTCTTTCTTTGAATCGGGGCGAAGTTGACAAGGAACTTTCACGTCTTGCTATTCGCGTTAAATTGGCGGACGAGTTGGCTTTTATTTCTTAACAGACGCCTTTACCGTTGGTTTTGGCGCGTATTCCATTCTTCGCGTGTTAGCCCGTAACGAATTGAGTCATAATAGACTCCTTGGTGATAGCGAACTTTGCGAATGCGCGCTTCACGGCTAAAACCTAATTTTTCGCCAACTGCGATCATTCGCTTATTGCCTGACCACGTTGTAAAACCTACACGTTCAATTTGCGGATGCATGTGAAACACGATAGCTGACCACCGCTGCAGCGCCTCAGTGCCATAACCGCCATTCCAATAGGCAGGATTAAAGATGACAATGCCTAGCTCGAGCCAGCGGGTTTTTTCGCATTCCCAATAATACGACACCGTCCCGATTAATTCGTCTTCTACAAAAATTCCTTGTACGTCTTGGCGATTGACCCAGTTTTCTGCTTTTTCACGAAACTCATCATAAGGGAGCGAATGATGCTCAAAATAAGGAGCATCCCATTGTTTCCATTCTGGGTTGTCTTGAGAAAAGACCCATTTCCATAAATGTTTTGAATACTTTATGCTTATTGGCGCGATTGCCATTTCTTTCATTCCCCCGCCCTCCTAGCCACATTTTTTTGCACCCATATACTTCTTCCTTTATACTAGAACACGGTGTCAAATTCAAGAGGAGTGATTCTGTGACAACAATCGAAATACGGGGTGCTGACCAGACAGACATTCAGCTCATCCGTATGCAGCAACAAGTTCGGGAAATTGCGAAAGAAGAACAGAAAGAAGTGATTGGCGTTGAACAAACGCCCAACGAAGAATGGGTGATTGTGTCCAAAAAAGAACATGGGCGCACGCTCCAGCTTATGGTTAACGATTGCCATTCGCCCTATGATGGCCATTGGGATTTTGCCCTACAAGCTGAATACGTTAACGCCCATCGTCTTTTTATTGACGATATAAAAGGTGACCCGAACCGTGGTTTTGGTTCCATTTGCATGGCATACTTAAAGGATGCGGCCTGGCAACACAATTGTTTGATTGAAGGCAAGCTTGCCAAGCGTGATTGGGATCATTTGGATAGACTCATCCATTTTTACAAAAAGCACCATTTCCATGTCTCCGTCAATGAAGAAATACAATCAGGCCACGTTATTTGGCACGGTTAACTGCAAGGACCGAACCCCATAGGGCTCGGTCCTTCAAACTGTAGCCAAGCGTTTTCTATCAGCCTGAGTGCGGTTGTTTTTTCTTTCAGAATAAATTCGCCTATGAGCGGGAACCTACATCCAAGGAGGCGGAAAAATGGATTGGTTTTCTGTCATTCAGCGGATCTGTTCACTGCTTGTGATCGGGTTCGTTTTATTCACGTATGGCTGCATCCTTAAACAAGACAAGGCGGCAAAAAGCAGAAACGAGCGCTAGCGCTCGTCTCAGACTGTAGCCAAACGCTCGCATACTTCGTCGTTTGTTTCGGTCATATGCTCATGAACCCCCGTTCTATTCGCATCTTCCCTCACCTGCACTCCTCGTCTGACAAGCGTTTTCTATCAGTCTGAGTGCGGTTGTCGACAAAGTCGACAACCTAAAACGAGCGCTAGCGCTCGTTTTCGACATGTTCGGCAATTGTTTGCTTTTTAATATTCCAATGCGATTCTGTCCATCGCACGGATTTGTTTTTTAAAACAAACACTTGTGGAGATTTATGAACGGTATCTAAGTCTTCGGCAATTTTGTTTGAAACTGGCCGGGATTCGATCACTTTTACGAACCCGTAACGGTAGGAATTGTTTTCATTCGCAAATTGCTTGTACTCTTCAAATGCTTCTGCCGATACAGGGCATTGCGTACTATGTTTAAATAGTAGCGATACTGTGTCCGTACTCCCCTGTAAAAACGTTTGCCATTCTGCTTCTGTTGTTAACTCTTTAATCATGCGATCATCCCCTTTAGCGTTCTGATTTTGTTGTACCATACCACAGCCGTAAGCTGCAACCGCTCTTTCTTAAATCCGTCACCCTAATTCAATGACAATACGTATCTCTGTATAAGATACCCCTTCACCGGCATGTTCCTTAATCGGCTTTAAATAAGAAGAACCGACTTCTTTGATTGCTTGGCGGATCAAGGCCGCTTTCTCTTTCTCGACGAGCTTGGCGACACCTGTCGTCTCATTGTTTTTCTCAGCCGCGATTAAATGTTTCACAATCGTTTGTTCGCTAAAACCGAGCGTTGCCGCAATTTGAGCTGGTGCTTGCCCAGCTTCAAAGTGCTTGATGACTTCCTCACGACTTACACGTTTGTGCCCGGTAGACTGTGCCTTATCCATAGGCAAACCTGTATTTTCCCGCTTTTCAAATTGAGTAAGGGTTTTTAAAAAAGCTTCTCCGTATTTGCTGAGCTTGTGTTCGCCCACGCCAGAAATCGTAGCCAATGTTTCCAATGACTGAGGGACGACAGCGGCCATTTCTCTTAATGTTTTATCGGAGAAGATCAAATAAGGAGGAATTCCTTGCTCATCAGCCAATGATTTCCGCTTAGCGCGGAGTGCGGCAAAGATGGGATCTTCGTCACTTACTGTTCGTTCAACCGTTTCTTTGTACTGATAAACTTGGCCTTCGCCTTTTAAAACAGCCGCGCCTTTTGGCAGCAATTGAATGGTCGGATACGAAGCAGGCGTTAACCCAATGTATTGTTCTGCTAGTAAAAAGTCGATAAACGCTTGGACTTCTTTTGCCGATCTGTCTTTCATCAGTCCGTATGTCGACAATTTATCTAAACCGAGCTGTTCAATTTTCTTGTTTTTGGATCCTGTCAACACTTGGGCAATCACTGTTTTTCCAAACCGCTCTTTGACGCGAACAACGCAGGAAAGCACTTTTTGCGCATCGCGTGTGACATCTTGCTGTTCCCCTTCCCGTTTGCAATTGCTGCATTTCCCACACGGTTCACCTGCATCCTCGCCAAAATAGCTTAAAATAAATTGCTCTAAACATTGGTTAGTATGGGCATAACGGCTCATCCATTGCAGTTTTTCAAAGTCATGTTTCCGTTTCTCTTCAGATGCGTCGGACTGCTCAATAAAAAAACGTTGCGTTTGAACGTCTTGTGCTTGGTACAGCAACATGCACTCGCTTGGCTCGCCATCTCGACCGGCACGCCCCGCTTCTTGATAATAAGCTTCGAGCGTCCCTGGCATATTGGCGTGAAGCACGTAGCGAACATTGGCTTTATTGACGCCCATGCCAAATGCATTTGTGGCAACCATGACATCAGCCCGGTCATAGACAAACGCTTCCTGGCTTTCGGTCCGTTCCTTCTCTGGAAGGCCGCCATGGTAGAAAACAGCGTTTGTTTTTCCATCGATTGCTCTGTAAATCGCTTCTGCTTCTTTCCGCGTTGATGCATAAATAATACCTGGAACACCTTGGTTTGCTTCAACGTATTGCTGTAAAAAGGCGGTTTTTTTCTGTCCTTTCAACACACGCAATGTCAAATTGGTTCGTTTAAATCCAGTAAGATGTTGGTTGTTTTCATCAATGTGAAGGCGCCTGCATATGTCGCGAGCCACATCCGGTGTCGCTGTCGCCGTAAGCGCTACAACTTGCACTTTTTCTGGTAGTGATTCAATCCAGTTGGCCATCGTCAAATAGCTTGGCCGAAAGTCATGTCCCCACTGTGACATGCAATGGGCTTCATCAATGGCAATTAAGGCAAGAGGTTGCTTTGCCAACGCCGCTTGGAACGAGTGGTCATAGAGGCGTTCAGGCGCAACATACAACAACGAAATGTTTCCGTCAGCGACATCTTTCAAACGCTTTCGTTCTTCTGCTTTCGTCAATGAACTATTAATGTAAGTAGCTGGTATGCCGATTTCATTGACAGCGTCTACTTGGTCTTTCATTAGCGCAATTAAAGGGGAAATCACGAGCGTGACGCCTTCAAGCACGGCAGCCGGAATTTGATAGCACAGAGACTTGCCGCCGCCAGTTGGCATGACGACAAGAGCATCTTCCTTATTTAAAATCGACTCAATGATTTTTTGTTGGCCAGGCCGAAAAGCCGTATAGCCATACAATGATCGCAACACGTGCTCCGCTTGATCCAATAACGCCTGTCCCATTTGAACACTTCCTTACATAGACTGATCTGTTCTTTTTAGTATAGTACGAGGCTAATAATAAAGTCGACTCCCTCTTAAGAGAAATTCTTTAACATAAAAACAATATTCAGTTGTCTTAAAACAAGCAAGCACAAAAAAGGACAAGTATCGGTAAATGTCGTATACTATCATAGAGTTGATCCAATTCCGATAAAGGAGTGTCTGAACATGAAAATGGTGACATTAAACAACGGTGTAAACATGCCGCAGCTTGGTTTTGGCGTTTGGCAAGTGCCAGATGAAGAAGCAACGCCCGCTGTTGCTAAAGCGCTCGAAGTGGGGTATACGTCGATTGACACAGCGATGATTTACAAAAACGAAGCCGGCGTTGGAAAAGCCATTAAAGAATCGGGTATTGATCGAGAAAAGCTATTTATAACAACGAAAGTATGGAATGCAGACCAAGGGTACGAGCAAACACTAAAAGCGTTTGATGCGAGTCTGGAGCGCCTTGGCCTTGACTACATCGACCTCTATTTGATTCATTGGCCGACGCCTCATTATGACCAGTACATTGAGACATATAAAGCGCTTGAAAAATTGTACAACGATGGCCGCGTCCGGGCAATCGGCGTTTGTAACTTTGACATTGAGCACTTGGAGCGACTCCTTGACGAGTGCGATGTAACGCCTGTATTAAACCAAGTGGAATGCCATCCATACTTTGCTCAAAATGAACTGAAAGACTTTTGTGCCAAACACAATATTTATGTGGAAGCGTGGAGTCCTCTTGACCAAGGGGGCGAGGTACTAACCGACGAAGTCGTTGAAAAAATTGCGAAAGCACATGGCAAAACAACGGCACAAGTCGTCCTCCGCTGGCACTTGCAAAATAATACAATTGCGATTCCTAAATCCGTAACGCCATCACGGATTGAAGAAAACTTTGATCTGTTCGATTTTGAACTGTCCAACGAGGAAATGGATGCGATTAATCGTCTTGACCGCAACCAACGCCGGGGCGCTAAACCGAGCGAAATGAATACTCGTTAAATCCAACCAGCAAGCCCCTTCGGGTTTGCTGGTTGTTTCTTTTTTGCCATTTCCAGTGATCGTAAAAAATAGGGATTTCTATGATTTTCATGAAAATCGCTGCTTTTCGTTTACATGCAACGGTTTAAACGGTAAACTACGTAGTAGTAGTAGATGAAAGAGATAGGGATCCGACAGCGGCATCCTTTTATGCTCAATGTGTAGGAGGCTTTTTTTATGATTACTGTAGCGAACGTTGGTTTGCAATATGGCGGACGCAAACTGTTTGAAGACGTTAATATTAAATTTACGCCAGGCAACTGTTATGGTTTAATCGGCGCCAATGGAGCTGGCAAATCGACCTTTCTGAAAATCCTTTCAGGGGAAATTGAATCTCAGACAGGGCATGTTTCGATGAAAGAAGGTTCGCGCCTAGCTGTTCTTAAGCAAAACCATTTTGAATATGAACATGAAGAAGTGTTGCAAACTGTCATTATGGGACATGCGCGCCTCTATGAAGTGATGAAAGAAAAAGACGCCATTTATATGAAAGCTGATTTTTCAGACGAAGATGGCATGAAAGCAGCTGAGCTTGAAGGCGAATTTGCAGAATTAAACGGTTGGGAAGCTGAGTCAGATGCAGCCGTTCTATTAAAAGGGCTTGGCATTGGCGAAGACCAGCATCATAAAACGTTGTCTGAGCTTGCTGAATCAGACAAAGTCAAAGTGCTTCTGGCACAAGCGCTATTTGGCAAGCCGGATGTACTTTTACTGGACGAGCCGACAAACGGCCTCGATTTAAAAGCGATTCAATGGTTGGAAGATTTTCTTATTAATTTTGAGAATACGGTCATTGTCGTTTCCCATGACCGCCATTTCTTAAACAATGTCTGCACGCATATTGCCGATCTGGACTACGGCAAAATTGAGCTGTACGTTGGAAACTATGACTTTTGGTATGAATCGAGCCAATTGGCCTTAAAAATGGCACAAGACCAAAACAAAAAGAAAGAAGAAAAAATCAAAGAGCTTGAGAACTTTATCGCTCGCTTTAGCGCAAATGCCTCCAAATCCAAACAGGCGACTTCGCGTAAAAAGCAATTAGAAAAAATCACCCTTGACGACATTAAACCTTCCTCGCGCAAATACCCATACATCCACTTTTCGCCAGCACGTGAAATTGGAAATGATTTGCTTTTGGTTGAAGGGTTGTCAAAAACCGTTGATGGCGAAAAAGTGTTGAACAATGTCTCGTTCCGCATGAACAAAGACGATAAAATTGCTCTTGTTGGTTCAAACGATGTCGCCAAAACGACGCTATTTAAAATCTTGATGGGTGAAATCGAGCCTGACGAAGGCACATTTAAATGGGGAATTACGACAAGCCAATCGTATTTTCCGAAAGATAACTCTGCCTTTTTTGAAGGAAACGAGCTAAATCTTGTCGATTGGTTGCGCCAATACTCTCCTGAAGATGACAGTGATACGTTCTTGCGTGGTTTTCTTGGCAGGATGCTTTTCTCTGGCGAAGATGTGCTTAAACAAGCAAACGTCTTATCAGGCGGCGAAAAAGTCCGCTGCATGCTGTCAAAAATGATGCTCTCAGGAGCGAATGTGCTGCTGTTGGATGAACCGACAAACCACCTGGACTTAGAGTCGATTACAGCACTAAACAATGGGTTGATCAATTTTAAAGGCTCGCTCCTTTTCAGTTCCCATGACCAACAATTCATTCGCACGATTTCAAATCGCGTCATTGAGTTGACAGAGGATGGCATCATTGACGAAGACTCGTATGAAGATTACTTAAAACATGTAAAATAAACATCAACCCCCCCGTTGCCTTAGCACGGGGGGGGTTCCTATTAATATGGGTTTGAAACCACGTGCTCTGCACGTGTGAAAACGAAACTTCTAGAGAGGTCTAGTGATGAAAAATCTCCAATCGTTATAATAGAACTTGGCCGCCAAACCAACTTCTATCAATGAAAGGAGATCTCACCCATGAGTGACAACAGTTTATCACACACAAGATGGAATTGTAAGTAACATATCGTGTTTATCCCTAAGTATAGACGAAAGATTGTCTATGGGAAGCTGCGAAAAGATATTGGAGCTATTTTAAGAAGGTTATGTGAAATGAAAGATGTAGAAATTATCGAAGCCCATGCGATGATTGATCACATACACATGCTGGTGAAAATTCCGCCAAAAATGTCGGTATCGTATTTCATGGGGTATTTGAAAGGGAAAAGTTCGTTGATGATCCATGATCGTCACGCAAACGGTTGGCGGTCCCTTCAGAGGTCCCTTTAGGGACTTCGTTGGTAAAGTGCCCTTATAGGGCGAAATTAAAACCGCCGGTTCTACCGGCGGATACTTACTTGCGACAAACTTCTTTTTATCTGTATAAGCGCCTACTAGCCTTGAAAATACTCTTTATAATAGCCGCCCACTTTTCCAGTATTGTCAATGACAAAATAAAACTCGTCGGTTTCGTTTTTAAGCGGATATTCTTTCCCTGCTGTCAAAGCACGGTTGACAATATATTTTTTCGCATCGGTATGTACACATTTCACCATGCGTATCGTCGGTGCATTCGTCCACGTTTGGTGAATCACTATTGATCGTCCCTCCTTGTGCTGCATTCCTTTATTGTACAGCAAACAGGGCTGGTTCGCCAGCCCTGTCCTGTCTTATCTCCTTAGCCTTCCAGCAACAATTGTTCAGGATCTTCAATCAGCTGTTTAATTTTCACGAGGAAGCTAACAGCTTCTTTGCCATCGACAATGCGGTGGTCATAAGAGAGAGCCAAATACATCATTGGACGATTTTCAAAACGTTCGTTGTCAATCGCTACTGGGCGCATTTGGATTTTATGCATACCGAGAATGCCTACTTGCGGCGCATTCAAAATTGGCGTTGACCAGAGGGAGCCAAACACACCGCCGTTCGTAATCGTAAACGTACCGCCTTGCATATCTGCCAATTGCAATTTATTGTCCCGTGCTTTTTTGCCAAGTTCGCCAATGCCTTTCTCAATGCCAGCAAAGCTGAGGCGATCGGCATCCCGCAATACAGGGACAACGAGGCCGCTATCTGTCGAAACAGCAATGCCAATGTCATAAAACTTCTTGACGAGAAGCTCATCGCCTTGGATTTCTGCGTTTAGAAGCGGAAACTCTTTTAAAGCGCCAACAACGGCTTTTGTAAAGAAAGACATGAAGCCTAACTTCACACCATGTTTTTCAGAAAATGCATCTTTGCGGCGGCTACGCAAATCCATGACTGCGGTCATATCAACTTCGTTAAAAGTCGTCAACATCGCTGTTTCATGTTGAACATCGACAAGCCGCTTTGCAATCGTTTGCCGGCGACGCGACATTTTTTGCCGTTCAACAGGTTTGCCTGCTTCCCCTTCGCTTACTGGTGCAGGAGACTGTGGTGCTTTCGGCGCTTCTGGCTGTTTTGGTTTTGCTTGATGGGCTTCGATATCTTGGCGGCGAATTTTTCCTGTTGGATCCGTTGGCGTAATCGCATCAAGGGAAATGCCTTTTTCACGCGCCAATTTTCGTGCTGCTGGCGAGGCAAGCGGGCGGTTGTTGCTTACAGCTTCCTCTTTTTCTGGCTGTTGCGTTTGCTCAGCTTGCTTCTCTTCTTGCGGTGCTTCCTCTTTTGCCGTGGCTTCTTCCTTTGTGCTTTCGCTTGTTGCAGAGGCGCCGCCAGCAGAGCCGCTTTCATCGATAATCGCGATCACTTCGCCAATTTCTACGGTATCGCCTGGTTCCCGTTTGAATTCTTTAATCACACCAGCCGTGTCCACGGGAATTTCGGCGTTGACTTTGTCTGTCTCAAGTTCAGCAATAAACTCCCCTTGCTCGACATAATCGCCTACTTCTTTTAACCACTGAGAAATGGTGCCCTCTGTAATCGATTCTCCAAGCTCAGGTACTTTGATTTCAGTCACGTCAAAAAGCCTCCTTAGTTTTTGCGAGTCAATGACTCAGTTACGATGCGTTTTTGTTCCACTTTGTGGGCATTGGATACGCCTTCAGCCGGGCTTGACCGGTATGTGCGGCCAATATAGCTCAACGGAACCCCTGGAGGCAAGATTTCGCGAATGCGCGGCTCCATAAAAGTCCAAGCGCCCATGTTTTTAGGCTCTTCTTGTACCCATTTGACTTCTTCTAAGTTAGGAAACTCTTTTAACCGTTCGCGAATCGCGCGACGCGGAAACGGGTACAGCTCTTCTACCCTGATAATGTGAACCCAACTCCAGTCCTCATCGTTTTTGTTCACATAATCTTGCAACTCAATTGCTAGTTTTCCACTGCACAATATAATCCGTTTAACCGCATTGGGATCATGACCAAGCGTTGGCTCTTCCAAGATCGGCAGAAACTCGCCTTCTGTAAAAGCAGACGTTGGCGAGGCAACCACTTGGTTACGGAGCAAGCTTTTTGGCGTCATGATAATAAG
Source organism: Shouchella clausii (assembly GCF_002250115.1). GTDB lineage: Bacteria > Bacillota > Bacilli > Bacillales > Bacillaceae_D > Shouchella > Shouchella clausii. The sequence continues at coordinate 3,600,869 of NZ_CP019985.1, read as the reverse complement.
TGGGCGCACTGTATTCTTTTGCAAAATCTTCGCCTGGCGCCGCAAAATATGGAAGTATTGTGCGGCTGACGTGCAGTTGGCAACTGTCCAGTTATTCTCTGCTGCCGAGCTCAAGAAGCGCTCAACACGCCCGCTGGAATGCTCAGGGCCGGCGCCTTCATAGCCGTGAGGCAACAAGACAACAAGACCTGACTTTTGCCCCCATTTGGCTCGCCCAGCTGACACCCACTGGTCAAACATTACTTGGGCGCCGTTGACGAAGTCGCCAAATTGAGCTTCCCATAACACTAGCGTCTCTTTTGAAAAAACATTGTATCCGTATTCAAAGCCAACGCATGCCTGCTCTGTAAGAGGGCTGTTGTAAACGGCAAAAGACGCGTTGGCATCTTTAAACGCTTGCAGCGGTACATGCGTTTCATTGGTTTCGCGGTCATGCAAGACAAAGTGACGGTGTGCAAACGTGCCACGCTCGCTATCTTGGCCACTCAAGCGGACTGGCGTGCCATCATGGAGAATTGAAGCAAACGCAAGGATTTCAGCCAGTCCCCAATCAACGTTGCCTTCGCCGTCAAATGCACTGGCACGGCGCTTCAAGATTTTTTCCAGCTTTTGGTTTGGTTTAAACGAACTCGGCCAGTCAAGCAACTGTTCATTTATGGAAACAAGCTTTTCTTTTTCGACAGCGGTTTTCACTTTTGGCAAGCCATCCACAATAAAGTCAGGAGGGCTCAGCTCATATTTTTTCTCTGATTTATCGCTGTTGACTTTGTTGTATTCTTCAAGCAAGTAGTTGTACATATCGGTATCTAGCTTCTGTGCTTCTTTAGCCGTAATTACTTGTTCAGCCTCAAGCTGTTTAGCGTAAATGG